>CAZOGU010000001.1:0-160933 GCA_964579625.1 uncultured Pseudobdellovibrionaceae bacterium
CTGTGAGGTGTCTATCCCCTAGACACCTCGTGAGTTTTTTTCAGCAAACAACCCCTACCGCCCCCCGTATTTTTGATTTGAAAAGCGACCCATTACACCCTACCCGATGGCCTATTTAAACCACTTAATTTCCATGGCTTTTTAAGTTCTGGCTTCCCTTTTGCTCTAGTATTATTACGTATGATTAAAGGGGTTTTGATCTTATTCATGGGGCTTATTTCTGTCACCGCTGGGGCGGGGCAAACGGCACAGATGTATCTCAACCCTTACTACCCTCAGTATCAGGCTCAAGAGCAAACACCGCTTCTTGAGGCCTCACTCCAGCGCGATTTAGTGACTTTTGCCGAAAGACGCGAACGCGTTCAAAAAATTTGGACTGAATACATGCCAAACGATCCCGCGCTGATCGAAAAAGATTCCTTTGTTTTAAAACGGATTATGGATCGCACGACTGCGCGCTTGTTTAAGTCTGAATATTTTAGAAAATCATCCGTTGGTAAAACAGCTCACTCGGTCAAAGAACAAATGGAAACCAACGTCGAGTTCCAAGACTCAAAAAATATCACACACAATTTTGATTTTAAACTCGCGGCCTTCCAAGGCCAGGCTTTTATTCAGTACAGCGGATTTACCAAAGCCCAATTGCGCTACGATTTTAGCAATGGCGGACAGCTTGCCATGATTTTCCAACATGATTTAAGCCCCACAAGCACCATTGGCATCGAATCGTCACTCCTTGGAGAAAACAAAGTCCAGATGGTGAATCTGAATTACTTTTGGTAAGACCTACCCAACTCCTTTTGATGCGATTCAGCAGGGTTGCAACCGCCTCTTTAAGACTCAAATTTGTGAATAAAATATAATTTAAATTTTCTTTCTTCTAATCAATGAAGATCTACTGATATATCTTCTCACTGACTTCGAAGGGGTTCGTAAAGTCAGTCTTATAAGGGGTATCGGTCATGAGGGGATTCTTTTTCGTTTATTTCAGTGTTTTTATGTGCAGTCTATCGCAAGCGACGGTTGTGTCTGTGGACACCTTGATCGTCGTTGCCGTGGATGTGTCTGGTAGCATCACAGACGAAGAATACGTCATTCAAAAAGAAGGAGTGATTGCTGCCTTTCGCGATCCACAGGTCCAAAAACTTCTTGATCAATGTTCTATCAAAGGAATTGGCGTGACCTATGTGGAGTGGTCTGGAGCGCGGAATGGACAATACGTTGACCAAGTGATCCCTTGGACTCAGCTTCTTACTCCCCAGGACATGGAGATTTTTTCCCAACAGCTTTCGGAAAAGCCGAGAAGTTCGCGCGGCGAAACGGACATTGTAAATGCTCTGCGTATTTCTCATCAACTTTTGATGCAGGCGCCTTTTGAAAGTGATAATAAAATTATTTCTCTCAGCACAGATGGCCGACAAAGTTTTACAATCCAGGGCATCGATGTTGAAATCTATGTGCAAAACACAAGAAACCAAATTGCAAATGATAATATCATGATCAATGCCATTGCCATCGAAAAAGAAACTCTCGAACCATCGGCCAATTCCTCTACAGTGCCTGTTGTTTCCAATCCTTTTGGCGTCAGCGAAGAATCGATCATGGACTACCTCCAGCGCAATGTGATCACCGGACCAAACTCTTTGCTCACTCCTGTTTCGAATTTTAAATCGTACAGTGATGTGTTTAAAAAACAAATCTCTGTGATGTTGAATGGCTGTATTAGTTAGGGCGTGTCCTCATTTTTATCGCATCAAAAAGCCCAGACATCTGGGCTTTTTTCATTTTTCGAATCTATAAATACTTTTTGCCGATATCGCGACGCAACTGCATTCCTGTCCATTGCGCTTGTTCTGTAAGCTCGTAGCTCTTCTTAATCGCCTCGCGGTGGCTTGAGCCTAAGCCGACAGCGTTGAGGACACGACCTCCGTTAACGACCCACTGGCCGTCCTTCTTTTGTGTTCCAGCGTGCAAAAAATAACTCGACGATGTTTGCGCTTGGAGGTCACCGTTAATGGTTGTTCCTTTGACCACAGTTTGCGGATAGCCTTCAGCGGCCATAACTACGCATGCGGCGTAAATGTTCTTCCACTTCACTTGCGGGATTTGCCCTTTTGCGACAGTGAGAAACACCTGTGCCCAATCTCCATCAAGAAGCGGCATCAACACTTGCGTTTCGGGATCGCCAAATCGCACGTTAAATTCCAGCACGGATGGCCCCTCGGGCGTCATCATCAAACCGATAAAAAGCACTCCACGATAGACCATCTTGGTTTCTTTCAGATGCCGTACCGTTGGCTCAACCACTCTTTGCAAAATCATTTGCTGTTCTTCCGGGAGAATGGGAATGGGCGCGACTGTTCCCATTCCGCCGGTGTTGGGGCCCGTTTCACCGTCGCCAATTTTTTTATGATCTTGTGCGAGGGGAAGAGCTACATACGATTCCCCATTGGTTAAAATAAAATAACTCAGCTCGAAACCTTTTTGGAATTTTTCAAGAAGCGCACGCTCGCCGGCTTTGCCTAAAACTTTTTTCTCAAAGAGGTCTGTGGCGGCTTCTTTGAGTTCCTCCAGTGTTCGGCAGATGTAGACACCTTTTCCCGCAGCCAGTCCGTCCGCTTTTAAAACATAGGGCGAGGAGTAACTTTGCGCGGCCTTCATTGTTTCATCCACCGTCTGCACAATCTGAGAGGGGGCGGTGGGAATGTTTCCGTCGATGAGGAATTGTTTGTTAAAGATTTTGCTTCCCTCAAGCTGCGCGGCCTCCTGGCTCGGGGCAAAAACCGGAAATCCAGCAGCTCGTAAAAAATCGGAGAGCCCATCGACCAACGCCTGCTCGGGCCCGATCACAATGAGATCAAACTGAAATTTTTGGCAGAGTTCTAAAACCACTGAGGAGTTTTGCACATCGATTTTATGACAAATGGCTTCACTCATCCCCTCGCTCCCTGGGGCTGCATGCACTTCTGTCACCGACGCCGAAAAATAAAGGGCTCTCACCAATGCGTGCTCTCGACCGCCCTGCCCTATGACTAACACTCTCATTAACGACTCCCTTTTTTTGATTTGATGGACTCGATTTGAAGACTCTTTTTAAAACTGGGAAGCAAAATAGTCACGAATTAAACTGAGAAAAGGTTAATAATTCAAAGCTTAAGAAGCCATCCTGTTAGGGGACGCTCGAAGAACTGATGAAAGGGAGATAACCCCCCATCGCCATTGATTAATTGGTGACTATTAAGCCCTCGAGTCCTAAAATTAAAACGATAAAAGATTCGTCTTTGATGACGATTTCAGAGGAGAATGGCATGCATCCTTACGAAGCCCTCGATTTTTACAACATTAATAGTTTGCTGACCGATGAAGAGAAATCCATCCAGCAAACACTCAGGCAGTATGTTAGCAAAGAAATCATGCCCGACATCGCTGATCATTATTTCAATCATACTTTTCCTTTAAAAGTTTTTAAAGAACTGGGTTCCCTCGGAGCTCTTGGCGCCAATCTGACAGGGTATGGTTGCCCGGGACTTGGCGAAGTGAGCTATGGGCTGATCATGCAAGAGCTCGAACGCGCCGACAGCGGCATTCGCAGTGCCATGAGCGTGCAAGGCGCTCTGTGCATGTTTCCGATATGGGCCTACGCGAGTGAAGAACTGAAGAATCAATATCTGCCCGAAATGGCCAAGGGAAATCTGATTGGATGTTTTGGTCTCACGGAGCCTGACTTCGGCTCCAATCCCAGCGGGATGCAAACCAAAGCTGTGCGCAAGGGGAATGATTATATTCTCACCGGAAACAAAATGTGGATCACCAACGGAGGTTTTGCAGATCTCGCCATCGTATGGGTGAAGCTGAGTGATGAGAATGATAAAATTGGCGGTTTTATCGTGCCAACAAAATCTCCAGGCTTTCAGGTGCGCAATATCGAAAAAAAATTCAGTCTCAACGCTTCGGTGACTTCAGAGTTGATCATGGATGGATGTGTTGTGCCTGTAAAAAATAAACTCGATGTCCTTGGCATGAAAGGCCCGTTGAGTTGTTTAAATCACGCCCGCTACGGAATCTCGTGGGGTGTAATGGGCGCGGCCATGGCGTGCTTTGACGAGGCCAAGCAGTATTCGCTGACGCGGATTCAGTTTGATAAACCCATCGCTTCATTTCAGCTGGTGCAGAGCAAACTCACGTATATGCTTTCCGAAATCACCAAGGGGCAGTTGCTGTCGTATCAATTGGGTCGCCTGAAAGAGCAGGGGCTCGCGATTCCGCAGCAGATTTCCCTCGCCAAGATGAACAATGTTTCAAAAGCTTTGGAAATTGCTCGCATCACGCGGGATATCCTCGGCGCCTCTGGCATTACACTGGAGTATCAATGCGGCCGCCATCTGATGAACCTCGAGAGTGTAAATACTTATGAAGGCACAGAGGATATCCATCGTCTGATTTTGGGCGAGTATATTACGGGGATTCCGGCTTATAAGTGAAGTTTGGGAAAAAGATTGTTTGTATTTTAGTTTTACGAATACGGAACGAAATTTAACTCGTCAATGGACTACAGCGTTTGTAGTAATAATCAGTCTTTTGATCCTCTGAAGTCGTATGTTTTTTTCTAAGAATTTCGTCTGTGGGAAGCTGCTGCCAATTGGGGCTGTAGATTATAAGTCCCTTTTTTTGTAAACGGCCATCATCTTGAAGTTCGTAAACTGAAACCAATTCTTTGCCTGAAGGACATGGGACCAAAACAACAGGATCTGTCTTTTTCGTTCGCGGTAATGGACAGTCCCTAGGCGTGCTTTCCGGTGCTGTACGAACAATGAGGATCTTTTTCTCAGGGCTATATTCGAAATTTTGTGTGGTCATAGCGCCATCAGTCGACTCTCTTTGAACTTTATTGCCACTTCCAATTGTTAGCTTTCTTATTGATGGAAATGAGCGTGGACGGCTATCGATACACCACTCACCCCTCACCGCGGCGGATGGATCTACGGACACGGATTGAGTGTTTTGTTCAGTCACCCCAAGCACAGCCTCATCAGACCACGCATTTTCTATTAACAAACAAAAGAACACGTTAAATAGTATTAAAAATATCCGCGTGCCCACCTCTTCATAAAGATAACATCGGAAGTGTTTTGGGCCCACTACGGAATGTCTACGATCAAACTTTAGACTAGGGCAGAGCCAATACGAAGTAACCTGCAATCAAACTCCTCATCGTTTGATCTTTGGTTATTTGTTCTGGGGGGCCACTCAGGAAAGTTCGTAACCAAAGTAACTATTTTTTACTATTTATTGCTGCGTTTCTTCACTTTTAACATCGTTTTCATTTTGCAATGAAGTTTCTTGAAAGCACATTTGGCGTAATTGTTCTCTTAGATTATTAACATGTAAGTAACCTATCGGCAAAATGATGGGTTCTTCTGATTTCAGCAATTGACGAGCAATAAAAGTGTTACGCTCATAAGCGCCTTTCATGATGTTTATCCATCGATCAATAGATAATTGCAGGTTTCGTTTCAGCTCGGCTTTTTTACCTGGATTTTTCTCAAAAGCTACAACTCGATCTATTAAACTTTCGTCTGCTGATTTTAGAGAAAGGATAGAGCTTCGAATCAGGGAAATAGCCTCTTGTCCATCTGCTGTTATACTTTGATTTTCATAATCAAAAGTTTCCGGCACTTGAAAATCTAAGTAGTTGTTGTTTTTGATTTCTTCACTTTCGACTGGAACAACTTGTCGGTTTAAGTCGGCAGCTACCTGATGATCTGGACCAAAAAGTATACTGATCATTACATTCAACTCATCAGCTACTGAGCTACATCGTTTTGCGAGTGGCTTAAGCTTGAGTCGAAAAGTTTGGATCCCAACCTGATGACTTCGCAGCTGAATAGGTGTTTGCTCAACAGCTATTTTTGTGTCCGAATTTTTTTGAGCCAACTCCATAAGTGTTGTTTGCATCTGACTGTATTGCTCGAATTCTGTCTGGTGAGAAGAGATGATGGTTTTAAGATTTTTTTCGATTTGTGAGCAACTTACACCTTCTGATGAAGATGATATCTCGCTGCGAAGTCCGCGAATTAGATGAACACTCGATTCTTCGGTTATATGAGTCCATCCAAGCACAGTAACTGTGCTTTTATTCGTAGCCATTGAGAAGCTATTTGGACCTAACTCGGTTATCTCACATTTTGCCATCGATACAGATGTAAAAAAAATTGACATCAGAAAAGGAATAACGGTGCAACAAATGTATTTGGTAGCCATGTTTAACTTATAAGCAATCTAGGTGCCGCATAAACCCAAAGTGAATGGCACACCATGGACCCACAAAATATCTAAGGAAATGAATAGATTCACCTAGAAAGAATCCCAACAGCCAAGACCTAAAAGGTGTGCATTCAAACTCTTTTTTGTCTGCATTCCCGATATCCTATGTCAGGCCATTCCTCTTCATTTAATTTAATTCGGAAAACCCTAACGCACGGCTAAAATCTCCTTCCATTCTTAAATAAATTTGACTTTTATACCTTCGTTCACGTAATTTAAAACCTGTGCAAAGAACACCCAATAAAAAGACCGTCCCAATGAACCAAGATCGACCTCCTCGAGGAGGTGCTTTACAGACTGATTTCTTTGCCAAGAATTCAAAGTCTTACGGGGGAACGCTCCTGAAGACTCGGAAAGGTCGTCGCCACGCCCGTCCCATATCGACGACCCAGAGTATGCATCTTGTCCTTCGCTCGTCCCAGGCGATTAGTGAGAAATCCTTTACACGCCCGTCCCATGCGCGTGAGATTAAAAAGATCATTGATAAATTTGCTCTCAAATATGGTGTGCGAATTCAGTCGCTCGCTAATGTGGGTACACATTTGCACTTTCAACTGCAGTTTACAAAGCGGCAGGGATATTATCGGTTTATTCGTGCGATCACGGCGGCCATTGCAATGTTGATCACCGGGCGCAATCGGTGGACTGTGGCTCGTTTAAAAAAGAACAGCGAACCCAAGAAGTTTTGGGACTATCGGCCCTTTTCGCGAATCCTTACGGGCTTGCGGGATTTTTTATCTGTGAAAGATTACATTCAGATCAATCAACTTGAAGGCCTTGGGGTTCCTCGCACCCAAGCCAGATGGCTTGTGCATAAAAAACACCCTTTGGTTTGTTAGCCGTTGTTTCCTAGCAAAACCATGAAGAATCTATTGGTAAACATCTGGAGCGCATTGAGCTCACCGATGGCGCACTGATCAAGATTCATGATAAAAACTAGAAACCCCTCTCACGTATGACAAACCACGTCCACTTCTCTCCTGAAGTGACTCTTTTCGCTCTTGAGATAGAATCTCGTGCAGCTTGCTCTGGCACACAGTGTGCTCTTAGTGCTGCAACTCGGGACGTATATGAAGCTGATTGTTTATCTTACCATTCTTATTTGCTGGCAGCCTTTGGCTGAAGCTTTTTCTGTTTTGGATTTGGAATCCATTCGCGAAAAATACGCTCTTCCTGGGGTGGCCGCTGCCCATTTGCAAAATAACGACGTTGAAATCTTGTCGACGGGGCGACGGAAAATCGATCTGCCCACTCCCATCGAAAACACCGATGTCTTTCACCTGGGATCGTGCACCAAGGCCATGACCGCCACTCTTATTGCTCAGCTTGTGGAACAAAAAAAACTGTCTTGGAATTCGACACTGGAAGAGCTCTTTCCCGAAGTTGCAATGCTCACCGAATTTAAAACTGTCACCGTCGCTATGCTCGGCGCTCACCGCTCTGGGCTCACCGACGAAATGATTGGCTTTAACAACGGACAACTCTGGACTCGTTTGGTTCAGATGAACAACATCCCGATCGAGGCTCGTAGACACGCCACCGAACAACTCCTGATTCAAAAACCGCAAGCGACTCCAAACTCTATGTATCATTACAGCAATTGGAATTACATTCTCCTCGGTGCCATCATCGAAAAACTATCTTCCTTGAGCTGGGAAGAAAATATGCAGAAGAATATTTTTGAACCGCTCAAAATGAATTCATGTCTTTTTGGCTCTGCGGTTTCGAACCGCACTCTTCCCCCGCAAAATCCCTGGCCTCATCGCCGAACGAAAAACGCTGCGGTGGCTTTACTTCCCGAAGAGCTTTTTGATAATCCAAACTTTTTCGGCCCAGCAGGAACTGTGAGTTGCAGTCTTGGCGATTGGAGTATTTTTGCTCAAGCGCATCTCGATGGCTTTAATGGCAAGGACACAAAGATCCTCAAGGCCGATAGCTTTCTTCCGCTTCACACAGCCTACCCTGGCCAAGAGTATACTTCGGGAGGATGGTTGCGCTTGGAGCGCTCTTGGGCAAAGGGGCCTGCGCTTCAACACTCTGGGAGCAACACGCTGAACACCGTTAATGTTTGGTTGGCTCCAAAACTCAATCGTGGCTTTATGGCTGCAACACAGATTGCCGGCCGAGAGGCAGAGAAAGCCCTTAACGACGTTGTCACTGAGTCTATGACTGACCGCTAGGAAGTAGATGGGTTTTGTCGCCATCTCATTTTGAGACTGTCGCAAAATGAGCAGGCAGCTGTCTAAACTTGTGACAGTTTTCCCTCTGTAAAATGCGTCCTTTCCATTAAAAATGAACCCCTTACGGTCCCTTTCTTGGCACCTGGTATGCAGTATCTCTTTGGTATGGGGACGAAGAACAATCGCAACTTATTCTATTTCGCTGCCGGTTTGGCTCTGGTCTTAATGATCATGAGCTGGAGCACAACGGACACTTCTTCGAAACCGAAGAGCTGGCTGCCGTGGTCCACAGCAACACTTGAAGCTGAAACAGAAGAAGCTTCACATCCTCGTTTATCTTCACCTCGTACACAGTGGAAACGTGTTTATCTTAAAAAAGACAAAACCTCAGGCAATGAATATCAGCCCACCACGAACACCGTGAACTCTTACACTCCTAGCACCGAGTACCAACATCCTTTGGTGGCTTCGACAAAGTTCATTAGCAAAAAAGATCAAAAGAAAGCCAAAAAGGGCAAAAAGAAATCGGCCCTTCAGGCAAAAGGCAAAGGGAAAGAAAAAAGCAATCGTGAGTTTGGACTTTCCGACACAGAAGAAGACATGAGTTCCGACAATCGAACTGCAGCGTTTCCACAACCAAATCCCAATGCCAACAATCAGCAAGCACAAAACAACACTGAGAAAGAAAAAGAAGAAGAGGACAACCTCAACTCTATGGAGTATTGGGAAGAGCCTATCTTTGTAAACGAGGATAGCGCCATGCTTTCCAAGTTGATTGAATCTTTTCAGGTTAAAAAAGTCTCGAACAATATCTTTTATGACCTTGTCGCAGAAATGCGTCAGGACGAGCGCGTGCAAATTCGTCAGTTTGGACTCACAGCTCTCACTTCGACACCCAGCGTGCGCAGCTTTTCGGAGCTCGCCCTTATGAAAAACGGTGATCCTGATGCGGATCTTCGTCAATCTGCGCGCCAAGAAGTTGCCAATTACTATCAAGAGAAAAAACTTTCACACGTGGTCTCTGCTCTCAAGGTCGCGACCACTCCAACCTCAAAAACAGCTTACGAAGCTCTTGTTGTGTTGGACGAAGCCACCAGGAAGTATTCCAATTTAGCACCGCTGGACGAAAACAATCCCACACCCAAAGCAGCCAATCTATCAAATATCAAACCGCGCTTTGAACAGGCGCTCTCTGTGATCGAGCAAACTCGACTCACCGAATCGACCGACGCCAAAGTAAAAGCTCAGGCCGTACAAACTGAAGGTTCTTTGAGCAACTTTTTACAAAGCACCCAAGCGACTCTCTAGACACACAGTAGAGCCCCCTAGACAACTCCCGGCCTACGACCTATGATGGTTTTCCATGCTTATTTTGATCAAATGTCTTTTATTCCTCCTGCCGTTTTCCATGGCGGAGTTTAGTTTATCCACCGGGCTGACCAAAGAAAATCGTGTCGCTGTGCTGGAGGTTTTGGGACTCGGTTCGAGCGTTAAAAATATCTCAACGCTTGCCCCTCTGGGCACCGATAGTGGCCTCGAAGTGGCCATTGCCTTTGAGTTTATCAACACCGATACGATTAATAATTATATCACTGACGAACAATCGCAAAACACTTTGTACTATCCTAAAATCATCATCGGTAAAGGTATTTACGATCACCTGGATTTGTACTTTCAGTTTATTCCTTACACCGCTACTTTTGGTATTTCCGAATTTGGCAGCCTCTTGCGCTACAATTTTTATAAAATGTCGGAGTCCCCATTTTATATCACCGGCATGATTCACGCGAACAGTGCTAATTTTAACAACCAACTGGTCAGCCGAAACTTAGGCACGGATCTTATGTTTGGCTATGGCGCTCCTCCCCTCTCTATTTTTACAACTCTGGGCTGGGTCGGGGCTTATGGAAAATTTGTAGGTGGCACAAGCGGAATCACCGACACAGGAGTACCTGAAAAAGAAGAGGTCAATGCCCTTCATGCCGCGCTTGGAATCAATTCGCAGTGGAATTACATAAACATGACACTTTCTTTGGATTATTACGTTGAGCCCGTGTACACCGCTAAAATCAGTTTAATTTTTTAAAAGAAGGAGTTTTTAAAATGGAGACCGTGACAGACATTATGACAAAATCAGAGCAAATTTATTTAAAATTGATCGAATACGCAATGGCTTATGGATTTAAAATTATCGCAGCGATTATCATCGTCGTTGTGGGATTTTGGTTGGCCAATCGAATCACACGCGTTTTAAATAACAAGGGCCTTGATCAAAAAGAACTCGATACAACCATTATCGTTTATCTGACACGTATTTTTAATGTCGCGCTAAAAATCTTAGTCGTTATTGTTGCGGCGGGAGTTTTGGGTGTGGAGACAACCTCCTTTGTCGCCATCTTGGGAGCTGCGGGATTAGCGGTTGGTTTGGCTCTGCAAGGAAGTTTAGCCAACTTCGCAGGTGGCGTTTTAATTCTTGTTCTACGACCGTTTCGCGTTGGCGATTTGATTGTAGCACAAGACCAAGAAGGCATCGTAACAACGATCGATATCTTCTACACAACTCTCACCCGCACCGACAACCGACGTGTAATCCTTCCCAATGGTCCACTGATTGGAAATGTCATCACCAATTCCACAGCCGAACTCACACGGCGAGTGGATGTTTTAGTGGGTATTGCGTACAGCGACGATGTCGATAAGGCAGAAAAAATTCTTCTCGATTTGGCCAAACAAAACCCAATGGTTTTAGCTCATCCAGAGCCCATGGTCGGAATTTTAAACTTTGGCGACAGCTCGGTGAATCTGACTTTCCGCACATGGTGCAAAACAGACGATTATTGGCCGGCTTATTTTGATTTGCACAAACAAACCAAAAAAGCACTGGATGCTGGTGGCATTACAATCCCATTTCCACAACGCGAGATTCGCATTTTAAATCAGGAAAAATAATTTAGGACAGACCCTATTTTTTAAGATTGGCTTTTTCGATGATTTTGGTCGTTGATTTGCCATCGATAAAGGTCAGTGAGCACACTTGGCCGCCATAGCTTTGCACAAAATGGCCGCCGACGATTTGGTCCACGGACCAATCGCCGCCTTTGACTAAAATATCTGGCTTGATTTGCTCAATCAAATTTTGTGGAGTGTCTTCACGAAAAATAACAGTCTCATCCACCGATTTTAGCGACTTTAAAATCTCGGCCCGATCTTGTTGATTTTGAATCGGGCGCGTGGGTCCTTTGAGTCGTTTGACGCTGTCATCAGAGTTTACACCGATGATGAGAAAGTCACCCAGCTTTTTGGCTTCTGAAAGATAGCGAACATGCCCCACATGCAACAGATCAAAACAACCATTGGTAAATACAATTTTCTTTTTTTGGGACCGTAGGTTTTGCAGCTGAGCCAACAACTCTTTCATTTCGTCACCAGATCAATAATTTCTGGTGTAGAGTCGAAGCCCCGAAATCCAGTAAGCTATGTCTTTTTTAAACAAAAACGAAACAATCGGCATCAGAATAAATCCCGTCAGTGCAATCACGGTCATTCGCAATACCACTTGTGCCGGATAAAACCACTGAAGGCGCTCTTCCTCTAAACCAAGCTGCATATCAAAAGCCCAATCACCGAGAGTGCTGCCCCACAAACCGCGTGTGCACATGTAATAAAGTGTGTAGACGCCAAAAAAGATCGCTCCCACTTCAACCCAAACACTGAGTGGTGCTTTGGTATGAAGGATCACAGCGATCAAATCAATTTTTGTAACAAGAATCAAACTCACCAAAAATAAAGCGCTTAAACCCGAAATCACAAGCAAGTCGAGCACGGCCGACGTAAAGCTTGAAGTCACCGGCGTGTACTGAGGCTTCACTTCCACCGTTTGATGGAAGAACGGACGGCGGAATCCTACTTTTGGAAAAGCTTTTTCGAGAGTGTTGTTAAGACTTACATCCACACGGCCTTCGGGAACCAATTCTGGATCGTCGGTGGAAATCTGCGGAAGCTCTGCCGGTGCGGTGATGGGCTGAGGTGCTGGTGCTGGCATGTAATCCGCACGCCCCACAGGCATATGCACCTTAGGTTCTGATTTTTTGGGCACAGTGGTCTCAGGAGAAAACTCCATCGCCGGTGGAAGCGAGTTCAGCATATCGCTGATCATGCGGCTGGTTTTAGGAGGATTCATGTTCCAATCAATGGACTTTTCGAAAATTTCCGGCTTCGCAGAGGGCTCAATTTTTTCCGAGAACGTGAGCGACGGCGGAACAGAGCTTGTCATGATGGGCTTCGACTCCTCGGCTTTTTTATCAAAACCAAGGCCTTTGGTGATTGGCTTAAAGTCAAAATCATCCATTTCCATCAACAACTCCTTAAAACAGATCTATTTGATACTTTATGATGCCCAGAAGTGTGACGCAAGCCGTTTCAACCCGCAACACTTGTTGACCCAATGAGACAGGGAAAAGGTTAAACTTTTTAAAGATTTCAACCTCTTGCGTGGAAAATCCCCCCTCACTTCCGACAAAAATCCAAAGATTTTCGAGGCTTGTCAGGGAAGAATGCTTGGTCTTCATGGTTTCGAGGGCCGCCTTGAGACTCAATTCCCCGGCTCCTTCGTAGGCAAAAAGGCCGTCTGTGCGTGGTTGATTTTGAAATTGCTTCAGAAGTTCATCAAGATCACAGGCCGGAGCCACCTTCATCCAATCTCCGCGCCCTGTTTGTTGGGTAGCCGATTGAATGATCTTTTCAAAACGCGAGGCTTTGTTTTCGAGAACATTTTTTTGGGTTTTTACAAAACTGTAATCCGAAAAAAAAGGATGAATTTGATAAACTCCCAACTCCACCGCTTTTTCGAGAACGGCTTCGTAAGTGGAGATCTTGGGCATGGAGAGCGCAAGATGAATCCACGGTTTTTTAAGCTCCGGGATTTTTCTTTTTTCGATCACTTGAGCTTGTGCTGATTTTTTTCCGATTTTTTGAATTTCGACAAACAAAGCCCAACCCGTCGGGGTGAGAACTTCGAAGCGGGAGCCCACGTCTTGCCGGCAAACATCAACGATGTGATGAAATGAATCGCCTTCGATCAGAACTTCAAGGTCATTCTCTGAGGTGTTTTCGATTCGATAGCGTCTCATCGGGAAAACCAATACCCGACCCACTCCTTCATCGCAAATCGTTTTTGCGTTTTAAGGGGCCAGTCTTTAAGCATTTGTGCTAAAAATTCTTTTTCACGTTCAATCAGGATGCCGCTAAAAATAAAATGCGTTTGAGGTGTGGAGCGATTTTGAAAATCTGTTTTTAGATCGCACAGAACACCGTCGATGATGTTTGCGACGATGATATCCCACTCGCCCTCGTGGCGAGAAAAATCGTCCACCCATGTGATGTTTTCGATTTTGTTTTTTTCGAAGTTTTCCAGAGATACGCGCTTGCACTCAGGATCAATATCACTACAGAAAATTTGTGGGACCCCGAGCTTGGACATCAAAATGGCTAAAATTCCTGTCCCGGTGCCCACATCAAACGCGGACTGACAGGTGTTTTGTTTCATGTATTCAAAAATCAAATGGCTACAGATCTGTGTCGTCTCGTGGGTGCCGGTTCCAAAGGCCATTCCTGGGTCGATAAATAAGGGCATTTTGGCTTGAGGCGGAACAGGCTTCCAGCTTGGAACAACCCAAATATCACCCGTGAGTGGGAAGGCCTCATAGCCCTTTTTCCATTCTTCGAGCCAGTCCTTTTGATCGGCTTTGATCACAGTGACAGAGGCTTCTGGATGATGAGATTTAATTTTTTTGATGAGAGGTTGAATTGCGACGTCTGTAGAAAAGTAGGCAATCAATCGCAGATCGTGGCCTGTTTTGACAAGGGGATTAAAACGAATATCAGGCTGAACAAAGTTGAGATTTTCGCAGACGCCCATGGCGCCCCAATGGAAGAGCTGTCCACTGATTTCATCTTCCACTCGACGATGGAGATGCGAAATATAAACTTCGAGATATTGCGCGGGCTGTGTTTCGCTCACTTCTTCTCCAATAAGGGCAATTTAAAGCGCATCACTTGAATAGTAAAGCCGGTTTTTAAATTGGGAAACTATATGTTCTTGTTGGCTCAGACTTTTAAATCGACTATATTTGCCCTTGAGGCAAGGATTTATGAAAAAAGTGATTAAAATAGTATCTGGCCCCAATGGGAGCGGAAAGACCACCTTCGCAGAATCCCTTCTGGTACGCCAGCAAGCTGCCATTCCTTTTTTAAATCCAGATCTCATCGCCGCCGGACTCGACACCGGTAATCAAGCGGCCGCCTCATTTCAAGCAGGTCGAATTCTGCTAGAAGACATTAAAGATAAACTCAGCAAGGGTGATTCGTTTTCTTTCGAATCCACACTCAGTGGTCGAACGTATGCAAAAATCATCGAAGAAGCACGTAAAAATGATTACTCTATTGAGATTTATTTTTTATTCTTACAGAAGGTAACACAGAATATTTCTCGTATTAAGAAACGAGTGGAACAAGGTGGACACCATATTCCCACTCAAGTCGTTCGAAGACGTTATTTAAAATGTTTTCAACACTTTTGGACGCTTTATCGACCCCTCTCCGATAATTGGATGATTTTTGATAATTCTTCAACAATACCCAAATTACTCTTAGATAAGAAATCTTTCGATTCTCTTTCTTCCGATTCGAAACTTAATTTTGAAAAACGTTTTTTGAAAGGCAAACCATGAAACGTCATTTTTTAGAAATAAAAGATAAAAAAATTAAGAAAGCTGTAGAAGACTTTCCTAAAATTATAAAACAAAAAGAGCGTACAGCGCGCGAAAAGAAAAAGATCAGCCTACAGTTTCAAAAATTAAAGAAATATTTGAAGCCTTCAAAAATTGCCTAGAGTGCGTTTGAGAAGATATAAAAAGTTACTTCTTCTTTTTAGGAGTCGACTTTTTCTTGGAACTAAGCTTCTTTTCAACACTCGCTAGTTGGCGTGTATTTTGAGCTTGCGGTTTTGTATCCATTTTTAAGTTGGATAGAGTCTCTAGATGTCGCTCCCCTTCCTTCATAAGACTTTTTGCTTTATCGGAACGGTTGAGTAAAGCGATTTTTTCCCCTTCAAGGGCAGCAGATGGTGCCATAAGAGCATTGACGTCAGGCGCGAGGGGTATTGATGGTTGCCTAAGAGAGCTTAAATCCAAACGATCTCCCACCATCACAGCATCGTAATCCAAAACGGCTCGGTTCTCAGGATTTTCGGATGACACAAGTTTGGCAACGCTTAAGTACTCATCACCTTGAACGATTTCAAGCTCTCCCACCTTCACGCGGAGATCACCCACAGAAATATTTTTGATCGGATCATGCATCGGTAAACGACGAAGAACATCGACAACCGTGCCTTTAGTAAGACCAAGCTTCCCGCCGCCATTGATAAAAAAGTTTTTGTAAACCTTGTCGTTTTTCGAAAGCGCAATATTTTTTCGCACTTCAATGACAACAGCTTCTTTTTCAGCAGCCTGAACTTGCACCTCTAATCCTGAGAAGAGAAAGAACAGCAAAGGTAAATTGATCTTCTTCATAAACCATCCTTGTTACTAAGCTTATCGGCTCAAAATGAGATGGTTTTAACTGGACCAAGAGCTAGAAAAGTCTGGAGCTTTAAGTAGGACTACTATTCAGTCGGTAGCAGCATCGGCATCAGATACGGTTTCAGTTCAGTTTTTAGTAACCGAAAGAATAGCTAACTCATTGCAAACAGAAAACAGGACTGAAACTGTATCTGATGCCGATGCTGCTGCTTATTAGCTGAATGGACTTAACTATTATTTAGCAACAAACCTTTTCATTTCCTTCACTTTTTGACAGCCAGCGGGGTTGCGATGCTCACAGGCCTTTTCGTAGATGCTGAGGCGTTCGTAAAAACTCCAGACTGATGCGTTCTTTAGTTTTTCGTCTGCAAACATGTCTTGCGCATTTTGTGCCATTTGAACATGGAGAGGTAAACTTCCGTCGATCGGAAAAATCATTCGCTCTCTATTTGTTTGTGATGGAGGAAACTCCTGACTCATCGAAAAATAGAAGCGCAAATCCAATGTTTTGATTGCAGGTAGTTTTTCTGACAAAAACGGCTTTTGCAAAGCTTCGATCAAGAAAAGAAGAACCCAACCCTGCAACTCCCGTGGGCCCGTCATCGATTCTTCAAAAATGCGCAAAAGCTCTCCCCTTCGTCCCAAGCGAACACGCACCTGAACGACACCTTGAATGCGTTCGCGAATATGTTCGGGCCGATACGAAGCATGGGCGCGGATCTGACGCCAGATTCTAGGCAGCAAACGATCATTGTCGATTGTTTTTTGCAAATCGATCACCGTATCGCCTGACGAAACTTCGATGTCTTGAATGGACTCACCACTCGATTTTTTTTGCCCGTAGACCTCGCGGGCCATGTCTCCAAAACTGCTGTGTAAAAGTTTGGAAAGATGGCCGTTTTTTTTAATTGTTTTGCGATGGGATTTTTTGGAATTCTGTTGTGGTTCAGCAGATGTATTGCTCGCTGCCCATTCGATAAAAAGTGGTTCCCTGACCTCTGCGATGGGAGTGTTTTGCTTTTTTAGAAACACGTACAGTGTGAGATGTATAAAAAGAGAGAGAATAATTCCAAAACAAACAAAGCGATTCATTAAGCCTTAGAATCGATAGAAATGTGTCAGCACACAAGCACGCTTGGAGAATGAGAACTGCAGTTGAGTCGGATGTGAGATCCTTCGCTTCGCTCAGGATGACGAGGTCATACTTAGGCGGCTTGGATTTGGGCCGTCCTACTTTTTAACTTCCTGACCTTGGATAAACACCGTCTTGATCTTCTGAGTGTTGGCGATACTTTCGATGGGACTTTCCGACAAAAGAACAAGATCCGCGGAAGAGCCGATGCGAAGTGTGCCCGAATTTCCATTTAAGAATTTTCTCGAATTGATCGTTGAGGTGCGGAGGGCTTGCCACGGAGTGGCTCCAAACTCGACCATTTTCATCAACTCTCGATGTAAACTATAGCCGTGCATGGTTCCACTATTTCCGCTGTCCGAACCGCTTAAAATCAAGATCTTTGCATCCATTAAAGACCGAAAAGATTTTTTTTGCGTTTCCCTCTGATTGTGTTGATCTCCCCAACGCACCCATCCTTTGTCCTCATCCGAGTAAGCTGAGAAATCAAGGTACGTATTCAGAAAAGAAACGGGAGAGACCTGAGCCAGTGGATAGGAAATAAAATCTTTTGCAAAAGCTGCATCTTCCATGTGACCGAAGTCGGAATAGATCGACATCGTGGTAATCACAGCCACATTCTGCTTACGAAGAGCCTTAAGTGTAGACGCTGGAGCCGCATCATGAGGAAGGTGCGTAACAGCGTCAACACCGAGCTTGGCTAAAGCTTCAACAGCCTCCCAAGACCCAACATGTGCAATGGCTTTGACTGAATTTTTGTGAGCCGTCTCGATGATTGTTTGTGCGATCGTCAAAGGCAAAACAGTGGGACGATCTGTCGGAGCGTCTTTGTGAGTGTCGTAGATAAATTTAACAACATCAGGATTTGCCTGATCAATCAGATTTTGAACTTTCTTTGCAACCGAACGAGCCACATTTTTTAATTCTTTCTCGCTAAGAAGCTTGCCGCTCTCATCTGTCACTTCGAAAGAAAGTGCATCCGGAAATCCATAAACGCCATGACCGCCTTTAGCCACGAAGAGGGGACCAGAGAGGTAAATGTGAGGAGCAAGAAGACTTTGTTTCTGCTGTTTCTCACGAAGTTCGAAGTGATCGCTGCCAAAAGTTTTTTCGGGAGTGTCTCCATATTTGCTCGACGAAAACAGATCAAGGTACGTTGTGATTCCCGCCTGCAAATAGCGAAAAGCCATGTCTTCCTGGGTGCTGAATTCATGATAGTTTTCTTCATAAGCATGAGCGGGCGGCGTATTATCGCCAAAGTTGTGAATATGCATGTCGGCAAGCCCAGGGATCAACCAAAGACCCTGAGCATAGAACACCTGGTCCGCATTGAGAGGGCCGGAGGAGCCTCTTATGATTTTAACAATTTTTCCATCCTTAACCAGAACAGAACCGAGACGTTCTGTTTCCTTTTCAGGATCCACAAGCGTAGCGCCCACAATCGCGAGAGTTTCCTCTGCGGAGACTTTTGCCTGTGCTGAAGAAAAAATGGCAGTTGAAATGAATAAAACGATAGCGATTGAATGTATAAATAGTGTTTTCATTATTTTGAAATAAAACTCAAAAATGAAAAGAACAACGTGTTTAGTAAATGCGACTGATTTCTGAAACTTTTATACTTCACATAAAAAACGAAATTGGCAGAATTACTGGCGATGAGGAAGCAAGATTCTTCGCTTCGCTCAGAATGACGTATGGGGCTTCGTTAGGTTGACTGGAATTGCGTCTATAACAGTAAAAGGGACTTGGTCCCTTTTTAGATGGTCTTGTCGGCGCCCGGAAGTTTTACGGCTACGCCAGAATCAACGGCTTTGCTCTTGATCGCGCTTGGACTGTTTTGTACCACGCGCTGTTGAAGGCGCGTGAAGATGGGCTCGCGGATTTCCAGTTTGTTGTCCTGAAGCACGCACTGACGACCCATTTTTTGCGCGATGTTGATGATGATCGGCGCTTTTAAATTGGCCGTCATCATGGTTGGGTCTTCGGGAATCGTAATAATGCAAAATGAGCGAAGGCCTGTTTTGTCTTCGACATTTAAAGATTTAAGATCGCTCTTTGTTAATGTCAGCTGAAAGGTGTCTGAGAAAAGTTCGGGCTCTAGTATTGGAAAGGCAATGCTTGGTTCGTCGCAACTTTGTAGCCAGGCAAAGATTTCGTCGCTTGGATCATCCAGTAACACAAAACGATCTAGATCTGAAAAACCCAGCAATCCTTCTGGGAAGTGGAGGACGTCGTCCTCACCAACAGTGATATTTCCAAAACGCGAAGTTTGGATCTGCATTTCCCCCTCCAAAAACAACCAACAGCTCCCCAGGATAAACTCCGGTGCCTCCCATGGAGACAACACAAAGCGCCGAACGGTTAACCAAATAGTAGTCGTTCCAGTGAAAATAATTCAAGGATTTTCTTTAGGGAGAGAAGGTTGGAGACAGGATTTCGACAACACGCGCAAAGAATTGAGGCCTTAGATCCGCCTCCGTCTTACTGGGGATCTTTGAGCATCTTTGCGACGTCTTTGGCTTTGTCGGAGGTCGTCGAAATGGACTGCTTGTTTTGCTCCTGAATCGACAAATAGACTTCTTCGCGATGGATTTTAGTGTCTTTTGGGGCTTCAATTCCCAAGCGAACTTGCTTGCCCTTGATTTGAACGACACGAATTTTGATGTGATCGTCGATTGCGATACTTTCGCCAATTTTTCTTGTGAGAACTAACATAAAGCTCCTTCAACATCCTGGTCAAAGCTCAGCTTGCGTAATGATTTACGCTTCTGCCCAGTAATAAACCGAGTGTCTTTGCTATTATCACTACCTCAGAAAGTCAAGGAGTGTTGTCTTGAGCATTTTTCCGGATGTGGAAAGAGAGGCCTCAAGTTGCGTTTGCGTTTTGGTTAAATTATTCACCAAGTCGTACATATCAACGTCTTCGATTTCAGACTGGATGACCTTCGAGTCGACATGCAATTTTTGTAAAGTTTCCAAACCGGTGTTGAGCGAAGACACTCGCGAGCCCAACTCACCGCGTGCCATATTCACTTGCGATATTGCGGAATCTAAATATTCCAAAGAGTTTTGCACAACAGATTTATCATTGGCGCGCAAACCGACTTCGAGGTCCCGTAGGGCTTCAAAGATGTTTACGGACTGCGGCCCCCAAGCTCCTTGAGTGCTGTTGGTGATTGTTTGTGACGTTGGAGACAGGGGATCTTGCGAACTTGGGCCGCGCAACTCCGCCTTGGTTTTATCGTCCTGAATGGTTTCCTGAACTGGCAAAGGCTGATGAAGTTTTTTGCCCATAAACACAACGCTGCCTGGAAGGTTGGTTGTGATGAAGGCATCTTTTTCGATTTGCACTTCGATTTCGGCGTCGTCGCCAAAATAGGTGCCCGTCATATCAAATGGTGTCGTCAGACTCTTGTAACCGCCAAAAAGAAAGCGATCGCCAAAGCGACGATTGGCAATGTTCACCATTTGCTCGTAAATCTGACGAACTTCTCCAGCCACGATTCGACGAGACTCCGCACCATTGGCAGAATCATCCGCCTGATCAATTGCAAGTTCCTTGGCGCGAATTAAAAGTTCACTGGCTTGCGAAAGGGACTGCTCGGAGTATTCCACAAACTCTTTGGCTGATAAAATATTTCGTTTGTACTGTTCAAACCCTTGCATCTCGGTTTTCTTTTCCAAAATGCGAGCGGCTCCGAGCGGATCATCGGATGGTTTGTTAATGCGCTTTTGCGAAGCGGCCTGGTTTTGGTAAACCATCATATCCTGACGATTTTTATTAATCGCATTCAATGATTGATTGTAATTCATTTTATCAGCAACACGCATTCTTAGTATCTCCGAATATTAATCACTGTATCGAGCATTTCGTCCGCCGTGCGAATCAACCGCGCCGAGGCATCAAATTGTTTTTGCCATTCGATCATACTCGCGATCTCTTCATCGATATTGACGCCGCTATAGCTTTCGCGAAGATTTTCGAGTTGTCGAACAACGCCCTCTTGCGACTCGAGCATATTGTTCACTTTTTGTGTGCGCAATCCGAGCTCTGCCACCATTCCATTGTAAAACTCATCAACAGAGGTCGCGCCATCGAGCATTGATTTGCTATATTGCAGCTCTCCGATTTGATTGGAAATGCGATTGTCGCCTGGACTGTTTGGATCCATTCCCGCAACGATCCGGCCCACATCTCCCATGACAGTGGGATTGATTTTAATCAGCCCCGCGGTTCCTCGTTGTTGATCGGTATGCGCGAAGAAGTCATCACCGGGTTGATTGTAGGCATTGTAACCTTGACGATGAAGATCATTCACGCGATTACCGACCTCAAAAGCAAGCATGTCCACTTTTCTTTCGAACTCCGCGACATCGCCATCACGAACCGACAGCAATCCACCGAGTTTTCCACCCTTGATGCGATCGGTGAGAATCATCGGCTCTGCGTACTCATGGTGATAGTATTGAATATCATAATCGCCTTCGGCTTTGTTTTCGGTGGCTGGCGTTGGAACCGCTTCCAAGCGGCGGGCTTCGTTGCCGATGACGAGAATGGCATTTTCCGCTGTGCTGATTGTCACCGTGGAATCTTTTCCCTCGGCCCATTTGATATCAACCACTTCGCCCAATTGTTTAAGGAGGGCATCTCGGCGGTCGCGCTCGTCGTTGGCAAAACCACCGCCGATTTCGACTTTTTGAACCTGCATATTGAGTGATGCAATCTCTTGAGTCATCGAGTTGATTTCATTCACCTGAATATGCACCTGTCCGTTGGCTTCTTTACGAATGTCTTCGAGCTGCTCACTGACACGATTAAAATCACGAGTTAAAAGATCCGCACTCTCTTTGACGGCCAAGCGTTTAGCCATGTTTTCTGGATTTGTTGAGAGTTCGCGAAATGAGTTAAAAAATTTGCCGATAGAACTATTGAGTCCTTCGACTTGTTGTTCGTTGTAGACTTGTTCTAAACGCATCAACGCTGTGCTTTGCCCGTTCAAAAAACCCAATTGCGATTTTTCGCCGGCCAGTTGCTTTTCGAGATACGGATTGTTGACTCGCTGAATACTTGCAGCACGCGCGCCGGTTCCCACGCGCATTTTTCCGGCGCCGTTTGGAAAGTTACTAAACGTCTCTGTCTTTTGGCGACTGTAGCCTTCGGTGTTTTTATTGGCAATGTTGTGAGAAACCGTATGGAGCGCCGCCTGGCTATTCATCATAGCCCGCTGACCTACATTCATCGAGGTTCCAATACGTGTCGACATCCTGTCCTTTCGCGAAGTCCCTCTTAGACTTCTTTACTCACCAGTCGTCCCGATGTTTCCATCGAGCTCTCACTGCGCTTGCCTTTCTTCTCATAGTTCGATTTTTTATTAAGCGTATCGGTAAAGGCCTGCATCGCTCCTGCAATGTGGGACAGCGCCGACGTGGCCAACTGATCATTGTGTTTATTAAGAGTCGCTGTACGTTGAATCAGCAAATTCAACACCGTTCGAAAGCGCAAAAGCTTTTCTCTTTGCGGTCCACTGTAGGCTTGCGCAATGTCGGCTAAACGCGGAGTTTCTGACGGGAGAGAAAAAAAGCTTTGCATCTCAACCGCTACATTCATCCACTGAATTTCAAGTTCATTGATTTTTTTGAGCATCAACTCTTTGGCTTGGTTGATCTCACCGAGCACTTGCAGGTCGGCGTGAATCAATACCGCTTTTTCCCGACGAACGGTTTCAAACAGCAGACGGTAGACACGCACCAGCTGATTGAGATTTTTTTCGAGATCTAAAAAAAGTTGCTGCTTCATTTAGTTCCTTACGACGGCAGTAAAAGGTGTTCGTTCACAAGTTTATCGGCAACCGCTTCGGCGTCGACTTTGTATTCGCCAGAATCAATCATCTTTTGCAAGCGAGCCACTTTGGCCTCATCGACAGAATCTTGCGAAGCCAACTCTTTGGCTTTGCTGATTTGTCGTGCTTGTGTTGATAAATTAATTTTTGTGGCGTCCATCATTTCGGAAGGAGACACCGATGAGGCTTTGCCTCTTTTAATCCCTGGGTCTTTTGCTAAATCGCTGATGGCGCGATCATTCATGAGCCCCTGAGTTGCTTTATTATTTACTTTCATCACATCCTCCTTGATGACATCCCTTTTATTGTATCACAATGAGACGTCAATTATGCGAAAACCCGACCGGTCGAGAGTCTATTTTTCTGTCTTTTTAGGAGGAACTGGACTCGCCACATAACGACTGTGCTGACTGGGTATTAGCTTTTCTTTCAGTTCCTTGTAAATCTTGTCTGCAAGGCCGTTCCCGCCATTGTCGACCCATTTTTCGGCGTACTGATTGTACAGTTCATCCTGGTAAATTTTTTCAGCCATAGAAGGTTCTGTCACGCGGCTGTGTTCCACCGTTTTTTTCATCGCATTGATCATCTCTTGTAAGAACTGCTGTTCGTACATCTTGGCCGCTTTTTGCAGCTGCTGATCGAGCGTTGGTGGTGTGTGTTGAGGTTTTACATTTTTAATATTCATAAAAAAAACAGGGGGTCAGAGTTAGACGTGCGTCCATGCACATACAGCCTTTACTAAAAGATCACGATCCATCCTTGGTTCAATGACCCGTCCCAGCCGCTCTTCTGCTCAAGAGAAACCATCCGTGGTTAATACTCTAACTCCTCTTCTCCCCCCCTGGAGCCTGCGCTCCAATTCCAAGTCTATAGCCAATTGTGTCATTTCGAAACACTTTTCAAAGGATTTCCAGCTCTCCTTGTAAAGCCCCAGAAGCCTTGATGTTTTGTAAAATGACAATCAGGTCTTTTGGAGAGACGCCCATTTGATTCAAACTTTGGACGAGCTCGCCAACACTCACTGACTCTTGTAGTAACTTTACGTTTTGATCTTTTTTAGGTCCACTATTGTTTGCCGCGATCGAAGCCGGTGCACGCATCGGCACACTTTCCATAGGCGGAGCCATTTCGGGCGCGATGGTGGGTGCGGGAGCGGGAACAACCGTCGGCGGTGTTGGTGTTTCCGCAGGAGTGGGCATCGCCTCTGGAGCAGATACCGCGGCCACCGGTGCAGGTGCCGGCGCCGGTTTTGCACCCACCTTCAGGTTGATATCACCATGACTGATCGCTACAGTACTGATGCGAACATTTTCTCCGATGATCACAGTTCCTGTTTTTTCGTTGATAACGACTTTGGCTTTTTGATCCGGCTCCACATTGAGGGATTCGATCGTTGCTAAAAGTTCGATTCCTTTTCCTTCGTAGGAAAATGGCACCACCACATCGATCGTTGCAGGATCCATCGCTGTTGCATACTTTCCGCCAAGATCCATGTTGACCGTCTGTGCGATCCGCACGGCCGTTGTGATATCTGGATTGTGCAATGTCAGGCGATACATTTTACGATTGGTAAAGTTTTCTTGCAGAACATCTTTTTCGATAATGGCGCCACCGGAGATTTTACCGGCTGTCGAATGAACTGTTTTTCCAGATGTGCGACCAATGGAGATCGCTCCCTGTGCCACCGCGTAGACATTTTGATCAGACGCGCGAAGCGGCGACTGTACAAGTGTGCCGTTTTCGAGGCTTGAGGCATCGCCGATGGAGTTAACAGTGATATCCATCTTGTTTCCCGCTCGAGCAAAAGCGGGAAGCGTGGCAGTGATTAACACAGCTGCGACATTCTTTTTGGCCACTTCGCCGTCGTCGACTTTGATTCCTAATTTTTCGAGCATACGGGCCATACTTTTATTGGTGAATTCACTTTTACTATCGCCCGTTCCTTTGAGACCAACCACTAAACCGTAACCAATCAACTGGTTGTCACGAACACCGCGAACGTTGGCAATGTCTTTCAGACGAACAGCATGTGCATTCGATGCAAAAAAGAAAATCGTTAAAAAGACTCTCCCAAGATAAATCATAAAGCCTCACTCTTCTTATCGCTGATAATATCAAACACCGGATCGATAAGAGCTTCTGCACTCATGCCCTTTTCGTTGTATTCTTCGGATCGAATCGTTCCCATAACTAATAGTTTGTATTCGCGTTTGCCAATCATAAAAGGCTGCTCACCCTTGACTCGATAGTTTCCATCTTTTTGAATTTCAACAATTCGTGTGGAGACAGAGCGAATCGGGAACTCTTTGTTTTTTGCAAGGCCCTTAATCTCTTCTTCTTCGTCGCCAATTTTTTTAAGAACTTTATCTTGCTCTTTCATTTGCTGTTCGGGAGTTGGTCCCTCTGGTTTTTCTTCTTCCTCGGGTCCTATTCCAAACAAAGAGGCGAGTCCGCGAGATTCTGCTTTTTCAGTGTCCTGCTGCTCTTTGTACTCTGGGGTCATTTGTTTTTTGAGTTCTTCTTGTTTGAGTTTAATATCTTGCTTTTGTTCATTGAGAATTTCCGAAAGAAGTTTAGCAATCGTATTCACCTTGGTTTGAACTTGCTCTTTAGGATAGCCTTCGAGCTTGATCTCTAGAAGGTCACCAAGAAGACGTTGGTTGTTGTTAGCAAAAAGAAAAGACGATTGGCCGCGGCTCACCCAGAGAGAACCGCTTTGTTCATAGAGCATTGATTCTTCTTCCATGCTTCGACGAGTGGTGCGCCGTGCTTCGGGCTCCGCTTTCTTTTCTTCTTTAACGGGTGGAACCACCTCGTTATGACGACGAAAAAGATCTGCAAGTGTTGAACAGCCCACAAAACTCATCAGAACAAAAAGAGAAAAAACAATCTGCTTCATCACAACCTCACTCGAGAATCACCCACAATAACCGCGGTGATCTGCTTTTGCGTTTTATGAATGCGAATGGGAATCCGCTCCCCGAGTTTTCCTCCTCGTTGGGCCGTTCCGCTCATTTCGACAAAAATGGATCCATTTTGAATTTCTACAGCCACCGATTCGCCCAGCTTTACGCTTTGACGATCGACCAAATCATCCATGGTCAATAGCTGTGCATTGTTGAGAGAACGTTTAAGTTCTTTTCCGAGAAGGTCCTTAACATCCGCAAAGGATCTTTGTTCGTTGGTGACATCGCGGAGCTGAACCACAAAGTCGCTTGCCTGTGCGATGTGCCCCTTCATCAGTGCTTTTTGAATCACAAGTACAGGACGCTGTACGCGAACCCATGTTTGCAATATGAGCGGATTTAACACTTGGTCATCAAAATAAACCCGCAACATCACTGCTCCGCGAAGATCCCGTAGATCGTGCTGGAGATCCCAGTGTGAAAACGTGCTAGGCACTTGTCCTCTGAGAACATTCAGATTGGAAAGTTGAAACGTGCAAGATGGGCAGGTTTTTTGCAAACGCTGTACGATCTCTTCTTGCACAATGGGTAACGAAAATGTTTCGGCTTTTTGTTCTTCTTTTGGACTGCGTGCAAAAATGAGCTGCACACGACAATCACACTCGTGTTCGTAAACTGTCGTTTGCTGGCGAATTTTACGAATCAGATCCACTTTTGAGAGCTTGCGATAGTCTTCGGGGTGAAGAGCTAAAATCAATTCACCCAGCTCGATGACTTGCGTTGCTGGTAGACCCTTGATCTCTGCCACATCACGCAAATACACAACGCTTCCTTCGTGCCACTGCGGGAGCGCACGAAAATGAATCGTCGGATCTGCCGACGAGCAAGAAATTAAAAAAGAAAATACAAACTGAAAAAGAATCATACCTTCCTATCTAATATGCGTTAAGGCCTGTAACATTTGATCGCTGGCCTGAATGACTTTGGAGTTGGTTTCATAAGCTCTTTGCGTGGTGATCATGTTCACCATTTCTTCGACGATGTTGACGTTACTGGTTTCGAGTTCGCGCTGACCAATGGCTCCATAAGGACCTTGTCCTGGATTTCCAACGGCAGCATCACCGCTTGCTGAAGTGGCTAAAAACAAATTGCCACCAATCGCTTTAAGACCCGTAGGATTTACAAACGTCGCTAATTCAATCTGCCCAATCACCTGTGGAACTTCGGATCCAGTTGTCAGAACCGAAACTTCACCCTGTGGGTTGATGATGACATCCGCGGCATCATTGGGAAGAACGATCTCTGGCTGAAGCGTATTTCCGTTAAAATCCACAATGCGTCCGTCAGCCGAGCGATGAAGTTCGCCGTTACGACCGTAGGCCATTGAGCCATCAGGACGCAAAAACTGAAGGAAACCTTTTCCATTGATGGCCACATCCAATTCACGATTGGTCGTCTGTAACGATCCGAGTGAAAAATCTTTTTGTGTGGCGCCGGTTTTGACTCCCAATCCCACTTGCACGCCGGTTGGCGACACGGCATTCAGTCCTGTCGCCGCTCCTGGCTCCTTGATGTTTTGATAGAGAAGATCTTCGAACTCTGCTCTCGTTTTCTTAAAGCCTGTCGTCGATGTGTTGGCAATGTTGTTGGCGATCGTATCCATATTGGTCTGTTGCGCCTGCATCCCTGTGGCTGCCGTATGCAATGACTTAATCATAAAAACTCCTCTACCTCAGATTTTTATCTGAGCTTGGTTACGTCGTTCACTAACTTCGAATTCATTTGATCATAAGCTTGAATGGCTTTTTGTGTGGTTTCGAAAACGCGCGATGTTTTAATCAAGTCCGTCATTTCACTGACCAGATTGACATTGCTCTTTTCGATAGACCCTTGATGCAATTTAAATTGTGTGGCTTGTTTGAGTGGACTGTTGATGGTTTCGCGAAGCTTATAAAAAGAATTTCCTTCTTTTTGAAAAACATCTTTGTCTTGCGCGGTGACCATTGAGAGTTGTCCGACAAATTGTTCACCCACTTTAAGATGTCCCTGATTGGAAACGCTAAAGCTGGGCTCGTTACCGATGCGCACAAAGCGAGACTCGAGAGCCTGATTGGGTTGTTGCTCTTGCATTAAAATGGGATAGCCCTGTTTAGTGACCAGTTCACCGT
Source organism: uncultured Pseudobdellovibrionaceae bacterium (assembly GCA_964579625.1). GTDB lineage: Bacteria > Bdellovibrionota > Bdellovibrionia > Bdellovibrionales > JAGQZY01 > JANPLN01. The sequence goes on from CAZOGU010000001.1 coordinate 28,131, forward strand.
TTTGATTCATGGTGAACCCACCATTGCGGGTCCAGCGAATTCCATTGGGAGTTAGCACTTCAAAAAAGCCATCGCCCTCTACGGCCACATCAAATGGATTGTTGGTCACAACCAAAGATCCTTGCGCAAAACTTGTCGATGTTCCCGCAGAATCCACGTAGCTTTTGTCGGCCCCGTTGACTGGGTAAAAACTATCTATGGTATCGGGAATTTTTATCGATGCTAAACCTTCTTGTTGTTTTTCGTAGCTCGTTAAATATTCGCGAAACACCTGTTCGTCGCGTTTAAAGGCGGGCGTGTCGGCGTTGGCGATGTTGTTGGCAATGGTGTCCATCTTATCGGACTGGGCCATGGCTCCACTGACTGCTGTGTAAATACCTTTCATACTCATACAACGTAGTGGTGAGCAAAGCTTATGCCGACTGGACTTTCGTAAAGTTTATTGGCGAGATCGAATCAGAATGAAACAGAGAGCAACGTGTTACAGACCTTCGTCACAATTCGATGTCGTCCCTCTGACGCAAAGACAATTCTCTGACATATACTTCTTAAATGTTGTTGTTTGTTGATTTACTGATTTCTTTTGCCTTGGCCATCCCCAATCCCGCCGCCCAACCACCAGTCGTGACCGGCGGGGAATCTCTCACGCAAGCGGCCTCGGACAGCTCTGATCAAGCCCCCATTTTTGATATTCCAATGACCTACAATCATCGCGTGCAGTTTTGGATTCGTCATTTTCAGACGAGTGGTCGCAAGGATTTTCAGAAGTGGCTTGCGCGCTCGACACGTTACTCACCATTTATTTTAAAAGAGCTCGAAAAATCGGGTTTGCCAAAAGATATCATTTACACGGCGATGGTTGAGAGTGGATTTTCTCCATCGGTGCAAAGCCCGGCGGCGGCCATGGGGCTTTGGCAGTTTATCAAACCCACGGCCGAACGTTATGGACTCACTGTAAACTGGTGGCTTGATGAGCGAAGAAATTTTGTGAAGAGCACCGCCGCAGCGATCAAGTACAAAAAAGATCTCTATGCGATGTTTGGCTCGTGGTATTTGGTGTCTGCTAGCTACAACTGTGGCGAACGAAAAATTGTGAACTTGATTAAAAAATATGGCACGAATAATTTTTGGGAAATGGCGCAACTGGGAGTTTTACCAAGAGAGACTGCCGACTATGTTCCAAAGATTCTTGCCGCCACGATGATTGCAAAAGCTCCAGGCCTCTATGGTTTTCGCAACATTGATTACTCGGTTCCTTACGAGTTCGACATGGCTCCGGTTCCAGGCGGAACGGATCTTTACAATCTTGCGCAGTATCTTGGTGTGAATGCCAACTATCTTAAAGAACTCAATCCCGATTTGATTCATGGATTTATTCCGCCAGCGATTCCGTTTCACACCATCAAGGTGCCAAAGGGATCGGCCAAACTCGTCGCTCAGTATAGCGACAAACTCACTCGACAATTGTAATCTTTGACATCAGGCACTCCGAGGTTCGCTGATCGGGTAGGTTTAGCGATTTACGCACTTGTTCACAAAGCCCGAAGCTGTTCCGACGGTGACGTGTTCACTGGAGCATTTAAGGGGGGCGCAGTCGGAGTCGAAGGAGCATTGGCTCATTTTTTTGAGTGCGTCCTCGTCTCGATCTTTTTGTTTATCTTCCATCGCCACAAGTTGGCGTTTGATTTCAGCGTTATGCTCTTCTTCTTGCTTTTCCAGCTGTTTTTTAACTTGGTAGACTCTTAATCCAGCGGTGTAACCTTTGTTAAATTCTTTTGCGAGTTCCTCGGGGCAAATCTGATTATTTACCGCCCCTCCTTCACCATGCTCTAGGCCATTTTCAAAAGTGCAAAAGGCTTTAACCCCTTCGCGGTATCCTTCGGCGTAGTCGGCACGGGAAGCTCTGACTTTGTGTTTTGTGCATAGCTTTTCTCGTTTGCGAAACATCTCAAATGTTTCGCCATTTTTTGCATCTTGAAAACCGAGCTTTGACCAATCGGCCGTTTGACACTGTTTTTCGGTCATCATGGTACAACCTGTGGCAAACAGTGCGAAAAAAATAACTGCGATAGACTTCATAAGTCCCCCGTATTGTTTGCCCTCGATATTAAGAAGAACACGTTTTATGTCCACCAAAATCTCTCTGACGCCCATGCTGCTTTGCAGCCTTACGAAGAATACAGTCCTCTCAAGCGCTGATGCTGCGCATCTCCCAAAGGTACTTAGTGCCTTTTTGAGGTCGAATGACCTATATTTTGGCCGTCTTAACTGACAGGGGGAATCATGAAAACATTTTTTTTAATCACATTGCTATTTGCTCAATCCGTCTTAGCTGCTGGCCTACCTAAAACGGCTAAAATTGTTCTGCAGCTTGATCAAGAACCAATCACGGTGCAATTTCCAAAATTGGATTTATCCAAAGCAATAATGAGCGATGTCGGTAGTCTTGTGACATTTTCTGAAACGGGAAACATCGTCGTTGGCCCAATCACTTACAAGATGGACAAAACTGCCTTTATGGTCCTGAAGGACGAGAAAAAAGGCTTAACAATCGAAAATATTAAATTTGCTCGCTATCGCCTTTACTCAGAAGAGATCGGTGCAGTTGTTGCCAACATCGTGGTCGACACCGAAACAGGTAACGTCACGATCAACAAATCAACTCTCAAAGGCCAAGTCACCGAGTGGTACTAAGTCTTATCAGTTCAGTGGCAGAGCAAAGTAATTGAGATATTTGTAATACGGAAGTGGCTCTTCGACAGTGAAGAGTCCTTTCTGTGGATCTAAGGCATGCATTTGGTACTTTCGCTCTTTAAAAAATGCAAAAATCTCTTCGCCGCTTGTTCCGGTATCAAGGAGGCAAGGTTCGTTCAGCTCGATGCATATACGCGGGCGATCTTTTTCAATCAGATTTGTGGCACCCTTTAAAACTTTGTGTTCGTAGCCCTCGACATCGATCTTCATCAGATCAACTTTTCCAATTTGCTTTTCGCGGCAAAATTCATCCAACGTAATCACAGAGCGTTTAATCTTCTCTCCAGAAAACAAATCGCGATGGGCCATTCGTCCCCACCCGCTTTCTTCTTTGGGTGGAATTAAAAATTCGGTTTCACCTTTTTGATCGGCCACACACACTTCTTGCAAATGCATTTTTGAAAACTGATTCAATTGCTGATTTTTTTTATAGGCCTCGATGTTTTGTGGAAGGGGTTCAAAAGAGTAAACCTCTGCTTGTGGGGACATTTGTTTTACAAGAAAACTAAAATACCCAATGTTCGCTCCCACGTCCAAAAACACCTGACTGGTTTTTGCCATTTCTTTAAAAACCATTTCCGTTTCCGGCTCGTGACAACGCTTCATAAACATCACCGACTGCATGCGATCTCGCAGATCGAGTTGCAAACGAAAACCTGTGAGCATCTTTTGTTCTTGTTTTGCTTGTGGTGGTGAAAAGTATTTTAACAACTTTTGGCCGATAAAGTTTTTGCCGCGAAAATTTGGAATTTTTGTGTACGTTTTTAATAGTTGCATGTTCATCTTATGTCCTATGAACGTCACGCAGGGACGCTTGATCTGTGGGATAAACAACCATTTCTTGTATGTTGACGTGAGCGGGGCGCTGTAAGCTCCACAAAATGGTTTCAGCGATGTCTTTCGCCGAAAGCGGCGTCATGTTTTTATAAACTTGTTTGGCTTTTTCTTTATCTTGAAAGCGCACTTCCGAAAACTCTGTGTCCACCATTCCTGGCTCGATATTTGTGACGCGAATTCCTGTTCCAATAAGATCCATGCGCAAACACTCAGATATAGCACGGACGGAAAATTTGGTGGCGCAATAAACAGCTCCTCCTGGGTAGCTCCAACGACCGGCGACAGAACCGATATTCACAACATGGCCGCTTTTGTTCTCTACCATTTGCGGAAGTACATTCCGCGTGATCCATAAAAGTCCGCGCAGATTGGTGTCGATCATTTCGTCCCAGTCTTCCATTTTTCCTTTATGAAGAGGATCTGTACCGCGAGCCAACCCAGCGTTATTCACAAGCACATTCACCTCTGCGGTGATTTTTTGATTTTGCGAAAACCATTGCGTTGTCGCCTGCCGATCGCGCACATCAAAAGGAGCTAAATGAACCGTGCAGTGTGATGAAAGTTCTTTTTGCACAGCTTCGAGTCGCTCTTGGCGACGGCCATTGATAATCAGTTGTTTGCAAAAGGGCGCGAGCATTTTTGCCGTCTCCAAGCCGATGCCCGAAGTGGCTCCCGTGATCAGTGCCGAAAAGGTCTTCATATGAGGCCTCCAAAATCCAAGTTCGCCAACAAAGTGGCGACAGCTTTTTCGTAAAATTCTTGATCCTTCTGATTAAAACGCGCGAGCTTTGGAGAATCAACATCCAACACACCAATGAGTTTACCGTTTTGAACGAGGGGCACAACGATTTCTGATTTGGACCGCGAATCGCACACAATATGACCAGGAAATTCATCCACATTGTCGACAATAACAGTGCGCCGCTGTTGGGCCGCAGTTCCGCAAACCCCTTTACCAATAGCAATCTGAGTGCAGGCCGGATGACCCTGAAAAGGACCTAGGATTAATTTTTCGCCATCGTACAAATAAAAACCCAACCAATTGATCTCCGATTGGCTCGCCATCAAAAGCGCACTTACATTGGCAAGACTCCCCATCAAATTGTGCTGTTCACAATAAGCCGACAAATCCCCAAGCACATCATCACTCAAAATCTTCATACCCACCAAACTACTGCGACTCCCTCCCAAAAGGTACGCCGTTCCTTTTCCTTAAGCGCTGAATCATTTTTGGAACGTCGTACCTTTTGGGGCGGAAAGGGCGTAGTTTGTGGCTTATGCTTCTTGAACAGTTGCGCGAAGTTGAAGGTCGAATTCTTGCTGCTTGTCAGAGGGGCGGACGTTCGCGAAGTGACGTGCAACTTTTGTTGGCTTCTAAAAAAGTGGCAGCACCCCGGCTTCTGGAGCTTCCTCTTTCCCCGCCCCCTGTACTCGGGGAAAATACGGTGCAGGAGTTGCTCGCGAAGCAAAAGCAGCTCGAAGGGAAACCTTTTCGTTGGCACTTTATTGGCCATTTACAATCAAACAAAGTGAAAGATCTGATTGGACGCTGCGATCTGATTCACAGTGTGGATCGCTTCTCTTTAGCCCAAGAGATTTCGAAACGTTCGGCTCAGAAAAATCTGACAACGAACATTTTAGTGGAAATCAATACATCGGGAGAAACCAGCAAATCGGGCGCACCTCCCGATCAGGCGCTGACATTAATTAGGCAGATTTCTATGCTGCCAAATATTTTGGTCAAAGGTTTGATGACCATTGCCGAAAACACAGAAGATGAGGCTTGCGTGCGAAATAACTTCCGTGCTTTAAAAGCCTTATATCTCGCGATTAAAAAAGAAAATCTAGAAAAAGTACAAATGACGGAACTCTCTATGGGCATGTCTCAAGATTTTGAGTGGGCGATCGAAGAGGGCGCCACCCTTGTGCGCATTGGATCTTTGATTTTTGGCGAAAGAAGTTAAATGCCACGCTCCCTCACAGAAAAAAATATTTTTAAAGTCTATACGTTTCAGTTTTTTTGGATCTTTGCCATTATTCTACCAGTTCTCTATCCGTATTACGCTTCTCTTGGCGTGAATATGCACCAGTTTTTTCAACTTCAAGCAGTGTTCGGTTTTACAGTGGCGTTTTTCGAAATCCCAACAGGTTATTTGAGCGATCGCTATGGCCGTAAAATATGTTTAATCATCGGTGGTTTTTTATCTGGCGCCTCTTACGTCATTCTCACTCAGGCAACGGGTTTTTGGGGCCTTGTGGCTCACGAATTTTTATTGGGACTGGCGCTCAGCTTTGTTTCGGGAACTGACATTGCGATTTTGTTTGAATCAATTCCCCACAAATCACCCAGGGATATGTCTTCGCGAATTTTGAGCTTTCATCAAATGGCGGCGGCACTAGGGGAATCTTCGGCGGCTTTAGTGTGTAGCTTATTGCTTTTTATTTGGACCTACTCGCACATTATTTGGATTCAGGCGGCCGTAGCGTGGTTGCCATTTTTAGTGGCTCTTACTCTGCATGAGCCACCCACACACCAAAAACAAATCGTTGAGTTTAAAAAAATCAAAAAACTTTGGTGGCAAATGCTCCACGACCAACGCCTGATTCAACTCCTTTCCCTCAATTTAGTTTCATGGATGCTGGCGACATTTATTGCCATTTGGATCATTCAAAAATACTGGCAAGAACAAGGGGTGCCAGTGGCGTGGTTTGGTGTGCTGTGGGCCGCAAGCAATATTACAATCGGAGTGACGGGCCTCTATACCCGTCGCCTCGAAAAATCATGGAGCGTTCGTCACGTTCTTCTCGTTGTTACAGTGCTCTGTGTTTCTGCCTATTTTTTAATGCCACTTGTTGGGGGCGCTTTGGGTATTTTTTGTGGATTTTTTATTTACATTGCTCGTGGACTCAACAACGTGGTCTCGCGCGATTTGGTCAACCAAACCATGGAACCAGCACTGAGAGCCACAGCCAACTCCATACTTAACTTTTTATTTCGTTTTACATTTGCCGTTGTGGGACCTGCCATTGGATTTTCAGTGGATCGCTGGGGACTCAACTCAACCTTGCTTGCGCTTGGGGTCTGCTTTTTCATTTGCAGTCTCGCAATCACTCGCCCCCTTTGGCGCCTACTCCAGACCAACGAGGTTTGACATCTTACTTTATCTACGACAAAGTAAAAATGTTTTTAAATTGAGGTATTATGTTTAAATCGATTTCACTCAAAGAAGCATTGATCACTTGTCTGCTATTCGTGGTGATTGTTTTGTTTTTTTATGGACTTGGCTCAGCCTTGTTGCCCCTCACATTTTCGTGGTTCCTCGCTTATGCCACCATCCCTCTGGTTAAAAAAATGGAAAAACGTGGCTTTGCACGATCCCAGGCGTCTTCTCTTGTTCTGGCAATTGTCTTTATTTTTATTGTTCTCTTAGGCTTGATCATGATTCCGCCTCTCTGTCGCGATCTACAAGAGGCTGTTCTAGCCGTCCCTAAAAATGTGTCCGTATCGCTTGAGAAACTCGATGCCTTCTTTTCAAACTATGGCGTCAATATTCCCTACGACAGGCAGTCCCTCATCGATTACTCCGTTCACTATTCTGAAAAAATATCAGGCAGTATGATTACATCCTTTGGAGAAGTCTTAAAAAGTTCTGTCGTTAATGCCGCGTCTGTGATTGTGATTTTACTGAATATCTTTTTAATTCCGATATTTTTTATTTATGTCATCAATGACTACGAAAAACTCATCGATACCTTTGAAAGCCTTGTTCCTTTGTCGTGGCGCCCCAAGCTTGATGAATTGCTTCAGGAAGCTAACGTGATCCTGAGTGGATATATCCGCGGGCAACTTTTGGTCTGTGCCATATTGGCGGCAATGTACAGCTTGGGTTTGCTGATCGTTGGGGTTAATTTTGCAATCATCATTGGAATTATGACCGGCTTTTTAAGCATTATTCCTTATGTCGGCTTTAGTTTTGGATTGGCTGCTGCCATTATCACAGCCCTCGCCAGCTTTGAGGGGTTTGGTCCCATTATCGGTATTGGAATCGTTTATGGTTTGATTCAATTGTTAGAAAGTTTTTGGATCACACCACGCATTGTCGGCAACAAAGTCGGTTTATCTTCGTTTGAAGCCATCCTAGCCCTGATCGTTCTTGGCAATCTTCTCGGTTTTCTTGGGTTGTTTTTAGCCATACCGGTGGGTGCTTTAACGAAGTTAATTCTTCTTAACCTGCTTTCAGAATATAAGAAGTCCTCTTTTTATAAAATGTAAAAGTCAGCTGGATTTAAATCCAGCCCTTCTCAATGATCGTTTGTTAAAAAATATTCACATGTTTTTGAACCGCACCCAACTTGACAACTATTTCGGGAAACTCAAATTTATATGAGAGACACTGATCTCATAATGAGAAAGGAGATAAAGGAGGAAAAATGAAACACAAAGCACACGTTACTTATACGCTTCAACCTCAGTCGGCCCACCTGACGCGACCCCCAGTCGCTTTTTATTAGTTACAGAAATGGCCAGCGAATAAATAACTCGTAAAAAATCAATGAATAAATACACATTAAGGAGGGTACTGTGTTTTTTTGGTTTTTTATTGCATCTGTTTTTTCATTAACAATGATATCTGGGTATCTCTACTTTGTTTTTGTTCTTTTGTATTTTGCTTTGATTTTCTTTTACCTACAGGCACAAGCCAAAATCGAAAGGATAAAAGACAAAATAATTAAATGGGCCCAATTACAGAGGAATCTATTTCTTTTAGTGAAATGGAGAATTCAAAATAACAAAGGAGGTTTTTATGGACGAAAATAAACTGGTTCAATTCACAGGATTTAATCCCAGTGCGCAGACTCGGGATTATTTGGATGCGGTTTTTAATCAAATTTTGTACATCGCTCCTTATAACTCTGCACTGCGGGTTCTTTTTTCTAAAAAAAAGAGCCAATACAAAATCACTGTGCAGATTAATTCTTATACAAAGAGATTTTTTGCAATGGCCTCTCACAGTCATTTGAAAAGAGCCACAGACATGGTCGATGACAAATTAAGAAAACAAATTGAGCGATGGAAGACAACCCGTTTTGACTCTACTGCGATAAGGGATTTATCGATTTTGAAGGATTTGTTTGCTACAGAAGGGGTGCATCATGAGCATGACGTGGTGGCATAGTTTCCCATACCTTTTGTTTCTATTGATCTCGCTTCTTGTTTACTACCATATGATGCTTTAATTTAAAGGAAGGCTGTTCGATTCGCACCGACAAGGTTCGGATGCGTTCGCATTTTTAAACATTGCTCCTCTGTCACTTGATTCGACAGATTTGTAACATAGCCAGCCATTAAATTAGGGCCGTAGCTCTCATCAAGGTGCTGTAGATCCCCCAAAAGATGGCCCAGCTCGTGAGCAAGAGGTTCATAAGCCTCAGCTCTTTTTTGTTTGTATTCTGTCGAACGACTGTATTTTGAAATAAATAAAAAATGCGAGCCGGGAGCGAGTCCCGCGCTTTGATTCTCTTGAACCGAGCTTACCAAAAACAGAACCGGTCGCTGAAATTGCTCATAATATTTACGAGCCATTGGAAATGTTTCATAATCCATCGCAATCACAGAAAGTGGACTTACCTCTAAGCCGTTCAAACGAATTTCAATTCGACATTGTGATAAAATTTGATTTGTTTTTTGCAACATTTCCGTAATTTCGGATTTATTCCATGGAGTTTGTGACTCGGTCACAACAGCCATAGATAAAGTTAAAATCGGAAGAGCCCATGCCTGACCCCTCAGCATACAAATGGCAAAAAAGATGATAATTGCTGTTTTCAATGAGACCCCATTACGAACAGACCCCTCTGTTCTCTTAGAAAGAGGTTTATCTCATTGGATTTTCAAAACAACTTCAACGTCAGTTGGTGCCCTTTCTAGGCTCTTTTCTGTAAAAAGACCCCAAATTGTCACTCTATGCACTGCAATTATTACAGAATATCTTGAAAATTCAGCAGCTTAAGTAGACCCCTCTTTTGATTCTGCTTGGTACGGATCTTGATAAGGAATTCATGACTGTGGTTTTAAACGCTGACGTTGATGGAGTCCAAAATGAAAGTCTTAACATTCTTGTTTATTCTCATCATTCTCACCAATGGATCTACCGGTGAGGCACAAGATCTTGTAAAAACAGAAGGTCCCGTTGTCCAAACACAAAGCTGTCCTTCGGCTGAATTGTTTTCTGATGTGACTTATGAAGATCTGCGCAGCCAGTTGGATAAAACCCTTCGAGAAAAAAATAAATCGCTGGTGTTTTTAGACTTTCGAGGTTTGCAAGCTCAGATCGATGTTTTATCAAATCATTTGATCACCGAGGATCAGCTCACTTCCAAAGAAGCGATCACTATTTTAAAAAAGACCATCACCCATCTCGAACAACTTGATGTTTTAGTGTCTAAAGCAAAAGATGCAGCAAAATCCATTAAAGAAAATCAAGTAGTTCCGCTTGCCACTCTGACTTCTTTAAAGTCAGAGGCAGACGCTTGTAACCTCGTGTCTTCTCCTTACACAGATATTTTTAAAACACTGTCAGCGCTGAACAAGGAGCTGAACGAAGTATTGATGCTCTCTCAACAAAAAATCAATGCACAAAAAGATAAAGTCCAAGCCCTGATGAAAAAGGTAAATTCTACGGACTCAAACACTGTTACAAACCAGGCCATCTCCGAGCATTTTAATTTTATTCAAAAAAACATATTAAGCGTCACTCGCGTGTTTGAATTTGATCCCAGTGTTCTACAAGTCGCCAGCCATTAAAGAAGAGAGCTGAGGAGTTTTTTGGTGTATTCGTTTTGGGGGTCTTGATAGATTTTTTCGGCACTGGCGAGTTCGACAATTTTTCCTTGATTCATGACCGCGACTTCGTCTGAGATAAATTTAACGACTGATAAATCGTGCGAAATAAAAATATATGTTAATCCAAATTCGTCTTTTAAATCGAGAAGCAGATTCAGAATCTGTGCTTGCACAGACACATCCAGCGCTGATACGGATTCATCACAGACAATAAACTCTGGCTTAACTGATAAAGCCCGGGCAATACATACACGTTGTCTTTGCCCGCCCGAAAATTCGTGCGGATACCGATGAAGAACTTTTGCATCTAAACCCACTTTACGCATCAACTCTTCGGCACGCGCCCAACGCTCCTCATCGGAATCATAAAAGCCATGAACCTTCATAGGTTCTGTTATGGCGCGACCAACGGTCATGCGTGGATTGAGCGACGAGTAGGGATCTTGAAAAACAATCTGAATTTTTTGTCGAAGCTGACGGAGCTTTTCTCCATCCATGGTCAATAGGTTTTGACCTCGGTAAAGTATTTCTCCGGATGTAGGCTCGATCAAACGTAAAATGGAGCGACCAAGAGTTGTCTTTCCACATCCCGACTCTCCCACAAGTCCTAAAACACGTCCCGACTGAAGTTGAAAACTCACTTGGTCCACCGCTCGCACCCAATCTGTGGTGCGACGAAGAAAAGAGGATTTTACGGGATAGTGCTTGCAAAGATCTTTCACGACCAATAGTGGCTCCTCCGTGGAAGGAGCTTTCTGTTTTCTTACACCCAAAGACGCCACATCGAATTTCTTTTCCGCCCCTTTGTCGTCAATAAAGTCAGCGACGGTTGGTAATCGGCGAGCGGTGGGATTGACCTGTGGTCGGCAATTCAGCAAACCCTTGGTGTAAGGATGTTGTGGCTGCGAAAATAAGCGCTCCGTGGGACCACGCTCAACACAAACACCTTTGTTCATAATTGTGACTTCATCCGCCATTCGTCTGATTAATGACAAATCGTGCGTGATAAACAGCATCGCCATTCCAAGATCCGCTTGGAGTTTTTGTAAAAGATCGAGAATCTGTTTTTGAATTGTGACATCAAGGGCCGTGGTTGGCTCATCTGCGATCAAAAGTTGCGGCTGACAAGCAATCGCCATGGCGATCATCACGCGCTGCCTTTGACCGCCACTGAGTTCGTGCGGATAGGCTTTCATTTTTAAATCGGGACGAGGCAGTCCGACCTGCTCCAAAAGACTTTCTGCCTTGATAGCAGCATCTTTGTTCGACATTTTTTTGTGCAGCTGGAGCCCTTCCATCAGCTGATATCCGACGCGAAAGACAGGATTTAAACTTGTCATGGGTTCCTGAAAGATCATCGAAATTTGCTGCCCACGGATCTGACGCATTTGTGCTTCAGGAAGCGCGAGAAGATTTTTATCGTGAAAAAGGATTTCACCTTTCACCGAAGAATTTTGCTCTTGCAAAAGACGCATGATCGAAAGACTAGTGACACTTTTGCCAGAGCCCGACTCGCCAACCAATCCCACCACTTTTCCCGCAGGAATATTTAGATCCAGATCGCGAACGGCCGGCAGCCACTGGTCATTGTGACGAAAGGAAATATTCAGCTTGCGAAGGGATAACAAATCAGCCATCCCTTGACTGTAGAACCCCTCTTAAAAAGAGTAAATGATTAATTATTGATCTCCGCACAAAGAAAGGCATCCAAGAGGTTGCTTGGATCGCAATCACTTTCGACGAGCGACGGTGAGGCCCTCGGCTGTGGGTAAAATGCAGGTGTCAAAGTTGGGATTCTGAAAAAGGCGCTGATTAAACAGGCGCATGGCCTCCCACATTCCTTTTTTTTGAGAATCCTCGGGCGCGGACTGAAAGACCTGACCAAACAGAAACGTATTGTCGCCAATAATAAGGCCACCTGGAGAAACATGCGTTTCGGCCCATTTGAGATAATCGGGGTAGGCTTTTTTGTTCGCATCAATAAAAATCAAATCATATTTTTTATCATTCAGGGATTGCAGCAAATCGACGGCGTCTCCGAGCATAAATTGCGCTCGGAGATCCGTAACAAAAGATTTTGCCATTTGATGGTGTTCAACATCTTTTTCCAAACTGAGCAAACGGCCATCGTCTGGAAGGGCCTCCAACATCCACTGGGTGGAATAACCGTACTGTGTGCCGATCTCTAAAATATTTTTAAGTTGATAGGTTTTAATCAAGAACTGCAGAATTTGGCCTTCGACAGCGCCAATATTAATTCCCCACTTGTTGTCTTGCCGCAATCGCGCTTCGATTTTAAGGAGGGACTCCGAGAGGGGCTTTTGTAAGGACTTTACATATTCTGAAATAGAATCCGTTGAGCTACGCATCACAGCACAATACCACTCTCAAATACCTCTGTCCACGGCGGTTTTTTTTCGCTAACCTCTTCGGAATGCAAATCCAAATGCTGGCTTTTCTCTTCATTTTTATTTTTACTGGCTGTACCAAACGCTTTCAGCCCGAGGATGCCACATTTTACTCGTATGTTCGCGAAAACATCCACACCCTCGATCCCATTCACACTCACGATCTTTTTTCCCATCAAATGGCGGCCCAAGTCTATGAAGGGCTTTATCACTTTCATTATCTCAAAAGACCCATCGAAATCGAGCCACTCTTGGCAAGTACCATGCCTTCCGTATCCCAAGACGGGAAAACCTATACGATTTCACTTAAGAAAAATATTTATTTTCACGAGCATCCGGCTTTTCAAAAACCCAAAGAGCGCCTCTTTGTTGCCGACGATTTTATTTATTCCATCAAACGTTTGGCCGATCCAAAAAATCGCAGTGAATCGTACTGGGTTGTGGAAAATAAAATCGAAGGCCTGGATGAGTGGCGTAAGAATAAAGGTGCGGGTCTTGCCAATGATGCAACCCCCGTCTCTGGATTGACCGCTCTTGACCCACACACCTTGCAAATTCGTCTCAATAAACCCAACTATCAATTTTTACAAAATCTCACAATGGCAGCAACCTATATCGTGCCTCGAGAGATTGTTGATTTTTATGGCGCGAACTTTGGCAATCACGCCGTGGGGACTGGGGCTTTTCAGTTGGACCAATGGATTCGTGGATCGCAATTAAGATTTTCAAAAAACCGGCGATATGCAACTCATACGTATCCCCTCGTTGGAACTCCTGAAGATCAAAAACAAGGGAATTTAAAACACGCTGGTCAGCCACTCCCTTTATTGGATCGAGTGGTGATTTACGAAATTCCAGAGCCGCAGCCACAGTGGTTGCTTTTTTTAAAAGGTGACATTGATGTTCTTCAACCCCATAAGGACTATCAAGACACTTTTATCAAAGCCGGGCGACTGACTGGAGAGGCTGAAAAAAAAGGATTTGCTCTGGAACTCCCATCGGGACTTGATATTACATACATTGGCTTCAATACCCAGCATCCCTATTTGAAGAATAAAAAAATTCGCCAAGCCTTCTCCCTAGTTTTTGATCGCACATTTTCCGTGGATAAGTTTTATAACTTTTTAGCCACCCCGGCGCACGGTCCGATACCGCCGGGTCTCGAAGGCTATGATCCTGCTCGAAAAGCATTTGCCACGGATTACAACTTAGAACTTGCCAAAAAAACATTGGCAGACGCTGGCTACCCCGAAGGAAAAGGTTTACCGGAGTTTGTCTACGAAATGCCGTCCACTCATCCAGTGGCTCGTCAGATGTCTGAGTTTTTTAAAAATCAATTGTCCTTGATCGGCGTTAAAGTTCGTCTCAGTGCAAACACCTGGCCGCAATTTAATGACAAGGTAAAAAAGAAAAAAGCGGATATCTTTGATCAGGCTTGGAACGCCGACTACCCCGATCCTGAAAACTTTTTTCAACTTTTCTACAGTAAAAATATTTCTCCTGGTCCCAATGCCAGTAATTTCGAAAACGCCCGTTTTGATCAGCTCTATGAACAGGCTCTGCAATTGCCATTTGGCCCCGCACGCACAGCTCTTTACGTCGAAATGGAAAAATTGCTGATGGATGAGTGCCCTTGGGTTTTTAATGTTCATAGGCAACGACCTCTTGTAAAACAGCCTTGGCTGCAAAATCATAAGTTTGAAGTGATGATTGCCGACACCATGAAGTACTACTTTGTCGACGGACCACAACGGGCTCGCCTTAAAAAGGAGAACCGATGAGTGGATTTTTAGTACGTCGTTTTGTCGGAGCCGCTTTTGTTTTGTGGGGAGTGACCCTTGTGACATTTGCGATTTTTCATCTCGTCGGTGGAGATCCTGCATTGTTGTATGCTGGCAAAAACGCCAGTGCCGAAACAATCGCTCAACTTCGTCAAGAGCTGGGGCTTGATCGCTCTCTGCTTGCGCAGTATTTTTCTTTTTTAAAACAAACAATCACCTGGGACTGGGGCGAAAGCTGGGCCAGCCATCAGAGCGTCACACAAATGATTTTGCAAAGTGTGGGCGCCTCCTTAAGCCTCACTCTTCCGGCGTACTTTCTTACCATTCTTCTTTCTCTGTCCTTGGCGCTGTTTGCGGTTTACAAAAAATCGTGGTGGGATCGCACCATTTGTTTATTTTGTTCTGTGTTAATGAGCTTTAGCTTTTTAGTTTTTATTATCTACGCGCAAAAACTTTTTGCCTTTGATATGAATTTATTTCCCGTTTATGGCTGGGACCCTTCGTGGACCGGGAGATGGATGTATGTCACTCTCCCCTGTTTGATTTACGCCTTTGCCAGTATGGCTCCCAAAATTTTACTCTTTCGCTCCACGCTTTTAAACGAGTCGGAGCAGGACTATGTGCGAACAGCCTATGCCAAAGGCCTTTCTCCTCGGCAGATTTACACTTCGCATATTCTAAAAAATGCGGCGATTCCGATTTTGACCGTAATCACATCGCAAATGCCGACACTCATTACCGGATCATTACTTCTCGAAGCTTATTTTGGAATTCCAGGACTGGGTGGACTTCTTTTAAAAGCCATTCAAGGAAGTGATTTACCTGTAATTCAAGCTCTCACCGTGATTGGTTCGACGCTTTATATTGTTTTTAATTTACTCAATGACTTACTTGCAGCTTTTTTTGATGCTCGCGTGGAGTGGCGATGAGAAAAGTGATTTTTTCTTCTACCGCGACCACGATTTCTTTTGCCGTGCTTCTTTTGTACGTGCTGATAGCACTTGGGACGGCTTCTGGTTTGTTGGCCACTCACTTCGATCTTGTGCAAAATGATTTATCCTATCAACCTCCAAGTCGTACATTTATTTTGGGAACAGATCTTTTTGGAAGGTCTGTTCTCGAAAGATCAATGCAGGCCACACGAATTGCAATCACTGTGGGCTCGCTTTCAACACTGCTTGCGGTTTTGATCGGCGTTGTTTTAGGATCCTTGGCTGGCTACAGAGGAGGTCGCACCGACGATTTCATTGTGTGGTTTTACACCACACTCGATTCCATTCCGTATATTTTACTTCTTTCCGCCTTTGCGTTTGTTCTGGGACAAGGGCTTAATAATCTTTTTCTGGCGCTCGGATTAACCACCTGGACCACACTTTGTAAAATCGTGCGCAGTGAATTTATGAAACTAAAGCAAACAGATTTTGTCCTCGCAGCCAAGGCCCAAGGACTTCCTCAGTGGAAAATCATTTTCCAGGAAATCTTGCCAAATCTCTCCCATTTGATACTAATTCAAGCCGGTGTGATTTTTGTCTCCGTAATTAAAATCGAAGTGATCTTAAGTTACTTGGGTTTGGGCCTGGAACCCGGATCGCCCAGTTGGGGTTTAATGATCGATGACGCCAAACAAGAAATCACCCGCGGCATCTGGTGGAACATGTTTGCCGCCACGTTCTTTATGTTCGGCTTAATCCTCTCCACTCAGTTCGCCCTAGAAGCCCTCCGCCGCCACTTTGATCGCAAATCAAAGTAAGACGCAAGTCCCTAGTTGCCCTTTGACAGACTCTCTCTTAAAATTAGAAATAGAGGGGGCCCACATGCTTCGATGGATTGTTTCGCTGGCCACGGTTTTTGTTTGTTACTCTTCTTTGGCTCAGGTCGCTCGGCCGCCGCAGTTTGTGCTTTTGGCTTTTGATGGATCTAAGAGTCTGACGTTTTGGTTAAATTCGCGCAAGTTCGCTGCACAAAACGATGTGCGCTTTACTTATTTTATCAGCGGTGTTTATTTTCTTTCCACAGAAAATAAAGCAAATTACGTCGAACCCTCGCAAGGCGCTGGCAAAAGTGCCATTGGTTTTGGTGGACTCAAAACAGATATTCAACAGCGTCTCGATCAAGTCCGTCTCGCGAGCAATGAAGGTCATGAGATGGCGTCGCATGCCAATGCACATTTTGATGGCGCGAAATACACTCAAAAACAATGGGACAGCGAAAACAAACAGTTCACGCAACTCATGCTCAATGCGTGGAAGCACAGTTTGATTCCGCAAAAGCAACCGTCGTGGTGGGTGGATTATTTTACGCAAAATCTAAGCTCTGATCCCGGCATGGTCGGATTTCGCGCGCCACTTCTTGGCGTTGGAAATGGATTGTGGCCATCACTAAAAAGCAATGGCATTCTTTACGACACCAGCCGCGTAGACAAAATGGCTTACTGGCCAAAACAGATCAACGGGATTTGGAATTTTCCCCTCGCTGCACTTACTATTGTCGAAACTGGCAAAAAAACATTGAGTATGGACTACAATTTTTATGTCGCCGACTCAAAGGGAGTCGCCGGCCCCGCTGCTGAGTATACAAATTACGAAAATCGCATGTACAAAACATATCTCGCGTATTTCGAAAACAATTATTACGGCAACCGGGCCCCCGTACACATTGGCCACCACTTTTCTCTCTGGAACGGCGGCGCTTATTGGCGTGCAATGCAGCGTTTTGCTCAAACTGTTTGCTCTAAACCCGAAGTCGTCTGTGGAACTTATAAAGAACTTCTTGGCTTTGTTAAAAATAATAAAGACCACCTCGCGACATTTCAAAACTCTGAGTTTGTAAAACTCGAAAGTTCTTTTAAACCCTCGCACGTCATTCCCGAACTCACAGACAAAGAGTTAGCTGAACTACGAGCTACGCTACCCAATCACTTTCAAGCTCATGAGGAAGAACCTTAAAGAAGACTCACATTCCAGATCCAACGCCCACGTCAAAAAATTATCCTGAGGACGTTAGCCCGAAGGATCTCTATCACATAGATGTTGCTTAAATTCTCTTCTCTAACTCTTAATATTTAAAAGCTGAGACACTGTCTTTTTCATTTGTTCCACATCAAAAGGTTTTTTGATGTAGTCGTCGGCGCCGACGTCGAAGCCGCGTTTGACGTCGAGTTCGCTGGTTTTTCCAGAAACGAAAATCAAGGGGATGGATTTGAGGTCTTCGTGTTCTTTGAGAAGTTTAGCAAGTTCGAAACCGTTGATCCATGGCAGACCGATATCCATGATGATCAAATCAATTGGCGAATCATCGAGAACCAATGAGAGCTGAGTGCCGTCGGCAGCGGTTTTAACGTTGTAACCTTCACCTTCGAAGAGGCGCTTTATTGCGCTTCGCATGGTTTCGTCGTCTTCGATCACTAACAGACATTTGTTTTCTTTTTTGTTGCGGAGTTTACGAAACTCATCGAGGCTCACGATGCTTTCGCTCGTGAGACGCTCTTTGGTGATCTTTTCGATTTTATCCACTAGAATTTTGGTATCAAATGACTTCTTTTTCACTTCACTAGCATAGCGCTAGTGACCTTGCTGTTCAAGCCATCGTTCGCTGTCAATCGCAGCCATGCATCCAGTTCCAGCAGCTGTGATCGCTTGGCGATAAACGTGATCTGCCACGTCGCCCGCTGCAAAAACACCCTCGACCGAAGTAGAGGTTGAATGGGGTTTTGTTACTAAATATCCCACGTCGTTCATATCCAATTGGCCCTTGAACAAATCGGTATTGGGTTTGTGACCAATGGCAATAAACACTCCCTGAATTTTTTTGTCGTAGACTTTATCATTGGCAAAATCACGGATCTTAACGGACTCCACAACCTTATCACCAAGAATTTCTTCGATGCCCGAATTCCACAGCACTTCGATCTTAGGGTTATTTAAAGCCTTATCGGCCATGATTTTCGAAGCACGGAAGCTATCGCGACGATGAACAATATAAACTTTGCTGGCAAAACGCGTGAGAAACGTAGCCTCTTCCATCGCCGTATCACCACCGCCCACAATCACCACTTCTTGGTTGCGGAAAAAAGCACCATCGCAGGTGGCGCAGGCCGAAACTCCGCGCCCTAAGAATTTGCGTTCGGACTCAAGTCCCAAATATTTAGCACTCGCACCGGTAGAAATAATCAAAGTTTTCGACTGAAAAAGTTGGTCTCCCACCCACACTTTAAATGGACGAGAGGACAAATCGACTTTTGTTACGTTGCGAGAAAGAAAGCGAGTGCCAAAGCGCTCCGCCTGTTGCTTCATTACACCCATCAGCTCTGGCCCCATAATTCCGTGGGCAAAACCCGGAAAATTTTCAACATCGGTCGTGGTCATTAACTGTCCGCCCACTTCTTCGCCCTCAATCATAAACGGTTTTAAAAGGGCTCGAGATGAGTAAATCGCCGCCGTTAAACCCGCTGGGCCAGAACCAATTATGATCACATCTTCAACCTGACTCATGTTTCACCTCAAAAGTTGAGAAAAACTACCACACCTCAAACAGAAGGTCGACTGCTCCAATGCCATGACGCTTTGGGATTCTGTGCCCAGTCAATAAACTCTTTTGCCATTAAATGAGGACTTAAAACCGGAAGGGAGGGATCCAAACGCCCCTGAACAGCCCGCGGTAGCATCTCGGTATCCATGTAACCTGGGCTAAAAAGGCGTAAATCTTTATCGGTTTCCTGTTGAAGGGAATAGATCAATCCCTTGAGGCCGTGTTTAGCGGCAGCATAACTGGCTGCGCCAGGATCTGCTTGATCTTCGGCGATGGCGGACCCCACACAAATCACTTGAGTGACAGAGCTTTGTTGAAGGCATTGATAAATCAATTTCATGGGCGTTAACAAAGTGACTGTCATTCCCCATTCGTGATCTTTCCAATGTTTGTCGGTAAAGGCTCCATAAGGACCCCCGCCAGCAATATAAAAAACGCGATTGGGGGAGTCATGCTTCACTTTTTGTAAAAGGGATTCTACATCCTGTGGTTTTGTCATGTCACAAAGATAGGTTTCAACTCCTGTGGCGGAAAACTCTTTGCGCGACGACGCCATGACCTCGTGCTCTGGGTTTTGCGCTTTCCAAAGTTTTAAAATTTCTGATCCCAGGCCGCGGCGAGCCCCAAGAATCCATATCTTTTCTTTTTTCACAGTTTTATACTCTTCTCATGAAAATCTCACTTCCTCAACTCAACAAAACCCTCGAAGGCAACCCCGAAGAGTCTTTGTTTCAGATTTTACGAAAAAACGACATTCCCGTGGCCTCCTCCTGCCTGGGTGATGGCGTTTGCGGAAAGTGCCGACTTAAGATCGAAGCTGGAATTGAAAATCTTTCCCCGGTTGAACCTTTGGAAGCCAAACTCATCGAAAAATATCAACTCTTGCCAAGCCAGAGAATCAGCTGCCAGTGCAGCGTTCACGGTGATGTGACCGTCACAAGCAGTTACTGGTAAAGTGTGGCCCTGATCTTGCGATAAGGCCCTCCACAAGGAGGCTTTATGGCTTTAAAAAGAAAATATGGTGTTTATAGTTTAATGGTCCTGTTTTTGGGATTGGTTTCCTGCTTCAAAGACAAAGAGGTTGTGTATCAACCCGTGCGCTCGGAGACCGAAAATATTGGCTCCCGAGACAGTCAAAAACGCATGAAATGGGCAAAAGACATCCGCTCCCTCGAACTCGGTGGCGAATTGGTGATTGATCTTCTTGAGCAACAAAACTTTCAAACCAATCCCATTGTTGTTCGTGTGCAGTCGTGGTGCCAGACAGATTCCACCAAAGGATCTTTGGTCAATGATGTGTATTTTCAGAATCAATTTTCGATTCCTATTCTTAAAATTTTATCACGCGAGGCTTTGCTCTCCACAAGTTCGTCACCTCTCACCTGTGATCTTACACTCACTCTCACCGAGTCCAATACCTCATCTGTATCGATCTATCCGCTGAAATCCATCACGATCACCAATTCCGCGAGTTTCAATAATATTGCTCTTTTTACAGAAACTAAAACGGCAGATATCTACGAGCAGATCAAAACAGAGTCACTCCCTGATGGAGAGGCGTGGACACTGGCCTGTTCAGACTTTCAAAAAATATTACGCCATCATTCTGAAGTGACGCTCGAAAAATTGATGGCCTCTTCGGAAACAAATTATTCAATCTGGAAAAGTTCTCAACAAACCTGTCGTCTCTTGATCGAAAGTAGCGAACAGGTGTTTCTGTCACGACCCATGGTTTTGGCTTTCGAACCTCAGCCTTTAATGATCGAAGCCGAACTTCAAAACATGGAAACTGTGTTTGGCCCGGTAGAACCACATCCTGTTTTAACTCTTCAAGTGATGAACCCAAACTCTTATGAAGTTAAAATAAAAGTGGACAAACTTCAGTCCTCCCAATTTATTTTTAGACCTGTCTACGTTGGAGGAATCAATCGCGGACTATTGGGGAACAAATACAAATCCGTTTTAAAATGGTCGTTTGAAGAGTCGATGCTGCAAAAAACAATCGAAAAGGATCAATGGGTTTTTACACTTCCACCGCAACAAGCGATTTTCCTCAATGCGGACTATGCCGAAAGTTATGACTGTGGTGGTCTTCGTAAACCGGTCGAAAAATTAACTCCATTTGGAGCCGCTCCGAAAAAAGAACATTACCCTCTCAACCGTCCCGCCTTTGCTGGAATCAAATATGGATTTTCTTTTGGAACACAGCTTCTCACCCACGTGGCAGACAAAACTTGGACTGCGACTGACCTTCGGGCGCACACGTTCCCTCAACTCAAAGAAGACCCAACACCTTTTTGGGATATGAATTTTCCTGCCGTTAAAAAGTTTCATCGGATTCAACATGCGGCTAAAAGCAATAAAGAATTTATCAAATACATCACAGAGTCTTACGATCTGTGCAAAAAGCTCTAATTTTTTTGGAGCGTAAAAGAAAAGATTCGTTGGCCCTTTTTTAAGAAAAGGGCCTCAAACGCTGTAACAAAGTTTTGCGCTGCTACAAACGAATGATGCAAATCCTCTGTGTAATGAGTCATCACCAAATTCGATTCGGCTGCGTGACGAGCGGCAAACTGAAAATACCCATAATGATCTGTTTTGAATTCGAGAGTTCCGCCAGGTTTTAAAACCATGTCTAACTCTTTAAAAAAATTTCCATTCATTAAACGATTTTTTTGCTGCCGACGTTTGGGCCAAGGGTCTGGAAAATGGATGATCACCTTTTCGACCTCTTCGGGAGCAAAATATTGGGTGAGTTTCCGCGCATCCGCTTTGAGCATTCGCACTTGCGTTGCTCCCGTCGCACGCGTGCGTTCAATACTTTGTACGGCTGTTTTAAATTTAATTTCAAAACCAACAAGTGCCACATTCAGTTGCGTTTCTGCGTAGTGGGCAAAGTGAAAACCATTTCCGGTGCCGATTTCAACATGCAACGGACAGGGTTTCTCGGCCAAATGTGTGACCCACTGGCCGCGAAAGTACCGCGCCTTTTCTTCGTCATAAACCCACTCCTCTTGGAGTTCCATCCTGCGAATATAGGGATTTACAAAGTGATAGGTTCTTGACTCAACGAGTTGCATGCCTTCGAACTATCAAATTCTTACATGATCAGCAAGCAGAAGTTGACCCCGTGAATGCAAGAGTTCAATTTTAGGGGTAACACAGGAGTTATCATGAAGTATTCAATCTATTTATTGAGCGTTTGTATTTTTAACCCCCTCTCAAGTTGGGCTGTTCCGGTGGAGGGTCACAAAATCATGGTGGCCGCTCCCACTCAACGAGTGATTGAAGTGGGACAAAAAATCGCTCAAAAGGGCGGAAATGTTGTCGACGTGGCCGTCGCCGTTGAATTAGCGCTAGCTGTGACAAGCCCTTACAATGCCTCTTTGGGGGGGGGTGGTTTTGCAATGATTCGTATGAATCAACAAGCCCCCGTCGCTATCGACTTTCGCGAAACCGCGCCCATTTTAACTCATCCCAATTTTTATAAAGAGCGCGCCGAAAAAGCCTCAACCATTGGTTCCTTGGCTGTGGGTATTCCAGGAATTGCCGCCGGTCTGTGGGAAATTCATCAAAAGTACGGAAAACTCAAATGGGCGCAGTTGTTTGACGAGCCTCTTCGTTTAGCGGAGCAGGGATTCCCAGTCAGTGGCGAATGGGTTGGTGATACCAGAGACACAAAAAAAGATTTTAACCAGTATGGAAAAAAATATTTCTTCAAATCAGAAATGGATTACAAGCCTGGCGAAATTTTTCGTCAACCGCAACTCGGCAAAGCCCTTCGCAAACTGCGCGATGAAGGACCAAAAGCTTTTTACGCTGGCGATATTGGCAAAGACATCATTACTACTCTTAAAAAAAGTGGTGGTGTGATGGGAATTCAGGATTTGCAAAATTACAAAGTGCGCTGGTTAACTCCGATTGAAAAAGATTATCTCGGCCACAAAGTTCACATGATGCCCCCGCCTTCGAGTAGCGGCGTATTAACTTCGACCATCATTGGCCTCGCCGAAAAAACCGAACTTGCTAAAAAAACGCCAACGTCGATCGAAGAGTATCACTTGCTTGCCGAAATTTTAAAAATGGCTTTTCGCGGACGCTCCCTTCTCGGAGATCCTGATTACAATAAAAATCCGGTCACGGAGCTTTCGAGCCAAAAATACATTAAAACTCTGGCCGATCAAATCAGTTCGAGAAAACCCGTTAAACTCTCGGCTCTCTCCGAAGAGGGGCTTAAAAAAGAAAGCAACGAAACCACAAACTTTACGGTGATGGATTCTGCTGGCAACGCAGTGGTCATGACAATTACCTTAAACGGCACTTATGGCTCTGCAATGGTCAGTGAAAAGTACGGCATTACTCTCAACAACCAGATGGATGATTTTACAACCATTCCCGACAAACCAAACATGTATGGACTCATTCAAGGGAAAGCCAATTTGGTTCAGGCCGGAAAAAGACCTCTCAGTTCGATGAGCCCCACCATTATCACAAAAGACAATAAAACTGTTTTGGGTGTTGGTGGAGCCGGTGGACCACGTATCATCACTGGTGTTTTTCAAACCTGGTATCGCGTTGTTGCAAACGGCTATGATATGGATCGTGCTTTGCAAACTCCGCGCATCCATCACCAATTTTTACCAGAACAAATCTTTCTCGATAACTATCAGTTTTCGGTCGATACACAGCGGGCCCTCGAAAAAATGGGGCATAAAACAGAAGTTTCGTGGACGGCGAAGGTCAACGGTATTCGCTTGCGCGAAGATGGTATTTTAGAGGGAGCCTATGATTCTCGCGCCGAAGGTGGCGCCGGAGGAATTTAAGATTCAAACCTTGCAAAAACCTTGCTTTCGTTTTTTAGGTGGAGCTCAAACGGTGACGGGCTCCAAATATCTTGTCACCTACGGTGAACAACAAATCTTAATCGATTGCGGACTTTTTCAAGGACTTAAGGAGTTACGTCTTAAAAACTGGGACCGTTTTCCTATTGATCCGCAAAAAATTGATGCCATACTTCTGACTCATGCGCATATCGATCACTCGGGTTACATTCCTCGCTTGGTCAAAGAAGGCTTTCACGGCAAGATCTTTTGCTCCAGCGCAACTGCAGAATTATGCCAGGTGATGCTTCTCGACTCCGCTCACCTTCAGGAGGAAGAAGCCTCTTGGTTCAATAAACGCAAACTGTCTAAACACACACCCGCGCTTCCCCTCTACACGATCGAAGATGCCGAAGCTGCACTGACATACTTTCAGCCTCAAAGTTTTCAATCTTTTTTTGAGTTTATTCCTGGTTGGCGCGCGCGATTTTTATCAGCAGGACACATCTTGGGGGCTGCACAGATTTTGCTCGAAGTGGGAGGCATACGGATTGCTTTTTCCGGGGACATCGGCCGTCCCGAAGATCCCCTTCTTCTCCCACCAGAGCCTCTTCCCGATGTGGATTGCTTAGTCGTCGAATCCACCTACGGTGATCGAAAACACGAAGAATCTGACCCAAAAAATGAACTCAGTGAAATTATAAATGTGGCTATTCAAAAAAAGGGAGTCGTCCTCATCCCCGCGTTTACCGTTGGGCGCACTCAAATGTTGATGCACTTTTTATCAGAACTTCGTAAAGATAAAAAAATTGCCGAAATACCGATGTATCTCAACAGTCCTATGGCAACGAGTGCGACATCGATTTTTTGTCGTCACCCCGACCTACATAAGCTGACAACACAGCAATGCAATCGGATGAGTGAGGATTTTGAATATATAAAGTCCGTCGAAGAATCCAAACTTCTCAACGAACAAAAAGGACCAATGATAATCATTGCCGGAAGCGGAATGGCCACCGGTGGGCGTATTCTTCATCATCTGGAAGCCTTTGCAGAAAATCCAAACAACGTGATCGTGCTTTCGGGCTTCCAGGCCATGGGCACGCGCGGGCGACAACTTCAGGACGGTGCCATAGAAGTCAAGATTCATGGGCGAATGGTACCCATCAAAGCGTCTGTTAAAATGATCGAAAATCTTTCGGCCCATGCCGATTTTACCGAAATTATCGATTGGCTTAAAAAATCAGAATTTAAAGCGAAAAAGGTTTTTATCACTCATGGAGAGCCTGATTCCGTGGCTGCCA
This sequence comes from uncultured Pseudobdellovibrionaceae bacterium, assembly GCA_964579625.1. Lineage (GTDB taxonomy): Bacteria > Bdellovibrionota > Bdellovibrionia > Bdellovibrionales > JAGQZY01 > JANPLN01. Next base: position 53,406 of record CAZOGU010000001.1, read on the forward strand.
TGAAAGGGCACATTGAAAAAGAATTCCAGACGGAGTGTATTGCTCCTCATCAAGACCAAGAGTATGTTTTAATTTAAAACAACTTTGCATCTAGATAAGTTCGGATGGTAATCTGTAAGCGTGAGGGAGGTATTATGTTACATGCTTTGTTAGTGAGTTTTTTTATTTTTTCTCAACCGTCCATTCCGCCCAAGACGGACTTTGAAGTGATTCGTGAGCAAGGGAGTTTGTTTAATATTAAATTTGTTCCCGGCGAACCAGTTAAAATATTTATTGTCGGACGCGAAGAAGCCTCTGTGGATCTCAGTAAGACGAAATGGTCAGCGGATGTGGATCTTGCGAACCTTTCTGTCAGCCTAAAGCAGACAAATCCGAATCCTGGAAAAATATTTAAAATAAAACGCTTTGAAGATCATTACATCGTTGACGATCCGCTTCAGCTCACCAACGGAACGGAACTTAAATTACAAATCGATGATAAAGGAAAAAAGAAACACTGCTTCAAGGTGAAAGTAAAACAAACACCTTAGGGCACGTGCTCTTGGTGACTTACTTATTTCTTTTTTCTGAAACGTGACAGACTCTGAGGCAATTGTGCGAGGAGATCCACGGGGCGCAGACTTAAGATATCATTTCCGTTGCGAAGCCATTCATCGGCTAACCAGCCATGAACATAAACTGCAAGGCAGACCATTTGCGAGACGGACTGTTTCTTTTTCTTTTGTGCCAAAAATGCAGCGAGCATTCCTGCCAAAACATCACCGCTTCCTGCTTTGGCCAAGGCTGCGTTTCCGGATTTGATTTGCATTACTTTTTGACCATCTGTCACCAGCGTTTCGTGCCCTTTGAGTAAAACGACACCACCATATTTTTTTTGCGCCATTTTAACGGCCATCGCACGATTCTCTTTCACCCATGCGCTGCTTTTTTGAAGAAGACGCGCCATCTCTCCTTCGTGTGGAGTCAAAACCCAACTCGCGGGCAATCGTGATATTTTATTCTTTGCAATCCAGTTGAGGGCCTCGGCATCGAGCACCACACTGCTTTGCTTTTGTTGAAGCCAATGACGAATCAAAACTCCGATGGTTTTGGGTCGACGAAAACCAGGTCCAAGCACAACAGCGGAGAACACTGTTTTTTTGAGCTGAGTTTGTGTGAGAGTTAAAAAATCAGGATTGTTTTTTTGTCCTTTTAAAAGATAGATATAACCAGCGCCACATCGACTGGCCGCCTGAGCCGTGAGCTGTCCGGCTCCCCACATGCCAGCGCTGCCCGCTGCAACGAAAACTTTTCCGCCAGTGGTTTTGTTGTCTTTTGTTTTTCGAGTGGGTAAATCTTTGAGCGCTTGTTGTTTGGAATAGATTTTTAGAGTTTTTTGAAAACTCATGGTTGGGACTTTCTGGGTTCGTCGAAGTCCAACATTTCTTTGATCGAAATTTTTCGCGGAGCTTCGAACTCCTCTTTACGGATCAAACATTTTAAGTCACCACAGTTTTTACAATACCTTCTTTGACAAGGATCCACATGAAAATGTATTTCACCGTGAGTTCCATATTTTTCAAACACTTGCTTTTCATAGTCAAAAATCACATCGTGTGTGGTTTTGATATCCCAGTATTCAGGCATAACGATATGGGCGTCGATGTGATGGTATTCTCCGGCAATGATCATTCTCACATGATGAATCTGAATGGCCCATGTTGGTCGTTGATCATTGATAATGCCGTTAAATTTTTCGATAAATCCACGATTGGTGGCATCGAGCAAACCGCCGAGCGCCCCTCTGACAAGTTTGTAACCCGTATGCAGCAGATGAATGGCCACTCCAATAGCGAGTAAACCATCAATCCATACAAGGTTGGTAAATCGCACCAAAAGTAAGCCCGCGAGAACGCCAATCGTAGTGATCAAGTCCGACATCAAGTGATGTCCACTCGCTAAAATGGCCGCAGAATTGAGTTGTCGTCCTCGATAAATCAATAACCATCCCAACAACCCATTGATCACCGCTGCCGCCAAACTGACGATCATCCCTAAATCCAACTGTGTTAAAACTTTGGGTTGAAAAAAAGATTGTATTGAAGACGCCATAATAAAAAGAGCGGCGGCAAAAATAAGTCCGCCCTCAAAGGCGGCCGAAAGATATTCGGCTTTACCATGGCCATAAGGATGACCCTGATCGGCGGGCTGAGCGGCCCAGTAAATGGCCCATAAGGACATGCCCGAGACCACGATGTTAACGACGGTCTCCATTGCGTCGGAGAGAAGTGCTTGCGATTGGGTGATATGAAATGACCAGTATTTAATAAAAAAGAGAACAAAACTCAAAGCCAATGAGGTTTGGGCTAAAAACACGCGCGATTGATTTTCACTTTTTGTAAAATCTAATATTTTTTTAACCACTCAAGCGCCTTTAACTTTCTTTCGTTGAGACAAAAATGCGTCCCCGGAAATTCATTATAAATTGTTTTTACTTTTTTTCTTTTTAGGACATCACGGATTTTTCGAGCCCCAAAATAGAGACAAAAATCATCAAAAATGCCAACATCCAGATACACGGTCTTGCGCTTGAGCTGGGAAGATCTCTGCGCTAAAAAGTAGACCGGGTCTTTTAGCAACCAGGTTTTCCAAAGAGACGCTTTAAGATCTCCGCTTTTTAAATCAATTGGAAATTGGAGCTGTCCGTTTTTTAACGGCGAATAACAGGCCGTCATCGCAAGCGTGTTTATGATATCAAAAAAGTTTTTTCGTTTTGCAAGTTCTTTACTTGCTAAGGCTTTCTCTACACTTTTCACAGACGTGAGATCTGTCAGGTAGGGACTCACTTTGTAAAGTTCGGGAAGCAATGACGTCGCAAAATCGCTGTCTGGAGCAATGGCGATGGCTGCATCGAAGCGACTTTTTGGCAAACTCACATGGTGAAGAGCGCCGTATCCACCACTGGAGGAGCCCATCAATATCCAAGGATGTTTTTTATCAACATGAAAAATATCTTGAACCAAAGGAGCCAATTCACTTTGTAAATGATCACTGTAACGTCCAAACAGATCACTGTTTAAAAACTGTGAGCCACCCCAGGGAGTCATCGCATCGACAAACACATGAAGAGCACTCGGGATTTTTCCGCGTCGCGTACGATCCATGATTTGCTCTGGAAAATTTTCTTCCTGCGTTTTTTGGTTAAAACTTTGCGGACCATTGCCAAAATAGCCAGACAGATGAAAAATCACCATCTCGGGCTTTTTTTTGCGCGATTGTAAAATATAATGGTGCTTGCGCGGAGATGCCTTTAAATAAGTTCGCGATAAGACCTGGCTTTCAACCTTGAGGTTAAAAAGCACAAAATCCTGCTCAATGCTTGGCAAAGCCAATTGGTAAAGACTGTATTTCACAGCCACAGAATAAAGGATTATCCAAAAGGTACCAAGTACCTTTTCTGTGCGTATATGCGATCTGGCTGAGTATTGAGTCGTGCGTTATTAGTAGGAATGCGCGCTTGCGCGAAGTATAAGCAGGGCTTCGAGGGGGATTTATGAGTACATTATCCAAAGTTCCAGAGTTAAGCCTTGCCGCCTATACACAAGGTTCCGAAACCGACAAACAGAGTTTTATCAGCGATTTGTACCGCGGTCTTAAAGACTATGGCTTTATTGTGATGGTGGATCATCCCATCTCAGACTCACTTCTTAAAAAAGCGTATGCTTTGAGCGAAGAGTTTTTTGCCCTCCCTCGCGAGATCAAAGAAAAGTACGCCCTCAGAGACAATGGCTTTCAACGTGGTTACACTCCCTTTGGCCAAGAACACGCCAAGGACAGCCCGGTGGCTGATCTTAAAGAGTTCTGGCATGTGGGTCGAACTCTGGCCGCTGTTCATCGCTACAATTCTCTCTATCCCAAAAATGTGTGGCCTGCGGAAGTGAAAGAGTTTGCTGACGTGTTCTCGCAAATTTATACAGCGCTTGAAACCTGTGGAGATTTGATTTTAGAAGCTCTCACTCTGCCACTAGAACTTGAAAAATCGTTCTTCAAAAAAATGACACTCGATGGGAACTCCATCCTTCGGTTGTTGCATTACCCGCCGCTCCCGCCCGATCGCGATCCACGCTCGATTCGCGCAGCCGCTCACGAAGACATTAATTTAATCACTATTCTTGTGTCCGCATCTGCTTCGGGTTTAGAGCTTAAAGATCGCGATGGCACTTGGCTGCCGATTGAATCTAAGCCCAATGCATTGATTGTCGACTCTGGAGACATGCTGGCACGGATAACCAATAACGTCATTCCGTCGACTACACATCGAGTGGTGAATCCGCCTGAGGCCAAATCCAGCCGTTACTCAATGCCATTTTTTATGCATCCACACCCTGAGGCCATGCTCAGCTGCTTGCCTTCGTGTTTAGGAACTGGCGCCAAATTTCCAGATATATTGGCGGAAGATTTTTTAAAACAACGCCTGCGCGAAATTGGTTTGTTGAAATAAATTCTATTTTCCTAATAAAATATTCTTAAGATGATGAGCTTTCATGCCGTCGATTCCAAAGCGAAGTCGTTGCTGCACATTTTTAGAATAGACGAGACTGCCAAGGAGGCGATCCCAAATCGCCAGAGAAACTCCAAAATTTTTATCGAAGTGTTCTGGTTTTTTGGAGTGATGAATTTGATGTTGTTTGGGGCTGATAAAGATATTTTCAAAGATGCCAAAGCTGATTGGAATGTGACTGTGGCGCAAATTGCTTCCTAAAAAGTTAAAAGCAAAACCAAAAAGATTCACACTCAAAATATTAAAATACGAAACTTGCGATTCAAACATATAAACAAAAACACCCGTGGCGACACCTGCGCTTAAGGAATTTCTCAAGGTCGCGATGATCACTTCCATCGGATGCGCGCGATAAAGTGTAATCGGTGTTAGAATTTTTGCAGAGTGATGTGTTTTATGAAAACGCCAGAGCCAAGGGACTTTGTGCATACACCAGTGATGAAAAAACCTGAGGAAATCATCAAAAACGAAGGCCATCACTGTAAATGAAAACAAACTGATATAGCTCGTAGGTAACGCATGAGAATCTCTTGGAAAGGACTGCAAAAGACGAACTGTGTTTTTCGAAAAAAAGTAACTGAGATCGAGCCACGGAATCAAAATAAAGGCCTTGAGCACTCCGTTGAGAAAATAAATTTGATAATCCACTTTAGTGGAGGCATTCCACCAGTATTTTTTACGAAAAATCCAAGTTGTTATACGAGAAACCACTAAATTCAGGGGCTTACCTCTAAACTGGAAAGATGCAAAAACCACTAAAAATACGAATGTCATTACAAGATTGAGATAGAAGAGCCTAGAACCTGGATCGTCAATGGGAACCAGAAATCGATCCACATAGGTTTTAAGAGAACGGAGCAGTTGTTCCATGCGCCAAAATTAGGTTTTCAGAGCCATCTTCGTCAACGATTTTCAATTACTATGCAGTTATGAAATCAATAGCTTATCAACAACATAAAAAAGTCGGTTTTGTTTGCCCAAACCTACACTGAAGCCTTAGTTTGTGCTCTCAACTCAGAGGTCAAAAGCAGAATGCTTTGGCTAGATAAGGAGCCCCCCAATGAAATTCATAGTATTCACAATGACTACACTCATTTCACTTAATACTTTTGCCGCACTTGTAATGTATACAGATCGTCCTGCCGCGACGACACAGATTATCGCCTCTGCTTTTAAAGCAAAAACGGGCGCTGATCTTGATATCATCGAAATGAAAAGTTCCGATCTCGTCAATCGTCTCAATGCCGAAGGCGCTCAGTCGAATGGTGCCGATGTTATCTTTGTAAGAGATTTAGTTTATCTTAACGAAATCAATGCTGGCGGATTTTTTCAACCCTACAACAGCGCGGCATCTCAAAAAGTAAATGGAGTGATGAAAACAAAAAACTGGGTGGGCGTGACCTATCGTGCACGTACTGTTGTTTACAACACTCTTTCCGTGAACCCTGCTACTTTAAAAAACTATTCCGATCTTGCAAATCCTGAGTGGGCCGGAAGACTCTGCGTTCGCGTAGCGAACTCTTCGTACAATCAAGCTTTGATTGCAAATTTAATTGCTAACGCTGGAGAGCAAAAAGCCACTTCGGTGATCGATGGATGGGTTCAAAATTTTGCCGTTAATCCCATCGCAGATGACACTGCTGTTCTTAAGGCCATCGCGGATGGAACGTGCGCTGTAGGCGTTGTTAATACATACTACTTAGGACGCTATCTTTCCTCCGACCCACAAGCTCCGCTCGGCGTTGTTTTTGTTGGTGAAGGTGGACAAGGAACTCACACCAATGGCTCGGGCATCGGTATTTCTTTGGCCTCTGAACAACAAGCTCTGGCCAACCAGTTGATTGAGGTCATGCTTTCTCCTGATGTTCAAAAACAAATTGTTGGATCCACTTTCGAATTCCCGGCAAACACAACTGTCGCTCACCCGAATAAGACTGTTGGTTCTTGGATGGGTTTTAAAATCAACGGCACAAGCTGGAGCCAATTGACACCAGACCTGATTGAGGAAAGTACAAATCTCATGAAGAGTGTTGGTTACAAATAGGATTTTTGATGTTGCTTGGGCCTCGTGTTCCTCTCATTCTCGCTCTCACTCTCTGCTGCTCCTGTTCTGACTATGGCAAACAAGAAACAGAGGTCAAAGCTCGTCAGTCAACGCCAGAGGTGCAACTCGCTAACTTTGGCCTTTCTTTGGCGCAGAAAAATGCGAGTGATTTTTCTCAGGCTGCAAATCAATTAACGATTTCTCTGCAAAATCTTTGTTCTCATGTCGAAGTGCCAGGGGCCTTGGTATCTGTGACATATGCTTATGAAAAGTTGGTGGAAAAATTTTATCTGCTCCAAGGATTTGCCATTGGGTTACAAAAAGCTGATACCGACCAGTCTCCGCTCAATGCCATTCACTATCGCACCCTCAATCGATGTCTTGTTGATACGCTCGTTGTAGAAACAAAAAACAAACAACCTCTTTCCCCTACGCATCCCTCGGTTTTGGGACTCTATGCAATCGAGTATTTGCTTTTCGAAAAAACATTGGTGTCCCATTGCAACATCAAAGCCTACCCGCAGATGGAAATCTGGAATCAAATTCCCGATACAGAAAAAAAACGCGATCGCTGCCTGCACGCTCAAACTCTCGCAAAACAGATCAACCATTTCGCACAAAAAATAAAAAACGATTGGGATCCACAGTCCGCCAGCTACGAACAGAATTTAAATACCTTGGAATATACAAAATCAGAAACTTTAGCTTTAAAAAATATGGTACAGGCACTCTCGGCTCTTGAAAAAGTGAAAGACTATGATTTGGGCAAGCCTTTGGGGCTCAACAGTCTTTGCACCAACGAATCTGGGAAGTGTCCTGAGGATGTGCAACACCCCTATTCGCAATTGAGCCTCGTAGCTGTTATCTCTTCACTTAAAGCCTTTCAGAATTTTTTTAACGGAACGGATCCTGAAGATTTTTCTGTGAGCGCTTATTTACGGGCCAAGAAACAATACGATTTGGATCTTAGAATCAATACCCTCATTTCACAAGCGCTTGCAACTTCCATCAAACTTAATCAAGTCAGCACACTCTCCCAACTTGTGGAAAATATGAATCCAATATCTTGTAAAAAAACAACTCTTTCTGAACCGAATGAGCCCGTTTGTTTCTTGTTTAAGCAGGTGGAACACATTACAGACGTTTACAAGTCCGATCTGCTCACGTTTCTTTCTCTAGAGATCGACCAATCGATTCCTCAAGGTGACAATGATTAATATTGGACTTCTTCTCTTGAATTTATTTTTAAGCCCCACTTGGGCGGAGGACGCAGACGGAGCTGAAACCGTGGAACTCGATCGTATTTTTGTATCTGGCAATATGCAGGAAAAGTTACAAAATTTTACGGCCCCGGATGAAGTGAGCAAAAAAGATCTAGAAAAAAAGAAACAAACTGATGTCATGCGAATTTTAAAATCCGTTTCTGGAACTTATGTTCGTGAAGAGGACGGGCAAGGGTTACGCCCCAACATCGGACTTCGTGGTACGCATCCTGATCGCAGTAAAAAAGTTGTTCTGATGGAAGATGAAGTGCTTATCAGTCCGGCGCCCTACTCGGCTCCAGCGGCCTATTTTACGCCCTCCATGCTGACCACTGAGAGCTTACAAGTGTACAAGGGTTTTGCGTCCGTTCCTTGGGGACCGAACTCGATTGGTGGCAGCCTCAATTATATCACCAAACAAATACCCAAAAACGGTTATCAAAAAATAGATGCCTCTTATGGCAGCTTTAACACTCGATTATTTAGCGCCGAAGCTGGCGACTCCGTTTTGGATAAGTATGGCTTTCTTCTTTTGGCTTCGCGCATGGAAACGGATGGCTTTAAAGTTCTTCCTCGAGATCAGAACACGGGATTTATAAAAAACGATATTCTCTTAAAAGCTTCGTGGAATATTTCTGCCAAACAGTATCTAAAAACCAAAATCGGTTTTTCAACCGAAGACTCCAATGAAACTTATGTTGGGATTACATCGACTGATTTTTCTGAGGACGCTTATCAAAGATATGCTGCTTCGGAGCTAGATGATATGATGTGGACTCACCAGCGCTTTCAAATTGAGCACGGTTTACAAATAGGCGAATCCAGCTTTTTAAAAACATTGGCCTATCACAATCGTTTTGAAAGAACCTGGTTTCGCGTTGATGGTTTTGCCAATAAAGATATATCTATTCGCGATGTTCTCAATAATCCGACAAGTACAAACTCTTATTATTATCAAATTCTCAAAGGGCAGCGCAACTCTTCGACTCTTGCAGGAAAGGATGGCAACGTTCTTCTCGCGAACAATGAACGTCATTTTCTTTCGAGTGGCCTGCAGACAAATCTCACCGTGAATAGCGATTTAGGCTCTGCTAAAAATGAACTGATTTGGGGCGCACGTCTTCACAACGATTCCATCGAACGCAACCACACCCGGCAAGAATCGGAAATGATCAATGGGTCGATGAACCTGACGGGGAATATCTCGCAAGGGACTCTTGATAAAAACGAAGCCTTGGCGGCTAGCACATTTATCGAAAACAATCTGACCATGGGCGATTGGAAGTGGACCCTTGTTGGTCGTTACGAAGATATTCGTTTTCGCAATCTCAATCGCACAAACAACCAAGAAAATCGCACGCGTGACCAATTTTTTGTTCCAGGCACCGGGCTTTCTTACAAATTGAATCAGGTCCTTGCCGCGAGAGGCAGCATAAATCGCGCTCTCAATGTGGCCGGCCTTGGAACTTTTGGTCGTAATGAGAGAGAAAGCGCCGTGAATTACGAAGTGGGTTTGCGCTACGGAGGAACCCACTTCAACACCGACGCCACTTTGTTTTTTAATGATTACGATAACATCACTGGAAGCTGTACCGCTTCGACAGGTTGCTTGGCCGATGCCGATACACAATTTAACGGCGGTGCGGCCCGTGTTTACGGGCTTGAACTCTCGGCAAGCACACTTCAGCACTATCGCGGCTTTCAATTCCCCATGCAAACGTCTCTCACTTTGATGAGCGCCGAGTTTGCAAATACCTTTCGGTCCGAAAGCCCCGAGTGGGGTGACGGTGTCATTACCTCAGGCTCACGTCTTCCGTATATTCCTCGAGTTCAGTACAATGTGAGTGTGGGTGTAGATTATAAAAAATGGCAAAACAATCTCAACTTTTCCTACCAAGGCGATGTGGTGGATCAAAGTCTTTCCACGAATCAAGTCCGCATCGGTGGGTTTGGGGTTGTGGATTTGGTGAGTCGTTTTAATTATTCGAAGACAGGCTCGTTGTATCTGAAAGCAGACAATCTATTCGCTGTGGAATACATTGTTGCCGCCCGCCCATTTGGGATGCGTCCCGGAAAACCGCAGGCCTTTGGCGTAGGTCTTACGCAGACTTTTTAAACAGTCAGAACCCGAAACCTAGACAAGGTTCAAATTTTCATCCATCATCATAGGATGCACTCGTCCGCTCTTAAACAAATGACTCATTTGTTCATCTTGCAGATTCTGTTAGTGGCTTCTTATGTTTTTCATCAAACAGAGTCTTGGGATATTCGCCCGCTGGCCCTCTTTTCCGTGGTTGCTCTTTTTACCCTTGTAAGGCTCCCAAAAACTCAACTTCAGTTTGCCTTTATTTCTATCGTTGCACTTTTTTTGTATGCTGAAAAATTTCCCAATCTTGCCAATCACTCCAATCTGTCTTTTTTTATTTTTCTGTTAACAATTCCGCTCACCCTCGGGCAATTTCGCCCCTTGAGTGGTGAGCACTACAACCAATTTTTGAAAACAGTTCGATGGCTTGCTTTTATCACTTATTTTTTTGCTGCTTTTCACAAATTCAATAGTGATTTTTTTAACCCAGAGGTCAGCTGTGCCAATGACAAGATGGGTGAATACTTAGCGCTTCTTCCCAATTCCCTGAGTTTTCTTAAGACCACGCTTCAACAACTGATGCCCGCTCTTGGCTTTTTAACAGAGGCTGTGATCCCTTTGTGCTTGGTTGTTCCGCGCTTAAGACGATTTGGATTTCTATTTGTTTGTGGGCTCCACTTTTTGCTCGCGCCTTTGGGATTTATCGATTTTTCGAGCCTAGCTATGGTTTTGGCATGGAGTTTTGTTGTGCCAGAAAAAATCAACACCGAATTGGCTCTAAGGCATGTGCAGTGGTTGACCTATGCTGTTTTGGCGTTGGTTTGCGGCTTGGGACTCTTTCGCTGGGAAGATCAAACCGAAGATTTCGCAGCCTTTGAAGGCATTGCCTTTGCTGTGATTTACACACCCTTTATCTACACCCACATGTGGCCGAACATCTATCGAGGTCGACTGGAACTGCCAAAGTGGTCATTTGGTCTCGCATTTCTTTTCTTTATGTTTGCCTATGGTTTTTCTAATTACTTAGGACTTCGGACGGCGGGAACTTTCTCGATGTTTAGCAATTTAAAAACCGAAGGTACCGTCTCCAATCACTACTTGCTCTCCTCAAATCCATTTAAGATTTTTTCGTTTCAAGAAAACGTCGTTGAAGTGATCGCGGTGGATGAACGCATTGAGGGCTTTTATCGAAAGATGCCAAAAGTCGGCCAGCTCATTCCACGTGTGGAGTTCTCGCGCATTCTCGATCGCTTGCGCGAGGAAAATCGACTACGTGCTCATCTGGAAGTAATTTACCAGGGTGTCACTTACAAAACAGAAAAAGCGGGCTATGATCCCACCTTTGATTTCCAAGTCCCCGCCTGGCAAAAAAAACTATTTAAATTCCGCGCCATCCCAAAAGAAGGTCCTCAGCACTGCGCATGGTAAAATGATTAACGAATTGGAGAATTAATTCGTTGTCCATTCGCAAAAGTCTTTTTTATATCACTGTTTGGATTGTGAGTTAAAAAAACAACTGAATAAATGAGGACGTTGTAATATTTCTTTAGTGAAATCATCTCTTTTTGATCAGTTTTAACTCAGGAAATCCCTAAAGGTTGAGTCTTTTCAACAGAACCATATCTGCCAGTACAGTCCATGTCATTGCTTCAACAACGGGTACAGCACGAGGGACGATGCATGGGTCATGGCGTCCCTTTTTTGCGACGTCGAGGATCGACGACGTGGGCTTGAAGGCTGTTCGAAATGAAAGGGGCTCTCCAGTTGTAATTCCTCCGCGTTGGCCGCCGTAGAGGGAGTTTTTTTGCGAATGATGAACTTTTGTTCCTGGCTGTTTTGTCATATCGAAGCCGCCGCCGATTTCAAATCCGCAGGTGGCGCCGATACTCATCATGGCAGAGGCGAGCGCATTTTTAAATTTGTAAAAGATCGGCTCACCCAATCCACTTGGTAACCCATCTGCCCAAACTTCGACGACACCACCGTAACTTTCGCCTTGTTGTTTGGCTTTGAGTAGAACATCCGCGATATCAAAGCGGGCTGTGGGAAATCGAGTGCTCCACTCATCGACAGTTTGCAAACCGTTCGTCCACTTTGATTGAAGCACTGTGCGCTCGTCTTCATTCAATTGCATTTCGCCAATAGAATCTACGAATCCTAAAACTTTTAGCTCCGGATGATTTTTTTGAACAAAACTTTTAGCCACGGCGCCTGCAATCACGCGGCAGAGAGTTTCGCGTCCACTGGATCGTCCACCGCCTCGTGGATCGGAAATACCAAATTTTTGTTTCCACACATCATCGGCATGGCCGGCTCGCGGTTGCTCTGCAATCTTTTGATAATCTTGCGAGCGTTGATCTTTATTTTTAACCACACACGCGATGGGTGTTCCTAAAGTAAGGCCCTCATAAACACCAGAGAGAATTTCGACACGATCTTCTTCCGCCCTCGAGGAGACAAGAATTTGTTGCGACGTTTGATCTTTTTGACCAGGGCGGCGACGATTCAACTCAGCCTGAATGATCGCTTCGGAAAGCGGAACTCCTGCGGGACAGCCATCAATCACAACGCCGAGGCCTTCACCATGGCTTTCACCAAACGTCGTCCACCGAAAGAGATGACCAAAACTATTCACTCCACTCATACTTGCTCCATAGGTTTTGCTGTTCTCTCGCTTGGGTCACGAACATTGTTTCTCCCGAAATATATTTTGCACCTTTTTGAAAAGCATACAGCTTTGCTGGCGAATCCGCGCGATAGTTTAAATCCATTACGAGACGAGGCTTCCAAGTCTCGGGAAGCATTTCTACACTTTGCCAACCTGCCGACCAAATTAAAACATCAATCTGCGGTTTTTCAACACTGCCCTCGCGCGGTTTTCCGCTGCGCGCAGAGTAGTAAGACGCTCCTTGCAATGCGAGCGAAGGTAAAATGCCACCACCGCCCCACACAACCACGTTTTGAGTCCCTAAATCCACTTCTGCTTGCTTTGTCATTTCGGCAAAACCTTGCGCGTCAGTGGAAAATCCCTGCCACCCTCCACGAGAGTCGCGCACCAAGGTGTTGAGAGGACGAGCCGCACCGACATATTCTGCCGCCCAGCTCTTGAGAGGACTCGTTACGGCCGCCGCGACAAGCCCACACTTTTGTAGAAAATCAAAACCGCCATCGCGAAGGTCTTCTTCTTCGATTTCGACGGGGTAAAGACTCATTCCTTTTTGCGCAAAAAAATCAGCATGAAATGCGGGCGACCAGCTTTGCAAGACAGGGTTTCCTAAAACAGCTGAAAAATATTTTGCATGCACGGGCTGAAACCATTGTGCTAAAGTCGGTTGATCGAGCGCAGAGCCAAGCCCATCGCGCCAAAAATTAAGTTTCATTTTATCTTTGAGCCAATGACGGTACCAAACCCACCGACCATTCTCCGAACGCGGGAGAAAAAATCGAGTTTGAGGAGAACGCATCATCCATTCATGCCCTAAACGCAGCTGTAAAAAGCTTTTCACCATGGGCGCCCACTTGATCGGGCGCTCTACCCCTTCAACCGTTTCGAAGGCATCATAAAAGTTTTCTTCCTCACTGTGAAAGGACAAAAGGAGTTTATTCATGTCGATCTGGAAAGGAATTTCACCAAAATCCAGTGGCCAATCCACACGAGCCACCGATTGAACAAAACGGGATGTCGATTCTACCTTTTCAAAATCACGAAAGCTCAAAAGCAGATTTTTCGCAGGAATTTGAGTGATGGCACTTTGAATTTGATCTTGGGTTAAAAGATCATCTCGAAGTTCTAAAAAATCGGGAGAAAATGCGACCAGCGCCTCAAGACGTTGTCTTTGATAATGCTCTGGCAATACGGTCACAACTCCGCCCGCTCGTTCCTTTGAAAAATACGCACGTTCGCCGGGATGCGTGTCATACACACCCTCCGGGAGAACCAGCTCCTCACCGCCCAGAGAGTGAAAACGTTGTTCGCGAGCTTCAAAAAGTGGCATTGGAATTTTTAAATCCGAGGACGTTGGATTTAAAGTCGGACGATCAAAAAAAATATTTTTCGACACATCCCAATCTCTTTTCACCCAGAGCCGGCGTACATCTTCGGGTAGGGCTCCTTCAAAACCACCACCCACGGCAATAAACACAGGGCACGATTCTCCGCGAGAGCGAGTCATAAGTTGGGAGAACACCTGTTTCTCGCTTTCGCGAAAGAAGGGCTCCCCTTTTTGACGGAAAAGTTCTGGAATCGGACCCATTTTTTTTTCGATTTCTTCATCAAGACAAAAACAAAGAGCTGTAGGAATGTATTTTTTAAGTCGGCGAAGCAATGAGCTTTTGCCAACTCCACGATGACCATAGAGAACTGTGATCTTTGGATTCATCACAGCCCTCCTGTCGCTTGCCAAAACTGAGGAAAACTTTTGTCAACAACCATTGGGTGAAGAATATTGAGTCGTGCTCCATAAAGATTCGCTACACGAGCCGCCATGGCCATTCGATGATCTTGATCTGGATTAAAATCTCCATTGGACTCAAACGGCGATTCGTCTCCGTGTATCACCAACTGGTCTGTCATTAATTCTGTTTTTCGCCCAAGACGTTTTAAAAGTTGAATGGTGTTTGTCAGGCGATCTGATTCTTTGTGGGAAAGATGATCGAGTCCCGTCAAAAATGATTTTCCCTGCGCCCGCGCGCAAAGAGTCGCCAACACAGGAAATAGATCCGGCGTGTTTCTGAGATTGTAAGTCAGAGGATTTAGATGCTCCGTCTTTTCAATCAACAAATCCTGCTCATCACGAGAATAACGGACTCCCATCCGTTTGAACAAAGTTAAAAACGCGATGTCGGGCTGTTGAGAGTCAAACGGAAAATTGAGAATGCGAGCTTGGCCGTTTTGAACAGCACAACTGGCGAGTGCAAAACAGGAACTCACATCCGCTTCCACAGTGTAGTTGAGCTGTCGCGGTTTTTGTTGAGCGCGAATCAACCAACTTTTTTCGTCAGCAATGATGTCCATACCAAACCGTCGCACGAGATCTAAAGTCATTGCTAAATAAGCTTCCGAAACCTGACGACCGGTAAACTCCATGGTTAGATCGTTTGGTAAATTCCAGGCATTGAGTAAAATGGACGAAGCAAATTGACTAGAGACACTGGTGTTCACTCTGATTTCAGAACGAGGCTTCCAACCTGTGGACTGTAAAATCCATCGCCGATCTTGCACATCCACGCTCACGTCCCATTGATCCAGCAAAGCGATGAGCTCCTCTTGCGGGCGCGATAAAAGCCTTTCCGAGCCAGAAACGATCCACGTTCCAGGTTCGCGCGAAAGACGTAAAATTAAAAACCGAAAAGCTGTGCCCGCGTCGCCACAATGGAATTCTTTGTGACCATTAAAAAAATCGGTAAAGGCTTTTTGCAAAACCAGAATGTCTTTGGATTGGCTGCTAAAATCCAACTGAATCTGCGATTCGTAAGACTGAATGATCAGTGCGCGGTTGACTAAGGATTTTGAGGATTCAATGGTTCCCGAAAACTCAAACATCCTGTGCCCAACCTTGTCTTTGGGCTTCAAAGACCAAGTCATGAATCGAAACCGGAATGACTTTGGCCGTTCCGATTTCTGTGAGAAAAACAAAATCTATCTGCGCTTGCGCGTTCATTTTTTTATCTTGTGCCACGAGCTTTGTAACCTGTGTCACAGGCATAGGCTGAAACGCGCTTTTATCCAGCCAGCAGCTCAGTCCTAGCTCGGTAAAATGCTTAAAAATGAGTTCACGTTGTGCTTCTGACAAAAGACCAATCTTTGCACTCCATTCGATGGCAAAGTAGAGTCCCTGTAAAACACTCTCGCCATGAGAGACTTGATAATACGACTCGATCACATGTCCCAGCGTATGTCCGAGATTTAAAATTTTTCTAACACCTTTGGTTTCATAAGGATCTTGCATCACGATTTGATTTTTGGCCTGAATGGCTTTTTCGAGGTGACGCCAAATCAATTCCCCTAAAGAAACTTCGCTATGCAATGTGAGCTCCTGAAAGAACGACGGCTGATGAATCAAAGAGATTTTGATCATTTCGCTTAAACCTTCACGCGCCCGTTCTTGATTTTGCATAAATAGAAGGTCTTTGACCAAGATGATATGCTCGGCTGGATAAAATGTTCCCACCTGGTTTTTAACTGACTTCACGTTGAGCGCGGTCTTCCCGCCATGGGCCGAATCAATAGCCGATAGCCATGTTGTTGGACATTGAACCAAACGTAAACCGCGTTTTAAGATCGAAGCCAAAAATCCGCTAAAGTCTCCTACAGAGCCACCACCACACGATACAATTCGACTCTGCCGACTGAGTGGTTGATCCCAAAGCTCCACCACATTTTCGACGTGCACGGCAAAGGTTGATAAACTTTTAAGCGACTCACCCGCTTGCACTCGATACACGTAACGAAAGTTTTTACTGAGACCGGGCATTTGCTGGTCCACAAGCTCATCGATGATCAGAAGATCTTTTTCTAAATCAAAAGAAGGCAATGGAAAGTGTTCAGAGAAGGAAATTTGGCTCGCAAAATTATTCATGCAGGATCCAATCTCCAATCTATGGGAGAAAAACCTTTTTCTTTGAGGAACGCATTGGTTTTAGAAAAGTGTTTGCATCCCAAAAATCCACGATGCGCCGAAAGTGGTGACGGATGCACCGATTCTAAGACGAGATGTTTTTGGCGATTGATAAACTCACCTTTTTTTTGCGCGTAGCTGCCCCAGAGTAAAAACACCACGGGATTGGATTGTTCGTTGATAATGCGAATCACTTGATCGGTGAATCGCTCCCAGCCGCGAGCGCGATGGGATGCGGCCATTCCGTCTTGCACGGTGAGAACACTGTTAAGAAGTAAAACGCCTTGCTGAGCCCAATAGGATAAACACCCATGTTGCGGAATGGGCAGTTTTAAATCTTGATGAATTTCTTTAAAAATATTTTTAAGCGACGGCGGTGGCGGCACACCTTTTTGAACAGAGAAACAAAGTCCGTGAGCTTGCCCGGGACCATGATAGGGATCTTGGCCCAAAATCACCACACGCACTTTTTCGAGCGGCGTGTGTTCGAAGGCCGCGAAGTACTCTGGCGCTTTTGGATATATGATTTTGTTGCTCTTGAGTTCGCTGGCCAAAAAGGCGCGAAGCTCTTTCATGTACGTTTGTTCAAATTCGCTTTGCAAAGCTTTTTTCCAACTTGGCTCAAGCTTGATGGAATCGGTGGATGTGGCGGATGAGGTTTGCATACAACCTGTCATTTTTAGGGGACAAAGCAGAGGTGGTCAAGGAGAGCGAAATGTCTCGTTTTTAGACAACAAAAGTAGCTAAACCCATCAACCGTCTCTGTGTTTAACCAGCTCCCCTTTAAACCTATCCTATAACGATTTTAGTGAGCTTGGACTCGACCTTGACTTGATGGAAAAAAATCGCACTTTTATGTTAGAATATTAATGTGGGTTGTCATTTTGAGACCCGCACCAGAAGCCTCTGACAGAGGATCTGAGTGAGCAAAAAGGAGGGCTTATGTTTGCTATGAACCTCAATAAGCTCAACGTCAATGAGGCTGAGTTAAAGGCTTTTATTTACCAACAGCTTAACGAAATTCAGCCCTTTGTTGGTGAGTCCGAAGTAGGCATAAAAATGACCTACACGCCCGAAAATCAATTCTTGGTCCGTATGCAAGCCTCGCACGAAGCTGGTGATGTGGAAGTTGAAGGCACTAACGAAGATGTGTATTCCGCCCTCTCACAAGCCAAGCATGCCTTGATTCGCACTTTTTCGTCTTTGGATAACACCGAATCTGAAGAAGAGACGGATGAAAAACGTGATGTGGAAATTCAATCTGTTCTTACGAAGAAAGATGTGAAGCATTAAATGATGTTTTTGAAATGGAGTCGTCATAGAACTGTCTTGCACTTTTAAATAACACAAAAGATACTTTCTCAAAAGGAATTATCATGACAAAAATCTCCCTGTTCTTAAGCCTCATTACTTTTTTTACATTGAATGCCTTTGCCAACACCGAAGGGCTGACGGCGCAGCAAATCCAGCAAACAATTCAGAAATATATGGGCAATGTGCTCAATTGCTACGATCTCGAAATAAAGAAAAATCCTGAACTGAATGCGGGTCGCGTAGTTTTGTCATTCGATGTTGAGCTTGATGGCAAGATTTTGAATTCTGCTGTGACCAAAACGACTTTACATCATAAAAAAGTGGAAGCTTGTATTGTAGAAAATAGTCGAACTTGGATCTTTCCAAAACCCACAGGAAAAAAGCCGGTTCAAGTTAAATACCCCTTTGAGTTTAAAAAATCGAAATAAGCTCCCTTGTACTCAAAGTAGAGCCGCTTCTACTTGACTGGATGCTGCTATTTTTTTAGAACAGACTGTGGTGCAACTAATAAGAATCCAAACTATTTCATCCAATGAGTAACTCTACGAACGTTGCTCCTCAGCGGGTTTTGTTTGTACGCATGGATCGCATTGGAGATCTCATTCTCACTCTCCCCGCCGATCAGCATCCACTTTTTACTACGTCTGAGACGTTTTGGTTTATTTCGCAAGAACTTGGGTTTGTTCCACAAAATGCAGTTCCCAAAAGATCATTTTTTGAATGGAAGAAGGATTTTTCTTTTTCTCAGTTTTTTTTGTTTGTCAAAAAAGTGCATGAGCTTAAACCCGACGTGAGTGTTTCGTTTCATTCTCCTTGGTGGGTGACCTTGGCGTTATTTTTAGCGCGTGTGCCTCGACGAGTGGGTGTGTTGAGCTCATGGCACTCGTATCTTTTTTTAAATCGTGGCCTTCGGCAAAAGCGCAGTCGCTGCGAACTGCATGAACTGGATTACAACCACCAACTGATTCAAAAAACTCTCGCTCCAGATCAACCAACAGAGCCCTCTCATTTGCAGCTCTCAGCCACACCAGAAAATCTGAAACTCCCAGCCAGGTACGTTGTCATTCACCCTGGGATGGCGGGCTCGGCCCTCAACTGGCCGCTCTCACATTATCATGAATTGATTCAAACTTTAGTTGCTCAGACAAGCGTGGTTATCACGGGCACCGCTATAGATCGAAAAATCCTTGAGCCTCTTCGATCAACTCTTCCGGCTTCTGCGCAAATTGTTTGGCTCAACGAACAGCTAAATCCCCAGCAATTGCTCTTTGTTTTGCAAAACGCCAACGTGGTTTTTGCCCCTAGCACCGGAGTGATTCACCTGGCGGCCTCTTTAGGTGTTCCCACTCGGGGGATTTACAGCCCGGTCGTTGTGCAGCGAGCCCAGCGTTGGGGCCCGCGCGGAAAAAATGTAAAAACTTGGACTCCTCAAGTGGCTTGTCCGGCTCATTTTGAATGCCTCGGCAAGTCGTGCCCCCATTTCGACTGCATGGAGCTTGTCAGACCGCAAGAAATTGCAGACAATATTCTCCAGTTGATCAATCATTAAAAGGAGATTTTTATGTTAAAATTGATTTTTGCATTGAGCTTATTTTTAGCGCCTCTCGCTAGCCAAGCACTTTTTGAAATACGCGCTGGGTATGGAACGATGACACCTGATGAAGATACTTATCTAGGTAACGAACTTGATAAATTAAATGGCTTCAATCTTGATTTTATTTTTGAACCACCGCTGATCTCTGACATGGGATTTGGTGTTCGCTATGAAAAGTTAAGCATGGACATTGGAAATAATGCCGAAGCGGATCTCGAGAGAATCTCTGCCCTCATTAATTATCGTTTTATCGACCTCATCACCTATTTTGGTTTGATTGGAACGGTCGGAATTAGTAACGACTTCTCAGTAGAAATCGCAGGAGTGACAGACGATAATTATGATGAAAAACTGAATTACTCTCTCGGTATCGAAGGTGGAATCAGTTTAGGACTCATTCAAGTGGGTGCCGAGATCGGCAAGTTTTTTGGTGAAGTCGAAGATACTGGCAACCCTGATATCGATATCTCTGGTATTTACGGAAAAGTCCTCGTCGGCTTTGGATTCTAGATCCTTCGCTCCCGCTCTGGATGACGAAGTTGTCCTGAGCATTATTTTTTATTTTCTACTTTTTTACGAATTGTGTTGAGCACTCGGCTTTGGCAGACCCAAGGCCCCTGTGCCATACATGCTGCGCGAGCTGCGGGTTCAATCTTTGCCTTTGCTTGTAACTTTTCAAGAGCTGCCTTTTCGGTGGCTGACAGCAAAAAGTTAAACGATTGTAGATATTCCGAAAAGCCAATGTACATATCGCAGCTGCATGTGGTTTCGCAGTTGCGTTTCCAGTACTTCACTTTTTCTTTGAGCGATTTTTTAAGATAAATCTCCTGCTCTTCGGAATACTTTTCATCCACAAAAGCACGGTAGACGGTCATCATCGCCGGGAGCTGGTCTGGCGGAAGTGAGCATGTCATTCCTTGGTTTTCAGTGGCGCTTTGTAGAGAATGGCCTATGAGAGCTAAATCTTCAAAACTCATTTCTAAGTGGCTTTGAGTGGCCTGAGTGGGAGCGGCCGGTGTCTCTGTTTCCGGCCCCGACGTGCAAGCATTGATTTGAAAAAGTAGGATTAAAAACAGTCCACGGATCGTAAAACCTCTCATGTTGTACTCCCTGATAATGTCGTCATTGTTGTTTTCTCTAAAAATGGTCTGGGTTTAAAACTTGCGTCCCGATTTGCAAAATAGACTTTCGTGATCTGCTCATAGGCCTTGTCTGCTAAAACGGCCCGATCTGGAAACTCGCGACTCGAAATGGGCTCAAGATACTCAATCGAAGCTTTGACCGAACGTAATTTCATCATTTTTAAAAAATGAGGTAAAAAACTCATCTTGCCATACCAACACAGACGATCGTGATTGCTTTCGTTAAAAGGCTCTCCGTCAATTTCTTCGTAACGGAGACAGATCGGCAAAATGTCGGCGCCTGCTTCCACAGCCGCTCTGAACATGGATTTTTTAAACGGCAGAATGCTCAGACCATGGTTGCTTGTGGCCTCCGGAAAAACAAAAACATGAAAACCGTTCTTCATCAGATCTGCCAAGTCTTTCACTTCGTGGATGATTTTTTTTCGGTCGCGTCGCTCTACAAAATAACTTCCCCCAAACTCCGCGCATTGACCAAGAAAGGGAGTCTCGCGCATTTCGACAGAGGTGACAAACACAGTGGGCTCTCCTGCGCTTAAAAAAACAATGTCCATATAGGACATATGATTGCAGACCATAAAATATTTTTTACCGTTGGCAAAAAGATCAGGGCGCGATTGTTTGTATTGAATGTCAAAACGAATCCAACGAAGCAATCGGCGGCTCTGAAGAGCAACGAACAGCACTGCTTTTCGACGCCACAGGTTTCGATCTTTTATGAACTTAAACATAAAAAAACCGAGCACCAAGTAGTGAACAACGACAACACTCGTGACAGAAAAGTTTTTAACGATGCGAAATAGACTTGCGAATAAAGTAATTGGCAGCTCCCCAATCAGTAAGGGTTATTGTTGAAGAAGCAACAAGCACGCTTTCTTCAGAAAAGGCATCGTTGGGATTTTTATTTCCCGGATCGAGATCAATCCAGCCACAAATACTGTATGTGCGCGAATTGATCGTTGTTGTTACTGAGCCGTTGTTATCTCTCCAACTACTCACAACCCCGGAACAACCAACACCATTCACGCAGGTGACATTTGCAGTTCCCGCGACAACGCTACCAAACTCCAATTGATCTACAGAACAAGCTGCGATTGAAAAATTCACAGTCACTTCATAGCCACCAGAGGCGGCTCCCGAGCAAGTCGCCGTTGTGCAATCAATCTCAATATTTGGAATATCCACTGGCGAACCCGAACCTGAGGATTCACAGCGCATATTTAAAAAAGCGAGGACGAGTAAAAAGAAAATCTTTTTCATCAGAGCTTATTTTAAAGCTTTATATTTGGCTGTAAAGGGTTTTGCGCGTTTAAAGTCGACAAAATAAGCACCCTCTTCGATGGGATTTTCCCTGAATGGCGCGCAATAGCCAACGAGCTGGCCATCTTTACCCTCGGGGAGTTTGACTTTTTGTGTCCACAGACGAGGGATTTCTTCCTTAGGCCCATCATCTTTCAGTTTTAATCTTTTCAGCGTGTCGCGTAAAAAATTAAGAACATAAATAGACTGGGTCCCAATGGGTTCAACCATTAAACCGCAAAGTTGTGGATTTTTACCGCCGACAATCCACTCGGCGCCGTAGCCTGTCCACTGCGGTTGATTGTCTTTTGCTAACCAAAATCCTGTCTGCAAGCGAATGGACTGAACTCCAAGAGGTATATTGAACTGAAGTTTAAACTCTTTGAGCTCTACCTTGTAACTGCCATCGGTGTCTTTTAATTCAATACCACGAAGAGACGTAAGACCTTCACGCTCTGGGGATTGCATAAAAAGTGTCAATGCTTCGGGTTGCCAAAAATAAGGGTTTTCTAAAAAGTGCCCCAAAATGTGCTGACGAAAGTTAGCTTCGACAATTTCGCGGCGATCCTTGTTTTCCAAAGGGAAAATCCGCGAGGCACATTGAACACCCTCAGGAACAGGCATGCAGTAGATGTAAAAATAAATCTGATCAAACACCCGAAAGCTCCAGCGATTCCACTGGCGACCAAGACCATCTTTGACTTTTTCTTGCATCATTTTTTTATCAAGCGCTTTAATGGTAAATGTTTTGTAAGACTGAGGACGAATAAAGGCGGAATAGGTTCCCGACAGAGCCCCTTCGTCTCCGAAAAAGTTTTTAAGAAAAAGAGGAATTAAATCCTCATCGGTTATTTTTTTTCCAAGGATCATTTGGCTGTAAAGACTTCCCTGAGCCATATCGTCAAAGGAGAGTTTGTTTTTTGTGGGATTGCGAACAACGTACTGAATGGGTCCTTGCGAAAGAGTCGAGTTGATCAGCTCCATATTCATGCCGTAGGCTTGGAAATCAAATTTTTTCTCTTTATCAAATTGTTCCAGGTAGCCTTTAAAATCTTTTCGATTGGGACTGTCTAAAAATCCCGCCGTCTTCATGTAATAGCGTCCGTTGTGTTTGTAAAAAATGTTTTGGCTATTATCAAACTGCGAGGGAAGGATCGCCGGAGTTTTCTCCGAGACAAAGGAGGCCCAATCGAGAATCACCTGTTTTTGCGCGAGAAGGGTTTTTTCCACCTCAGCCAGAGCTGCATTGGATTTGTTATTGATCTCCGTCAGAAGTGTTGGTCCTAAGTTTTCAAAGGGAATCGGTGCCGTAAACTCGAGCTCCATCTGATCCACCAACTGGTTGACCTCTGGGTACTCGCTGTAATCCGACAAAAAGGGTAAAATCTGTTTTTGCAAAAAGCTGTGGAGATTAAAATTAAATAACTTTTTAACTTTAACAGCAATTTTTTTTTCTTCGCGATTGTCGACAAATTTTTCAAAGCCCGTTTTAAGATCGTGGCAGGACGTTCCTAAATTGTAATTTTCGGCGCCAGTTGCAGCAAAAACCAAGGCCACGATTTTACCGTAGGAGTCCAAAAGGGGGCCGCCGCTATTCCCGGGACTCGCTCCCGCCGAGTAGCGAATGTACTTGATGGTGGGATCGTTCAGATCCGGCGTTTCGTTGGCCATAATGCCCTCACGAATGGCAATGCCTTGCCCATGCGCATTCCCAAGCGTGTAAACTGTTTGACCAATTTTATAATCATCAGCGAACTCCAGATGACCATAAGCTTCGACTCCGGGAACTTCTAAAAATAAATAATCGCGAACAGGATCAAACCCAAGAACACGAAGGGGTTTTAGTTTTTTTCCATCAAACATGCGAATTTCGAAGGACGTTTGCAAATCCAAAAGATCACTGCCCCACAGACAGTGACTGGCGGTGAGCACAACATCACGTGCGACTAAGAAGCCGGTGCAATAGCCCATGTTTTCACGAAAATCGGCATCGCTAAAGCCGCCGTATTTTTTATAGTCCTCAATGGCCTCAAGATCTTTGATTTTTTCAAATTCGACCACTTTGGAACGCACATCCGCCAAAAGTTGGTTGGGGTCCGAATGACGACCTCGATTTTTAAGATAAACATAGATGAGTGCAATGCCCACAAGCGCGACGAGAACCGCTGCCAAACTGAGCAACGATTTTTTATAGCGAGGATTTATAAAAGCAGGAAGTGAACGATCCCCCGTTTGCTCGGATAGCGTGTACTCTTCGGTGGCAATATCAATCTCCGAGGATACGAACACCGGCTCCACGTTGTCCAAGGTTTGAAGTTTTTGCGTCGTGTGATCCTGATAAATCCAGCTTTTGTTAATAAAAGAAATTTTCCCATGACGACGATGCACCGACGGATGGTTGATATCAATGTCGTTCTCCGGACCGCGACCGATCTCATACTCCCCGGCCTCTAAGCTAAACGTTTCTAAAACCATCCCATTAAAGCGGACCACAATTTTTTGCGCCATAATATTCCCCGTTTAATTTTAAAACTTTAAGTCTGACCGTAGATTTTGGCAAAGGAAATACGTTTTAAGACTTCACCTGAAGGCGGCTTAATAATTCAGCGGTTTTAATTTTGCCCAAAGGGGTTCGTGGTATTGAAAACGGAGAAATAATTTTTTGGATTCGCTGAAAAGGCAAAAGCTGCGATTGGAAGGGTGTGATTTGCGCAAGACTCAGCTCTTTTGCGCTTACCAGAATCAACTGTGCGCCATCTCGGGACTCCGGTAATGCCACAATCACGGAGTCAGAAGATATGTGAGCGTTTTGGCAGTGCTTGAGCCAAAGACTGTTGAGTTCTGCGAGAGAAACGCTTTCTCCTTTGATCTTCACAAGTTCGCTTTCGCGACCCAAAAGTTGGAGTTCGTCGTTTTGGATCAGGCCCAGATCATCACACGGATATCCGCCGTTGATTTTGGGGTCCATCCATGTGGCATTTCCATCAGCCTCAATCAACAAATAGCCTGTTAACAGGCTTTCTCCATAGAATATCAGCTTATTCTCGACGCTGTTTTCCCACTTTTGTAGATGCGGGAGACGCTTCCATGTGGTGCTTTCTTTGGCTTGATAGGCGACCATGGCGCAGGTTTCCGTCATCCCGTAGGTGCGAACAAGGGGCCAACCGAGAGCACAGACCTGTTGAAACAGAGAGTCCTCAAGGGCTCCGCCGCCCACAAAGACTGTTCTTAAATGTGGCGGTGCCGATACATTCTTTTGAGCCAAGTCGAAAATCTGTGTGGGCACAAGAGATGTGATGGTGACTTCGTATTTACAGAGATCCTCATAAAAAGAAGTTACATCCCAACTCAACTCCGGGAGAGACACATGCTGAGCGTGGCTCACATAAGCTCGCATCTTTTGCATCAAACCAGAGACGTGGAAGAACGGTAACAAATTTAAAATCACATCTTCGGATTTTATCGCAAAAAAATCACAAACTCCCTGCGCGGCAGCCAGTAGAGATTTTTTTGAAAGCGCCACCATTTTGATGCGATCTCCGCGCTGAGATTCTGTGCCAGAGCTCATCAACCATACGTGCTCACCCAATACGTGCTTATTCACGATTTGCGAAATGCGATCGCGTTCATCTTGGGGCATTTTAGAATTGAGTAAAACCCAGTCTTCTTTTTGACTGAGGAATCTTATAAAGGGATCCACGTTTCCCTCTCTAGCAAATCATCAAAGCCAATTCCGGTTTGCATATCAGGCTTAAAAACGCAGGTGTCAGTGCGAAGGCGATCAAAATACTCATTTGTTTTAAAAAGATGATCGGTTTTAAGGCCGTAATCGGTAAATTGCTTTTCAAAACGCAAAAGGCTTTCTTGCGCCTGAAGAGCGGCAAAACTTTGTCCCACCGGGTGATCCATGGAATTTGTAATCACATCCTGACGTCGTGCCAGTTGATTCTGGCGCGCTGGCTTGATGACGCGAAGACGTTTTTCGAGAAACTTGCGATCCACCAGTGGTGGCTGATCGACTGCACAGCGTACGGAAAACTTTTTCTCAAGAAGCTGCCACTCTCTCTCCTGATAAGGCTCTGGGTCTTCGCAAAAATCCACTTGCGATAAAAAAAGAGGGCTCAAGCGACTTAAAAAATGATCTCCACCCTGGCCGTTAAAATCCAAACGAAAGTGAAACCAATTTTTTTCAGCAACCGTGTTACAAGCGCCGGCTTCGGCATCGAGATCTCGCCCTAATTTTATTTTGAGCGTGCGATAGCCTTGCTCGCGTAGCTTCGATAACAAATCCATATCTCGCAAATCTGTAAAGTCGCTCACCGTGTAGTGGCTTCGTATTTTAAGAAAGGACGTCCATAGAGTTTTGTTTCGTTCTCGCGCCATACCGTCGATATGAGCAAAAAAAACACTGCGCTTGAGAATGGGCGAAAGCTGTTTCTGTTTTAAAAGTTGAACTTGCTGATCGACCGGCTTATCGCCAAATAAAGCCCACGGACGACAGTCCGCATAGCCTGCGCGAAATTCCTTGGTTTGCAGTTTGATTAAAAACCCTTCTCCCGGAGCCGCTGTTTCGGTGCGATTCAGAGGTTTGTGTGACCATAGCTTGTAGAGCGCAATCCAAATCTTCATAGAATGCAACCTAAAATAAAACACACACCGAACAGCAAATGAAGCCCGGCACTTTGCCCAAGACATGAGATCAATTGTTTTCGATCGCTAAAGTTAAAGACTATTTTCAAAATTTTAAAGGCCAAAGGAATTGTGAATAAATAAATCAGAAATAGTTTTTTATCAAAAAAGAGCGACCAGCCCACAGAAAAAGCGTAGGAGGAAAAAATAAGCATTGTGATTTCCCACTGAACAAATCGATCACCAAAAAGCACGGCCCAGGTTTTTTTATTTACTTTTTCGTCCTCAGGACGATCGCGTAGATTGTTGAGCGCAATCAAAACGGTGGATAAAAAACCAACTTGCAGACCCAATAATAAACTCGCTAGAGACCACTCTCCCGCGAGAATGTAAAAACTTGCGGCAACGGCAATCACTCCAAAATACAAAACAACAAACAAATCACCCAAGCCCAGATACGCAAGAGGAAATGGTCCTCCGGTGTAGCCATAAGCGAGGAGCAACGACGTGAGTCCAATCAGTACGAGAGGCCCCCCGCCCGCAATAACGAGCGGAATGCCTGAAGCCAATGCTAAAAGACAAAAACCGAGAGCGACGCCATACACAGTCTGAATGCCGATCAATCCCGACTGGGTCACACGTACCGGCCCGACACGCACCTGATCGGCGCCTTTTTTAAAATCAATGGCATCGTTAAAAAGATTTGTGGCGATCTGAATGCTCAATGCCGAAGTGACCAAGCAACCAAGAAGAAAAAAAGAAATCTGATATCCTTGAAATGTCGCAAAAGCCCCGGCCACCATCACCGGCACCAAGGCCGCAGTGAGCGTTTTAAGGCGAAATGCCAAAAGCCAGCTGCGAATCATGTCATTCCTATCTTTACGATCTATGGGTAACGCGTGAATTTGCTAAAATCAGGTTTGCGCTTTTCGATAAAGGCCTGTTTGCCTTCTCTTCCCTCTTCAGAGAGATAATAAAGAAGCGTCGCATTTCCTGCCAAATCCAAAAGTCCAATTTGGCCATCGCAATCGGCATTCATCGACGCTTTTAAAAAGCGCAGTGCCATTGGAGAAAGCTCCATCATTTCGCGACACCACTTCATCGTTTCCATTTCGAGTTCGGCCAGTGGAACCACTTTGTTCACTAAACCCATTTCGAGAGCTTGTTCCGCATCGTACTGACGGCAGAGGAACCAAATCTCGCGGGCTTTCTTTTGCCCAACGATACGAGCCAGGTAACTGCTGCCTAAGCCACCATCAAAAGATCCAACGCGCGGACCTGTTTGACCAAATCGTGCGTTATCAGCCGCGATCGAAAGATCACAAACAACGTGAAGAACATGTCCACCACCGATGGCATAACCCGCCACCATGGCCACAACTGGTTTTGGAAGACTGCGAATTTGTTTTTGCAAATCAAGAACGTTGAGGCGCGGAATACCATCGCCGCCGACGTATCCACCCTCGCCGCGCACTTTTTGATCTCCGCCGGAGCAAAAAGCTTTGCCACCCTCACCGGTTAAAATCACCACGCCGATCTTTTCATCGTCGCGAGCGAGATCAAAAGCCTCTTTGAGTTCGTTGACCGTTTGTGGTCGAAAAGCATTATGAACTTCGGGGCGATTGATACTGATCTTTGCGATTCCATCCTCTGTTCTTTGAAAAAGAATATCCTGATATGTTTTGATCGAAATCCATTGTTCAGCCATAGAACCTCCACGTGTGCCTTCCTTGTAGCCATCTCGAGAGAGAATGGGCAGGCTTCGCGCTCTGCGGCATGTTCTATTTTCTAAGTATCAAATCGGCGATCTCGTTCGCTTGGCTCAAATGAAGGCTGTGGCCCGCTGATAGCGACCGAAACTTCCAGTTGGGTCGTTTTGCTTGAAGCATTTGTGCGTAATTAAAAAATTTGGTGTCGTTTTGCCCAACCACATATTCGATCGGAAATGGCGCTTGGCTGAGTTGTTGAAAATCCTCCTGATTATCCAAGGACAACGACCACAACCGAAGGGCGTGAGCCAGCTCTTTGCGATCGTAGTCTTTTTCTTGGCGATGGGGACGAACCATGTCTCTAGAGAAAACAGGTTGTTGATTCCATTCGTCCATCACTTGGCTCCAGGATTCGTTTAAAAAACGTTCCGCCCAAACTTGATCCAATTCCTGACGAGTTGATTTTTCTTCTGGGTTCGACAAACCACCGTGAGCCGAGATTAAAATCATTTTTTGAATGCGTGGCCACTGGGACTGCGGCCAGTGGCTTAGAATGCGTCCGCCGAGGGAGTAACCAACAACGATCAGCTCCCTTTCGCCATAAAGCTGCGCCAGCTTATCGGCTGCGGTCCCAAGAGTTGCAAACTGCGAAGGCGGGATCTCTCGCCAAAGATTTGGCGTGTGAATTTGAATCTCTGAACTTTTTTCTAACAAAGAAGCACGAACAGAATCCCAGTCTTGAGGAAGGCCACAGAAACCATGCACCAAGAGGACTTCCATTTATTTCTCCCAAAGTGAATCGTACTCACTCCAAAAGATCTGCGTTTGTTCGAGTGATGGAAAAATTTCGATGAGAACTGAATCAGAGATAGATAACGAAGAAAGAGAGCGCTCCCCGCTGACTTTTTCGTAAGCGATGCCCCATTGCTGAGCCCAATTCTGCAATTGAATTTGATGCTCGTTATAAAAAAGTTCTTTTTTAAAAAGACGCTCAAAGATTTTGCCGCCAGAATTGTTGATCACAACCAATTTTAACGGCCATTTTGTTTTTTGCCAAAACCACAACGCATTGGCATCGTAAAGCGCGGTGAGATCCCCGAGCACCACCCAGGTCTCCTGCTTGGGGTTTAAAAAACCACAGGCTGTTGAAAGTTGACCGTCAATTCCATTGGCGCCTCGATTGGCTAAAACAGGGCGCTCCATCTTACGATCCGCAAAGGTGTCCCATTCGCGAATTGGCAGGCTGTTGCCAATGTACAATTGCGCTGAGCTTGGAATGAGTTTTGAGAGTTGCAAAAAGGAAGCGGGCTCGCTTTGGGGATACATTTCTAAAAGCTGTTGTATGCTTCTTGCCTTTATCACATCGACCTCGCGGGCTTTTGCGAAATGCGATTCAGAGAAAGAAGGAAGATTCAATGTTGGAAGTGTTGGCTCAAGCGACAAGGAAAAGGCTTCGCCACGAGACATTCCCGCAAACGGAAGTCGTGAGAGTGAAAACACCGGTAAATTCATTTTTTCTAAATTGCGCCAAGCGCGTGCTGTTGGCACTCCTCCGAGGCGAATCACGCTGTCGATCTCTCCTGCTTGTAACATCTGTTGCAAACGACGATCGCCAGACTGAATCATTCCGGGGTGATCCCACTCACGCAAACCACTCGGGCCTTCGGCATAAATCCAACCGCGCCAATTTTGCAGCCATGTTTTTACAGCTTCGCGCTCGGACTGCTGAAGTGTGCTGAGCAAAATGACGGCCCTCTGACTTTTAGAACAAAACTCTGTCCAGCTTTCATTCAAAAATTTTTGCGACGACGGCTTCATCTGGCTACCCGTCCATGCGAGGACATCCAAACTTTTTGCTGTTCCGTCAGAGGCCGCAGGCTTCCAATCAACAACCCCGTCCATCAACGGCTCATCAAAACAAAGATTCAAATGAATGGCGTAGGTCTTTGACCACTTGGCAGGAACAAATTCATCCTCCATGTCCACACACTTTTCCACATAGGAACCAAACAAATTCACTTGATTCACAGTTTGTGGCGCACCCGTTTCGCGAAGCGAACGGGGTCGATCCGCAGAAATAACAACGAGAGGTGTTCGTGTGTAAAACGCTTCCATCACCGCAGGTAATAACTCCGCGACAGCGGTCCCAGAGGTGACAATCAGTGCGACGGGACGTTGTGTTTTTTGCGCAAGTCCTAAGGCAAAAAATCCCGCAGAGCGCTCATCAAACGAGGAATGGATCCGCCAATTTTTATCGGACTCAAGAGCCATCACAAAAGGTGCGTTTCGCCCTCCGGGGCAAATGCACAGATCACGAACTCCTTCGGCCCACAACCACTCAAAAGACTTTTGAACAAGCAGAGAGTTTTTCATAACTCAAACGTCTTTCGAACGGATTCGCGCTTCATGCGAAGCTCCTGCCATTCTTCGTCAAAATCGCTTTCTTCCACAACTCCGCACCCACTGCCGATAAAATAATGTGTTTCGTTCCACTGAATTTTGCGAATAGCTACCAAACATAAATAATCGGTCTCACTACGACGAACTCCAAATGGGGCTCCTAAAATTTCGCTGCTCTCACGCCACTTTTTAAGAAGCTCCATGTGCTCGCGCGGAACAATGCCCAGCGCTGGAGTGGGATGAAGCCGTTCCACCAGTTGAGAGAAATTCACTTCTTGCGCGAGCGTCACTTGCAAGGGCGTATAGAGATGTGTGAGAAAGTTGAGTTCTAAAAATGCCGTTTTTCCGACTTTCGTTTTGCCAAGCGTTTGCAATCTTTGAACAATGTCATCCACGACAAACTGATGCTCTTTGACTTCTTTGGGATCTTTTAAAAAATCTTCGGGATCGCGGAGGTAATGCTCTTTTTTACGAGTGCCGGCGAGAGCCATTGTTTTGATGACATTTTTTTTCTCGCGTAAAAATAAAACTTCGGGACTAAAACCAAAAAAGCCTTTGCTGGAATCCCAATTTCCATACACGTAAGTGTTGACCGGCGAAAGTTTAAGGGCGTGCAAGATGGCCCCTTCGGGGGATTTCTTTTTGGCCGCTTTTGCCGTAATCACGGGAACGGCTTTTTGAATTTTTTTACTTTTCATTTCTTTTTTAATATCTTGAAAAACTTTTTTAAAAGCGGCGGAGCTAGGCTCTTCCCAATTTAGGTCTTCCTCTTGATCTTTGGGGCGACGTTTGATCTCGTCGAGCACCCACTGCTTCCATTCTTTCCACGCCATTTGCTTTTGAAACGGATACTGCAACCATGGGTTTTGTTGGTCATGAAAAAACGACGTCTGATAGATGGCTGGAGCCGTGAGCGTGCTTTCCTCGCCGTGCGATTGAGGCTCCCCCCAGTGCACTTCGACCCACTTGCCGACTTTTCCAATAATAGCGCCCTGCTTAAGCCAGGTAGAGAATGATAGTTCCACGCCTTTGATGTACCACCCGACTTTCACAGTGAAAAGACAAGATCTCGACCATGCCACTTTGAGGCCCTTAAATGCGCCGCATAAACACCACTTAGAGCTGTTTGGACATCGTACACCCACTCTGCTATGTTGCGCCAAGAATGAACACATCTTCGCCTGCTGCATTTTCGATCGGTCAACTGCCTCTGAAGCCTGATGGGTTTTATGTGATTGCCGGCCCGTGTTCCATCGAATCTCCCCAACAGCTCAAAGAAACCGCTCTTTTTGTAAAAGAATATGGCGCCAGTATTTTGCGCGGTGGGATTTTTAAAATGCGCACCAATCCCGAAAGCTTTCAGGGCGTGGGGCTGGATGCTCTGAGCTGGATTCGCGAAATTAAAAATGATCTCAAGATGCCAATGATTTCCGAAATCACCGATCCGCGACAACTTCCTGCCATGATTGAATCTCTCGATGCGTTTCAGGTGGGTTCGCGAAATATGTACAACTACGAACTGCTGAAAGACCTCGGCAAACAAAATAAACCTGTTCTGCTGAAGCGTGGATTTTCGGCTTTGGTGGATGAGTGGCTTAAAGCCGCGCAGTACATTGTCCAAGGTGGCAATCAATCTGTGATGTTGTGCGAGCGCGGGATTCGCACCTTCGAAACAAAAATGCGAAACACTCTCGATCTTGCAAGCGTGGCTTACCTTCGTAAACACTCAAACTACCCAGTGATTGTCGATCCTTCTCACGGAACGGGATCTCCCGAGCTGATTGCGCCCATGGCTTGCGCCGCGATCGCTGCTGGCGCGAATGGAATCATGGTGGAGGTTCATCCTCAGCCCTCAAAAGCTCTGTCGGATGGATTTCAGGCGCTCGATTTTGACGCTTTTAAAAATTTAATGGCACAGATCAAACCTTTTATCGAGGCCGCCGGTAAAACGTTGGTGACGCATGTATAAAGAGCCGCACGCGCCGACGATTCGTAAAATGTTTTCCGAAATTGCACCAAGCTACGATAAGGCCAATTCTATTTTGTCTTTAGGAATTCATCATCTGTGGAAACAAAAACTTGTCAAAATGAGTGGTGCAAAACCTGGAGATTGCGTTTTGGATTGCGCCACGGGCACTGGTGATTTGGCTCTCTTGTTTAAAAAACAGGTGGGCGATCAAGGCACGGTGATTGGCACTGATTTTTGTGAGGAAATATTAGCTTTCGCTCCCGAAAAAGCAAAACAGCAGAATTTAAACATCCAATTCGAGCCAGCGGACGTCACTCAACTTCCGTACGCGGACGCCTCTTTTGATGTGAGTTGCATTTCCTTTGGCATTCGCAATGTAAATGATCTCAACAAAGCGCTCAGTGAACTGGCACGCGTGACCCGCCCGGGTGGACGCGTGATGATTATGGAGTTTGGTCAGATTCAATGGCCTGTGTTGCGTGAGGTGTATGGCTTTTATTCCAACTCAGTTTTGCCGTGGATGGGCGGAATGATTTCTGGAAACGCACAAGCTTATAAGTATCTCAACGATTCCGCGAAAAAATTCCCCTGCGGACAGGACTTTGTTGATCGTGCCTTATCAACGGGCCGCTATCAGTCGATGTCTGTTCACGCTCTCTCTTTTGGCGTCGCCTACATTTACACTGGCATTGTGAAAACCAAGGTTTAATCTTTGAGAACCCACAAATTTGCATTTACAACGGCAGCTCTCCTTGTTGTCGCAAACTGTATTGGCACCGGTATTTTTACGACCACGGGCTACCTCCTTGCCGAATTGCAAAATCCTCTTCTTGTATTTATCGTTTGGTGTTTTGCTGCCATGTATGCGCTCCTCGGTGTGCGCTGTTACCAAGAGTTGCATCGATTGTATCCTGGCTCTGGAGGCGAATATCATTTTTTAAACGAAGGCTGGCATTATCTTTTAGGTCGCTTCGCCGGTTTTGTTTCTTTGGTGGCCGGGTTTTCGGCCCCCATTGCCGCGGCCTCTATGGGTTTTGCATTGTATCTCAATCAATTTACTCCACTTCCGATTCCTCCAGTGATTTTATCAACACTGCTGATCGTTTTACTGACGGCACTGCAACTGACAGCCGGTGAAAATTTTTTTCGCGTTCATAATCTTTTTGTCATAGGCAAATTGCT
Source organism: uncultured Pseudobdellovibrionaceae bacterium (assembly GCA_964579625.1). GTDB lineage: Bacteria > Bdellovibrionota > Bdellovibrionia > Bdellovibrionales > JAGQZY01 > JANPLN01. Next base: position 87,193 of record CAZOGU010000001.1, read on the forward strand.
GGGTTTAGTGCTTTTGGTTTTGATCTCATGGACCTGGAGCCCGTGGAGTTTTCCAAGTCTCAATATGAGCGAGTTTTCCCCGAGCAAAATGGCCCACTCCTTCTTTTGGTGCGCGTACGCCTTCTCCGGCTGGAACGCTGTCTATTATGTGGCCAGCGAAGTGATGCAGGAAAAATCCCAAGTCCACCGCGCGTCCTTTTGGGGAACCGTCGGCGTGGCCGTGCTCTATCTCTGCATTAATGTCGCTCTTCTGTTTACGGGCGACGTGGAACTCTTGGTTGGAAAACCCGAAGTTGTCGCCGTTTTCCTCAATCACGCCGTGAGCGAAATCGCAAGCCCGTGGCTGTCCCTGTTTATTGCATTTGGTTTAATTTCAACAACGTCCGCCTTATTTATCACGGGCCCCCGAGTTTACGCACGCATGGCTCAAGACAAAGCCTTGCCACAAATCTTCTATTGCCCCCCAGGCAAAAACCCAACTGCTTCTTTGTGGTTACAAATGACCCTATCCCTTTTGATTTTATGGTTTTTAAACTTCGAACAAATCCTCCACACCACAGGCTTCGTCCTCTCCCTCTGCTCCGCATTAGCAGTTTCTGTCCTCCTCCGAAAATGCAAACCAACCCACCCCCTCTTCTGGGCCGCCCTGACCTTCTGCGCCGCAACCACCTGGCTCGTCATCATGGGCCTCCCTCAATTTTAAACCTCCTGGCTACAGAGCCTCTCCCCACCTCGCCCACGCTGCTTTAAAGTACCAACAAGCCCGAAAGTCTCAGAATATTAAACCCAGTTGAAAGTAAACTTTTCATTATGGGAGAAATAAATCTCTGGTATTGACCTCTGAATGGCCAAATGCTTTACCTGAGCCAAGCTTTTACGGCTTGGGAGGTTTCATGAAGTCTTTTTTAATCTTATCATTATTATTAGGTACAGTCTCCGCATGGTCTTTGACTGAGGCTGAGTATTTGGCCAAAAACAAAACATACACAGATGGTTTGCTAGCTCATTTGCAATTTGAGGACAAAGCCAATGTGGATATAACCGCACTCAAAGCGACCAAAAAAACAGTCGACGCCGCTCTTAAGAAGGCAACGACCGATTTGAGCACAACCACAGGACACCTTGCTAAAGAACAAGGGCGACTGACTTCTCTTAAAGACAAAAAACTCAATAAAGCGCAGCTCGAAGCGAGTCTCATCGCACAAAAGCAACAAAACCAATCTAAGATCCATGGTCTAAACACACAGATTGCCAATTCCAATTCGTCTCTACAGAGTATCAGCTTTACAATCTCTCAACTGCAAAATGAAAAGAGTTCAATTGAAAATAAAGTGCGCACACAAGAGCAAATTGTTCGCTTTGCCCAAGACAATGTGGATGGTGTGGAACGCGAAATTTGGCAACTCAAAATCGATATTAGCGATAAACAAGAACAAATTAGTAACAACCACAAAAATATTGCGGAATTAAAGGCCCAAAAAGAAGCCACTGAAGATCCAATTCAAAAAGTTGAGCTGCAAGTTAAAATCGAACAGAAAAAGAATCGGATTGATGAGCTCGAAAGAGAAAAAAATCGTCTCGAAAATCGCTTGAGCGATAAAGAGTTCCAACTCAGCGACGAGAAATCACAACTCAATCGCGAAAAAAATAAATTGGCAATCCTCAAGATCGAATTAGATGGAAAACAAGACGAGATCGACTCGCAAGTTAGCATTCAAAACCAAATCGAAAGCGATATCGCAAGTTTTGAATCGCAAAAATCAAACCTTGCTACGAAAAACAGCAACATCAATGCCGAGCTTGATGTCTTAGCCAACATTGATTCGTACATCGCAACGAGCGAACAAAAGATTCAATCTTTAACTGCGCTCAAAACTCAACAAGATGCCGCTGTTGCAACCGCACAAAGCGATGTTAATATCACTTTGGGCGCCATCACGCAGTTGCAGCAAAAAATCGATTCGTCAAAAGCGACTGTTTTGGCCGCTGAAAAAGAGCATGATCTGGCGTTAAAAGAGTTTTCAGCCACGGCCGCCGTTGTAACACCGGTTGTTCTCGACGAACTCACTGTTTCCATCGATGGCCTTGTTGTCACAGAGGAGCTCGCGAAGCTGAAAGATTGGACTGTCTTCCGCGGGGTTTCGACAACTTTAAATGGTGCCAATGTTTGTACCGCGTCCACACAAGTTCTTGATTCCACATCTGGTGTTTTATCGGAGCTTTTAGTTGTAAAAGTGATTGATGCCTCTGGTGTTTATTCATCACCATTTATTATGATAACACATTCGCGCATCGCTGATTTAGTGGTGAAAGGTCAACTCAAAACGGACAAAGCAAAAGGAGTATTAATGCCTCTTTTACAAAGCCCTGTTGCTAACGAGAAAGCCTTGATCACACGATACACGGACACCGCCACTTTGATTTCGTACCTCAAAGCGCACAACAGCGCGAAGGTGGAATTCACAGTCCCGGGCGCTCCAGTCACGGTGCCCTTCTCCCTCCGCGGCTCCAGCGCTATGGTGAACGAGATGTTAGCAAAGTGTAAGAATTAGTGGGATAAGCCCATTCCGTAGTTGTAAAAATACAAAGCCTGAGCGGTTCGCTCGGGCTTCATTAAAGAAAATTTAACCGCCAAGCCCCCTCATTTTTACAGAAAACCTCTCAATTTTATATAAAGGTTACAACAATAGTTAGGTTTTATTTAAGAGAGTCTTTGATATTGAAGGCAATACGATTATGCCTTAATATCCAGCGAGATTAATAAAGGAATACCAATGAAAACTTTCATTCTTTTTGCTTTGAGTGTTCTTATTACAACACCAGCATTTGCTGATTTTTTGGATTATCATCAGAATCTTTTTAAAAACAAAAATCTTTGCGACAGTACGATGTCTGATCAAGTGTCGGCGGACGCAGAATTTAAAAAAATGTTTGAAACTCTTCTTAAAGATGACGAACAAGAAAAAGATTCCATTATCGAAGTCTTAGATTATTCTGCGTACGAAAGTCGCTTAAGAAACAACGAGACCAACCAAGTTTGCGCCATTTTACTTCACGACGATTGTTATAGCGCTTATTGCGAATAAATTGACTCTTTTACTGTTTAATCGTGAAGCCGCAATAATCTGTAAGGGTTTGGATGTGCTTCACTGTGCGAGGTCCGTGAGTAACACTCGCACGGACTCTTTGCCAGCTCTTATTCAACAACAAGAACGGCTTTCGTGGACAACTGGCCTATTGGTAATTTATGAAGACACTTACTTGAAGCGAATGTTTTCGATCTTGGATTAAATACCATACACTCCGAAACATATAGAACTACATCATCTTGACCATTCCATGAAGCATCGCCTATTTGTTTAGCGATAATTGAACCATCCTCTTCAACAAAAAGTGCTTTTTCGGTCAACAACATCTTCCCGAATTCTTTTGTTTTCGGTCCGCCTGCACTGGCTAGACTTGTGAAAAGAAGAATCGACATAATAAAATTGAATTTCATAAAAACTCCTATGTTACCAAGCACTAATGCAAAGTAATGCCAGTCAAATGGAATAAAAAAGTGTAACTTTCATCGACAAAAATATCGTCTTAAAAACTATAAATCGCAATAAATGTTCGTATTTATGAATAAAAACCTATTATGACCAAATTGTTTTCGGTGTGACAATATTGGGAGAGTTTACCATTCTGAATTATTATTCTCGGACGCTTGGCTCTTATGGACGGGAAAATATATGAGGCTGAAGAGTTTTTAAGACAAGCGGGACGAACCAAAGACGATGCGGTATTGAATTCTTTTGGCCCGAATATGATGCTCGCAAGGGACCTCTATCGCAGCGGTAGCAGACAAGCTGTTCTGGATTATTTTGACGAATGCCTCAAGTTTTGGAAATCTGAACGAGATCACAACCGTGGTGAACGTATTGCTGCCTGGAAAGCCGCAATTGCAAAAGACAAAGAGCCCGACTTTGGCGTCGACCTGTTTCATTAAAACTGCTGAATCAGCTCTACGCGATTGCCAAATGGATCGCGAAATTCAAAGGCTCTGGCACTTGGGAAGGGTTGGCTGTCGATAACTTCGATGCCTTTTTCTTCGAACCTGCGGCGCCATAAATCGAGATCACTGACGCGATAAGCGACATGGGCTTTGGTTTTTGTACGGTCAAATCCATCTTCAGTTCCCACGTGAACCTGAAATCCTGAGGACTCCAACCAAAAGCCGCCATTCTTTTTTCGATTTTCGGGTTTTTCGATTTCCTTGAGTCCTAAGAATTGGCAATAGAATTCTCTCGCCTCTTCTTCAGAACCTTTCGGAATAGTGATTTGTGCGTGGTCTACTCCGATTATCATAAATTCCTCCAAGGATGACCTTTACTAGCTTCTCAAGCGCTTTAAACCCTCTTCGTAGCCTTGGATTTTTGAGCGCAGTTCCGCAAGGAGGGCCGTGTCTTTTTGCACGATGTCCTCTGGCGCGTTCTTTACAAAGTTGGCGTTGGAGAGTTTGTTCGATAGCAAAGAGACATCTTTGTTGGTTTTTTCGATCGCTTTTTGGAGGCGCTTGATTTCCTCTTCGATGTCGACCAAACCTTCCAGCGGAACGACCACATCAATTTGCGTTTCTCCGAGGCGAACAGGAGCCACAGCGCATTTTGCAAGTGATGTCTTGGCTTCGACCTTAAGAACATCAATTCCTGCCAAGCGAACCAGTTCTGCTTGGTTGCGGAGAATGATTTTTTGCGTGATGTCGTCTTGCGGAACAACCCACACGTTCATTTTTGTGCTTGGTTTGATTTGGTTTTCGCCGCGGATGTTTCTGAGAGCTAAAATCACTTCCATCACCACTTTCATCTCGTAGCTCGCTTCTGCCGAACCGAGGCTGAGCCAGGCTTTGTCGTTCTGAGGTGTTGGATAAGCATCGACGATGCACGCTTTGTTTTTTGTTGGGAGCTTTTGATAGATCTCTTCGGTGATATATGGTGCAAACGGATGAAGGAGTCTGGTGATTCGTTGCAGGGTTTGCAAAAGCACCACTTGTGTTGCGAGTTTTGTTTTTCCTTCGCCCTTGTAGAGAATGGGCTTTGAGAATTCCAAATACCAGTCACAGAACTCATGCCACACAAACGAGTAAATAGCGTTTGCGGCATCGGAAAAACGATCCTCTTGAAGATACTGATCCACCTCTTTCATCACTTCGCCCGAACGATGAACAATCCAACGATCGGCGGTGGAGAGATCGTGTGTGGATTGAATCGTTTTGATTTGCTCTGGGTTTGCCGTCACGTCAGTTGTGTTTTGTAAAATAAAACGAGCTGCGTTCCAAAGCTTGTTCATAAAATTGCGATAACCTTCGAGGCGATCGACGGAAAATTTTAAATCTTTCCCAGAGGCAATTTGCGCCATGAGTGTAAAACGAAGCGCATCCGCGCCGTACTGATCAATCATCTCCACAGGATCAATGGAGTTCCCGAGAGACTTGGACATTTTTTTGCCTTCGGAATCGCGAATCAATCCGTGCACGTAGACTTTGCGAAATGGAACATCTCCTGTGAGCTCAAGCCCCATCATAATCATGCGAGCGATCCAGAAAAAGATAATATCATGACCCGTCACAAGGACACTTGTGGGATAAAATGTTTTGAGGGATTCCGTCTGCTCCGGCCAACCGAGAGTGCTAAACGGCCACAAGCCAGAACTAAACCATGTATCAAGAACGTCGTCTTCTTGTGCGATCTTTTTGCTTTGGCACTTTTCACACTGCGAGGGATCTGTTTCGCTCACCGTGATGTGGCCACAGTCTTTGCAATTCCACGCAGGAATGCGATGACCCCACCACAGCTGACGGGAGATACACCAATCCTGAATAATACTCATCCAGTGAAGATACGTTTTTGTCCACATCTCCGGCTCAAAGCGAATGCTTCCGTTTTCGACCATGTGGCGTGCAGGAACAGCTAAATCTTTGGTGCGCACAAACCACTGTTCGGAAAGATACGGCTCTGCGACTGCACCGGTGCGATCGCAATACCCGACAGAATGAACATGCGGTTCGACTTTGACTAAGAAGCCCTGCTCTTCGAGATCAGCGACAACTTTTTTTCGTGCTTCTTGTGTCGAGAGTCCTTTGTAGGTGCCAGCGTTGTCGTTGAGCTTTCCGTCGCGCTCGAGGATGTTTACAAACTCGAGTTTGTGTTTTTTGCCAAGCTCGTAATCGTTAAAATCGTGAGCAGGCGTGACTTTAAGCGCCCCACTTCCGAATTCCTTATCCACATAGCTATCGGCAATGATCGGAATTTTTCTTTTGGTGAGTGGCAATTTGACTTTTTTGCCAATGAGTTTTTTATAACGATCGTCCTCGGGGTGAACACAGATCGCCGAATCACCGAGCATGGTTTCGGGTCTTGTTGTGGCGATCACAATCGTTTCTTCGCTCCCGTCCACCGTGTAGGCGATGTGATAAAGATTCCCTTTGGTTTCTTTGTGAATCACTTCGAGATCAGAAATCGCCGACTGAAGCGGTGGCGACCAGTTGACAAGTTTTTCGCCCTTGTAGATCCAATTTTTTTTGTACAGCTTTACAAACGTTTTACGAACCGCTTTTGAAACACCTTCATCAAGAGTAAAAACCTTGCGATCCCAATCGACGGAGTTTCCGAGTCGCTCCATTTGATTGTAAATTCTTTCGCCGTATTGGTTTTTCCAATCCCAAATTCTTTGCACAAAAACATCGCGGCCTAAATCATGGCGCGTTTTTTTTTCTTCTTTGTGAATGAGTTTTTCGACCACCGCTTGTGTGGCGATGCCGGCGTGATCCGTGCCAGGTAACCACATCGCATTGAAGCCACTCATGCGCTTCCAGCGGATTAAAACATCCTGAATGGTGTGATCAAGTGCGTGCCCCATATGTAAAAAGCCCGTTACGTTGGGTGGAGGTAGGATAATGCTGAATGGCGGTTTTGTGGATTTGTCTTGGGCCTTAAAATAACCCTCTTGCTTCCACCAAGCGTAAGTTTTCGCTTCGACCTCGGTGGGATTGTAACGATCCGACAGTGTTTCACTCATAGCTGGCTCCTTTAATCGGGCTCCTCTGATCCGGAAGTTGCGTGTACTTAAATAAAATCGCAATAAATCCTAAAAATGTCACAACGCCTGCTGCAACAAAAGGGCTTCCCATTCCATGATGGGTATAAAGCCACCCGCCCAGTATCGGTCCAAGAATTCGCCCCATGCTCGCCGCGCTCTGAGTAAAGCCCATCACTTTTCCTTGATCACGCTGTTTGGACATCACGCTCACGATTCCCAAAAGGGAGGGGCGGACAAATCCATTTCCAATCGCAAGGCAAAGCATGGCGAGCGCTAAAAATTCAATCGTGTAAGACGTTGAGATCATAAAAAAAGAGGTGCCCATCAAAACCATTCCGATGACGAGCATTTTTCGCTCTCCAAGACGTGGCATCATTCTGCGCACCAAAAAACCCTGCGTGAAGGCCATCACCAGTCCCACCACAGCAAAGCCGATTCCCGATTTTACAAAATCCCAACCGAAGCGATCGGTGACAAAAGGAAACAGCATCACTTCCATCAGTGGCATCGCAAAGTTCGCGAGAAAAAACACGCCGACGAGGTAAACAACAAGAAATGGAGTCGACCCTTTTGAGATAACGATCTCTTCCGTTTTGTCATCCGTCGAAAAATCGCGAGTTTCGGGAAGTGCAAAGTAAGCCCAAACCAAATTGATAGACGTTACAAAAAATGCCATGAGTGCCGGAAAAAAGATTCCAAACGGAGCTTCTTGTCCAATTTGTTGACCGATATATCCAAAAAGACTTCCCAAAGATGGCCCGATGATAAATCCTAAACCAAACGCCGCGCCGATAAGGCCCATGGCACTGGTGCGATTTTTTTTATCGGTGACGTCCGCCATCGCTGCATGGGCGGTGGAGATATTTGCCGCAAAAGCTCCAGCTAGCGAACGACAGACAAACATCGCAATCAAAGTTTGCGAAAAGGCGATGCCAAGGTATGAGATCGAACCCCCGAGCAGACTCAAAAGTAAAATGGGTCGCCGCCCCCATCGATCACTCAGCCGCCCCCAAACAGGAGCAAAGATAAATTGCATCAAGGAATAGGACGCCATCAGTAGGCCGATTTCAAATTCGCTCGCCTGAAAGTGACGCGCTAAAAACGGGCTGAGAGTGATAAAGATCCCAAAGCCCACGAGATCGAGAAAAACGATGAGAAAAACAATGAGTTTTGCCTGAGATTTTTGTTTATCGGACATGCGGGGATCAACATATCCGATTCAGTCTAACGCGACAATCTAATTAGGCCTGTCCAATCACGGTCGGACGCATCGTTTCCGAGATCTCGGTTGGGGTCTCCGTCTCGATAAAGTCGATTTTGTCTCCCAAAACTGGCTCTGGGAAGATTTTCTTACCCTGATCGAGCATCGTGATATGGGCCTGCATCAAAGAACGAAGTGTGGTTTCGTACTGCATGCGGGCTTTTTTGAGGTCGGCGATTTCGTAGTACATTTTTTTGAGGGAATCGCGAGCGTCCTTCATCAAAATTTCGGCACGCTGACGAGCATCGCTAATAATGAGGCTGGCCTCTTTTTCGGCATCCGTGCGGAATTGATCCGACATTTTCGAAGCGGCCTGAATCGTTGCACGCAAGGCTTGATCACGCTCGATGTATTCAGCGAGGGCTTGATCTTTTTTGACAAGTTCTTCTTTGAGTCTTTGGCGCTCGCGAGTGAGCTCTTCCATTTGATCCGCAACGTCTCTCAAAAAATCGTAAACTTCTTGCGCATCCACGCCCATCATCTTTTTAGAAAATGTACGATGGGTGATATCGATCGGTGCAATTCTCATTCAAAACCTCCGTGTTTTGATAACCAGCCTAAAGGCTGCCTAAGTGATACGTTACCAAGGAAACCTCTTGGGACGTCACCAAAAAGGTCCAGACGATGTGATTTCAGGACCTTGGTCGGATTCTAACACCGTCCGCTTTGTGAACTTTTGTACCTCAAATCGCTTTAAAGCGTTTCAAAGTGAGACAGCTTTTTGCAAACAGGAGGCAAAAAGGAGTATTGGAATGTTTAATGCGATAAGATATACAAAAACGCTGGAGGCTGCGGGATTTTCCCGCGAGCAGGCAGAAGCAACAATCGATGTATTTTTAAAATTTATGGAACACAATTTTTCGACAAAAGATGATGTGAGCGCCCTAAGATCTGAAATGCAAAAAGAGTTGCAGACAATTCGCTTTGAATTTCGAAAAGAATTTCAAGATGTCCGAAATGAAATCTCTTCTACTCAGAAATCACTCCGTCATGAAATCAGCGAATTTCGCACTGAGTTTCGTCATGCCTTAGTTTCTCTAGAGCAAAAAATGACGATCAAGCTTGGTCTGATGCAAGCGGCATCAATTGGAATCTTTGCAGCATTGATCAAGTTCTTTTAAGTCTCCACACACTCTCTAAAGCTTTACGCAGGCATCGGAAGCTGGTGCTTCAGTGTTGTTTATAAAGTTCACAAACAGGTCGCGAACAGTTTGGCCAATGGGCTCAATCTCGTTGTCCAATTCGTGTTTGGCGCTGGCGCATTGGTAACTCACGAACTGAGGGGATTCACTTTTAAACGATTTGTACCATTTTTTTATTTTTGGCGTTTTTGCGTAAACGTCTGCTTCATCGTCGCCTAAAATCATCAGAATAGGGACATCGGGTACTTCTGAAAGGCGAGCTAATACAGAATGCCCAATGAGATCCGCACCAAACAAAGGAAACTGAAGCGGGCTCGAAGGGTAAATATCACCTTTATGAGGTGGATTGGGGTTTGAAAGAAGAGTGTCGAGAGTGACAAATCCCCACACGCCTGGAACTTTGTAAACGGCCAAACCGGGAGCGAGCAAAACTAAGCCTTTTACGTCGCGAAAAGACATCTGTCCTTGTTGCATCATTCGGTAAGCCAACAGGCCACCGGTGGACCATCCTGTCATGTAAAGTGGGCGTTCTGCCTTTTCCTGAGTTTCTACCAACACGATTTGCGTCAGGATTTGAAGGCTTGCGATATCTTGGAGGTTTAAGCCCCAGCAGTCTGTTTCTCCATGCGAGGGATAATCAAAGCTGATCACGCGAAAGCCGCTGGCAACAAGTTGTGAAAACAGCGGCCCATGGTTATCTGCTCGGTCGGAAAAACCAATTAAGAACAGCACATCTGCTTTGGGTTCAACCTCTGGGTTCTGTTCGATCACGACTCGTAAGTTGTAACCCCAGCCCACCTTGATCATTTTTTGCTCGGCAAAACTTGTATTGGAAATAAAGATGGTCATTCCAAGAAAAACAAAGCCTTTGATAAAAGAAATCATTAAACACCTCGATGGACGTCAATCTACACTTAAAACGATCGATTCTGTGAGCGAAGATTTTACAAGTTAAATCGAAATGATTTTGTAATTCTTAGATGCACTCTTTCAAGAGTTTACGGCAGCTTTTGGAAAGCATTCGCCTTTTCCTGGGCGGCTGTTAACGACACCTCTTGGCTGACAAAAACCAAAGCGTCTTGTGACATCATCGCTACAAAATAGAGCTTTATTTCTTCGTGAATGTTTTGCGTATCTTGCGCGCGAACTTCGAAGATCAAGGATTCTAAATTTCCACCTTGATCCCATTGCCATATCAACTCTTCGCCGACATAAGGAGCGTTTCCAATGGCGTTGGCTGTGATCATTTCCCAGGTGTCGTAAACTTTTCCGTTTTTTTCGAGCTCAATCCAGCCACGCAAATCAAATGTTTTGTAGTAGACTTTAAAATCAGCTACTCCAGCGCAAAGAGACTTTGAAGTCCATTGCATTTCTGTGTGTTCGATCAACTGACACTCTTCGAGGTGAAGACTCGATCTGGTAATCGTTTGAGCTTGAACCAAAAAAGCAGAGGACAAGATAAATACGAAAAGAAAAGATGGATTAAAACTCAATTTTGAAAACAGTGAAAAAGACTTTGCCGGCAACATCAACGCTCCATTTTGAAAGAATTATCAAACCGACCACGCCGTTGACAGAGGAGTAACTCCTAGGTCTGATTAAAGACGAAGTGATCTATATTCGTTCTATAGAGCAATTGAAGTGCCAATCGTGAGAAAAAGTTCCTCTATTTAGAATTTTTTTTTCGCAGACGAGACATCTCGTGCACCCGGACGATAAGCATGAGCATCATTAAGTTAAAGAGCCCAGCCAACGCCTGTAAAGAAATGGCGTGGACGAATCCGTGAAAAAATCTTGGAGCCTGTAATTCTATGACTGAGAATGGATCTTTTGTGAAAGAATAAATAAAAATCGCGTTTGTGATCAGAAATAAAATATGTGCCCCGACAAAAATACGTTTCCACTTTTTTTCTGGGTGAGAAAACGCCAGGCTTCGGACATAACTTTTCTTTTCCATTTGAATTAAAAACAAACAGACCAATAGTAGAACAGAAAAGATGCCCAAAAAAATATCGCCGACAAGCACTATCGGCCGTTCCCCAACTCGCGGTATCTTTGTGCGGCTTTGCCGAAGCTCATGCGCAGTAAGCCTTCAATTTCAAGCGAGCGCATGGACTCGAGGCCCGCGGCTGTCATGCCTTTGCGGGAGGTGACCTTGTTTTGCAACTCTTCCAAGTTTTCGGTGGAGGCTTGCGCGAGGGCGGCTGTTCCCAAAAATGTTTGCACCACAATGTGGCGTGCGACTTCGGCCTCTAAGCCGTGCTCTTCGATCCAGTCTTGCCAGTAGCTCATCATTTCGAAAATAAATCCGGTGCCACTTGAACTTGCGACCGTAAACGCTTCGAACGGATCGCCCTCCTCGAGTTTGATCACAGAACCGAGCGGGGAAAATAAATCTTGAATTAACAATTCGTACAATTCGTTTTCCGAGCAAAAACCGACCACACCTTGGCCGATGAGCACCGGAGTGTTCATCATCACGCGCGTGAGGTGTCCTTCGGGAATCCAGCGGCGTAGCGCTTTAAAATCCAAACCGGCCGCTAAGCTAATCACGATATGATGGAGTCCAAAAGAGTTGCGACACGGCTCGAGAGCCTCTTCCATGTCTTGCGGTTTTACCGCTACAATCACGACATCACAGTGATCAACAAGTTCTTCGTTGGAGCGAAATGAGTTCACGTTAAAAAGTTTTTTTACTTTTTCGATTTTGCCTGTGGAACGGTTGGTAAAAAAAAGATTTTCGGCTTCGACTTTTTTCGAATCCAACATCCCCTTGAGAATGGCTTGACCCATATTTCCAACTCCGATAATCCCAATTTTTTTACCTCGTGCGTGTACCATTACAGTCCCTTCTTCGGAAGTGCCCAGCCCAACTCTTGCATCTGCTTTTCAATTTGATCAATCGGCAAACCTGCAATGTTCTCCAGTGTTCCGGTAAATTTTTTGACAAAATCTTCACCCTTAAAACGAAATGTTGAGCCCAGTTCCTCCCCTTCGGCCTCATCGAGTTGTTGATGCTGTTTGCGAATCAGCTGTCGCGCTAAACTCTGAATTCCATAGGATCCCGCCTTGTCCATCGGGTCACCACTTTTGACATAATCCCAAATTTCTTCGTCGGTCAGCGAGCGAAATTCGACGTCGGAGATCGCATGCCCGGTGATGATTTTTGGAATTTGCGTGTTCCATAGGCAATACCCAGTGATCACTCGATGGGATTGACCCGCCAGTCGGCGCAGGGTCTCGAAGGCGTCTTGCTGGTCCTTGGGCTTGCCTAACACCTCGTTTTTAAAGACGACTATGGTGTCGGCCGACAGAATCAAGGTGGGTTCTGACCCCTCTTTTTCGAGGCTCTGGACCAAGGCCTGGGCTTTGCGCTTGGCAAGGTCCTCAACAGCCAATTCAACCCTCAGGTTTTTATCAAGAAATTCCGATATTTCTACTGGAAAGGTGTGAAATACGTACCCTCTTTTTTGAAGAAAAAAACGACGACGTGGAGATTTCGAGGCAAGTACAAACCTCAACATGTGGGTAGTGTAATCACAAAAGATTTTTATGGCTATGGATTTATTACTTTATTTGGGTTTATTTTTAGCGGGCACGGCCACGTTTTGGATTGTCTACACACTTTTTTCGGCCAACCAAGATAGCAAAGCGCTTTCGTGGGCCACCGGTGATCAACAAAAAAAATCAAAATCGCCTTTGATCAATATTTCGCGCCCGCTCGTTCATCAATTTACGATGAAGTACGCTCTGCGATTTAAGAGCGAAAAAATGCGCAAAGACATCAACTACAAAATCGTTACGGCTGGAATGGAAGACGAAGTCAGCGTTGATGAGTTTATTGGCCTCAAATTATTTTGGGGCGTGCTTTTTCCGATCATTCTCGTTGTTCTTAATTTTGCCCTGCAGTTGGGTTACCCAACGATTGTACTCGTTTTGCTCTCACCCATTGGCTACATGTTGCCTGATTTTCATGCTCGTGCAGAAAAAAACAAGCGCATGAAGTCGGTGGTGATTGATCTCCCGTTTTTTATCGAACTTTTAGCGCTCTCCACCCAAGCTGGTGCCGACTTTTTTGGAGCCATTCAAAAAATCACCACGAAGGCGCCTGATAGCGTGCTTGCTATCGAACTCGAGAAAGTGTTGCGCGATATTCAACTCGGAAGCACTCGCGAAAAGGCCCTCAAAGACATGGCCTATCGCCTCGATGTTTCCGAAGCCACAAGCTTTGTAAACGTCCTCACGGATGCCGATGCCACTGGCGCAAGCATTGGCGAAGTGCTTAAAGAGCACTCAGCACAAATGCGCTTGGAGCGATTTGTTCGCGCCGAGAAAGCCGGCGCACGCGCTTCTCAGGCCATGCTCATTCCGCTGATTTTATTTATTCTTCCTGCGGTGTTTATCGTCGTCTTTGCTCCAGTCGCTCTGCAGTTTTTGTACGGAGGTAAAGGGTGAAGTTGATCCACGCGCAAAGCCAACAGATTTTATGCGCTGACGTGCAAGTCGCCACAAGCTGGCGTTCGCGCCTTGTTGGCCTCATTGGTACAAAGACCTTACAGGAGCGTGGCTTGTTGATCCCACGCTGCAATTGGATTCATACGTTTTTTATGTCCATCCCGATTGATGTTGTTTATCTCGATAAAAAGGGCGTTGTGCGAAAAATTGATTCGCGCCTCAAGCCTTGGAAACTCGCGGCGCCAGTGTTTTCAGCACGCGATGTGGTGGAGCTTCCGGCGGGATTTAGCGAACAGAAAAACTTAAAAGTAGGAGATGCTTTACATGTGGGCCATTAAGATTCTCAATGGATCGCAATCAGGAAAAATATTTCCGCTACAAACCGGAAATAATATTCTGGGTCGTTCCGTGAAAGCCAATGTACGACTCGCCGACAACGGCGTTTCAAAAAACCACGCGCAGATTTTTGTCACTAACGACAAGGTGATCATCTCCGATCTTAAATCGAGCAATGGAACTTTTGTAAACGGAATTCAAGTTCAAAACCACGGATTAAAAACCGGTGATAAAATTTTAATTCATCAAACTATTTTTACAATATTTCAGCTTCCAGACAACGTTGTGTTTGCCGATCAAAAGCTCAATAAAGCCTTACCCAATCGAAATTTGCAAAAAGCGGCCACGTCACAAGCGATGATCACTCATGGGGGAAATGCTCTGCAAGTCTCCGAACATGAGCAAAACCAACTCATGGCCCACGATCTGTTAGCCGCCCATCACCAAGCGCTCGCGCCGATTGTCGAAAAACCCAAGGTTCTAGAGCTGATTCGCGAGAGAACAGAGCAATACATCGACGAAGTCGCCATGCCTCCTATTTATAAGACAGCAGAAAAATTTGATTTTAAATATATTCTCATGGGCTTTACGATCAGCTTTATTTTTCTGACAACATTTTTAGCTATCTTCCCTCTTTCAAAAATCACCAGAGAAAGTGTTCTCACAGAAAGCAAACGTCGAGCCCTTACCATGGCTCGCAATCTGGCACAAATGAATCGCAAGGCTTTATCTGATGAATCGGAACTCTCACTCTCCACTGATTTTGTGGTTCGAGAATCTGGGGTTGATAAAGCCATGATTATCTCTGGTCAAAGTGGAGCGATTTTAGCTCCGGCGAACATGATGGGGAAGTACCTCACAGATCCTTTTATTATTGGTCTACGCAACACCCATACCGAGCAAGTGGATCTCATCAATGGCGAACAGGTCGCGGCCAGCGTGCCGATCAAATTTTTTAGCGCCGAGATGGGTGATTCGGTGGTCCGTGCCTATGCCGTTGTTGTTTACAATGTGGATCCACTGGCTGTGGATTTTGGACGCACGCTCAGTTTATTTGTGCAAATCTTCTTGATTGCCTGTCTGCTGGGTGCTGTGGTTTTTGCTGTGCAATACCGCTTGATTCTCTACCCGCTGAAGAATCTCAACAAAGAGATCGATCGCGCGCTCAGCGAAGGCAACAACAACATTCAGATTCCGTTTCAGTTGCCGATCTTTCAGTCGCTGATTGCGAATATCAATAGTGCATTGTCGCGAATTGCGTCTGACTTTTCGGGCACAGATCAAATGGCTTCGCAGTCTGATAAATCAGTGGAAGCGTCGGAAGTCGTAAAAATGTTTCCGATTCCTTGTTTTGCAATTGATCCGCAAACGCAACGATTTATTGCGGTGAACCACGCGCTGGATGGACACCCGCTTTTTGATTCGGGACGAATTCAAAACATGACGATTTCGGAACTCACAGATAAATCTCTTTTTGAATCTTTAAAAGATCTTGTGAACACGTGTATTAATAATCCCAACAGCTCTCACACCAATGTGCTTCCTTCGCAGGGATCGGAAAGTTATGAGATCACCGCAAAAGCGATGATCAATAACAATAAGCCCGCTTACCTCTTGTTTACAGTGATGCAAATCGTTGAGGAGGAATCACCCTGATGAGTGAATCCGCATTGAGCTCGAAGCCCTCCTCGGCGCTTCAAGTGACTATTCGAATTCTCGCTGGTCCCAACAAGGGGGACGTGTATCGTATTTTGCCTCCGGGCGCGATCATCGGACGGGATTCCCAATCCTGCCAAGTGGCGTTGATGGATGCCCGAGTCAGTCGGCAGCAATGTCGCTTGGATTATAAAATGGAAGGTATCACTATCGAGGACCTCAGTGGAAGAGGCACCACCTTCGTCAATCATCAAACCATCCAAGGTGAACACCTTTTACGAAGTGGAGATTTAATTATTTGCGGAGACACTCAGCTATCCATCGATATTCAGATGGAAGGGATGCACTTATCCTTAGCTTCGCAAACTCAAAAGCCGCAAGCGTCTGGTTTTCAAAATTCATCTTCACCAATGTCATATATTCCCAATGCAGCCCTCCCTCAAAACTCTTTGCCCGGAGATCCGCAAACCAAACGACTTTATATGATAGTTGGTATTGGATTGCTTGTCGGGCTAGGGCTCTGGCTTATGCCCGAAGACGCTCCAAAACCTCCTCCTAAAATTGCCACGTCAGAAACGATCAACGAAAGCATCGCTGCCGTTCAAAAAAGACAAGAAGAACTGCAAAAAGCGACAAGTCAGATGTCTGAGCTCGATCTCTATAATAAAAGATCCGCGCAAAAACATTATATTCGTGGATTTAGAGACTATCAAAATGGTCGATACAATCGTGCGATGGAGGCCTTTCAGACCGCTCTCGCCACCGACCGAAGTCATACCATGGCTCGCCGCTACTATAAATTGGCCGAGAAAAAACGCCTCGACGAAGTCGATTACCATATGGACCTCGGTCTTAAATACAAAGATAAAGCCATGTATAAAATGTGTATTGCCGAATTTGAGCAGGTCCTGCAAATTTTAAATCAACCGAGCCATAAAAAATATCAATTGTCTAAAGAACAGATGAAAGAATGCCGTCTGTCAATACAGGAGGGTTTATAATGGCCCGACTTAAGGTCAGACGAAATCAGGAGTCCTTTGCCGAGCTTCAATTGGAGCCCGGCAAGACTTATATTATTGGTCGACGTGAAAACGCCGACGTCGTTTTGCAATCGGATCCCGGTATTTCTCGTCAACACATCAGCATTGAGTTCGTGGACAATGCCTGGGTGGTTAAAGGACTTTCTCCGCACATTCCTATTTCTTTCGAAGGAAAAACACACAACACTCTTACTTTAAAAGAAGGTGTGGCCCATTTTTATATACCTCCCTACGAATTTGAACTGCAAATGATCAACGAAGAGCCTTCTGTCAAAGAAGATCCAGGTCCCGAAATCAATTCTGCACCGATCGACGAATCCAGCTCCTCAGCGGAGAGCGACCCGAACGAGCGCATCCGCGAGCCCCTTCAGCAAGAGCCCTCACCAGCTTTTCAGGCCGAGTTGTCATTTCATGGAAATGAAGAGCAAACCAGCGAAGTGCAAATCTCGGGTGAGCCTTATATTAAATTTATGTACTCGTCCCACACCGAATCCATTCGCCTCAAAGGCAACAAGTGGGTCGCGGGGCGAGATAGCATTGCGCAGGTTCAACTCGATGATAAAAAAGCGAGTCGTCAGCATTTTAGTATCGAAAAAGTCGGCGAGCAGTTTTTTATCAAAGACTTGCAAAGCGCTAATGGCACTCTCCTGAATGGTCAAGAGTTGCAAGCTCATGAACCCAAAGAAATCAAAAGCGGCGACATTATTACTGTCAATCAGCTCACCATGATTTTTGAGATGCGTGATCTGTCATTTTCCGAAAAACTGAAAGATCTGCCTTTGCAAGCGTACAGCGGACCATTGATTTTAAGCTCTCAGGAGTGGGATTTAGCAGCAGATGCCCATCAGCCTCCACTGCGTCTCGAAACAAAAGAACTCGCCCAGATGAGCGGGACTGCACAAAAGCTGAAAGTGAAGGAAAAACCCAACCAGATGCGAACCATTTTACTGGCTGGTGTTGCACTCCTCGTTGTGGTCTTTGCTATCTTTGGACAAAACAAACCTGCTCCCACCGGAACCGATAACTCTGGTCTTAAAAACTTTGAATCCCTTTCTGCGGAAGAAAAAAAGTTTGTAGTCGATAGCTACCACTCTGCACAGAATTATTATCAAGATGGTCGGATTCAAAATGCTTTAACGCAAATTGCTTACGTACACAAAACGCTTCCTTTCTACAAAGACTCGCGCGAACTCGAATCGAAACTTTTAGAGGCCCAGGAAACTCTTCGTCAAAAAGAATTCATTGCTCAGCAACGTCGTGAGCAGGAAGAAACGCGCCTCAAAGTTCAAAATATCGTGGCCGACTGCCGCGATCGTTACCGCGACTCTGTAGATATCAATGCGATTAAGTCGTGTCTTACACAGGCGATCCAACTCGATCCCGATAACGCCGAAGCGCAAGCTTTGACTGCGGAAATCGAATTGCGATTGAATCAGGCTCAAGAAGCCGAGCGCAAGCTCAAAGAATTTAATGAGAGCGTTGATAAAGGTCGTGAGTTATTTTACAAAGCAAAAAATCTACTCCAAAACAAAGACTATCATGAAGCGATCAGTGCGTTTTCGACTCACCTCAACGCCAATCATCCCGATCCCGATCAGCTCAAGCCCGTTTCGCAAAGAAGCGTTGCTTCGATCGAAAAACAAATCGCGACGGAGAAAAAAACCCTCATGGGTCGCGCTCAATGGCAACTCAACTCTGGAAATCTGCGATCAGCTATTTTAACAGCGGAGCAAGCAAAACGCGTTGATCCGTATGATTACACCATCGCCAATTTTGTGGAACAAACAAAACGCACCCTTGAGATGAAGATGAAACCCATCTACGAAGAGAGTGTGATTGAAGAGCGTTTTGGAAATTTTGAGATTTGTAAAGCCAAGTGGCAAGAAATCGTGAGTAAAGATATTCCCACCGGGGAGTACTATCTAAAAGCGAAGCGTAAACTCCAACAGTACGGACTCTAATATGCAACTGGACGAACGCTCTTATGGTGGTCAGCTTTTTCGCCCTCGACCAGAGATCTTTATCTCCGATGACAAACAATTAATGATCATTGCAACGCCCTGGGGGCCCCGAACCATGGCGCAGCGATTTATCGAAAAGATCAACAATGAACTGCAAGATCTTACTGTCGATCCGGATCGCACCGTGTTTTCTGTTCCGGTCGACACTTTGAGTGATTACGAAAATCGTTTGCGACTCGCCCTTCTCACCACGCACGAAGATCTGCGCGAAGAATTTAACTATGAGACTCTCAATGCAGGGCTCGAAATTCTCTGCGTCTTAAAGAGCGAAAAAAAGATTTCTTGGTTTCAGGTGGGAGCTCCATTTCTCGCTGTGGTTCGTGGCGACAAAATGCTTCCCTTTCATCATCCACTCGATTTGAGTTTTGACCACTCGACAGACTCTACGCTACCACCTCTGCCTCGTGAACTTTACGGGCTCTCACAACAGCTCAGTCTTGTTCATGGAGGTTTTATGTACCAACCCCAAGATCGTTTACTATTGATCGCTCGTAGCTACGTGCCCCATCAGCTCTTTGCCAGTCGCGGTTCAGAAATCGAACTAGAACCCACAACATCCCTCCTTGCCAAAGAAAACAGCGAGCTCCCTTTCTGGATAGGAATCGTCGGGATCTAAAATGCTTCTTGTCAGCCTAAGAAGAACTTCACTGGGATGACGGATAAAGTGTCTCACTTTGAGACAGGAAAAAAATTTCTCTGTCTAGTTTTCTTATGGTGCTATGGAAATCAATCATATGCTCCACTTGAAATGCAATAAAACGGCTGAGAATTGGTCTACCTCTTGCAGAAACATATGGCAGGGGGATCTATGCTATATCGTATAATCAAACTTGTTATGTGTACTGTTGTGTGCTCCATTCTCACAACACCTCTCATTCTAGAGAACCCTGCAAATGCCAGCAGCGATGCGGTGACCAGTGGTATCTTTGAGGGATCTGCAGCGACAAAAGCAGATTATGATTTTGTCCCCCTGAAGAGCGGAAAAAGCCTCACAGGCGGCGGAAAAGCCGGCTATTTAAATGCCTGTGGACGAGTTCAATTTGGATCTCCTTGCTATCCGCAAGACAAAGCACACATGGTTACCGAAGAGTTTTCTGATTATATGATGAAGCAAATGCCCAAGTGTGTTTCTGAAAGTTTAAAAGCTCAAGGTCGCAATGCAAATTTTAAAAAACTGACCATTATTGGAGATACTTACGCCAATCGAGAAATTCGTGGCGGCGGTAGAATGAGCATGCATTCAACAGGGCGTGGAATTGATTTGGTGGATTTAAATATTGTTCTCAATAATGGTGAAAAATATAATGTCGACATGACTCGCTCAAGTTTCAAATCTGGGAAATATTCTAAATTTTATAAGACTTTTGTAACTTGCTGGCAAAACGCGAATAAATCGCGATGCGCTGGTCAATCCGGTCTCACTCCACGCAGTGGGGCCCTTGACAGTACATACAATTCATTACACTATGCCCATGTTCACTTATCTATGCCGTTTTGCCCACGCAAACCAGGCATTGCAAGTAACTAGGAGGTTTTATGACTAAAAGTATTTGGTTAACGCTTTTACTATCTCTTCCCTTCATCGCATCAGCGGATGCCGTCAATTCAGGCGGAAACAACCAACTTTCGGACACATTGGTTCCTATTGAAAATTGCAATGCTAGCAATGCAGATCGCTGTGCAGTCCTTCCAGTGCATCAAGAAATCGATCTTAAAGATGCCGTTAAAAAAGTGAATCTTGGAACTGTCTACTTAACTTCAAAGCCTGTTAAAAAACATAACAGGCTCATTGTACAAGTCTCAGCGACCATTCAGTGCGATGGTCAAACAGAAAAAAAACCTTTGATCAGAAAAACAACTGTTTGCGGTTTTCCTGAGGCTCGTACTGAAGTGAATAAAGAATCCGACATTTTTAAATTAGTTCACGATCCAATACTGAGCTTAACAGAAGAAAATCACAGTATCATCCTTCGCTATAAAAATACTGGTAAAAATTCGGAAGGCTACTGTGGAGACGAAGATCGCATCGTCGTCGTGAATCCTTGCTTGCCACCTGTAAATCCTAGTAAGCATAACGCAGATAAAAACTAAAACACTGTCTTACGAAGTCTTTATAAAGTCGGGAAGCCCACCGCAAGTGGGATTTGATACGACTCTACTTTGCGGCGGAACATGTTTTTCTCGGGCAATTGTAAATAAAGTTCGGCGAGTGATGGCCCAAGCATCGAAAACACATTCACGTCCCAGTTCAGCTCAAGATAAATATTCAGATACGCCATCTGTTTCGCCTGCATAAACGAGCGGTACTGACGCATAAAATTCTTCTCCCACTGAAGGGCATCGGAATCGTTTTTGTGTTTTTCCCAATCCAAGAGTGACAAAAACAATGGATCTCGGCAGCGACGGTAAAGACTCTCACGAGGTTTTTCGACAAAGAACCGCTCACACGCGCCCGATAGGATAACCGCCGCTGCGCTTTGTAGCTGTCTTGATGCCACATATCGATAGAGCGCATGGGGGCTGTCCTTCAGACGCGCCCAATCTCCCAATCGCAAAGCTTCATCCATCATCAAAAGCTCCGTCCAATGATTTTTTTCTTGGCGATAAAGCTCGCGCACTAAATAGGGAGTGCCCGTCATTTTGACGGTGCGAAAATTTTTGATAAAATCATAAAGCTCTGATGGCGTCGACGATTGGAGATCGTAGCTTTGTTCCACACGACTTTTGATCCAGCGTAATTTCTCCCGATCCATCTGTTGTTCAGAAAGCACTGTCCCTTCACTTTTATCGACAAGCGTATGATAAACTTGCCAACGTTTTTGAGGAATCACCAAATACTCGGCCGTTCGTAAACTGAGAAGGGGCGGCTTTCCCATCCACCACGAACCCCAATCGGAGCGAATCTCCAAGTGAGAGGGGGGGGTGTCTTTCCATTCATCCAACTTTTGCATCACAAAGTCGGCAACTGACAGGGATTGCTCCAAGCTGTCACGCAAGAGTTGTCCAATGTTCTTCATCGAAATCAGATAATCGATGGAACGCGCTTCTTTAAGCTGAGGTGTTTTAATAAAGAGTGGAACATGAACGTTTTCGCGAAACAGATTTTCTCGCCACAAAAAAGACTTGCGGTTCATGGGGGCTTCGCCATTGAGTCCGACGAGAAGAATATAAGAGTTGTCCCACAGTTTGCGCTTTTTCAGCTGTCGGAAAAAAGCACCCAGTGACTCCGCCACTTCTTGTTTTTGTCCAAGGACACTTCTTTCGCGCTCCTTACGCTCATCCGTAAATGTTCTCACGTTTGGAAACTGCAAATCCGCGAGAAACACCGTCGACATGGTTGGCTGCTGCTGACTGACGAACCAGTCTAGCGCTCTTTGCAGAAGAACCTCAGCGGTTGTATAGACTTCGGGGCTATTATGGAAATCGTCGTCAAATATTTCGTACCCTTGCTGAAATCCTGACTTTGCCAAGAATGGCGGACCGCCACTAAAAAAGGCAGTTCGATAACCACCCTGTAGAGCCTTCTCGGCCAGAGTCACCAATTGGGTTGGAATGCCATCGTTTCCATTGTGCAAAACTTTATGCTCCGAAGCTTCGACCCCGGTCAGCAAACTGGCTAAGCTGGATTGGCTCATCGAGGACGGTGCGTAAAAATGTGTAAAACGCAAAGCCGAATGGCACAGCTCTTCAAAGCCATCATCGGCCTCTCCCGCGAGGGCATCATCCAAACAAGAGGCATTCTCAAACCCAAGGGATTCCACAGCAATGATCAGGATATGCGGCTTTCTTTTATTGGCAGACCCCCATGGGCTGCATGCAGATAAGGCAAATCCAAGAAGAAGGCTTAGCGAAAGACTCCTCATCAGGGGCCAACTTCCGAACTCATTTTTTGAAAAGCTTACATGCATCATACGTGTTTTGATTTGATTTATCCTTTACCTGTTTTATAACATAACAGAACTCACGAAAGGAGTAGTGCGTCGTGAATATCCAAGGATTGTTCGGTTTAGCCCAAAGTTTTGCAGATGTTATTTTATGGATTCTTGTCATTGCGAGTATTTTAAGTATCGCTATGATTTTGGAAAGATTCTTTGTCTTGAGCAAAGTGTCTCGCCAAAATAAGACCTTCCGTACAATGGCCAATGAATTAATCCAATCTCAAGATCTCAGCAAGCTTGATACGCTCGCTCAAGATGCGGGGTCCCTGCCTCAGCGCGCTCTCAGCTACGGTCTGAAGCACGTTAAGACAAACGGCTCTAAGGGTCTTGAAGAGATTTTTACGTCTTTTACAATTATCGAAAAGCCGCGCCTTGAGAAGTTTTTAAACTTCCTTGCAACGGTGGGTTCGAACGCTCCGTTCATTGGTCTTTTAGGAACAGTGATGGGGATTATGAAAGCGTTTAACGATCTCGCGCAGAACTCTGCTGCTGGAAACGAAGTGGTGATGATGGGTATTGCCCACGCCCTCGTTGCAACAGCGATTGGTCTGTTTGTGGCGATCCCAGCGGTGATCGGTTACAACTACTATCAAAAAATGGTTCGCGACACAGTTGCAACAATTGAAGTGGCGAAAGAACTTTGTCTCTCGTTTGCAAAGAGCAAGGGGTAAACCATGGGTGCATCACTCGGAGGAAACTCAGAAGAGGCCATTGCGGAAATTAACATTGTTCCGTTTGTGGATATCATTCTCGTGGTGCTCATCATTTTCATGGTGACGGCGCCATTGGTTTTAAAACCAGCGATTGACGTCAGCCTTCCACAAGCGTCTTCTGGCGAAGCCAAAGAGACGGAGAAGAACTTAGATGTGATTATTGCGGCCACTGGGGAAATCTACATCAACGGGAAGCCCGGCGATCTAGAAGCACTTAAAGAGCAAGCCAGTATCACTTCGAAATCCGCAGTTGATTCGGGCGCGATCTTAAACGCCGACAAAGCCGTCACGCTCGAGAAACTAACAGAAGTGATCGACACCATTAAGCTTGCTGGTATTAAGAAGGTCGCTTTTAGTATTAAGAAGAAATAAATTTCACCACATTCTCCTCGCGAGGAGACCGTCATCCTGAGCGAAGCGAAGGATCTGGTAGAAATAAAAAGGGAAGTGATCAACTTCCCTTTTTTTATTGAAGAATCACGCAGTCTACGGCGCGAAATTTGTGCTTAGCATGTCAGTCATATTGGTCCACGGTAATGTGGTACCTGCGCCCACTGTAGCCCAAGTAGAGTCACCAATGTCTGCAAAAAATTGCGTGATCACCGCATCGACAGCTCCGTCAATGGCAGCACCATTGAGTTTTGTGCTTGAAGCCACACACCGAGCGCCATCCGTGCTGATGTCTCCCGTGTTTGGATTCACACAAGCCTCGAGCTTGGCTCCTCCCTCAACACCAGATTGCCTAAAACTCAGGGAAAGACCGTCACCCGAACTTGGTTTTCCAGCTAAAATATATCGGATCGCATCTGCAAGTGCTGTGTCCGGGCCTTCGTAAGTAAAAAGTTGAGCTTCGTCATTGGTTTCATCATAGTACAATCGATATCCATAATATCCAGAGGATCCTGGAGTGAATCCTGTGCCAGGATCAGAAACATATTCTACTCGCATTACGTTTGTTGTTTTATCCCACAGGACAACCGTACGGCTCACCGAACTTCCATTATCGTGCAGTTCTCCCGTCGCAATATTGACTTCTGTGTCTGTGGAGCGAACAAGGTACGTTTGGTTGAACATATCAAACGTAAAAGATTTATCATACGACCCAGCGACCGTTGCCACCGTAATAATTAGTGTCTCCCCTGTTGTAATATCAGAGACATCCATCCCACACTGGCTTGCCATCTGATTTTTGATACCCGCAGTGAAAGTCATGGTGTGCGCCCCGTTCTCTGGATAGCCACTGCTATCCACATCAACACCGGACATTCCCATGCCAACCCCTACTGCGCAAAAAATCTTGAGCGCCATTTTGAGTCGACCGAAAACATTCACCGAAGAGTTATTGCTGTTAAGAGCATCATCATCGAGCTGCGTTCCCATATATTCTTTGATCGTTATCATCCCAGAATTGGTGATCGGATCATTCACCACACCTGTCACGTCCCAGTTGTTACCAAAACTGGGCGCCGCATAAGGAATCACCAAGCTTTTCGGTGTTGGTTTTGAAGCCAACGCTTGATCAGCATCGCCGGATGCCTGCGCCGCCTGCTGTACGACTTCTGAATACGTGTTTGTCACCAAATTGTTGACCGTGCCAGAACCACTGTCTGAACTCGAACAACGAACCAATGATAATAGGAAAAAAATTCCAATGAATATTTTTGAAAACATTTAGCCGCCCCTTTGTATTTTTATTTACGAATTGCTATTAGTTTTAGGGAAAAACATGCGAATGGGGAGATCGGTTTTTTTATTTGCGACTTAAGAAGTGGGTATTTTTTTCTGGCGCAAAATGTCTCCAGAGGTCTAGTCTTCTTGAATAAGGCCTTCTAATAAAGTCTCCAACCAAAGTTTTTGAATTTGACCTCTATCTACTTCCTTTCCAAGAAGTTTCTGCAAACTCACGACTTGTGATGTTTGAAATCCACAAGGATAAAACCCTTGGAAGGCTTGGCGATCTTCGTCGAGATTGAGGGCAATACCGTGTGAGGTGACCCACTTTTTGACGGCGATACCGATGGCCGCAATTTTTTGGGAGCCGACCCACACTCCTGTCGCTTGGTCGGGACTCTCTTCACCCACTTGCTGCTGAACAGCTCTCGATTGGGATTCAATTCCAAAATTCGTCAATACCTTTTGGACAGATTGCTCAAGCGCTCTCATATAAGCGTGCAAATCTCTGGGGGCTACTTTTTTAGCAACGTAAAATTCATCGGCGGAGTCCAAACAAATCAACGGATAGGCGATCAACTGGCTGGGGCCGTGATAGGTGGCTCTCCCTCCGCGATTCACTTCCATGGAGTCGCCCGTCCATGCAAAAACATCACCCGGCTTTGTTCCGCGTCCTAAAGTCACGATGGGTGGATGGGAACAAAAAATCAATTTTTCGGATTCTGTTTTGGCGATAATTTTATCGACGAGTTCGGCCTGTCTTTGGAAGGCCTCGCGGTAGTCCACAAGGCCCCAGTCTAAGACTTCAATTTCCCGTCGAGGGGGCTTGATCAAGTTTGCACCCTACGCCCTAGTGTTTTACAAGTTCGGTCGACGTTGCAGATTTTGTCAGTGGTTTTTGAATAATGTGAATCGCGTGTCCCAGTGTGGCTTCGGCCGCTTCCATCATCGTCTCTCCCAGAGTGGGGTGAGGGTGGATGGAAAGTGCGACGTCTTGCAGACGAGCTCCCATTTCGATGGCAAGCACCGCTTCACTAATGAGGTTGCTCGCTTCGGGGCCCACAATGTGAACGCCAAGTAGAATATCTGTTTTTGCGTCCGCAATCATTTTTACAAAGCCGTCGGTTTCCATCAGGGAAACGGCGCGGCCGTTAGCTCCAAATGGGAATTTCCCGATTTTAAGTTGTGTATAACCATTAGCTTTACACTCCTCTTCGGTCCAACCCGCAGAAGCAATTTCTGGGCTTGTAAAAATAACCGCTGGAACTGTTTTAGCGTCGTAAGCGCGATTTTGACCGGAAATAATTTCGGCCACCATCACACCTTCATAGCTGGCTTTGTGGGCGAGCATCGGCTGACACGCGATATCGCCAATGGCGTAAATATTTGGAAGATTGGTTTTTCGTTGGGCATTCACTTTAACAAAACCTTTTTCGTCGATCTGGAGGCCAATCCCTTTGAGATTCATTTGATCAGAATTGGGTTTACGCCCCACCGTGACCAGGATTTTATCCACGGTAAAGGTTTGCTCTTTGCCATCGGTTTTTACCTTTAGATCAAATTGCTTTCCTTTTTTTGTAAAACCTTGAGCGAGGGCTTTGAGGTAAACATTCACGCCGTCTTTTTTAAGTTTTCGTGCCACAACCTGTACCACTTCGGGGTCAGCAACGCCCTTAAGGAGACCATCGTTCGCTTCGAACACATGAACGTCGACACCTAACTTTTTCATATACGAACCGATTTCAAGACCGATGTATCCTCCGCCAATGACGGCGATGGATTTTGGCAGCGCCTCAAGCGCCAGCGCGCCTGTTGAAGACATGATGTCTTTTTCGTCAAACGGAAACCCAGGGATTTCAATCGGGCGAGAGCCAGTTGCGATAATATAATTTTTGGCAGAAATTTTTTCGGTTTTATCTTTGGATTTAATTTGTAAAGTTTTAGCGTCGACAAACGACGCTTCACCCGCAAGAATCTCGACACTATTGCCCTTGAGAAGTTGTTGAACTCCACCAGACATTTTGTCGCAAACCGATTGCTTCCAAGTTTGTAGTTTTTTAGCATCCAGTTTTACATCACCTTTGATTTCAAAACCCATCACCTCGGCATCATGTTGCATGCGATGAAGAAAGTGCGCCGCCGAAATCATGGCTTTCGAAGGAATACAGCCAACGTTCAAACAAACGCCGCCCAATTTTTCCCGCTCCACAATCGCCGTCTTTAAACCAAGCTGCGCCGAACGAATCGCCGCGACATATCCACCAGGTCCTGCACCAATCACACACACATCATACTGAGACATAAATTCTCCTAGACCATATCCATCATGAGTAAACCTGGGTTTTCGATTCGCTTGATAAACGAGGCGAGGAAGCGAGCCGCTTCGGCGCCATCGATCAAACGGTGATCGCAGGTGACTGTGAAGTTCATAAATTTTGCGATTTCTAATTTGCCATCAACCACAAAGGGGCGATCTTGGATTTTGTACATTCCAAAAATCGCAACTTCCGGATGATTGATAATCGGGGTTGCGTACGTTCCACCGACACTTCCGATATTGGTGATGGTGAAAGTTGCACCCTTCATTTCTTCAAGTTTTAATTTTCCGTCGCGGGCGCGCTTTGCAAGATCGACGATCTCTGCACTCAATTGAAAAATCGTTTTGCGATCCGCATCTTTGATCACTGGAACCATGAGGCCGTTTGGTGTATCCGCCGCAAAACCCACGTTAAAGTATTTTTTGCTTACGATCTCTTGAGCCGCATCGTCGATGGAGGAGTTGAATTTTGGAAATTCGCGAATTGTTGAGATTAAAGCCTTCATCACAAATGGAAGATACGTGACCTTAAGTCCGCGCTGTTCAGCCGCAGGCTTGAGCTCTTCGCGCATTTTTACGAGCGAAGACACATTGGCTTCGTCCATCAATGTAAAGTGAGGAACAATGTGTTTTGCCATTTGCATGTTCTCGGCGATTTTTTTACGAACGCCGCGAAGAGGTTCACGCTCTTCTTTACCTTGTTGGCTGATAAAGCTGGGCATCATTGGCGCGTAGGTTGGCATTCCTGCGCCTGTGGCGCCTTGCGATTTAAGCACATCATCGCGAGTCACTCGTCCGGCCAAACCAGTGCCTGGAATTTGGTTGATGTCCACATTGCTTTCACGAGCTAAGCGACGAGTCGAAGGAGTTGCTAAAACATGGACATCCATGGGAGGTGGCTGAACGGTGGCCATTCCTGCGCCGCTCATGCTCATTGTTGGTGCTGGTGTATGAGTTTTGTTGACCATTGGCGCTTGCGCCGCAGTAGGTGCTTTTACCGCTGGAGCAGGAGCCGATGGTGCCGCTGTTTTTGTGGCCGCGGCTCCGCTGTCGTCAACGACAACAAATGCGGTGCCTACTTTGATCACATCGCCTTCTTTAAATTTAAGTTCTTTGATTGTTCCTGCCGCAGGAGATGGAACTTCGACTGTGGCTTTATCTGTCATCAGTTCGACAAGCGACTGATCGACTTTGATGCTATCGCCCACTTTGACAAGCCAACGAACG
This sequence comes from uncultured Pseudobdellovibrionaceae bacterium, assembly GCA_964579625.1. GTDB lineage: Bacteria > Bdellovibrionota > Bdellovibrionia > Bdellovibrionales > JAGQZY01 > JANPLN01. The sequence continues at coordinate 116,050 of CAZOGU010000001.1, forward strand.
AGTTCACCTTCGGTGACGCCTTCGCCGATTTCGGGTAGTTGAATATCTTTTGTTGCCATCGAGTTCTCCTCTTACGTCTGTGCCGCTAATGCAGCCGACGCCGTTTGTTGGCGCTGTTTTTCAATCACGCCTTTGATAAAAAATTCTCCTGCTTTGTACGAGCTTCGCACAAGGGCGCCACTCGCGCAGTAAATAAATCCTAATTTTAACGCTTCTTGTTCCCAAAATTTAAACTTCTCGGGAGTGATAAACTCAAGCACTTTCAGATGTCGACGCGTGGGCTGCAAGTACTGCCCAAAGGTAACAACATCACAGCCCACTGCTCGCAAATCGAGCATGGTTTGCATGATCTCTTCGTCTTTTTCGCCAAGACCTAACATCAACGAGCTTTTGGTAAATGTCTTTGGGCTGACTTTTTTAACATGTTCTAAAACGGCGAGTGATTGTTTGTACGTCGCGCGCGGATCACGAACGCTGGGAGTGAGGCGCTCGACGGTTTCCACGTTGTGGGCAAACACTTCGGGTTGAGATCGCACGACGCGCTCCACGAGATCTTCGCGACCACGAAAATCGGGAGTGAGAACTTCGACGATCAACTTGGGATCGTTGGCTTTAATCACTTCGATGGTGCGGGCAAAATGGTCGGCCCCCTGATCGGGCATATCGTCGCGATTCACGCTGGTGATCACGACGTACTTCAACCCCATTTGGGCAATCGCCCAACCGACTTTTTCGGGCTCTTGTTCGTCGATTTGACCCTTGGGATTTCCGGTTTTTACGGCACAAAATCGACAACCGCGAGTGCACACCTCGCCCATGAGCATAAACGTCGCTGTTCCACCGGCCCAGCACTCGCCGATATTCGGGCAGCGCGCTTCTTGGCAAACAGTGGCAAGCTTAAGGTTCCCCAACATGCTTTTGATGGTGTTATAGTTTTCTCCCGAGGGAGCTTTGACTTTGAGCCATTCTGGCTTGGGAACTCTCACAACATCAGCCATGGTAATCCTTTTTAAATGACGGAAAATGTGTTCGTAATTTAAATGCGGCTTAAGGAGAAGGCAACTTGCAGGGGCTTTGCGCGGCGTATTAATGGCCTTCTTTCTCGTCTCAAACCAAGCTATAAATGCTTTTTCACGAAGGGGACCCCATGAAGTTTGATAATCCGCTGATCGAAGGTGTTTTTCTGAAGCGATATAAGCGCTTTTTTGCAGATATTCGCCTCGGCGATGAGACGGTGGTGGCCCATGTTCCCAACACAGGGAGCCTCAAAAGTTGCAACGACCCCGAAAGCCCCTGCCTCCTCTCACCCGCAACAAATCCCGAGCGCAAACTTCGCTACACACTCGAAATGATCCGCACTCCCAAATCCTGGGTGGGCGTCAACACGGCAAACCCGGCCGCTTTGGTGAAAGAGCTGTGGCAGAGCCAAAAGGTGGATCACTGGAAATCGTTTGATGGCTTTCAGTCGGAAGTAAAGATCAACGAGCACACGCGATTGGATGGCGCCATGTGGAACAGTGCTGAACAAAAAAATGTGAAAAACGGCAAGCTCACCAAACTCACGCCGCCTTTGCATTTTTTCGAAATCAAAAATGTGACCCTCGCCGAAAACGGCGTGGCCCTTTTTCCCGATGCCGTGACCGAGCGTGGACAAAAACATTTGCAAGAAATGATGGCGCTCATGGAAAAAGGCTTCACGTGCGAAATGATCTACGTGATTCAACGAGAAGACTGCAAAAGCTTTTCCCCCGCTGACAATATTGATCCGGCGTACGGAAAAATTCTTCGCCAAGCCGTAAAAAAGGGCCTTCGCGTCTCGGCACTGCCGTGCAAACTTAGCGAAAAACAAATCGTCCTCGAAGCAAAGCCGCTGCCTTTAATGCTTTAGTCACTCGAGAGGCGAAATCTGTTTTTTTTATAGAAAGGCTATTTTTTTAGGCAAAGGTATGTAATACCGTTTCAATGAATCGAGATTCTCTATCTATCAACACTCCTGTCGTGTGATCTTTTAATCGATTTTCTTTTATTGGTTTAATCATCATTTGTACTTCAGGTTCTCCAATCATCATCTTTGGCTTGTTTGAGCGTGAATTTCCAAAAATGATAACTATGAAACATACCATGGCCGCAAAAACTGGTAAAGCGAGGCCGAAAAGATAACCACGTTCGTCTGGATTTTTAATGTTTAAGCCTGAATAAATGAGCCCTATAAAAACAGAAACAATGTACAGTATAAACAATAAATCCGTTGATTGTCCGGCTGAAGCCCCCCTCCCAGCATGGGCGCCGACCCAAAACCAAATAGCGACAAAACAAGTAAACATATAAAAAATAAAAAACAAAAAATAAGACAATCGAAATTGCATCGTTTCCTCTCCAAAAGACTCGAATTTTACACTTTAATTATGACGAGGATTTTGAATTGAATTCAAGTATTTGTTTATGCAACTTTCCGAGAGATAAGAATGAAGAATACTGTCCTCAATAAAAAAGGCGCCCGAGAGCGCCTTTTTCTGGAATAGACTGCTTAAGGGATTAACTACCCTTTGCGTTTCATCCATTCGTCGATGATTTTTTTGAACTCTGGGAATGGGTAAGCACCTTTGAGTGTGACACCGTTGATCAGGAAGCCTGGGGTTCCTTCGATTCCGTTTTTGTTGGCTTCTTCCATGTCAGCGTCGATGCGCTTTTTGATGAAATCGGCTTTGCCTTTAAGGTCGGCAGCAAGTTTTCCTAAATCAGCACCAACATCTTTCGCCACTTTTTGGTAGAACTTATCGGCGTCTTTGTCAGAACCGTACGTGCTATTTTGATCGGCGAAAACTTTTGTTTTGAAAGCGAAGGCTTTACTAACATCTTGCATAGCAATCGCTTCGAAGTATTCAGAGCCACGACGAGCGTTGGGGTGTTTTGATTCAAGTGGAAGATGTTTGAATACGATGCGAACTTTGTCGCCGTATGCTTTTGCAACTTCGTCCATAGTGTCGGCGCCACGTTTGCAGTAGGGGCACTGAAAATCAGAGTACTCAACAATTGTCACAGGAGCAGACGCGGGTCCTTTAAACGGACGATCGGCTTCCATTGCAAAGGCTTTTGGGTTGTCGAATTCTTTTTTGCGATCTTCTTCTTCTTTTTTCTGAGCGCGCTCGTACTCGCCTTTTTGGGCTTCTTGAGCCGCTTCACGCAAAGTGTCCATAAATTTCACAGGATCTTTTTTGATCGCATTGTGAATAATTTCGGGATTGTTCTCGATTGTTTTTTCAATCAACTTTGAGCAAGAAGCTGCAAAGAAAATTAAGCTGGCAAAAAATAGCGATTTGGTCAAATTCACTTGGTCCTCCGTTGTTGTCAAAATAGCTAAGTCCTACAACTATAAAAGACATCCCTGGTCCTGTCACCGATGAATTGACGTTAGACATTATAAGGTTACAATAAAACAAAAGGTCCAAATCGATCGATAAGGGAGGCCCCATGAAATTATTAGTCGCCGTCTTGTGTTTTACTTTGTGCATCAGCACTCTGGCTGAAATTGAGTACCATTCAGAAAGAATTAAAACCATGGACATCGAAGTCCTGCAGCAGATTATTTATAAAAATATCAAAAAACTCGAAGATAAGGACGAATCTCCCGGCCCCTTAATTAAAAGTTCTTTAGAAATAGTTTTGGCGCAGCCCGACCAAAGTATAGGAATTAACGCCATTTTTGAGCAATTACGCACCTCTTCTGGCTCCGATAAGAACTTTGCTGCGGCTCTTAACAGCATCACAGATGACGCCCTGACCTGGTTAAAAATGAGAGAAAAAAGCAAGGATCTTCAGCGCACACAAAATACCTACATCTATATTTTAAACAACATGCTCGCTGAGCTTCAGAAGCTCAAAGAGATTTCTAACTATCGACCCATCATCGAAAAAATTCGCGATGCAGATATTTATTTTTCGGATGAGTTGATTGCTCACCGCCTTCTGCACAGTATGGCCAATTCCGAAAGTCCTTCAAAATTTGCCGAAACAATTATTCCGCCCAAAAGACCGTGGTGGAAGTTTTGGTAATTGAGACGCTTGAGCTATTGCTGTTCTAATTTTTGAATGCATTTTCGTCCGAGAAGAATTGAATTCTTCTCGAGGTATTGCCAAGAGTATTCACAAATCCATAAACAAACGGGCGCGAGCATTAAAAACCAAACTGCGAGTTTGGTTTCTTTGTAACTTGATTCCATTCCTAACCATTGAAAAAACTGTTTTTGCCACGGAATAAAAAAACAGTAAATGGGCGCATGAAAGAGATAAAGAGAATAACAACAAACCCCAAAACGCCGCAATAGTGGTCGGCGCATCCATAACCCCCACAGAGTTCTCGAAAAAAAGGCCGTAAAAAAGAAAATCCCCATGATTAACGTTCCAGGAAGACGAGATGTTTTAAAAACCATCCAGACACACATTGCTCCCACAAGATTTAAAATCATTAACCATCGACGCGCTTTTAAGTTTTCAAAAGTCGGGCCCTGATTTTGATAAAGAAAATAAAGAAAAATCCCAACAAAAAATGCATAAAAATTGGCAAGCGGATTGATGTGCGTAAACTGAGCTGTTTTAATCACATTCCATTCCATCCAAGCATAACCAATAAGGAGGCTTGCACCCAATGCGAGAAGGGCTTTCCATGTTTTGTTCACATATTTCCATATCAATGGAAAAAAGACGTAAAAAACTTCCTCAACAAACAAGGACCACCCAATCGGGACAAAACAAATCGTCCAGGCCCCTGGAAAAAAACCAAAATACAAAAAAAAGGTCGCCCAAAAATCAAAATTGGAGTGCGGAGGCCCAAAGTAAAAATGGTAGAGGATCACAGTGAGCCACCACAGCGGTTGAATTCGAAAAAATCTTTTGATGTAAAAAACCGCGGTCGGATATCGATATCGGCCTTCGCGCTTTGCAACGGAAAAACAAATCGAAAACGCACTGACAATAAAAAACAACTGTACGCCCCGACTGAGACGTTCCAATGTTTCTTGGATCGACACAAAGAGGCTTGGCCCCTCAATCAGCAAAGAGGCATGAAAAAACATCACCATTAGAATGGCAAGCCCCTTAAGGCCATCAATAAAATCCAGTCGCTCTTGAGTTGTCGTAGGTTGGGTTGCTTCGCTCATCACTTTTTTGTGACAACTTTGCGCTGGCGAGCTGGGTTGAGTGTTTTACAAATTAAACACTCAAGACCATAACACTCGCGAGCTTTGCAGTGTTCGCGGCCGTAATAAATAATTTGTAAATGAAGTTTGTTCCAATGCTTTTCATCAAAGGCTTTCTTTAACGCACGCTCTGTGGCCACGACACTTTGGCTTTTGCTAAAACCCCACCGCTGAGCCAAGCGATGAATGTGTGTATCCACGGGAAAAGCGGGCACCCCAAACGACTGAGCCATCACCACAGACGCGGTCTTGTGTCCCACACCTGGTAGCTCTTCAAGTTCATTGAGGGTTTGCGGCACTCGGCCTTGATGCTTTTCCAGCAAAATTTCTGAAAGGCGATGAATGGCTTTTGCTTTTTGCGGCGAAAGGCCACACGGACGAATGATCGCTTGGATCTCTTCGACCGACAACTTGACCATTTGTTGCGGAGTGGATGCTTTGGCAAAAAGTGCGGGTGTGACCTTGTTCACACGCTCATCGGTACACTGAGCAGAAAGCAAGACCGCAATCAAAAGAGTGTACTCATCCTTATGGTTCAGCGGAATTGGCGGATTGGGATAAAGCTTATTGAGTGTTTTTAAAACAAATTCCGAACGTTCGCGAGATGTCATCACATCAATTCAACGCCATTTGCGACAAATTCGAAAACTTTTTGTGGCTGTGTGACTTTGTCGATCTCGGCCTGGGACTTTCCTTCGTCCTTCATGTAGTGTTTAACCACTTTTACAGGAAGTTCTTTTTGTTCCATCACGCCGACCACTTTGACTGACTTTTTAACAATCTCTTTAGGGACGGTAAAACCATAGTCCTTCATCGTAATGCGGACCGCTTCTTTTCCATCGGCGAGCTCAAACCAGCAGCCCGACATTTCGCACACCTTTTTCACACTGCCAGTCATCGCAATGTTTTGGCCTTTGTATTTTTCAAAACTCTGAGTCACATCGGCAAGCTTCACTGGTTGCGCTTTTGCGGGATCCATTTTGCCAAAAACCTTGGTCTCCGCGTGAGCAGAAGACAAAAACATCATCGCGACAGATAAGATAAAAAGCATTTTCATAAAAACCTCCAGGAATAGGCCATTTGCAATGAACATACTCCGAAATGATTGTCTTCGCTAGCCATTCGCTGTATTGTTGCAACTTATGGCTGCAGCGCAAAAAACACCACGACAGATTTTAGTTACAACGGCACTCCCCTACGCCAATGGCCCCGTTCATATGGGCCATATGCTCGAACATGTTCAAGCCGACATTTGGGTTCGCTTTCAACGAATGATCGGAAACGAGTGCTACTTTTTTTGCGCCGACGACACTCATGGCACGCCCATTTTTATTCGCGCAAAAAACGAAGGTCGTAAGCCTGAGGATTTGATCGCCGAAGTCTACAAACAGCATGTAAAAACCTTCGCAGACTTTCAGATCAGCTTTGATCATTATTCCACAACCAATAGTGAGACCAATCGCCAGATCAGCGAAGAGTTTTACCTCGCCATGCGCGACCAAAAACACACAGCTATCAAAAAGATCACGCAAACCTATTGCCCGAATGATAAAATGTTTTTACCCGATCGTTTGGTAAAAGGCGTTTGCCCAAAATGTGGAGCCGCCAACCAGTACGGGGATTCCTGTGATGTCTGCGGTTCAACCTACTCGCCAACGGAACTCAAACAACCTGCGTGCTCCTTGTGCGGGACGCCGCCAACTCTTAAAGAAAGCGATCATATCTTTTTTCAACTGAATCACTTTCGTGATTTTTTAAGGGAATGGGTGCCCAATCGCACCAGTTCCGAAGTTTCGAAAAAATTGGATGAATGGTTAAAAGAGGATCTGCGCGACTGGGATATTTCGCGTGATGAACCTTATTTTGGTTTTAAAATTCCCGGCTACAACGATAAATACTTTTATGTTTGGGTGGACGCGCCGATTGGTTACATGGCGACCGCTAAAGACTTTTTTAAAACCAATCCCGAAAAATTTAAATCCTTTTGGAAAGACGAATCCACTGAGCTTCATCATTTTATCGGCAAAGACATTATTTACTTCCACGCTCTCTTTTGGCCCGCCATGCTTAAAACGGCTGGCTATCGCACTCCCAATCGTGTGCATGCTCATGGATTTTTGACAGTGAACGGCGAAAAAATGAGTAAATCAAAGGGAACTTTTATCAACGCCGACACTTACACAAAACATTTAGATCCAAATTACTTGCGCTATTACTACGCCTCAAAACTCACGGACAGCATCGATGATCTCGATCTCAACCTCGAAGACTTTTTATTGCGCGTGAATTCGGATCTTGTTGGCAAATACGTCAACTTGGGATCGCGTTCTGCGCAAATGCTGATCAAAAACTTTGAAGGCGAGATTTCCTCCCTCACCCAGCACGAAAGTTTTTCCGAGCTTTTACGCATTGTCGGCATCGAAAAACAATTGCGCGAACTTTATGAGAAAAAAGAATTCTCAAAGGCCATCAATTTGATTCGCGAAGCTGTGGATTCCGTAAATCAGTACTTTGACCGCATCTCGCCGTGGAAACTTTTAAAAGACAACCCACAAAGTGCCCAGGCCAAAGAGTGTTTGGCCGTAACTCTCAATGCCTTTCGCGTGATTAGTATTTATTTAACGCCAGTGATCCCCGCAATCACCGCCAAAGTGGCCGCCCTTTTTGGTGAGCCTGCGTTTCAGTGGGCGCCGACAACAGGTGTGATCACCGAAGACTGGCTCCGAAAAAGCTCTTACTACGTGCAAAATAAAAAACTCAATGCCTTCACTCACCTGATTCAAAGAGTCGAGGCCGAAAAGGTGCAAGCCATGATCGAAGATTCAAAAAGTTCCATTCCGCAAACTCCAGCCACCGCTTCCACTCCGCAAGCAACATCAACACCCGCTAACGGACAGATCGAAATCGACGACTTTAATAAAATCGATTTAAGAATCGCCAAAGTGATCCACGCTGAAGAAGTGAAAGACTCTGATAAGCTCCTGCAACTCAAAGTGAGCATCGGAAACGAAGAAAAAAATATTTTTGCCGGAATTAAAAAATCCTACAAACCAGAGCAACTCATAGGCAAACAAGTCTTGATCGTCGCCAACCTCAAACCCCGCAAGATGAAATTTGGTCTCTCAGAGGGAATGGTCCTTTGCGCCAGCGAAGGCGAACAGTTGTTCGTCCTCTCCCCCGACGGCCCCGCTGATACTGGATCTAAGGTTAAGTAGTTCTTATCCATGTCATCCTGAGCGAAGCGAAGGATCTCAGCAAAACGAAGGACACATTCGAGATTCTTCGCTTCGCTCAGAATGACAGGGTGATCTTAACCAATCATCAACGAATTTCTGACGAGAGCTTGGCTTGGCTCTCTTCGAGCGCGTGCTAACCTTGAATTATGTTTTTAGGGGATTTTCATCTGCATTCTACTTTTAGTGATGGCGAGCTAACCATTCCCCAGCTTGTCGATTTGATGGGACAAAACGGTGTTGGTGCCATTGCGATCACCGATCATCTCTGTGAGGAAAAAACATTTCTCGGCAAAGCCGCTCGCTTTCTTGACAAAACCCTGACGCGAAAAACCTTCCCTGCCTATATGGCACTTTTGAACTCCGAGCGCGAACGCGCCTGGAAACAATATCGGATGTTGTTGATGGCGGGAGTCGAAATCACCAAGAACTCCTTTTCCCACAACGACTCCGCTCATATTTTAGCATTGGATATTCAAGAATTTATTCAACCCGATAAACCCCTACGGGAGATCCTCCTGGATATCAAAGCCCAGGGTGGGCTCGCCATCGCAGCCCACCCCGTTTTTACCGGCAAGTCGGAACATCAAACACATTTGTTATGGAATCAAAAAGAAGAATTGCGTGGCTCGATAGATTTGTGGGAAGTGGCCAGTGGTCCTCGACTGTTTCAAGAAGTTCAACGAAGCGATCTCAGAAAAATTGCCAACAGTGATCTCCATCGAGCAGAACAGATTCGTTCGTGGAAAACACGCTTCTCTTGCGAAAAAAATGTGGACGCCATTAAAGAAGCACTTCTTAAACAAGACATCGACTTCCAATATTTTGAGGCACGGGCTCAAGCGCCGCGACTTCTCTCTCCCCTTCTCATCAATCGTTGCTCTTAACTCGGCTTTGTCGCAGAACAACAAAATAAAGCTCTATTGCCTCCGATTTAGAGTTCAGCCCGAAGGAATTGGCAAATGACACCCCTTTGCATAATCAATTTGATTTTTAAGCCGGTTACTGAAATCATTTTCCCTCGGGGGTGCTTGAGTGAAACCAATACTGGCCACCTATGTTGATTTTCGCGAATACTTAAAAGATTATTTTGAGTTCCGCAAAAAACAAAGCGAAGGACAATTTCGTCCTTACTCCTACTCCGATTTCTCTGCAGCCGCCGACATCAAATCCCCTCATTACTTAAAAATGATCATCTCGGGCGATCGTAATCTTTCGCTAGATATGTGCAAGAAATTTGGTCGCGCTCTCAAACTCGATAAGCACGAACAGTTGGAATTTGAAACACTCGTGTTTTACGGGCAAGAAAAAGATCCTCTCCAGCGCAATCAGTTTTTAAAACAACTTTCCGAAATCCGCTCACAAAACGCCCTCAAAGACGGGCAGTTTGACACCGAAACCTGGGAAAAGGTTCCCGGTTGGCTTTCGTGGGTTCTTTACGCCATGATCGATCAAGAGAACGTCTCCTATACACCCGAAGAGCTTAAAAAAACACTGCGCCCGCATGTGACCGAAAAAGAAATCTCAGCCGCGCTCGATAAACTTCTGCAAACGGGAGATATCGAGATCACCGGCGGCTATGCTCGTAAGAAAAATAAGATGATCTCAAACGCCGATAAAATTCCACCCGCACTGATTCGTAAACTTCAGTCGGAATTGATTTATCTGGGTCTTGAGTCACTGTACAAAGACGATCCCAAAGATCGTGAGATTAGTGGCTTTACGATGGCGATGACCGAAGAAGAATACGATTGGGTCCGCCATGAGCTGCGCAAAGTTCGTAAAGAGCTCCAAACAAAACTCATGATGGCGCGAGAAAAAAAACAAGGCAAAAAGGTTTACCAGGTCAACATCCAACTCTTTCCCCTCACCAACGAGGAAGAGGAAAAGCCGTCATTTTTTCAACTCTAACGCTAACAGGAGGTCATCCATGTCAAAAGTATTACAACTCGTCACCCAATTTGAACTACTGAGTAAAAATTCTGATTTTGAATTCGGTTCTAAGAATCCCCCTGCTCCAAAAGAAAAAATAGAGGAGCTCGAAACCCTACTTGGCGTATCCTTACCAGATGACATGAAGGAGTTCTATTTAATCGCAAACGGTTGGCCTTCCATAGATGGCAGATACATGGATATAAATTCCATCGAAGACATCATCTCCGATCTTAATGATTCAGAGAGTAAAAGACTGTGTCTCATTGGAGCAAGCGGACCCAATGATTTTTTTATCTATATGTACACTCCCAAAGCAACGGGGAAAGGACTCTGTCTGATAGTTGAAGATTGGTTTGAGGAGGTCCAACTTTCTGAAGATGATGCCAAACTCTTAAGTCCCTCTTTTGGTGAAAAATTGCTAAGCAGCGCCTCATTGTTAGATGAAGGGAAATATCTTTCCCCACCATTTTCATTCACACAAGTGCTTGAGCATCTCTTGAAGTACAATGCGTCTACTCTCTAAGTAAGCTATTGTGTACTAAAACACGCTGATTTTCCATAACAGCCTTTTATCGTTCTGAATCCGATTCTTCTACAAACGATTTTAAATTGAGCAAAGCTCTCTCCCATTGAGTCTCTATGATATCCAGGTATTCGCGCAAAGACTCAAGTGGTTTTGGATTAAGCTCATACAAACTTTCACGACCGGCCTTTGCACTCGAAACAAGGCCCACGCTCTCCAAAACAGTGAGGTGCTTAGTGATCGCTTGACGTGTGACTTTGGTTCCCTCCGTCAGTGTCGAAATGGAATGAGGTTTGCCATCAATCAGCTTTGCAACCAAAGATAATCTGGTGGGATCACCAAGGGCCGCAAAAATATTTGCCTGGTTCTCTGTTTTGAGCGCCGCAGAGCTACTTCTTCTCGACAAGGAATTTCTCGATGTTTTTAAGTTGAGCTTCCCATCCGCCACTGTGCATTTTAAATGCAAGGGCACGACGGCTCGCAGTGATTTTAGTAAATCCTGATTCTTTGACCTTTAAGAGCGTACCCGAGGCGATGGGTTCCAAAAAAAATTCAACCAATGTTGGCTCTTCCTTCGTGTAGTCGATCGACTGATCCAATGGAAATGGTGTCCATGCATACGAAAAGTAAGTCTGGGGCCGAATGTCTTTGACGATAAACTGCATGTCCATTTCAAAGCCCTTGGACGTGTTTCTTCCTTTTGTGGTTTGACCCGCAACAAAAGGTGAATAAAGGTTCACTCCAAACCACTGCCCAAATGACGAAGCATCCGTCAGGGCCAACCATACTTTAGCGACCGGCGCCGCGATCTCAATTTGTCTTTCAATAGAATTTTCGAACTGTTCCATATGCAACCTCCAGGATGCATATTAACCAAGCCCCCCAGAAATGCAACCAATTTGTTGCTTATTTTTAAATTATAACTTCTTCGTAGTGGAATTTGATTCAACTCTAAGAATAGGGGGGTTATTTGAGGTCGCAAATTGCGACCTCAATCACTCTTCACAATGCCAATTTTTTTAGGGGTCACTTCTTCTTGTGATATCAATTTCTTAAGAGCATCAAATATAATTTTAAATTGTGATTCGTATTTCTTTTCGATCAGTTGAATTTTTTGTCCCAGGTCATGATTTGATAGAAGTATCTCTCGTATTTTTACAAACGTTCGCATGATTTCGATATTAACCAAAATAGCTCTTTCACTTTTAAGAACACTCGAGAGCATTGCCACGCCTTGCTCAGTAAATACAAGCGGCAGGTACCTGCGCCCACCTTTTCTAGATAGGCCCTCCTTTGAGATGCCAAATTGGCATCTCAAAGATTCCCTTTCATTTTCAGTAAGTTGGAACATAAAGTTGGTTGGAAATCTGTCAATATTTCTTCTAACGGCGCGATTCAGAGCACCGGTTTCAACCCCATACAAATGGGCTTAATCAGAATCCAACATGACTTTTTGGTTACGAATAAATAGTATTTTTTTGCTTATTTCGCCTAAAGAGTTTTCCATGACAGGAGGGGTTGCAATTCATCTCACCACTCTCTTCTCATTTCTAAAGTATTTGGTAAGAGTTATTCCGACATTCGAAGCCATTCAACGGGCAACGAAGAGCTATGGAATTTAAATGGTTTATTAAGAGATCCTTCGCTTCGCTCAGGATGACGGAAAAAAAGGCTCTGAGAGCGCTAGCACCGGGTCTACAGACATTTAAATTTTGGGGGGGAGAATCATTTAAACGACCAGCCAGTGCCAGGCTTCAGAGTAATAACAACAAACGTACAACTTCAACCAACGTACCGAGTTCCCTTAGAGCAAGGGGTGTGCCAAGGGTCTACAGCGCTTTAAGGGGGTTCGAGCGCCTAAGCTCCTGAAAATTTAACAAAAATTGGTACCAAGGTAAGACTTAAAAGACCCAATTGCAGCCCTCGGTGACCCAAGCCCTTCACAAGGTGCAGCATGTGCCAGGCGATACGACAAATTGCCCCTTGCACGCCTCGCAAAGGCTGCATACATTGTTCTCGCTGAGTCCCGTACAATAGAATTTTGTGAAACCCGCCAGGTCCGGAAGGAAGCAACGGTAACAGGAGGATATGTGCTACGGGGTGCTCAGCCTTTATCTGACGTGGGGTTTTCTTGAAAAATTACGAAGTCATCGCCAGAAAGTGGCGACCTCAAGCTTTTCAAAATTTGATCGGGCAATCCCACATTGCACAAACTTTATCCAATGCCCTCAAATCAGGCCGCATCCCCCACGCGCTTCTCTTCACCGGCCCCCGCGGAACTGGAAAAACATCTTCGGCGCGCATTTTTGCCAAAGCCCTGCGCTGTCCGAATGCTCAAGACTTTATCCCGTGCCAAAAATGCAGCGACTGCCTCGATATTGCGCAAGGGCGCCACATCGATGTGATCGAAATTGATGGAGCCTCCAATAACGGGGTGGATTCTATTCGCGAACTGCGTGAGTCTGTGGTGTTTGCACCCACCTCGGGAAAATACAAAATCTATATCATCGATGAAGTGCACATGCTCTCGACAAGTGCCTTCAATGCCCTTTTAAAAACGCTCGAAGAGCCACCACCGCATGTGGTGTTTATTTTGGCGACCACGGAAGTGCAAAAGATCCCCAATACGATCTTGTCGCGCTGTCAGCGTTTTGATTTCCGTATGATTTCGCAAAAAGAAATCAGTCAGCAACTGGCCACCATTTGCAACGAAGAAAAAATTCCTTTCGAGGAAACCGCTTTGTGGCTGATTGCCCGTCAAGCCAAGGGCTCCATGCGCGACAGTCAGAGTTTGTTGGAGCAAATTATCACCTTCTCCGATCAGAACATCACGGTCGAAAAGGTGACAGCAAGCCTTGGCCTGATTCAACGCGAACTCATCAACCAAACAGTGCAGGCGATTGTCGAAAAAAAGATCGAAGAGCTGCAAAAGGTGATCGCGGCATTTAACGTCTCTGGTTGTGATCCCGCTTTGTTTATCGAAGATCTTCTTGAACAGTGGCGAAACGGCTTGATGGTTAAGATTCAGGCCCACAAAATGAATGTGCCCATTGATTTACCAGATTCCGAAATCGAATGGCTTGATAAAATTTCTGTGAACGTGAGCGAAGAGGATTATCATCTGCTGTTTGATATCACGATCCGCGGGAGCCAAATGCTCTTGCGCGCCACCGAGCCGCGCTTAGCACTTGAGATGCTTCTTTTAAAATTAATCTCTGCACCACGAGTGGCCTCTCTCGCCGCGCTGATTGAGCGCGGTGCCGCCGGCACAGCGGGACAAGCCCCATCATTGCCACCTCTCAAGCCAACAACCGCAGCGCCTGTTACACAAAAAGCAATGGCGACTCCTGTGGCAAAACCACAATCACCAGCTGTCAACGCTTCACCCGCGCCGGTGATTCCACCTCCCGCTGAGGACCTCACTCCGCCCGCGCCCAAAGATCCGTGGCAGCGTTTTGTGGAAAACGTGCGCAGCGCCAATGGTCTCCTTGCCGCCTTGCTCGAGCACACCTACGTGATCGAACAAACCGCGGACTCACTCAAGCTGGGCTTGCCAGAAAAGATGGCTTTTTTGATGGACAAAATCAAAGCCCCCGAAAACATGCAACGCCTGCAATCTTTTATCGAAAGTCTTTGGAAGCAAACTTTAAAAGTGGAAGTCCATCTTTCGAAAGCGCAAAACACCACGGCATCGATGACACCCAAAGAAAAAGTTTTAAAAGCCGATCAAGAAAAAACACAAAAAGAACGACAGATGATCGAAGATCATCCCCTGATGAAAAAAACCAACAGTTTATTTAAAACAGAACTTGTTTCTATCAAAGAGGAGAAACCGTCATGAAAGGACAAAGACCTGGTGCCCATGGCATGCAAGCGATTATAAAACAAGCCAACCAAATGCAAGCTCGTATGAAAAAGCTGCAAGATGATTTGGCTGCCAAAGAGTACTCTGCCACCAGCGGCGGCGATGCCGTTAAAGTGGTTGTGAGTAACGAAAAAATCAAATCCATCACCATCAGCCCGGCCATTTTTAAAGATGCGGATGCGGAAATGCTACAAGAAATGATTCAAACCGCCGCGAACGATGCACTGACGACAGCAAAAAAAGAACACGATGAAGAGGTTCAAAAACTGTCGCAGGGTTTTAATATTCCTGGCCTCACTTAAAAAGGGTTTTGCTTAAAAAATGCTGCACATTGCTTCGCTAGAAAAGTTAATCCACGAGTTGAGTCAGCTTCCGGGAGTGGGCCCTAAAACAGCCCAACGCCTGACGCATTTTATTTTAAAAAAACCCCAATTTTCGAAAAATCTTCGCGCAGCGCTCAATCAAGTGGAAGACACCATCCGTTTTTGCTCACAGTGCTTTAGCTACACGGATGATCAGTCCGGCGTTTGCCACTACTGCTCAAATACCAAGCGCAATGATCAGCTGATCTGCGTGGTCGAAGAGCCCGAAAATATCTCACAAATCGAGGCTTCGGGCGCTTTTGACGGCCGGTTTCATGTTCTCCATGGCGTGATTTCGCCCCTTGAAGGACTGGCGCCTGAGGATTTAAAAATAAAGCCTCTTGTCGAAAGGATTGACCAACTACTCACAAAGCAGCCACAATCAAAAGTGGAAGTGATACTTGCTTTGGACTCGGACCTGGAAGGGGACACAACGATGTTGTATCTCGCCAAAGTTTTGGGACAAAAACAAAATGTGCAAGTGTCGAGACTGGCTCAAGGAGTTCCGATCGGCAGCCACTTGGATTATGTGGACCATCGCACCCTCAGTCGCGCGCTTGAAAACAGGGTGATATTGTAATGGCTTTAATCAATCAGGAAACCAAAGAATTGCACTGCAAGATCGTCTATTACGGTCCTGCATTGGGTGGCAAAACCACCAACATTCGTTGGGTGTTTCAAACAACTCAAAGCGGCCAAGAGCGCTCTGATATGGTTGAGTTTGATATGGGAAGCCCCGAGCGCACTCGCTTCTTTGATTTTCTTCCACTCGATGTGGGACAAATTCGCGGGCTTAAGGTGCGTTTCCATCTTTTTACGGTTCCTGGACAAGTGATATACGATGCCAGTCGCCGATTGATTTTAAAAAATCTCGATGGAATTATTTTTGTTGCCGATTCGCAAATTGATCGCATGGACGAAAATATTATTTCTCTTAAAAATCTCGAAAAGAATCTCGAGCTTGCGGGCTACGATATTAAAAAAATTCCTTTTATTCTTCAGTACAACAAACGCGACCTACCAAATTCGGCTTCGATCGCCGAGCTCCGCGCTGCTTTAAACAAGTACAATGCCCCCGATTTTGAGGCCGAAGCCGATAAAGGGGTTGGCGTGATGGAGAGCTTAAAGACTCTCTCTAAAACCATTGTGACCACTCTGAAGAGCGGCAACGTTTAAAGTGTCCACTCCGATAAAAATTCAAACGTCGCTTGATCAGCAACACCCCGATCTTCAACTCTTTTTACTCTCCAATCAGGAACCCAATAAACAACAGCAACGCATGAATTTGCGAAAAACCGTGGCTGTCGCCTTACAAGACAATGGGCACTCTGCACCGCCTTTGCTTCAAGATCTGCTTTCTCTTCCTACTCATGATCAATTGGCACTGAGCTTAAGCCATTGCTCTGACTACAGCGCCTTTGGTTGGTGCGACAAACCCAAGCGCCTGGGGCTCGATATTGAAAGCCTTCTGCGCCTCAAAAAAGAAACTGTGGCTCGCGTGAGCACGCAAGATGAGCTCTTGATAGCGCCCCGCTATGAACTCTTGTGGGGCTGCAAAGAAGCGGTTTTTAAAGCTCTCTCACCTCAGGTCAACGTGCTGAGTTTTGTCGATATTTTCGACTGGAAATCGCTTCGCGACGAGACAACTCAAGATGCTTGGCAGTTCTCTGCGCGACTGGCAAAGTCGCAATCGGCACTCGCGGGACACGGAGAGGTTCGTCTCATTTTGGGACATGTTTTTGCTTTTTTTATGCTCGACTCTTAACTTTGGTCCTAGTCCTCCGATAGGTATTCAAGACTTAAGGAGAGATGCATTATGAGTAACCAAAGAATTTCTGCTCGCTACAATATTCAGCCCCTCGAAATTCACGGTATGATTTCGATCGCCAATCTCACACCGATCTGTGACTTTGGACACATCACGGAAGCCTCTTCGACGGGTTTTAAGTTGATCGTCAAACGCGATGACTTTTGCCAAGCGGAATACAAATCAACAATGAATCTCGACTCTCTCAAAGGTCTTGAGGTTTCTCTCTATATTCCGATTATGGATTTGGATATCACCGGGCAAGTGACGCGCACAAAATATGTGAGCAATAAAGAATTCGAAATTGGTGTCGATTATACGTCCGATGCTCCCGAGTACTGGCGGGAGTGCTTGTGTGACTTACTTCCGCGTGCGAGCTGATTTGAAGCGAGCTTTCCCATAAAAAAAGCCAGGTGTATGACCTGGCTTTTTTTTATTTTTTCACTTCTGCTTTCAACTATTTTTCGATTTTAACGTTTGCAACCACACGGCGGTTCTTCTCGCGACCCTCTGGAGTTGCATTGTCAGCAACTGGCTGCGATGGACCATACCCTTTTGCCGTCAATCGTGATGTGTCGATCTTTAATGTCTCAACCAAATACTTTTTCACAGCATCCGCTCTCTTTTGTGAAATGCGGTTGTTGAGTTTCTCGGCTCCAGTGTTATCTGTGTGTCCTTGGATTTCCGCTTTGGTGTCTGGATACTTTGTTAAAAACTCAGCGAATTTTTCAAGATCTGCTGTAAACTTCGCATCCACTTCGGATTTGCCGGGAGCAAACTGAACATTGAGGCTGATCTCAAGCTTTTCTGTTTTTGCGCAACCAAACGCTGTGACCTGTTGGCCGGCTGGAGTGCCAGGGCACTGATCATCCGCATCCATCACGCCATCGCCATCAGAATCTTTTTTAACGGGGCACCCATCGGCGTCAACTGCCGTTCCTGCTACTGTGCCCGCACACTTGTCGTCACCATCGGCAACACCGTCACCGTCCGTATCAGCTGCTTTCCCGCTTTTGCCAAAGTAGTAGGTAACACCCAACATAGGCGCCCACACATTGAGATCATCGGGCGTATCACTGCCGTAGTTTAAACGATAGTAATCAGCTTGCAACGCGACCATAAGATCAGGAGTTGCCATGTATTCAAAACCAATTCGACCTTTAATGGCCAAATCTTCGCGGGTATCATCGGTGTTCGCTTGATCGAAATCAGAATAACGAACATAGCCAAGACCGGCTTGCAAAAGAATATGATAAACCTTTTTAGGGAACATGCGGTAAGCCACACTCAAATCCAAAATTGAATTTGTTGGACTCAAATCGCTACCAGCAACATTTGCAAAATCATACATCAATTGTGTGTAGGCGAGTTCTAATCCCAAACGAGACGTCACGTGATATCTTCCCCAGATGCTCCCTGCCAATTTGCTATCAAGTTCTGTTGCGCCCTCTTTAAATTCATCGGGGCCAGAAACTGTTGTGGTACCTACGCCTAAACCCAATCCCCAACGACCTGTGAGATCATATTTGTCATCAGCGAAAGCCGCTGTGGTCATAAAAACAATGAGTGCACTTGCAAGTAATTTCATATTCACCTCTTGAGTAAAAATTGACTGCGCTTTGGTTCAGTTATTGCGCTACTGGGTGATTTTGTAAAGACGGATTGTTTAACAAAAAGCCAGGTAACACAGTCTGTTACAGAAGCTGAAATGAAGTTCCCTTCATATTCTTTTCACTGAAAATTAATAACGAGTAGTGTCGAGGGAAAAACCACGAAAAGGCCTCGAGAATCCCATTCCACTCGGACTGTTTGGGGCTCCCTAATGACTCCAAAGAAAATGCCAAATCCATCGGTCCATCTGCCTTTTCTCCAAGCATTAAAACCTTCGGTTGAATCACACCTTGCTGAAGAAGGAATTCTTTAAAAATTTTTCGACGAGCTAGCGGCCAAAAAGCTTCTGAAGGAGGGCCAGCAAAGAGTTTTAAGTCCGCATCGATGCGGATCTCACCGAGGGATGTGCGCACCGGTGTTTCCGTAAAAAATTCTCCACGCTCCATGTAGTTCCAAAGCATGCCGTGGGTTAAGATCAAATCAGGAGATTCTTTTTGCGGATTTAAAGCGAGTCCAATGCCTTTATCGGCTCCCCACTGAACCAGTCGAAGAAACGGTTCCGTCGCCTCTCCCTCAGTTGAAAGCATCATGTACGGATAACCATCGGGTCCCTCTTGGGGATCCTGGCTTAAAAGCCTGACTTTTTGATTCTGGGGTTCGGATAAATAACTTTGCACACTCAGGTTGAAACATATTCTTGCGGAGGTTGCAATCTGTGAAAAAAGTTTATAACGAGCCTGTAATAAACTCCCATCATTGGCTTTATGCATCTCAAAATGTTGAGATTTGCTATGGTGCCTCCTTATCTATAAATCAGGAGATTCATGCTGTTTCGAGGGTTGGTTTTTGGGGCGATAGTCTTTTTTAATATTCACGCTCATGCTGAAAAACAATGTCTTCACTTTTTTCAAAAGAATGAAGCACTTCAGCGCATCGAAGAGTTACTGGTTTTCCCTCCAGATCTACATCTAAAGCCAGAGGCAGTCCGTTATCTATTAGGAACCTCCCATGCTCCTTTGTTGAGACAATTGGCAAAAATATTTTCACTGAATGATCCATTACTAAAAACTTATTTGCCCTACAGCCTCAAACACTCGACCAATTTTACGGCAGCCGAGCTTTTACCGATCCCGACTTCTCCCGTCGCATGGACATTTCAAACTCACACGCCAGAGTTCCAGCGCGCTTATACGGCCATTAAAAATTTAGATTCTGATGCTCTGACCGAGAATCCGTCTCGTCCAGCTTTGGAAGCCGAAACACTCCTACTGATGGCGCGTCTCACGGAGGGATTGGTTCCTACCGTTTTTCCGGCGACCACTTATAAAACATCCTACGATAAAATGGGGGAGCAACTGTTTCAAACCTTGTCTCAAGCCTTAATGAACAAGCGTTATCGCGATACCTGGAAAGTACTTATCGAACATCGCATTCACTTCATGCAAATCACTTCAAGATTGAACAACTCAACACTTCCCGAAAAGTATTATTCGCTGGAAACATTCGATCAGATCTTGGCTCGACTCGAGAGAAACAATACACTGTCGAAACAAGAGGTGGTGGCGCTGCATCTTTTGACTTACAAAATGTTTGATTCATTGTATGAGCGACTTCAAAAAGTCGAAACTGTGATCTTTACAACTCGTGAGCCGATTGAGATCCAACGCGACGATTTTTTGGCCTTACTCATGAAAGACATTTCGATGTTAGTGCCTGATGAACATGTTTTTCCGGCCATGGAGATGTTTGACCTCCTCTTCTTTAAGACCCCACCCCCCATATCAGAGGCTGCACTTCAACAACACATGATCGAAGTTGCAAAGACACTTCTCTTCCCAGCGAAGTCGGAATTTGCCAAATGGCAAAACGAACAGTCGCTCAAAGCGAAATCGCCCGTTTCTGCCGCTATTTTCCAATTCACTCCCAGGGCCGAATCGACACCGTCGATTCCGCAAGTGGCAAAAGTGCATATCAAAACTCGTGGAAAAGCCGATCCAGCAAAAACGGAAGCGCTCCCTCACGTCGCTGAAACTCAGCCCGTCGTCGCCGATATTTCTCTAAGTAAAGATTTGGTTGCAGATCAGGTTTATCAAATTATGTTTAAGCGAGCACCTACGGGGCTGGGCTCTTCGACGCAAAGTTTTGTGTTTAAAGAAGACGTTGTCACGTGGCTTGAAAAAAATCCTGGAATTGGCGAGCAATTTTTAAGATCCATTCAAATGGGGCCTACGACAAACAATGCAGGCCAAGCTGGAATAAAACTTCTTCAGCAGATGCCAAAGACCGTTCCAGGGCGCCTCTATGAGGTGAAAATTCGAGGCAAATACAGAATGATTTTAAGCCTTCACGATGGTGTTTGGACGGCACTTGCCGTGATTAACAAAGACCATTTTGACGCCCAAATTCGTAACTGGTAAGGCGCGATTGAGGCTTCTGGAGCGCTTTTCCCAGGTTGTGGTGGCGCCGAGTCGAACGTCTTTGGCCTCTATTTTTGATTTAAAAAAAACTAACAGAACCCTGATTGACAGTCTCCGAACGGCTATGAAAACGTAGTCGTCCCAGGGGAGGGAATTATGAAATCAATGACGTTTCTTTTTGTCTTTATTATCACTCAAATCAGCTTTGCCAACACGATGGAGACCATGCCAGATGGCTCCACCATCGAAGTGCGTCTCATCGAAGAAGCTCCAGCGAGCATCGAAGAACTGAAGCAACTCGATCTCGTTGCACGCCAACAGTGCTCGGCAAACACGCCAAAACGCTTCAATCTTCAGGGTCTCATCACTCTTGGAAAAGAGATTTGGCAGATCGTCAAAGATGGCGCACCTGTTGTGAACTTTAAAAGCGAATCAGCGTCTGTGATTCCGCAAGGGGCCCTTTGCCCGTTTTACATGAGTAGCTGGAGTCTGCCACTCGTTAAAACTTTCGAACTGAACTACAAAAATAAATTTGGCATGGAAATGATCTATTTTACCTACAAGGTGATCTACTCTTACGGCGGAAGCTACCAAGGCAAAGGCGCTTACCTTGCCAATGTTTCGATTCACCCCAAAGACATTCGTCTAAAGTGGGGACAAAGTTTTGATGCATCGGTAAAAATTGCCAGTGCCCTCAACATAGGAACACAAGAAAATCCAATTGCGGGACTTGAGATTTCTTTGGATTGGGTCATTCAAAATCCCATCATGAACACGCAATCCAATCGCACTTACTTTGTTGATGGACTCGGAAATCTAATCGCTCTTTAAAACCATGTCACAAAATAGCTCGTCGCTAACAATTTAAGGCGACGAGCCCCAACTGCGGTTCTTAATCTGTTGTTAACCAGTTTCCTAAAAACTGCAGCGGAGAGGTGCTATTTGTTTTGCATTCTTCAAGATTTAAAACTGCTTTTTGAAGGGGAGCCATTTGCTCAGTGCTATACAGCTTCAAAATCTCTTTGTAACAAAGTTCTGTAAAATGACGTTGGTGCCCAGACTCGGGAACCACAATGGAATGGAAGCGTGAATGTCCGTGTTTAATTCCTTGGTCGATCAAGGCTGTGGTGGCGGCAATTGGCGTGGTCGCATCTGCCTCTCCTTGAATCACCAGCACTTTGGTTGTCGAATCCAAATTTGCAGTGTTGTCGGCCAACTCTAACATGGGCACGATCGTGGGATTGATATAAAACTCAGGATCGGCTGGCTGCGCTGAAGAAACAATATCCGCGAGCATATACTGTTTAAGAAGAGAAATATAATTACTGCTTAATCCACCTAAAATGGTCGTAATAATATTCGCTCGGTAAGAGGCATAAGCAAGCTTATTTTTCACGACGGGTTCAGGATTGTGCGACGTGAATGCGCCCTGCAAGTGCTCGCGAACAATCGAATCCTCGATAGACCATGCGATCAACGAACGCATCAATGAATCTGTTGTATTAGGTCCAAAAGATTTGGCGCTCTGACATCCATAAGCCCAAATCGCCTGTTTGTCCGGAGATAAGGTCGACAGCCCCTGAAACAATTGAAGACACGTATCAAAGATCGCCTGTATTTGAGGGACGCTGAGATATTTAAACTCATCCCATTGAAGAATGCCCAATAAATTTTCCAGACTCTTTTTAATCAAATCCGAGGGATCAACCGTGGATGTGATCATTGGATTTAAATATCCCTCGAGAATTAACTGCGGTGCTGAGCTTGGGTATTGTGTCGCGTAATTCATTGCAAGGTGGGTTCCAAAACTAACCCCAAAAACAATGTCCCATTGAGGAATGTTGAGATGTTTGCGAATCGCCTCCATGTCATCAACCATATGACTGATCGTGAGAGCGGAGTCATACTGATTGCTTGCGGGGAGCGCCGAGCAGCCAGAACCGCGCAAATGAAAATAAATCACATTCCAATCCTGCAAATCAGTAAAACGAAGTGTGTTCAAATAAGCTCCAGCAACGCCGCCAGGACCACCCTCTACATAAAGAAGGTTTTTTTTACTTCTATCAAATGATTTTGCTGAAAAATAGAAAAGAGAAAAATCGTCTTTCCCTAGAGAGGACTTGATAAACTCACCATTTTTAAATTCCGCGAGGCAAACGGTAGGCTCAATTTTGGCAGCCAATGTGTCGGGCCACAGCTTTTCTGATTGAGCGTAAGCACTGACTGAACTGAAGATGAAAGTTAAAATAATCGAATATATCATGGTCTCCCCCTTTGAGAGCCTGATTCATAACCCATATTTAGGCTGAAAAACATGGAACGACGAGTTGGCTCTGCCGCCGATAGAAACGCGCATGTCATCTCAAAATGAAGCATTTTATGAAATAAAATTTCAAGCTCCGACAATTCCTAAACTGTGCATTCTCTAGTCAACGTCTAAAGTTTAACACCTCTTCTAACAATGAAACAGTTTTAAAGGAAGGTATTCAAGCCAGTGTCAATCCTATGGCCTCTGATTTGCTTCTTTATACAGTGTGGGTTCGGGGGGACGTTATGCTTCGAAAAAAATGGTTTACTTTGACTTCTCTTTTCATTTGGCTGGGAACGGTGGCCTGCGGTCAGAGTTTTCAATCTTCGGGAGAAGACTCAGCCACAAATTCCTCTCTGTTTGCATCTAAATTTACAATCGAAATAAACACATCCACAGAATCCGTGCTGGAAGGAAGTGACGTTCTTGTGGTGGCAACAATTGTTGGTGATGATCGAAATATCTTGTCCTACAACTGGCAAATACAAAATGAAAGCGGCGCTTGGGAGAACATTGGCGTTCAAACCGTTTCGCTTCAATTGAGTCAGGTGACGATCGATGATTCAGGTATCTACCGACTCCTCGTCACCTCTAAAAGTGGCAAAACTCAAACAAGAACTGTTGTTAGCTCTCAATTTGAATTGATGGTTCGAGCCGTATCCGTCACTCCCACACCTGCACCCTTAAGCTGCGGCAGTCTCGCCCATGGCGCCTCTGAATCAAGACTGATGTACCAAGCCGCATCCGTTGTCGCGCCGGCCGTCTGTAATTCCGAGACACAGGTCCGCACTTGTAATAATGGAGTTTTGGGAGAGTGGTCGCCGAATAACTTTCGAAATGCATCGTGCACGATCCAACCGGCTGTGACTCCAATTCCTCTGAATTGTGGAAACCTTGCTCACAGTGCCATAGAGACTCGTGTGCGTTATCGAGATCTACAAGTTGTCGCACCCGCGACCTGTATCCAAGAAACTCAAACCCGAACGTGTAACAATGGGACTCTTTCCGCATGGTCACCGATGAATTATTTTAACACGTCTTGTATGGTCAACCAGCCAACCACGCCGCCCCCGCTTGCTTCTGCACTTTATGTGTCACCCAATGGATCGGACACCAACGCCGGAACGATGACATCTCCTTTTCGAACTTTTGCGCGAGCCTACAGTAGCGCCACTGCGGGAACGACCATTTATTTACGCGGCGGTGTTTACACTCTCACGACACAACTCTTACTCAACAGAAGCGGATCCAGTGGAAATCCCATTCGCGTGTTCAATTATCCAGGTGAAGTACCGGTGCTTGACGGAATAAACATGACCACCACCTGGACGCAAGGGGCTCCTCTTCGTATCACCGGGAACTGGAATCACGTAAAGGGACTCGAAATCAGAAATGGACCTGAATTTGGAGCAGTGATGGAGGGGACGGCCTCTAACAATACTTTTGAACAGTTGAATGTTCATCACTCCGGTCGCTTGTCCCAGTGGGAAGGAAAGGGAATTACTATTTTTGGATCAGGGTCGAACAATATGATTTTGAATTGCGATTCCCACCACAATCGCGATCTGCGAAACGATAATGCCGATGGTTTTATGGTTTCGACCACAGGAAGCGGGACCATTTTGCGCGGCAATCGCGCTTGGCGGAACTCGGATGATGGTTTTGATTTGTTTAATATCGCCGATAATACAGTTGGTGGAATTTACACCCTCGAAGACAACTGGGCTTTTGAGAATGGTTATGATGATAACTTGAATCTTCTTGGCGATGGGAACGGCTTTAAACTCGGTGGTCGTCGAGCTGGTACGACCAGTGTCAATGGTGGACATACTGTCAGAAACTGTATGGCCTGGGGAAATCGTTCCAATGGTTTTGATGACAATGGATGGAATGGTGGAACTCGAAACTTCATCCTCTACAACAATACATCCTATAACAACGGCTACAGCAATTATGCGTTCACAAACACTCAGTCGTTGTTTAAAAATAATATTTCCGTCGGCAGTTCTCGAGGCGCGGAGACTCGCTCCGGATCCAATATCACTTACAACTCTTGGACCTTACCAGTCACTGCGAACGCTTCCGACTTTGCCTCAACCAACTCCAGCATTGCTGTAGGCCCACGCAATACAGATGGCTCGCTCCCACGTTCAAATTTTTTACGTTTAACTACAGGAAGCGATTTGATCAATGTCGGAACAGATGTAGGACTCCCTTTTAGCGGAATCGCTCCGGATTTAGGTGCGTACGAGTTTTAATTTTTTTAGGATATTTAATGATTGGTAGGGACTACCGGGATCGAATTTTCCTTATAAATGCCTGATTTTCTTAAATGTGATGGGCGTTAAAACGAAAGGTTACCCCCAATGTTACCCCCTAGATGCCTTGTTGGTGCAGATAAATCATTAGCGCGAGCTATTAAACACCTGACTTTCTTTTATGCATCCAAGTATCAGAATGAGACCTCAAAAGCTGTACAACGTCAATTGAAAGCGCACGCATTGGGTGCGGGTCTTGCATCAGATTAAACTTAAGTGGGGGTCACAATGAATACTTTTATACTAATTTGGGTAATAGGAGTTATTTGCGCTTTTGCGGTACATTCTGTCGTAGCGGCAATTGTCAGGCGCAAATTGAAATATCTTAATAGGTTCGTCAACGCACTTGTCGTTGCATGTAAAAGATATGACTTAGATTACCTCCCGCAGACACCCGCGCTCTCATCTCCACTACTAAATCAACATATTTACTTGCCTGACAGCGCAAAGCTGAGGCCTCATTTTACATTCTTTTTTTGCTTGCAACTTCTACTAACTAGCTGGATTAGCGTAGCGCTTGGACTTGTCTCCATTGGACTTTTGTGGAATTCACCTGAAAATATGGGCTTATCTGATCAAGATATTCTAGATATTGAAAGTGAAACTGCGGCCCTGGTGAGCGACTCGTGCCCTGCGGATGTCGTAAAAAGACAAATCACAGAACTTTCAATCCAAGGACTTTCAGTTAGATACAGAGTTGAGAGAGAAATGTTTATCGAGGAGCATTTTGAAGCATTTTTTAATGTTAAAAAATCCTCAGCAAGTTGATATTTCTTTTTTGTGACGACACAACTATCTGATACCAATTTAAAAACTTTTAACTTTATCATTAGATAACAAATCCGTTCTCCGTTTACCAGATGGAACGAATTTAGAAAACTGAGGAATGCTATTACTATTTATCTTTTTGAGAGTCTTTTTTTTGTTCATCCACTTTAGCTTGGATCCTCAGAAGTGGTAATGTGATAGGTAATCCCACATCACTAGATAGGGTGTTTACCAAGGATCTTATATACGGCCAACAATTTAGAAGACCATTATGTTTAGCAAATGAATCGAACATTTCGGCTTTTAATTCTTTAGGCACTGGTACCGTCGGTAAGTTATAACTCACTAAGTACTGAATGTTGTAAACTACTTTTGCATTTTCCTTGGCAAGAGTTACGGTCACTCCCACTAAGGCAGTTAATACTTTTCCTTCAATGAATTCTTTCATTCCAGACTTGTAATCAACAATAACATCTGTTGGAGAGGTATTTTTTTTATCAAAAAGGATATCAATATTCTCCTCAAAAACATTTACAGATCTGAGCATAATGTTCGCAAGGTTGAGAGAGTTTGCAATCCTGCTAGCATCTTGTAATTCATTTTTAGGGATCGAAATAACAATCATAACACCTACTTTAAACTGATAGTCCACAAGCTTCATCGCGAGAGTACTGTCTTTGTAAAGCACTTTGGTCCATTAAGGAGCTAAAGTGCTCAACGAAAACAGCCTCCCCAGAGGAAACTGTTTTTGAAATTTCTTCAACACCACTAATTTTATTATTTTGCGAACTAGCATAATTGCAATGAACAGAACCCGAGGCAGGATTAGCAACTCCCTCAAGCATGTTAATTCTGGGAGAGCCCATAAGTTTCCAGCAGTCATAAAAAATTTGTCCGCTCAAAGGCCCCCTCAAGTGCTCATCAACACTTTCGCCGTAAAGAATAACACTAGTCTTCATTCCGACGATTTGACCCCAGGAAACCATAGTGTCCAAGGTAAGGTTTCCTGGGTTGTTGAAAATTTGGGAAACTCTACCCTCCGTAACGCCTAATTTCTCCGCAAAAGTTCTTTGCGTCAGACCATGGTGCCCCAGCTTCGCTTCCAATTGATCAACAAAGTCTGCACCAATAAAGTACTTAAGATTTTCAACACTATTTTCTACCCAGCTCTTATTGGTTTTTCCTTTCTTAGCCTTCATCGTCTTGCTCCTTTTTTGAAAGGTGTTTTACGTAAAACTCCTCAACTTGTTTTTTTAGCTCTATATTTGTACCCAAGCGAATTAGATCGTTTAAAATTCTTGTATCTGTTTCATCTTCATTCTTTGTTGCATAGTGCATTAGCACGCAGCAAACGACTCTACTTAATGGTTTGGGATGAATAAGATACCCATAAACTCTTACTCTCTTGGCTTTATGCTTGAAGACATAGCAATCCGTGCAGTCACCATCATGCTGAGTAACATCCCAACCATGATGTCTTTTTTTATCTGGCTGATTCAACTTCCATTTTTCAATAGCTGTATTTATTCCTCTTTTGATGTCATTCTTTGCTTTGCCAAATTCAATGTCCAAATTCAAAAACTTGTCTCCCTTCCTATCAACAAGAAGAACTACTCGCATGTCGGCGGCCAAAAATGGATGACCGTCAACTTCGTAGATCTCAAATTTAGAAACCTCTGCCTGCTTTGGCACAGCCCCCCCATTTATTAGGAGACAACCATTGCAGTACCTCCTTATCGGTGTACTTTAGTTATAACTAAAGTACAAGTCAAGATCTAGACTAATGTAGTAATTACAGTGGCTTAAGTATCAAATAAATAAGGATTTTTTGAAACAGGACACTGAACTGCCACAAATTAGTGAAAAACAAGACCCATCGTTTATTCAAGCTCGACTAGTTTTTTTAATGAGACGTTCAGCACATTTGCTATCCTCGCTAGCGTATAAACCTCGGGACTTGTTAACCCATTCTCAATTTTACTCAAGGTTCCTCGCGAAAAATCTCCCTCTAAACAAAGTCTATCCTGACTATATCCTTTTTGCTTCCGAACTTTGGCTATGTGAGCTCCAAGCTTCTTCAAGAATTTTTCTTTATCCATAAGCTCATTCTGAGCCATTTAAAAATTCAGACGCTTCCTATAGGAAGGTAAAGTTTAGGAAGGGAATGCCGATAAGAAAAAGACCAGGCAATACAATATGCAAATGGAGGCCTATTATGAGTAACTCCAGTAAACTATTTTCGCTAACAATCTTTATTTTAGTTTCTGCTTGCGCAAGCACTCCGTCTTCCGATAAATCCCGAAAATGGGAAGCACAACGACTTACAGAAGAATATCAGCGGGAGAAGAAAACTTACCTTGAGCGGCTCGGCCTTACCCCTTGCTGGGATTATGGTGTTGATTTCTTTTTAGCCAACCCAGGTAGTCGCCCCAACCCGGGCTGTCTCTACCCGTCTTCAAAATTGGTTCTTGGGTGGGATGAAAGCCTCATCACTAAAAGAAGAAGACTTGGTCAAGAGCTGCGACAGCTGAAGGTATTACAGGTTACACCCGACGGGTTTATTGTTCACAGCCCCAACAGACGAGCTAATCAAATAATTTTTATACATAAAACAATAGAGACCGGAATTGTTGACGACTCTTATTTAGATGAGGTGAACTGGAGCGCATATGAATATGCAGGTACGTACAGTTACGGTACCTTGGCAGGCTCAAAGACAGTGCATTCCTTCAAAAGATTAACACCGGAAAGAGTTGCTGCCGCAAGTAAGGGGATGAAGTTTTATGACCCTTTCCAAGATTTCTTTATTGAAAATCAACTTTGGGATTATGTAAAAGCCTATAATTAATTGCGAACTCCGCATTTAGTACGTAACAAACTGGAGTACTGAATTATTGCAGTGAAAAGTGCAATAACTGCAGTGAGCATCAGACATTTGAAATTCCTTAAGTTACTAAAATCACTTATTTTTTACTTTAAAAATGCCTAGCGAATATGCATTTTTAAGGGGAATTTTTGCACCCCCTAAAAGGACGCTAAAAACGCCTTTTGATATAGCGTGAAGGATAAAATTAAATTCTTATTGCAGGTTTTCAGTCCATAAAGAGGTACAACTGACAACTATCCGACCTGCTTGATATTCCTGTCGATGGGGCCACTGAGATTGGCCTGTGCCCAGTCCGCAGTGTAAATACCGATTGAAACGCAACGCTTGATGGAATGATCGATAAGCAGCTTGTATGACATACCTTGGCCATTTAAAACGCCGCGATGGACATGAAGGCGCCCGGACTCCAATATATTTGCGCAACCGTGAATTAAATAATTGTAAATAAATGCTTCGTGTTTTTCCCCTGAGTTTAATTCAACTTCATAGTTGTGAATATGTTCATTATTCCATTTCGTCTCAATTGTTTTTTTAAGATCGTCCAACATCTTCGTGCCGATTGATTTTGCAGACAAATCATCTTCAGGAAGAGCTAATTTACATTTCTCAATCGTCAGTACAAGTTCCTGAATTGATAACGGAAGTTTTTTCTTAAATATCCCAAACATGAATTAATCTCCCCGTTAATCGTTGTTTTATACGCTTAACTCGCTTTATTTCCCAAAATTCTTTTAGCTTTAGGACTGTCGAGAGGAATAAGGTGGGTGCTTTTACAAGCGCGACAAATATTGGCCTTGGAAGTTAAACGCCATAGCGAGTACATAACTCCCGGAATAAGGAAACAAATCCAAAGGAAAATTTCCAGAATCAAATATCCCTTTGTATGTTTCTTTGGCTTACCCACTGTTTCACAAGACTCACAAAGCAATTCTGATGAAAATATTCCCATAATGTTTCCTTTCTAATTCTATTCCTTATCGTAAAAATTAAAACTTTTCTGAATTAAAATGAGTTTTGGTTACGTGGGATAAGCATGACTTTGACTAGACTTTAAGCCTGTTTCGGGGCCATCCTTCCTGATTTTTTTATTCGCCAATTCCCTTAAACTTCGGAAATTTTCCCCTCAAAAGATTGTTAATTTTTTCGGCATTATACGTGTATTCATTCTTTTCACTTTCAATATCAGTCTCTAATTTTCTCTCTAATTCTTTCTCTATTATTGGTTGGTCGTTGTGGCGACCATGAGTGGTCTCTTCAGCGTCCATAACTGGTCGCTGTGGCGCCTCAAAGTCTTGGCCGGTAAGACGACCATTATGCAGATCAGCAAATCTCTTCTGTACAGCTGCGGAAGCTATGCGGATAATCAATTTTTTGTACTGTGAATACCGTACTTCGATCAAACCTTTAAGTAGTAAAGATTTAATTACATACTTGGTTTTCGTGCGTTTCCAATTTGTAATTTCGCAAAGTTCGTCATTGGTGTGAAAACAGCCCTTACTCCACGAACCGAGCAGTCCAAGGAATCGACTTTCCGCATCTGTTAGGGCCGGGCATCGACGCAACTCGTACCTAAATTCTCGGTCAAGTCTTTCTGAGCGCTTATTCATTGCAAGCCTTGTCGGGCATTAATATGAATGCTAAATTTGTATTCATTTCGTATTCCAATCCTAGTACCCACTTTCCAGAGTGGGTTTTTCTTTTTAAACAACTTTGCTCGCGGAGATTCGGTCTTTGAGAAATTTTTCGACAGACGATTCACTCCAGCCTACACTGCGTGAACCAAGTTTGATTTGTTTAGGAAAATGCCCGGAAGCAATCCAATCATATAAAGTTGCTCTCTTTACCCCCACACGGCTAAGAACTTCAGGGAGCCTAAGAATTCGTGTCATGCAATACCTCCTTCTTGGAAGTAAACATACAATCTAGGATTCAGGCGTTCATTAACCGAACTACAAAATTTAATCAGATAATCAGAGGGTCTGCGTCAACTTCACTGCAATATATTATCCATATGAACTTTTTTCGGAAAGTATGCGTTCAATCACTAAATCGGAAATTCCGAATGGTTCAGCAGTAATCGAATTCAGCTTTTTATTCACAAGGGTCGCACGGTTTGTTTTAATTCTTCCCTTGTGCTTAATAGAAACCGTATCCTTTCCCACAATTTGGATAAATCTTTTTAGCCATTGAGGATTGGAAACCTTTTTACGCGGATTTCTTTTCGGTAATTTTTCTTTCAACGATGCTCGGACGATAACCTCAAAGAGACTTGCCGAAGATTGCATTGGAAGCGCCTTCGCTAACTGTTTGAGAAATTTTCGGTCGCAATCCAGATTATGCGAGTTTCGCACTACAGACTCAAAGCAGTTCGTCGGAGTGCTATCAGCAAGGCAAGCACAAAGATCAAGTATGAACCTTGAGTACGTAGTTTCTCCAGATCTCAGGTCGCCCAATAAAAAATCAGCCATTACAACTTGGTATAATCTTTTTTCTTCCGAGTCACCGGCCTTTGCTGTCACACCACTTATATAAGCGACCCATGGCTTATTTTTTAAACCTTGAAAGGTTTTAGGTAACTTGTGAAGATTTTCGAGATGAAAGAATTCACTTTTTGATTCGGTCACTTTTTCACCTCAAGTCCAGCTTCATTTCGATAATATTTTAAGCCGTCAAGATAGTTCGACCACGCTTGCATCATTTCTCGTCGTTGCGATAAGTGTGCAGTGCGATTGTACGCACGACCATTCGGATCACGCACAGCGTGCGCAAGTTGATGTTCAATTAAATGTTGGGGAAAATTTAAAACTTCATCGAGTATCGTTCTCGCTGTTGCACGAAAACCATGGCCAGTCATTTGTTCTTTTGGTATTCCCATTCGTCTCATTGCCGCGAGAACTGCATTGTCGCTCATTGGCCGGTCAAAACCACGGCCGCTTGGGAATACGAACTCCGCATGTCCTGTTAAGGGAAAAAGTTCTTTTAAAATTACAATTGCTTGCTTTGATAACGGAACAATGTGGGGAGTATTGGTCTTTGTAGCGAGGTAGCGCCATTCTCCGGCTGCCAAATCAAAGTCACGCCAGCGAGCTTTTCTCAGTTCTCCCGGTCTTACAAACACGAGGGGAGAGAATCGCAACGCGCATTTCACAATGAAACTTCCTTCGTAACCATCGAGCGCATTTAGCAACTTACCAAGCTGTGCCGGATCAGTTACGGCAGCGAAATGCCCTCCCTTCAGTGGGGGTAGTGAGCCTCGTAAATCACTCGTTGGATCGCGCTCTACTCTTGCGGTTGCAACTGCAAAACGAAATATCTGGCCACAGACGTGCAAAGCTCTGTGAGCTGTATCGAGTGCGCCTCGCGTTTCGATGCGTTGAGTGCAATTTAAAATCTCTCGCGGGGTCAATTCAATGATTGGCCGTTTTCCAAGCCAAGGAAAAAGGTCTCTTTCTAAAAGACTTAAAAGTCGAGCTGAGTAACCTTCAGCAAGATTTATCTTTTTCTTTTCAAGCCATTCCCTTGCAATCACTTCGAAACTGTTTGCGGCGCTTTCCGCTTTTGCCGAACGTGTGGCTTTTCGATTTTCGCTTGGATCAATTCCGCCTGCTAGAAGTTTACGCAATTCTTCACGGCGTTCGCGGGCAACCTTCAATGCCGTTTCGGGATACACCCCTAGAGAAAGTAGTTTCTCTTTTCCCGCGTATCTGTATTTAAAACGCCAGCGCTTGCCACCACGGGGAGTTACTTCTAGGTACATGCCTCCACCATCCGAGAGTTTTTGTACTTTTATCGACGGTTTAGCGTTCTTTACGGCGGTATCTGTTAGTGGCATTGGGGGTAACCTCCATCGCATTTTTGTAGTTACCCCCAAAGTTACCCAAACCATATTTTGGCTTCTCGTGGAATGCATTGGACAGTAAAAGACTTATTTTAACTCTGAAAATAACTACTTAACTATGCTTGGCGGAATGTATCGGATTGTATTGGATTTGTAAATGGTAGGGACTACCGGGATCGAACCGATGACATCCACCTTGTAAGGGTGGCGCTCTACCAAGTTAATAATCTGAATTTACAAGATTTAAAAGCGCACGAGACAACGCCCAAAAGCGACTTATTGCATTATTAATATTATACAAAAATGTTCAGGATTTTTTTCCGCCCTTCCAATAAAGGGTGTCCATATGCAGACTAAGAAATAGTTCTTAGCTCAAATCGAATATAAGTGTCTTAAAATGATAAAATACAACAATAAGTTGTAAAATATTGCAAAATTACCGACAATAATGATATATGATACAACAAAATAGAGTATCTGAGGTGACTTATGTCTAATATGTTAGAAATAGGGGCTCGGATCAAGGATGAACGAGAAAAACGAAATCTCACTCAGGAAGAGTTGGCGACCCAATCAAAAATTGAAAGCTATCAAACACTTGGTAAAATTGAGCGTGGTGAGCGCAAAGATTTAAAGACAACAGAATTACAGAAGATCGCAGAGGCCCTTGGTGTATCTATAGGGTATCTATTAGGTGAAATTTCCCAGCCTCAAAAATCACTTATCTTCTGGAGAAAAGAGCCAACATCAGCACAAAAAACAGCTCTAGAAAATAGACTTCATTCGTTTATTGATGACTACTCATTTTTGGAGGAGGTCTTAAACCAGAATAAAAAAATTCGACAAGCATTACCCATTTACCCACTTCATCCGTCTTCAACAACTTATGAAGATGCTCACGAGGTTGCCGAGATTATTAGAAAAACTTTAGACCTTGGCGGACAACCCTCCTCGTCGCTAAGAAGCTGTTTGGAAGAAAATTTTGATGTTAAAGTTCTCTACGAAGATTTAGGAGATAGCTCGGCTGCATGCACTCGGGACCAGTCTTCGGTAGCTATAATGATAAATAAAAAAGAGAGTCTTTGGCGTCAAAACTATAATCTCGCACATGAATTGTACCATCTAATAACTTGGGTCCCAGAAAATTTAGAAAAAATTAAGGCCGACCCAATTCTTGACAAAAGAAATGAAGAATTAGCGGAAAATTTTGCGGCTGGTCTTTTGATGCCTGCAGAAGATTTGAAAGATGACTTCCGACGCGTAAGTGAAAATGGCAAGATCTCCCCAACAGATGTGATGGTACTGAGTAGTAAATATAAAGTCTCAACAGAAGCGACAGTTTATCGGCTACTCAATTTAGGTTGTATTTCAAAGAGTGATGCCAACAAATTATTGTCAGAAGTCCACAGAGGTTCCTTACCCAAAGAGAATTCAATTAAATTTTCCGAAAAATTAGTCCGATTAGCTTTTTTAGCTTATCAAAAAGAGAAAATATCGAAAGCTCGGCTTGCGCAAATTGTAGGTGTTAGCCTCATTGATCTTCCCAACCTACTTACTGCGTATGATCTAAATGAGCCCATCCAAGCGTAAATTAATTATTTTCGACGCAAATGTGATTATTCATGCCCATGAGATTGGAGTTTGGACACACTTAATAAATCAATTCAATATTTGCGTGGTAGGCATTGTCATCGATGATGAAGCCAAATACTTTCAAAGTAACACTGGTTTGCGAATTGATATTGATCTTAAAAAATCGGAAGCCGCAAAAGAAATCACCCGCTTAGACCCAGAAATTGCGCATACGCAGAAAATTTTTAAAGAGTATAAAGAACTTTTTATAAAAGGTCTAGACGCCGGAGAGCGCGACGCCATAACACTATTGAATTCTGGGAATTTTGAGGATTATTTCTTCTGTTCGGGAGATAAGGCTGCAATCAAAGCTGCGGCAATTATTGACAAAACTCATAACGCAGTCTCGTTAGAAAAATTATTAACTGATTCTGGACAAAAAGCTAAAATAAATTCTTTAAACCATGAATTCCGAGAAAAATATATGAAGCAATATCTAAACACTGGATTACAAGAGAGATCCTCATTAAAAAAATAGGAAATATAATGACAAAAAGACAACCCCCAGAAACTGTCACCAATCATGATGTTCGTGTATATTTAAGTGAACTGGCGACACACATAGAAACTCTGGAAAAACATCGTGAAACTTTGCTTTCCTTGGCGAGGGATCAAAGTCTTACTGATGATCAACGTGACTTACTGAAACAAATAATTTCAGCTCGTAATAATCTTGATGCTCAATGGAAGCAACTCACTCCCTCCATCCAAGAGGCCATTGTTACCGGTAGATTTATTATAACTAATAAATAAGTACCTTTCTGATCTAATAAATGTAATGTCTCCCCCAAAAAAAGGAGATTTTATGTCATCAAAACAGCAAAAAAGAGAATTTAAGATAGAGAATGGTGAAATTATCCGTCTCTCAGAAGAAGAGCTTGAGTCGGCAGTTAATGTTTTTCAAATACTGAGAAAATGCGATAACCACCTATTGCTTGAAGCTCTAAATGGTTCAAAAATTAAATTACGAAGATTAATGGATGAAGAAATTAAAATATATGTTGGGGTGCCAATTTTTATTGCAATTCATGTTAAAGAAGAAATTCAAATGAAACACTGGGATTTCTATTACAAATTGGAAAAGGTTACCCTAGACTCATATTCTGTGAAAACAAAGCTCTGTTCTATAAAAACCCATAGACAAGATAAAATCGAGATTGAAGCGAGAAACATCTTTGTCGAAGTTACCTCCTAAATCTAATCGCACACCTTATTGACCAAAAGACTTTGAGATGTACCACGGTACAGGTAGCCGTCTTTTACTTATTAAAATGACATTTGTTGTCGATAATACCAGTTAATGAGTGATGAAATAAAAATAGGTGCTGTCCTTAAACATTTGATGAAAGATCGAAAACTCACGTTTAAAAAACTGAGCCACGAATCTGGCGTACCAATTTCGACCATAAAAACATGGAGCGCTGGAGTGGAGCCGAAATCATTGTCTCATGCTAGGAAGGTTGCACGAGCCCTAAACGTTTCGGTAGAATATCTTGTATTTGGTGAGTCTTCGACGCACGCTCCGGTAATGAATGAGTTACTAACTAATCAGCTTTTTAGTGGTTGGTGCAAGGTTACGATTGAGGTGCCGATAACATCACCGATTTTGAAAAAGAAGGAGTAGTCATGACTGGCGCACAAGTAGATCAACTTCAAACCATATTAATTGCAGCGGCAATAATTGTTAGCTGTTTTTTCGTTTATAGAAAATTTATCGAGAAGAGAAAATGAAATATTTTGTATTTTTATTGCTATATCTATTTTCACTGTCTTCCTTTGCCGGAGTTTTAACTGAGGGTATTTGTGTCCGAAGTCCCGCCATGCCAGCAGTAGTAATGAAGGTTCATAAAGTGGGCGATACCTCTGTATCCATTCAAAGTAATTTGAGTGGAAACCTTTTGACCCAATATAGTAGAAACCAGCTCGAAGAAGAAATTAAAATTGGAACTACAGAAGTAGTTAGTTGTGGTCTATTCAAAACACCCGAAGCAGAGAGAGCAGATAAAGATCAACCTGATTCATGGGATCTTTTTGGATATGACTTAAAGGCAAATTATACTGAATTTCAGCAAAAGTATAAATCATCGATAATCTCATGCAAGGATGAAAAATTCTACAAGCTTTATGGTATATCCAACAGGCGAGAAGATCACGATCCAGAGGCCTATGTTCAAATAAAAAATTGCAACATGAAAGAAGAAATAAATATTAAATTCGGGCAGCCGACCAAGGGTGGGCCGTTTGTTCCACTTAGACTTCTAAAAAAAGTGAGTGAAAAAAAACTATTTAAACCAATCGTCATTGAAAAACTTGAAAACAAATTTAATTTTAAATTCAAACCTGCTTTTGGAAGAATAAATGTAAAAGTCGCTGATGGATTTTTAAATTTCTATTTTCACGAGAGTCCAGACTACGATGAAAACAAAAAACCCATATATGCTATTTTTTGGGAAAAATCATCAACCGCCAACCTTAATGATCTCATCGACAAAAAACTCAAAGATAATGCAGATCAGATCGAGAAAGATAAGTTAGATAAAAGCAAAAAAGATAACAAAGATTTTAACATCTAATGGAGGCCAAAAATGAAATATATTTTAGTAACGTCACTATTAGTAGCGGGTTGTAGTTCTGCAGTTAAGAACCCGACCAAAGCGGAAATGGAACCCGATCGAGTTGTTTCTCGAATTGATGAATTATCAGCTCGGCCCGATTGGCTAAAGGAGTCTGAACCATTCAGAATTGAGAAAGGTTCTGTTATTTCAACTGGAATGACCACCATACCAGCAAGTGATAGAGTTGAAGCGGCGTATAGAATAGCCCAGAATAACGCCAAATCATCAATTGCTGCAGCCATTGAACAAAAATTAGAGTTTATCCTACAGAATGCTGAGGAGGGCACTTCAATCAATTCAAACCAGGTTAGATATATTGGCGCGGAAACATCAAATCTAATTACAAACACAATACGACCAGGAAAAAACTATTGGGAAAAAGTAGCCACGACACAAGATTCTGGAGAGCGTATTACACAATTTAAGGTTTTTTCCACTGTAACAATGCCCGAGAATGATTTCAAACGAGCAATTTTTGATGCCATCAAAAAAGCCCAAGGAAAAGGTGGTATCTCCAAAGACTTTGCAAAAAAAGTTGATCAACATTGGGATAAGTTTACTGAAAATCATCCTACACAAGAAAATAATTAAACGAACGAGGTCATTATGATGAAACTAATGATGGCCTCATTATTCATTCCAGTTGTGGTCCATGCTGGAATACCTTCTTGGGCAAAAAACAATAGTACAAGGCGCACTGGCGAAAATTTAATCACTGTATGCAATGGCACTGGACCATCCTTAGATACGGCAAGAAGTAGCGCTTTAAAATCATGTCAGTTAAGTGCAAGCCAATTTTTTGCTAAACATGTCAGTATCAAGTCAGTTTCAGTTGAAACCGAGAAGTCTGTTGGGTTTCACGAGGAAGTGTCTAGTCATGAAATTATTGAGGGTCTTTTATGTAATCCCCAAAGAGATGAAATAAATGAATATGAATCTCAATTTAGCGTTTGGATAGAGTGTCAGTTTAATTTAAAAAACGTTAAAATAATGAGTGTAGATAAAAATACAATAAATCAAAACAACAATACTCTTGATAGACTTAAAGATCGTGCGCTCTCTACAAGAGATGAACCATCTCTTGTAAAAAAAGTCACAGTTGTTTCTATTCCCAAATGCAGCTCAATTATTGTTCGAGGAAGTAAATCACGACAAATCAATTGTACATCTAATCCAATACAGATTCCTCTTGAAGATGATGATAGGGAGATAATTGTTAGAGCAAATGGGTATCTACCCAAAACAATTGATCTTTCAGAAGGAAGAAATGATGAATTTTTGCAAGTATTTCTTGAAAACAATTAGTCTAATTTTATTATTCTCTATTATATCTTGTGCTTCTTCTAAGAAGAGGATTGTAGAATTCAATCAAAACATAAATAGCGACAGCATTTATTCTTACTATTGCAAAAATGGTAAACAATCACATGCTATTAAAATTTCTAGTACTTATGTTCATCCAAAAAATCAAACCGGCAAGGCTCTGGATCAGCAAGCCAAAAGACTAAAAAGATATGACAACTTTAAAAATGACACCCTCTTGAAGGCGTTCTACAGTTTGTCTTCCCCAAGCCAGAATGTAGCAGTTACAACTTCTAATTCATATGCTGAAGTTATAACTTATGCCAAAAATATGCAGCATAGTTTTATAAACTCTGCTGACGTTAGTATTAACCCCTTAATTGTAATTACTCCTGATTCAAATAGATTCATTTTCTTTCATGAAAGGGTGGACGGTGCCTGTAATTCGATCATGTGCAACGAATATAGCAAAGAAGAAAATATAAGCATTCGAGAATTAAAATATCTAGTTGATAATTACGTATTACTTGAACCTTTTGATTATCAACTAAAGTCCTATACCTGCGAAAAAGATTGTCCATTTTATGATGTGGATACGGGAAATGGTTTTAGTGGATATTCCCATCCTAATCGACCTATTGGGCAAGATGAAAATAAAAACGTTAGCATTTCCGAATATATAAAATTAAAGAATTTAGCGTGGATGAGATATTTTATGAAAAACACTCAAATAAATGAAGCACAAAGCGCCGATTCGCAAATTTATAATTTGGAATTATCTCTTAGTTTAGATGGCTTTTGCACTTTTGGTAGAAGTATAAATGATCTTCTTTCTCAATAGACAAATCTCTGTTCGATAAATCTCCGTACCCGATACGCGCATAGTCGAAATACAGTGCTGAACTGCATCCCACAAAGGGAAAAGAAAACGTCAGAGTCCATTTAAAAATACTTGAGTTTGAATACAGGGCTGTCGATCAACGATTTCTTACGTTTGTCGTAAGCCTGGGTTGTTTTAACATTGGAGTGATTTACTAATTGAGAGACTTTATACAAATCAACTCCATCCTCTAGCAATGACCCAATTACAGTAGCTCTTGCACTGTGCGGAGTAATATTCTCATTAACACCAATTTTTTTACAATGATATTTGATGATGTAGTCAACGCTTGTGCCTTGTAGCTTTTTGTTATGGATCAAGCCACTTCTGGCGACACATGCCTGAAACAGATAATCAGTATCTTTGAGTTCACGATCAATCACTTTCATATTCTGAATATAATTTTCCAAATGAAAAATTGCTATTGGATGTAGTGGTACCCGTGAGACCTTTCCGCGTTTGCCTTTGAACTGAATTATTTTGAGCCCTTGGTGCTCCTGATAGTCTTTAAGCCTAAGATTGATGAGCTCACTTTTTCTTATACCCGTTGAAAATAGCAGCACCAATATAGCCTTGTGTAGATGACCAGACTTTTTACTGATGTCCACAGAATCCAGCAAGGCCTTAACTTGATTATCGCTTAAATCGTTTGTAGGAGTAATGACTTCGTCTTTGGGTCGCTTGATGTGAGCCGTTGGATTCGTGGTCATCAGACCTTTTTCAATTAAAA
Source organism: uncultured Pseudobdellovibrionaceae bacterium (assembly GCA_964579625.1). GTDB lineage: Bacteria > Bdellovibrionota > Bdellovibrionia > Bdellovibrionales > JAGQZY01 > JANPLN01. The sequence goes on from CAZOGU010000001.1 coordinate 156,276, forward strand.
ATGCACAATAACTTGTAATGGCCGCAAGCTTTCTGATAACCGTTTTTGGACAGTACGACTGCCCACCCTCTGTTATTGGCGCTTGTATCGCATTTCTAAACGCAATGACGTGCATTTTCTGCAGCTGCTCTGGGTGAGTGATTTGCCCGAACTGACTGCACACGAATTCAAAGAATTGGATGAGATCCCGTTTATATGCTGACCTAGTATGTTCTGAAGCAAAATTTTCAAAAAATTCATAATCGAGCTGGGATTTATAGCCAATATGGAAATCTTCCACATTCCTCATCTCGCTTACATTCTTGAGCAATATATTGGAGCGCATTTTTTACCACCCTTCATACTACATAACTGTCATTATGCAGTATGACTGTACCTAGATACTGGACCTCATCAAGCAAACACTGCATCCGTCTCAGCTTGGGACAATTTCAATGTGCCGCTGTAGGACGAAAGGGTTGATAATAAAATCTATACTCAAACTAAAGATCGATTCAGCCGTTTTAGTGTTGGAGGTTTTCATGAAATATTTCATTGTTAATACAAATCGCAAAGCGGATCCCAATGGCCACGATGAAGAGGCAATGTTGAATGAGGAAATGGTTGCTCTTTATTTTGATGGCTACAAGGAAAGTATTGAACGATTAAAAAATGATGATTTCGTCTTCTTATATAGCAACACCGCCGGAATCATTGCATATGGACAAGTTGATGGCAAGACTTGCATTAGAAATTATAAAGGAATGACCAAATTTAAAGGTCAAGAATATTTTCAGCATATGAAAAATTTTGTAAAACTAGAACACCCAGTATCTGTTAATGAAGTTACAAAAATCATCGGCAAGAGAATGTTTTTCATGCATGCATTTTTTGAAATGAATGAACTTTATGCCATTCCTTTAAAGGCACATTTGTCTAAAATATCTAAGTTCATTAAGATTGCTTAAATTTATTTAATATTTCAACCGCTCGTTCCTTAAAGCTCCTTGAATAACTGGCTCTCCTTTTTATCTCATTCAGAAGATCTTGTTTAGAGATTGATTTTAATAGTTTTACAAATGTGTCTTTATTTGCTGGTTCATCTCTTATGCCTATAAGCGCCACACCCGTCAGAATTACTTCCGTGAGGATAGATTCATCTGTATTTTTATATTTAGGATTAACAAATTCAATTGATAGCGCGACTGGCTTGCTTGGATCATTTTTTATAAGTCGATCGTAGAACTGCTTTGCCTTAATGGTTCTAATGTAGACAATGCCCTCTATATAAAGCTGACTATTTCTGATTTCCGCAAATTCAATATTGCCAATCGTAGTGTTGTCATGTTCAGCATTGATGATAGCCTTGCCGCTCCTAACCAAAGATAAGTCAATACCGCGCTGTTTGATTATTTCGCCAGCGGCGTCTCTGGATTCTGAGCTAGCTACACCAGAGAATCTGAAATATTTGTCATTATTTGTCTTAAGTTTTACTGCAATTGTTTTCATGTAGGCCATGATACAATTTAAGTATCAACTCTTATTGGCGCCCCTCACTTATCTATCGATCACTTTATCATTTGAACTTTTTTACGGCCTTCAGAAATCTTCTCACCTCGATACTTTTCACTAATATTAAACACCACCAGCTTACCACCGCGCACTTTGCGAACATGTAATGGCTCGCTAAGTCCATATTTGGGACATGCTTTACCATGATATAAGTCAGTGAGGATTTTTAAATCAATATTGAGAGTCGTCGATTGCTGTTCAATTATCTCATTAATTTGTGTTTTCTTTTCTTTATTGAATATCATTTAATTCTCCTGGTTACGTCAGCCACTACCATAATATTCATACTGAGCAATTAGCCTCGTAAAATGTACCAAGGTGGTTCGTAATATAATTTTCTCTATGAATATTCGCCATTGCGGATATTTATTTTGATGAATTGACTACTGGATACTGCACACTTAACAGCAGCGAGGACCACCATTGACCCTCGCCCAATAACAAATATTTAAAAAACTAAGACTTACGCCCGGGATGTAAAACAATTGGCGTATCCATTGCTTTGGATACAAAATCATCAATTTCATTTTTGGCCGAAGTCATGTCCAACGAATTTTTTTCCATACCATGGTAAGCTATAAGTGGCTGAGACGATGGTGGCATTTTTCTTACCTTGACCACGTAGTAAGTACCATCGTTTCTCTTTTCTCGTTTTAATAATTTCGACAGTTCCCTTCCAAATTTTTGATCAGTAAACATAAAATTACAGTTCTGGACTTTCAACCAATTCATGAAATCAATATGCAGTTTCTTGACTGCTATGATTTCCGTTTCAGATTCCTCATCTGGTTTTAAATCTTCAGAAGCTAGCCAATCTTCTACGATTGTAGTTGGTCTAAATTCTTCTTGATACCTACTGATTTCTGCGATGAAGGGCATAATTGGAGATTCATTCTCCTCATCGATACTCATCCAAAGGTTATAATAATCAATCCCATCATCCTCACTTATTCCACCAATAACTCCCCAATCAATCTTATCAAGACATGGAATCTCATAAAAACGTCGATTACCCGTTGGATCACTAAATATCTCAGAAACACTTCTATTTGATGCACCAATAAATGTAGAAATATTATGAAGGGTCGCCATCTTTTGCACATAAAAAGTTCTATAATTAATGTCGGATGATGTAATTATATTTTTCATGCTCTCCAAGTCGGACTTTGCACCCTTTGCAAACTCGTCTAATTTAACTATATAGTATGTACCAAATACAAATTTCTCGCTTTCACGAACAAAAGTACCAAGGTTACCTTCTGTGCTTAGGAATTTTAATGGCCTAATTAAATGTTCCAGTGCCTGTGTTTTACCACACCCTTGTTTTCCAACCAACACCGGGCACATATGATGAACAACATCGTACCCAAATATCTTTCTTTTTACCTGCCAGATAAAATGTCCAATTACAGCACGATGCTGATTAAATTTAGCACACTCTTTTCCAACTAATGCTTCCGTAAACTTACTTAGAGAATCTTCACTGCAAACACCAGAATATTTAGGATTAAATTTAAATTTTTCACGTACTCGTTTCAGAATATTTTTTCTTGATTCCGATTCCCATTCTTCAAAAATACTTTTAATAATATTAATTTTTGATTTTCTTCCCTCACAATCCCATTGAATTTCTGCTTTGCGCACAAGCGCACTAGCTGTAATCAGTTCATCCCTAAAATAAATCTTTTGATTATAGGTAGTTTTAACATTATTTTTGTGGATAAATCTATAAACCCACTGTTCCGTTGTTAAATTTTTCAACAAATAACCAAACTCTCCAGTTCCACTTTTCCTTGCGTTCTCAAGTTTTTGAATGAGTTCATTTTTCGTCCAAGATGGAATGCACTTTTCATTATATTTTAAAAAATATAATAGAGCCTCTTCGATTTCCAAATTAAAACCTCGAATTAAATCACAGGCTATTTGAAAAGTTTTAAGATCACCGTTCTCACCTTGAATAGCGCCGTCCAATTTTTCGATATATTTGGAAATTTCCTCGTGTGATCCTTTAATAGAGCTTACCGACGTTATCTTTGTCTCTAATTTTGGAAATGCAGAATTAAGATCGTTTAAAGAATATTTAATGATATTATTTTTAAGAACAGTCACCAAATGTGCATCGTTCGGATCTTTTCTGTGAAAAAATCCTGGCAGACGCATAACTCTTGATAAATCATGAATACTAATATCTGTTTTTAGTATATTTATAATTGATTTTTGTATTGTAGTAAATTCGCACTTGGGAACTTCGTCAGTGAGCCAGTACGCATGTTGTCCATTTTTTGTTTGCACTATGATACTTGGTTCGACCGGAAAGGTGCTAAAAGCCCCATCATCTTTATCAGCGAAAACAGCTCGAATCTTGGATATACTTTTGGCCTCACGTTTTTTAGTATCTTCCACCTTATTTATACAGACGAAAACACCTGCGCCCTGATTATTTAAATGTACCATTTCATCAAAATGTTCTTCCAATGTTCCAACTAATACTTTGACAAGACTCGCCCTTTTGGCACCCTTCAGATCATCAAATGTTTGAAAATGAAAAATTTCATTTTGATTATCCCTAGAAAGAGTGTCCAAGAATTTCTTAGCTTCATTGTAATTGTGATTATTTCTCATATATGCCTCCTATTGGTGAGACCAGAATACGAGGGGCGCAAGAAACTCTTTTTCGTGTGGAAATGTGGGAGTTTTAGTAATTTAACAGCATCTACCACCACCGCTAAGTACCTTATATTATTCACATATTTATGGATGATGGCAGTAATTGAATTTACAAGTAATGTGCTAAATGATATGTGTACTTTTATTATAAAATAACACCAACAAAGAACCTGCTACCACCACCATTTTTATATAATATCAATCGGGCCAGCATAAAAAATAACTTTACCTAATTTTATAAATATGGACGAACAATCCGTATGCACCTCATCATTTATTTTTTTCCAATCTCTTAAATCATTGAACGGATAGTCCTTATCTTTTGTTGGCCTTGTTCGATTTTTATCAAATTTTCTGAGTTTCTCTAAATCTAATCTCTGAGCAGTGGACTGCGGGCACTTGACTGGATGGTTACTGCCTAAAGTGTAAAGGTCGGCTGT
>CAZOGU010000002.1:0-3119 GCA_964579625.1 uncultured Pseudobdellovibrionaceae bacterium
TACCCCTATATTTTTTTCAGGCTGTTACACTCCAGCTTCGCGCCCGCAGTCCACAGGAACGAAAAAAGTTCCGTTAGTGCTCGAATCTTTAATTGATATTTTTTTATCAGCTCTAAATTTAATTAAAGCGTGGAAGTCCCTAGTATTTTCAACTGCTCTACTAATAGACTGATTTTTAAAACTTAGAAACGAGCATCTTTTTCCATATTTTTCATTAAACGTAAATGATTCTAGTGATTCCTTTGTTCGACTAATAGCTATATTAACCTCCACATCATCGCCGTTAAAATGAATAGATATAAATTTAGAATCATGTGTGTCTAGAATTATTCCAATTCTACCTTTTTGATTATCAGATGGTACCTCCTCAATCTTCCACAAAATACTTTTTATTTTTTGCGGGATAAAACTCGCGTTTACTGAAGATAAAAGGGCAGCGCCTGGAATATGAAAATTTCCACCGATAATATAATATTTTATAGAATATTTGTTTTTAATTGATCCATCTTTGTTTTCTTCGATATCCTCTAAAGAAACTTCCGTAACTCCATCTCTTCTATAGTATTTTATGCCCAATACTCCATCAGAACCAGAGAAAGACTTTAGGTCATTTTCAATTGTTTTCTTTAGAGATGAGAATACATTTTTTTTTACTTTGCTAATATTAGCCTTATCACAAACATACTCCACCACCTGAGAAATGCTAGAAAGCCCATACTTTTCCAGTGCCTCTAAAACAAGATGATGTCTTAATCCTATATTCAAATCAGCTAACTCTTTTAATTTTTTTGGCATTTATTTATAGTAATAAGATTTTTCTTCAAATCCATCATTAAACTTTAAGCGCGCGAAAAAGAGCATCGTCTCTATCCTTTAGTCTAAATAAAAGGAGGTGATTTATGTGCATAAATTAAAAACTATAACTCCTCTTAAAATTCATCCATCAAGAATTAAAAATTCTGTGCTGGAAATGATTTATGGGGATGGCGTAGATGAAATTATTCACAATAAAAATAGGAGAATAGACTATGGAAGATCAAAAAAATTCATTAAAAATCGTAAAAAACGTTAAGGTAAAGGTTTCAAAGAATGGAAAATGGCTGACCCACATATTGCCAGAATATGGAGCTATGCTGACTTTTTCTATGAACTATTATCGTTCAATTCTTCAAAAACAAGACGAAGTAATTGAATCTGGGTTAATAGCGGTTGAAACAAAGAAGGAGTGATGAGCTCAGCCAAGGATGGCTGTTTTTGTATAGTAATAGTGACCTACAGATGTGTTTATTTACGATTCTATAAAAATTAAGTGAAGGTATTATGAGTAAGGGTAACACCAGTATAATTGGCTTAACTTTGAATTGGCGAACCGGCCGTCAAAGTGATTCGCTACGCGCTCATATTTTTAATGAAGGCAAAGTGACTGCTATTTCAGCAAAAATTCATCCAACATTAAAACAAATTAATGAATATTTAAAAAATAATAAGCTTAGAGAAGAAGCTGCACTGGCAGATAATCACTTCCAAGCACTCCAACATCGTCTACAGAGTGAACTCCAGTCAGAGTTTGGTCTCCGAACTTATAAAATACAGGAAATATTAAACCTCAAAAGTAAACAATTTGATTTTAAACAATCAATCGAAGAATTTACCACCTATAAAGATAATACAGGCGTTGCTTTTGCCTACCGGTCTTGGTTACTCAGATTCTGGATGCCCTTCTTTTTGTCAAAAGGTTGTGAACACCCAAAAGATTTTAAACAATGGAAGAATCAAGCCATCCATCACATTAAAACAGCAGAGACAAAACAAGGTCAAAAATATTCCCACAATACATATGGAACTCTGACCAAACCACTTAATGAATATATGCGTTTTCTGAATGAGTATGAATATATTGGGTCTTTGGACGTATTTTTTCTAAATGTTAAAGTCACTTTAGAACAGAAAAAACGTGGGGATTTTAAAGCCAAGCGTTCATCTGATACCTATTCGATTGATGAGTTAAAAGATATTAAAAATAAAATTGATGTAACTTACGCAAACGATATTCATAAGAAACTTCGAGCCTATGCTTTATATTTTGGTGTTTGTACTGGCTTAAGACGTGGAAATCTAATGGGTATGAAAGTTGAGAATCTTTTTCCCGATGCCCGTGTCCCAAACTTCAAAGTTACAGATAATATTGTTTCTGGCTGGAGTCGTGGTCAAAAAGGTGTTGTTATTTTTGAGAACTCTACAAAAACAACCTCCGGCGAAGACGGCGAAATTAGCCTGCCAATGATTCAACCATCAGCGGATATATTAGTTAATGTAACATCATTCCTCAAACAGCATTTAAACGCTCAAAGTCGACTTATAGACACACATCCAGACAGTGCCCGTGAATATTGGCATAGGATTTCTCAAGAGTGTAACTTCAAATTTTTGAGCCCTCTACAATGGCGACATTCATATGCAACTATTGGAGCTGCAAATCTACACAATCTATACAAAGGAAATATTTATTTGCTCTCACAATGTTGTCTGCACAGCTCTGTGGCAATGACAGAAAAATATGTAAATCAAAAATCTAGCGAACTACTGAAAGCCTTTGAAACTGAATAGCACTATTCTTTCTCAATTCTTTCAGTTCTTTTTCAACTCTTAGTTTGGATTCTTCGTCAGAGCGTTTATTCTCAGTTTTTGCTTGTGGTGTTTTTTGCTGTTCATTTAATGGAATCGCCCATTTTAAATCATCTGGCACATCTGCATATTCAGGAGAATCATAATCAAAACCCTCAACAAAACGAGGATCTGTTTTCCATCTGTGATTAAATTTTTTATTGGGATCTATGACTTGGGACATGTTTTTATTTACCGTTTAAAACCATTTTCAAAACTTTGATTTTGTTTGAAAATGGTAGAGGCTGACGGGCTCGAACCGCCGACCCATACCTTGTAAGGGTATTGCTCTACCAACTGAGCTAAGCCTCTATTACAAAAATCTATCAAAGAACTCTGTTCTACTTTGGCAAATATACTTACCATTTTACCAATTTGCGAGAGCATTTTACCAATTTCACCTTCGCAATTTAAAAAAACTAAACAACTTCAAACGTCTAAAGTCTTCAGACAGA
>CAZOGU010000002.1:3129-112791 GCA_964579625.1 uncultured Pseudobdellovibrionaceae bacterium
CGGGATCGAACCGATGACATCCACCTTGTAAGGGTGGCGCTCTACCAACTGAGCTAAGTCCCTAATAAAAAAGCCTTATCTGTATAAGAGATAAGGCTTTTATTGTCGAGATCAAAAGTCATTGAGACTGATAATTTATTGGTTCGTCTTATAGAAAGTATCCTTAAGGATGACTTCCTTAAATTCTCCATAATTATAAACAGTTATGCCAAGATACTGTTTGCCGGCTTCGGGGGTGTTCTCGCCTTTCCACAGACCGACAATCTCAACCTGCTGCCGCGCCTGGCCAAGTTCGTCCGTCAAAACGAAAATCACCTTTCTCATCAAGCTTGAGCAAATCACATCCATATCCTTGGATTTTACTTCGCCGGTGAATGGGCTCAATTCCGAAATGGTGGCCACATACGGACAAGAAGCATCAAAGTCCACTTCCTGAATTTTAATTTGGAAGGCTCTTTGAGGTGTTCCCAGGTTTTTACTCACCCACAACCCATCCATGTCTTTGATTTGGACTTCTCTTTGTAAATCCTCGGGCCAGGGCACTTCGGGACCTGCAAAGGAAATACAACTTAACAACAAAATCGAAACACAAGCGATCCAACGAATCATATTCGCTCCCTTTTTTGCTCTTCCACAACAACCGTTGTTTCTTTGTTAAAGTAATATCCGTTTTTCGATCTAAAAATATATTTTGGTTTTTCGATATCCGGTTCAATCAATTGACGGAGTCTTTTGATCGTTACGTAAATTTTATTGTCATGAACCTCGGGGTTGTACGACTGCTTCCAAATCATTTTAACAAGTTGTTCTTTGCTAAAGGACTGGCCGGGATTTGTTAAAAAAAGTTTTAACAGATCAATCAGGATAAACTGATTGTTAAAATCAATTCGCCCTTTACCGCGCTCGTAAACCGAATGATCGGACTTGTTAAAGATGATATCAAAGCGAACTTCTTTGCTGGCGCCAATGGATTCACCGAGCACTTCGACGTAGCTTGAAAGACGACGAAGATTGTTTTTATCAATCGAACCCTGGAGGAGCTTAAGATATTTTCTGGACTCGTCGATTTGCCCGGCCTCTTTGTAGGTCAGGGCCATGCCGTAAAGAAGAGAGAGGGAAATATGAAAATTCTTTTCCTCTTTCAGCTGCGAATACCCTTGCCATAAAATATCAATCGCTTCTTCGAATTTTTTCATTTTACGAAGAATATGCGCCTTTAAGAGATGCATCGAAATCCGTACATCACTCATCTGCATAACATTCATAAAAACTTGCAGGTTATAAATTTCTTTGAGGGAGTCATCAATGCGATCCAAGGAATAGTAGGAAATGGCCAAGCCCAAAATGGCATAACAAACAGTTTCTTTGTGATCTTGCGCTACAGAAAGCGTTAAGGATTTTTGGCAATATTCGATCGCCTGCTCATGCTCGTTTTTGTACGAGGAACAAAGCGCGAGGACATAATACGTTTTGCCAGTGATCGACACGCCTTCTTTACTCATGCGATCCAACAATAAATTTTTGTAGGCTTCGATTTTAGAGAAATCCAAAGTTTCTGCAAAACAACGAAATAACAAATGAATCACTTCGAGAAAGTTTTCATCTTGCTCTAACGATTTTAAGCGCTCCGCCTCGGGTTCAAGGACAGCGATCGCCTTGAGAATATCTCCGCGTTCGTAGTAAAGACGGCCCACTTCGTGAGCTGTGATGGAATGCGACTCCATTTTCCTCCCCACACAGTAAAATCAATTTCACTGTGGCGAACTCCAAAAAGTTCGGAAAACCAGTCTACATTGCGATGGTGGATTTACAAGTGGGAGCCTGAAAAATTTTCAGACTCCCGCGGACTTGCTGAATCGTGTCAGTCCTCTGAGGAAGGATTAATGGTACGAGTGCCCCGTGTATTGCGCCTTCAACCCGAGGTTGGCGTCGCGCGTTGACTTGAATAGATCCTTCGCACTGCGAATATCAAGGGCATGTACGAGTACCTGATCCACATGGTCCACAAGGACAATCTTAAGATCCTTCAGAACTTCCTCTGGAATGTCCTTGAGATCTTTGTCGTTCTCTTTTGGTAAAATCACCGTGCGAATTCCACCTCTGTAGGCCGACAGAACTTTTTCCTTCACGCCACCAATCGCCAGAACGCGTCCGCGAAGGGTGATCTCTCCGGTCATGGCCACCGTTCTTAGTACCGGCGTTTTTGTCACCGCCGACACAATACTCGTGGTGATGGCACAGCCCGCAGACGGACCATCTTTCGGGATGGCACCCTCTGGAACGTGAATGTGGACATCGATGTTAAAGAAGAACTCTTTGTCCAAACCAAAAAGTGGACCGCGCGAACGAACATAGCTCATCGCTGCAGAGCATGACTCTTTCATCACGTCACCCAACTGGCCCGTCACAGTGAATTTTCCTTTGCCCGGAACAACAGTAACCTCGATCGGAAGAAGATCTCCTCCCACTTCGGTGTAAGCCATGCCGTTGGTGAGGCCAATTTCGTTGGCTTCTTCGATTTTGCCATGGCGGAATCTTTGTGGACCCAGCATCTCGGCCAATTTTTTGGACGTGATTGTGTAAGTCTTTTTGATCCCCGCTTTGCTCACCTGCGAGCGCGTCGGCTTTTTTTGATTGTTCTTCATGTGGCGCTCGATCTCTTCTTCGCGCACAATTTCTTTGGCAATTTTGCGGCACACATTAGCAAGTTGTCTTTCCAGATTTCTCACTCCAGCTTCACGCGTGTAAAACTGAATGATCTCTTTAATGACATTGTCTGGAATTTGAATTTTGTACGGCTCCAAACCATGCTGCTGAAGTTGTTTCGGCAACAAGTATTTTTTAGCAATGTGCAATTTTTCGCTGTCGATGTACCCTTCGATGGAAATCACTTCCATACGATCCAAGAGCGGTCGTGGAATCGAATGAAGTGAGTTGGCCGTCGTAAAGAACATCACCTTTGAAAGATCATACTCCACTTCGAGGTAGTGATCTTGAAAGGTGGCGTTTTGTTCTGGGTCCAAAACTTCGAGCATCGCAGCCGATGGATCGCCTCGGAAGTCGTTGCTCATCTTATCGATCTCATCGAGAAGAATCAGAGGATTTCCGTGCTCCACTTTGCGCAAAGACTGAATGATTTTTCCGGGCATCGCACCCACGTAGGTTTTTCGATGACCACGAATCTCGGCTTCATCACGAACGCCACCCAATGAAATTCGGGTAAAGCTGCGATTGAGCGATTTTGCCACCGATTTGGCGAGAGATGTTTTACCAACCCCCGGAGGCCCCACCAGACAGAGAATTGGCCCCTTCACCTCGTCACTCAAGCAATGAACTGCAATGTGCTCGAGGATGCGCTCTTTTACTTTTTCGAGACCCCAATGGTCTTCATTGAGAATGTTTTCGGCAAATTCGAGATCCTTTTTCTCCTCGGAATAATTAAACCACGGAAGAGTTAAAAGCCAATCGATATAGTTTCGAACCACGGCGGCCTCGGCACTCATTGGTGACATCATTTTTAATTTTTTGAGCTCTTTAAAAACTTTTTCCTTGGCTTCTTTGCTCATTTTTTTGTCGCGAGCTTTTTCTTCGAGCTCCATCAATTCGGCTTGGTAATCGTCTTTTTCACCAAGTTCTTTTTGAATCGCCTGCATCTGCTCGTTGAGGTAATATTCTTTTTGCGACTTTTCCATCTGCTTCTTCACGCGACTGCGGATTTTTTTCTCCACTTCGAGAATTTCGATCTCGCTTGTCATCATGTTGAGCAGCTCTTCGAGGCGCTTGGCGGTGTTGATTTGCTCGAGAAGTTTTTGTTTGTCTTCGAGCTTGAGGTTGAGCTGAGCGACGATAATGTCAGCCAGTTCGCCGGCCGTTTCGATGCTCGAAACGCGCATTAAAATTTCTGGCGGAATGCGTTTGTTGAGCTTCACGTATTTTTCAAACGTCATTTTTACAGAGCGGATTAAGGCCTTGAGCTCGACCATGTCGCCCAAATCTTCGTCGTAGACTTTCACCTTCACTTTAAAAAATTTATCGTTGTCGGTGAAACTTTCGATTTTTACGCGCTTTTTACCTTCGATCAAAACCTTCACGGTGCCGTCTGGCAAACGCAAAAGCTGAATGATCGTTCCCAAGGTACCAATCTGGTAAACCTCGTCGGGGTTGGGGTTGTTGGTTTTGGCGTCTTTTTGTGCGGCCAATACAATGTCGATCTGCTTGGACATCGCCTCTTCGAGAGCGTTAATGCTCTTTTCGCGACCCACAAACAGTGGCATCATCATGTGCGGGAAAATAATCAAATCGCGCAGTGGCAGTAACGGTAATTCGAGAGTTTCGTTTTGAGCCATTCTTCCCCCTTGTCGTTAAGACACGTTGGAGGAAGAAACCGGTTAGCTTTTGGCCTTAAGCGCTCTCCGCGCCAGAGGCTTTTGCTTTTTGAACTTCTTCCTCAGTTCTGTACACTAGGACGGGTTCAGCTTTTTTACTGATCACGTCTTCACCTATTGTACATTCCTTCACGTTGTCCATGGAAGGGATTTCATACATGATGTCCAGCATTGCAGATTCGATGACACCACGTAAACCACGCGCCCCTGTCTTTCTGTCCAGGGCCTGCTTGGCAATGGCTTTCAGAGCGGGATCGGTGAATTTGAGGTCCACATTTTCGTAAGAAAAAAGCTTCTGGTACTGTTTAATCAGAGCATTTTTTGGTTTGACGAGAATATCAATCAATGCACTCTCATCGAGTTCATCAAGAACGGCCACAACTGGTAAACGGCCAATGAATTCAGGGATCAAACCAAACTTGGCAAGATCATCTGGCTCGAGCTTGCGCAACGAGTTGGTGAGGCCCAAATGGTCTTTTTCTTTTTGTGTCTTAATATCGGCTGTGATGCCCAATGATTTTTGGGTCATGCGGTTTTCGACGATTTTATCAAGACCGACAAAGGCTCCACCAACGATAAATAATATGTTCGTTGTGTCCACTTGGATAAATTCTTGCTGAGGGTGTTTTCGCCCCCCTTTGGGTGGAAGATTTGCCACAGTGCCTTCGAGAATTTTTAAAAGCGCCTGCTGCACGCCTTCACCACTCACGTCGCGAGTGATGGATGGGTTTTCGGACTTGCGCGAAATTTTATCGATCTCATCGATATAAATCACTCCGCGTTGAGCTTTTTCGATATCGTAATCCGCAGCTTGTAATAAATTCAGCACCACATTTTCAACATCTTCTCCTACATAACCAGCCTCTGTGAGAGCCGTTGCGTCGGCCATCGCAAAAGGAACGTTAAGAATTTTAGCAATCGTTTGCGCAAGATATGTTTTTCCGGAGCCAGTGGGCCCGATCAAAAGAATATTGCTCTTTGCGATTTCGATATCTTCTTTTTTGCGCGACTTGCTGAGGTTATTAATCCGCTTGTAATGGTTGTGAACGGCCACTGACAACGCTTTTTTCGCTGTGTTCTGGCCAATCACATACTCATCCAAAAAGGTCTTAATTTCTGTTGGCTTTGGCACCTTAAATTGATGCGTCTGCTTTTCTTCGCGACCTTTTTCTTCTTCGATAATGTCCATACAGAGGTCAATACACTCATCGCAAATATAAACACCGGGTCCAGCGATCAGTTTTTTAACTTCGTTTTGGTTTTTACCGCAAAAGCTACATCTCAATAAACTCGCACCTTCTCGACGACTCATTGCTTGTTTTCCTTATTAGAAGTTTTACGCGAAGCCACAACATGATCAATCAATCCAAAGTTTTTAGCCTCTGTGGCCGTCATGTAATTATCGCGATCCATGGCTTTATCCAACACATCAAATTGTTGTTTGGTGTGATGAACGTAGATTTCTGTCAAAGTTTTCTTGGTACGCAAAAGTTCGCGGGCATGAATTTCAATATCACTCACCTGTCCACCAAGACCACCGCTGATCAACGGCTGGTGAATCATAACTCGTGCATGAGGAAGACAATAGCGCTTCCCAGGAGCACCGGCAGTTAATAGCAAAGAGCCCATGCTCGCCGCCATACCGATACATGTTGTCGCCACATCGCACTTCACAAACTGCATAATGTCATAAATGCCCATGCCGGATGTGACCATTCCGCCAGGGGAATTGATATAGAGCTGTATATCTTTTTCAGGGTTGTCTGCTTCTAAAAAGAGCATCTGTGCGATCACGTTATTGGCAACGGCATCATTAATGGCCGTCCCTAGGATGATAATGCGATCCTTAAGTAGCCGAGAGTAAATATCGTAACTTCTCTCACCTCGAGATGTTTGCTCGATCACAATTGGAACTAGTGTATTCATTTCTTCTCTGTTCATAGAACTCCCGGTGTAAATATGTGCTTTTTATGCCTATGACAAGGTCTCATCGGGAAAAATACCTGTAATATAAAGCCCAAAATCCCTCTTCTCAGGCAAATAGGACTATGGTACTGTTTTGGCTCTTTTCTAGGTTCTGTCTTGAGTTAAATAAGGAGTTTTTTTATGAAATTGAACGTTGTGTCTGCAGCCACTGCACCTGCATCCGAAGTGATTGTTGTCTTTTGTGGATCAAAAACAAGCAAAGACTCAACCAAGACTTTTGTTGTCAGCCTCAAAGCCCCGTCTATTGCCTCAGAAATACTGAAGGGGATTTCGAGCGAAAGATTTAAGGGCGCTGAAGGCGAAGTTCTTTTTTTACGTCAAAAAGCAGCTCCTCACCTTTTACTTCTTGGACTTGGCGAAAACAACAAGTGGAACAGCGAGCACGCACGCCGCTGGAGCGCCACTCTTCTGAATTGTTTAAAAAGCGAAAAGCTAAAAAGCGCAACGCTCTATTCCCCCACAGGTCTTTCGAGCGAAGACGCTGTCGCTGGATTCACCGAAGGTTTACTGATTGCAAATTACCAATTTACATCTTTTAAAGAAGAGCCAAAAAATAAATTTGCTGTGGAAAAAGTAGAGATCGCTGTGGATAAGTTTTCCGCCACTCTTAAGAAGACTCTCGAGATGAGCCAGATCACCGCCGAAGCTGTAAACTTTGCTCGCTACCTTGGCGATTGCCCCGGAAATTTTATGACGCCCACACAACTTAGCAAAGAGGCCGAAATGGCCGCCAAAGGCACGTCTATGAAGGTGCAAGTGTGGGATAAAAAACGCATCGAAAAAGAAAAAATGGAATCGTTTCTCGGTGTCTCTTACGGAAGCGACCAAGAGCCTAAATTTATCACCATGGAATATCATGGAGCCGGTGCCAAACAAAAGCCGATTTGCTTTGTTGGAAAAGGTCTCACCTTTGATAGCGGTGGGATTTCGCTCAAGCCTGGCGCTGGCATGGAAGAGATGAAGTTTGATATGTGCGGCGGCGCAGCTGTTATCGCGGCGATGAGTGCGATTGCCAAAATGAAATTAAAAATCAATGCGATTGCCTACGTTCCTGCGACAGAAAATATGCCAGGCCCCTCGGCCAACAAGCCCGGAGATATTCGCAAAGCTCGCAACGGAAAAACCATCGAAGTGAACAACACCGATGCCGAAGGTCGCCTGATTCTTGCCGATGCTCTTGTTTACGCTTCCGAGCAAAAGCCTGCGATGATTTTAGATGCCGCCACCTTAACGGGTGCGATGATGATTGCCCTTGGCAACACTCACACAGGATTTTTTACTCGCGATGAAAAACTTCGCAAAAAAGTCGAAGCCGCTGCAGACACTTGCGGCGAACGCGTGTGGGCCATGCCTTTGATCGATGATCATGCCAAAGACATGAAGGGCTACTACGCCGACCTTACAAACCTCGCGCCATCTCGCAACGCTGGAAGTGCGACAGCAGCGGCATTTCTCGAGTCGTTTGTTGAGAAAGACATCCCATGGGCCCACTTTGATATCGCAGGCACAGCGTGGAATGTGAACGGACGACTGCCATACATCACCACAAAAGGCGCCTCAGGAGCCATCGTTCGCACGTTTGTGGAAATGGCGAAGAGTTTTAAATAGTTTTATCGAAAAATAGAGTCAAGTTTGCGTATGCGTAAAATGAAACAGTCGCATATTAGATGTTAATTTTTCCGACTACAAATTAGGAACGACAATAAGACCTGAGCGGTATTTTTCGGTACGTGTCCACTTTGGGCCACCGCCCATCTTAAGTGGGTTGAATTCGCTAAACTCAAGGTTGTCCTTGGCGTTAAGGTTTCGCATGCTATGAGCTTCGATGACTTCGCCGTTTCTTCCTGGGAAAACGTGGTAACCGGCGTGCGCAATTCCCACAAAAAATGGAATTTCTTTAAAAAATGCGGGCTGAACATCGCCAAATCCAACAAGAGATTTGGCGTCGTGAACGACCAAGGCCTTCTCATAATAGTAACCCTTTTGGGTCGCCTGTATATATCGAGGGAGGTGTCCACCCCAAACAGCGTTCCATTTTCTGTCAGGAAACTTTTTTAGATCAATAGGATTTAATTCTTGGTCTTCAAGGTCCCAAGTTTGATTCATCTCCGGCTCTGGATTCCAGTAGTAGGATTTCCAACCGAGCGAGATCAGATTTTTTTGTAAGTCCGTTCCTAAAAATTTATTACCAATTGCGAGCTGCTCGTTGATTTTTTCCCAAGTTCCGCTCATGCCGACTTCACTAAAGCCTTCGCGCAGACATTTAGTTGCAAGCCCAATGCAACTGATCGGCTCCAACTGCTCGACAAGATTGACCGGTTTTTTATAAAGTTTAAGAGCTGCGACAAGACCCTCTTTTGTTTTATAGTCGGGACGACGATTTCCATAATATTTTGAAACGCCCCAGCGATTGTAGAATTCCAAATGGTCCTGATAGTGCCAATCCAAACAGTCCGCTGCAACGGCGGCGATTTGATGAATGTTTTTGTAGTTGGCTTGAATCTCTTGCGAGGTAAAAGAAGCCACTTGTGCCTGTGACTGAACAGAAGAAATAAGGCCAATAAATATAAGAAAGATGTAACCCATGGATCGTCTCATAAAGCTCCCAAAGTTAAAAAAATGTCTCATTCCCATACAATAAACGAGACAAAACTAGACCGCCACTTTTTCGGTTTTTTTCCAAAAAAGTGTCTCACTATGAGACACTTTAGAAATGAACGCAAGTCCTTCGTTCCACTCAGGTTGACGTGAAAGGTTTACAGCTAAGGCGAATCTGACTCGCCGCCAAAAAACTAAAATAATTTGACGCCCCTTTCGCCCTCTTAAAATCAACCCAATTCAACAAAACAAAACGAGCAACGGTCGACCCTAGATTTTAATCCAAAACCTCAGGGCAAAGTCTAATGCTCTTTTAAAATAAGATTTTTCGACAATTTTAAATGACTTCCAACTTTTTAAAATCACTAAAAACAACGATTTAAAAACTCATGTTAAGCTTTTTTTAAAGAAAATGAATCGGGGGTCCAATTTGGGGAAAAGGAAAGCTGGTGATAGTTTGAAAGACTATTGTTTTTTAGACAAGTCCCTCTTAGAAAGGGATTTCCGAAAACCCCCGATTCATTTTCTTTAAAAAAAGTTCAACAGCGCATTGTTCGATGAACAAGCGTTCTAAAGATGATGGAGAAGTAGATTGAAGCAATTATCAATGTTAAAAAAGCCTACGACTGAGTTTGGAGGATCTTTAGAAACCAAAGGTCGAAGAAAAACAGAGCGTCCGTTAGATAGAAATAAACCAATGCATTTTGTTTTAAAGTCCAATAAAGCCTTTGTTCTTTTTAAGAATCAGGTGGGTTTAAGGAAACTCCTTAGAAAACAAGCTGAGACCTTTGGAATTAAGATTTATTCCGAAACAATTCAGAGGGATCATTGGCATATTGTTTTGAGGATTACGAATCGTGGGTTTATTCGCGCTCTCACTGGGCTTATTGCGCGATTGCTTGGGAAAGGTGTTTGGCGACTTCGCCCCTTTTCTCGTTTGGCACATTGGGGGAAGGATCTTGGTCAATTGAGCGACTACCTTTTGCTCAACGAATGCGAAGCGAATGGGATTGTTCCTTATGCCATTCGCAAGCGAGAAAGGGGACGAACGGGTTAAAACTGAACTAGAAGTGGTTCGCCGGTGGCTTTGATGATTTCGGCTTTTGATAAGCTGACGGTTTCGCCTTCGCCTGTTGGTTCTTTGTAGAACTCGATGCTTTCGAGTTCCCACAGGCGGGGCCAATCGCCGTAAACATTTTCGGCATCGATTTCGATATTCAAACCTAAATCACTCCACTGGAATTTTTGATCCTGGGCAGGTCTGCGGTAGACTTCGTCAAATGGCAATGGAACATCGGAGACACGGTCGCGATTGCGTGGATGAATTTTGCAAGGAGCGTTGACAAGCAATCGGGTTTTTTTACCAGAGACGGCTCTACCCTCTGCGACCCACACAAGGCGCAAGTACGGATACTCCATGCAAATGAGATTGGGACCTTTGTTGGCAACGACAGGGAATTGACCGAAGCTGAGTTTTTGTTTTCCTTTGTGACTATCAATCAGAATCGAAGACGCAACGGCCTCACGTTTAAAAATGCGCAATGGCTTTTCGACCACCTCTTGAAACTCTTTGGATTCGCGGACGGCGGCAGGTGCGCGATCTGCCATATAAGGAACAATCCACACATAATCGCGATTGGACAACCAATAGCTATAGAGTGAACACGAAATCAGTAACATGAGAAATACGAATGACTTAAAGTGATGCATACTCGCGCCCCAGCTCCTTGGGTTCTATTTTTTAGGCTTCATGCCTTGCGCTCAGTATAACCTAGGAATGGTGGTATCCGCGATATTTTATATTCATTTTTTCCGTCTCTCGACCAATGGCCAAAAGGCCCATCTTACCGACCCATCCGTAGACGTTTTCCAATGGGCATCCTTCCGCTTTGATTTTAAGATCGCTTAAACAAAGCTTTTTATAAACGGCTCCGGGACTGTTAAGACTGTCCTTCTCATCCTTTTGTTCGTGAGTGCGTAAAAACCCACCCGCCAAAGAATCGCCAATCATATAAATCGTGGGCTCTGCTGTTGCAGCTCCGGATTTTAACACTGTCGGAACTCCTTCTTGCACGATCACTTCGTCAAAACGACCGCCACCTTTTTGCGCTTTCATTTTTTTGCGTGAATCGTAACTCCACTTCAGAATGTCATCTCCCGATTGAATGCGAATCACGCCAAGACCGTAGGTGCCTGAATTATTTTTAACAAAAAGATAAGGAGCTTCGTGAATTCCCCGCTGAGTGTAATCGTTTTTTAAACCTTGTAACATTTCATCGGCAATCTTAGCCAAACGCGCTCGACTCTCCTCGGAACTCACGTCAAATTCGTTGAATAATTTAGTTCTCACCTGAAAAAACCAAGGATCCATTTTTAAAAGATCCGCAAATTCTTTCGCCACGGAGTTATAACAGTCAAAATAAATGCTTTTTTGCCTCTGATACCATCCCAATTCCATGGGCGGTGTCATCGACAGTTTTGAAAGGTCGGTCCAAGCCTCATAAGTCTTCGAAAAATCATTGTTGCTCACAACCACGTCTGGCAAAAAGTCTTTAGCCTGCAACGCTCCACCAACATTGAACACACGATGAGCAGTGACTTTGTTTCCGAGATAGGTCTCAAACTCGATCTGCTCGTCGGTTTGCAAGCCCGGCATGCCAATGCGAACCTCATATCCCGCCGTCACGAGCAGCTCTTGGATTGCGTTTACATTTTCCCAATAATACATATTTTTAAAATGATCTTCGGTG
Organism: uncultured Pseudobdellovibrionaceae bacterium; assembly: GCA_964579625.1. Taxonomy (GTDB): domain Bacteria; phylum Bdellovibrionota; class Bdellovibrionia; order Bdellovibrionales; family JAGQZY01; genus JANPLN01. The sequence continues at coordinate 14,849 of CAZOGU010000002.1, forward strand.
ATCAATAAAATTTTGTGTGCTTTTGGGTAAAACTGACGAAAGTACTTTTGCACAAGCTCCGGAGAGTGCTCCTTATCTGTAGGACAGATGTTATTAAAACCCGCTGGATATATATTGGCATCGACATTGGTGATTTTAAATGAAGAATCACGAATGTCGTAACTGGAGTAAAAGGGTACTTGTATTTTATTTGAACTTTTTTCGAACCAGTCACAAAGAGCGTTCATATTTTCTAAAATGGCTTGGTGAATTTTGGCGTTCATTCGGTTCTCCCGTTTGCGATGGATGCAAACGCGTCTGCGGCTCCAGCAATAAAAAATGGTAAACACAGTGTAAAAAAACCGGGGATCAAACTAAAGAGCAAGATTGATAAACCCAGGCCGAGATATAAAGAAAAGTGCGACTGAAAATAGTCCCAACGCTGGCGCAGCGAATAGTTCATGCACTCCAGGCTAAAATCCACACAGTCATAAGCAATCATCAAACAGACCACCAATGGAACAAGCATTAAACCAAACGACCAAAAAGAAACAACAAACAAAAAGGCCGTTATCGCCATAAATAATACCAACTTAACAAAAGTAATGATGAACATCTTTAAGCTGGTGTAAAGCCAGCGCACAAAATTATTTTTAAGGCCGGGCTGTATTCCCTTTCTCTGGAGAATTTGATCGGTCATCAACGAGTAAAAAGGAGCACCTAAAATACAAAGTACAATGTACGAAAAATAGAGCGAAAATAAGACCAAAAAGACCCAAAAAAGACCTTGGAATATGGCACCGAATAAAGAGAATTCACCAATTTTAAGTTTGGCGACAAAATCGGCAAATCCAGGAAGCCACTGAACCACAAAAGGGAGAAGCGAGGAGGTCTGCGACCAAAAAGCATAAATGCAATAAATGCCGGCAAACACAGCTAACCAAAAAGGAATAAAAGCGAGGAGTAAAAGCTTAAAGCTCGTAAAAATTAAAAAAACACCCTGGATCGGAATCAACAATCCTCTGAAAAACTGACTCACCGAAGACATACTTGTTCCCTCCATTAAAGGGTTGGATTTTTGGGGCGCCCTGTTTTTGGAACCGCTGATTTGGGTGCACTTTCTTTTTCGTTGATGTTTTTCGTTTGCTGCGCTTTTTGTAAACCATAAGCCAGGCCGTGCACAATCTGTCGTGCCTCATGCTCCATCAACTGTAAACTGCGAAAAAAGTCCACATTGAGTTGCTTGTTAACAATCAGTTCAGGCGGACGGCGCAACACACGAAGGTCATTGATCTCGTCAACAAAGGTGGCAAGTTCGCTGATCTGCACTTTGTTTTTATCCAGCGCCTCAACTGGCGTCCGCGCCTGACGCTCGCCTTTGAGTTGCGAAAAATATCTTTGATACTCACTTTGTAAAACTTCTGTCGCGCGCTGGGCGAGCTGTGGAGTTCCCATCTCTGCGACCTCCAGAAGTTCTTGTCGACAATTTGCAATGATTTGCTGAGACTTGTAAGGAGTGATCGAAATCGGCTTCATCCCCTGAAAGGCCATGTAAAGTCGCGCCTGAAACAGGTTGCTCTCGTCTTTCGCAAGGGATTTGTAGCGCTCAAAGATCTCTGGCGTGATTCGATCGCGCTGTTTAAGGGCCTCGTCCCACTTACCGAGAACATAATACGTGTTTGCAAGTCGCGCGGGAGCTTCGATGTGTTTAATAAAATTATCCCCAGAGCCCAAAATATTTAAAAGATCCAAAAGAGTTATTTGTAAATCGTTGTATTGAAGTGTTCTTTCGTAAATCCAGGACATGCGGTAAAGCCCCTGAGCGGTAATCGTCGAGTGATAACCCGCTCCGTGCTTGACGGCTTGTTTGTAGGCTTCAACGGCCAAGTTTTCTTGACCCATGCTCTCGCGAATTTCACCAAGCATTAATTGCGCTTGTCCAAGCCAATAAACATCTCGAGTGGTGCCTAAATACTTTTGCACTTCAAATTCGGCACGCTCGGCGTTTTTATTCCGTAAAAAATACTGGGCCTCTTTGAGTTCTGGGGGGTAATCAATCACCGTGATCGAAGGCTCCGAGAAAGAGCTGCAACCCGCCATCACAGTCAGAATCAGTCCTAGCAGCAGTGTCTTCATCATTGAAAAACTCCTCGCAATGTCTCACGGAGCTGATCTAGCGATAGCTCCTCTGAAAAATAATTCTTTTCCGGAACAAAATAGATATCAATAGGTCCTTTTTTTTGTACAACCAAAGATTCTACCGTCTTTCTTTGATTATCGTAATATTTAAAGATTTTGTCATAGTAATTTTTGGCAACAGGCCAGCGATCCGAGATCCCAATCGGCTGCATTCCGAGCCAGTCTGGGTAAGCGCGATTCACGATTAAATGTGGGCTCTGAATTCCTTGTTTTTGGACATCCGCCAAAATATTTTCAAGCTCCTGGACTTTTTGCGGTTCTGGAGAGGTGACTAAAAAATAACCCACGGCCTGTTTTTGCAACTGAGTGGTAAGATACTCTGCCGAACGAACGATTTCCTCTTGAAACAAAAAGAACGCATTAAAAAAGAGTTCCATCTGTTGCACAAATTCAAAACCAGTTAATAAACCCAGGATGTTTGTAAAGATTTTTTTTGACGTGCGCGAAGCAAAACTATCACCTTCAAAAACAGCCTTGGCTAAAATATTTTCTTTAAAAATGCGAATCGTATTCTGCGGGGATCTAAAAAAATCTGCCGTGTGGGACGCCGGTGGCGTGTCGACCACAATCAAATCGTATTCCGTTGACTGGAGAAGTTGGGCTAGCTGATAAATGGTCGACACCGACTGATTTTCCGCAAGGCGCGTGACAACTTGCTTAAAGAGCTTACGACTCATCAATTCATCGTATTTTTTTTGTGAAAAATTTTTGATGATAAAATCGCGGATCGTTTTTTGCGACTGAATCAAATAAATATCAAGAAATTTATCTCCCACTTTTTGTCTTTTGTAATCATCCTTTAAGACATCCATACCAAAGGCATCACCCAGCCTTCGAGAGGGATCAATCGTAATGAGCCCCACACGATACCCTTGATGAGCCGCCTCAAGAGCCCACGTGGCCGACAAAGTGGTTTTCCCAGTCCCACCGTTTCCTGCAAAAATAAAAACTTTGTGTTTTTTAAAAAAGGTTTCGAGCTTCATCTTTGCTTTCTAAAACAGGGCGTAAGTTTTGGAGGTAAAAAGGAATACGGAATAAAATCTCGTTTTGAGTTTCAAGAAGCGCAGTGGCCTCTGCTTGATATTTTTTGATCTCCCGCTGAGCCGCTACAAAGTTTTTTAAGTCGACAGGCATCGATTCATCTGTCGCCTCGAGATCGTGAGGCACAGGATAAATTTTATTAGCGACGGTGATCAACTTCGCACCAAGCGCTTGACGCAACTGTTGACCGAGCTCTTCGCTTTCACTCAGAGAGTATCGCTCCAGATTGCTCACGACCAGAATTGTTGTCTGCAGAGGATCACTCAAAACTCGATGAATCTGCTGACTTTGTTCGTGCATCGGCCCCGAACTTACCGTCTCCACAAAAGCCAAGGGCGTTTTTATCAGAGAAAGAAAGTGCCCCGTGCTCAAACCATCGACCACAATATGATCGTAATTCATTGTCGGTCCGTGTTTTCGGACCTGGCTTGTCAATTTGCCTAAAAAGGCGATCTCGCGAAGTCCTGGAGCTAAATGAACGAGCGAATTGAGCCATGGATTTTTAAGAAAAGCCCGACTCATCCACGGAATCTTGATCCAATACTGAATATATTCAGCCAAGCAGGACTCTCCCAGCCAAAGAGCGTAATCAAAACCAAATGCAGTGGTTTGGGGGTCAATCAGTCTCTTTGGATTCTCAATTCCGAGAGAACTTGCCAGGTAACTTTCTGGCACCATGTCCACGAGAAGAGTCTTTTTTCCCTCGAGAGAGAGCTTTTTTGCGAGGAGAGCCGCCGTAAAAGATTTCCCAACACCACCTTTGCCAGTCACGATCAGAATAGGGGTTGGATTTTTAGTTGTCATTTCAGTGGTTTATGCCTCTCCATGTGATTCTATCTGAGGGTCTCGGTTTGCTCTTTTTTTCATCAGAACCTTGATTTTAACGACGCTATTCCCTATATTCCAGCAAATTCGAAAATAACGTGAATCGACACAATCCCGTCAGTAGGAGACGAACCCATGAAAACCAATTTGGAAAGCATCTCAAATCTTGAAAAAAAATTAAAAATCGAAGTCCCTCCTCAGACGGTCAACGAAGAGTTCTCGCGCGCCTTCAAATATCTTCAGCGCGAAGCCAACATCAAAGGGTTTAGAAAAGGGAAGGCACCTCTCGCCACCATCAAAACCATGTACGGCGATAAGGTCAAAAGTGATGTCGTTCAAAACATCATCCAGTCCACCTATTGGAATGCGCTCAAGGAGCATAAGCTCATCCCTGTTTCGATGCCAGCCATCGATTTTGAAGAGATCAAAGAAGACTCTCCTTTTACTTTCACTGCTAATTTTGAAATTCGTCCAGAAATCAAAATCCAGAAGAAAACAGGCTTTAAAGTTGAAAAAGAAAAACTTTCTGTCGGAGAAGAGCGAATTGATTCTGTGGTTGAGAACGTTCGCCAGAGCAACTCCACTTTCCAAACCGTCACAGAGCCACGTGCACTCACCACTGGTGATTTTGCCATCATTGATTTTGAAGGCTTTATCAACGGCGCGCCACTAGAGAACGGAAGCGCCAAAGGACATCAACTCGAAATTGGCGCTAATCAGTTTATTCCTGGCTTTGAGGAAAACCTCATTGGTCTTAAAGCTGGAGAACAAAAAGAAATCTCCCTCCGCTTCCCTGCCGACTACCATGTGGAAGATCTCAAAGATCAGCCCGTTCTTTTTAAAGTCACTCTCAACGAAATAAAAACAAAAGCGCTTCCGGAACTGAATGAAGAATTCTTTAAAAAGATTGGTCAAGCAAATCTCGAAGCCTTGCGCGAACAGATCAAAAAAGAAATGGAAGAGAGCGACGCTCAGAGAATTGAACAAGAGCTTCGCGATAAAGTGATGAAAGCCTTTGTCGACGCAAACCCAGTTGAGGCGCCAAAGTCATTACTCGAAGAACAACGCAAAGCCCTGGTCGCCGACTTTCAAAATCGTCTTAAGTCGCAAGGCTTCAATGACGAGAACTTTGAAGAGTATCAGCAAAAATGGAACGACGACTTCGACAAAACAGCCGAGTTTATGGTGAAGTCGGCTTTCCTGATCGACAAGTTGGCCGAAGAAGAAAGTCTCCACGCCAGTGACGCCGATATGGAAGCTAAATTTGACGATATGGCTAAACGCTTTGGGATGGAAAAAGAAAAGATCAAAAGTTTCTACAAAGAAAAAGATGGTCTGCAAAAAATGTCTTACCAAATCACCGAAGACAAAGTTTTTAAATTTATTCTCAACGGTTCAACTGTTGAAGAAGTCGCTAAAAAATAGGCGAGAAGCACTCCAAGAATTCTAAAGAACCTCTGACTTCTTTTCTGCAAAAAAAGAAGTCACAAGCGTTTCTCCCTGTTCCGATAGAATCGATTCCGGGTGAAACTGTAGGCCCTCAAGCGGCCACTCTCGATGACGAAGCCCCATGATTTCTTTTTCACCACCTGCCGTGTAGGTCCAGGCATGGACCTCAAGCTCTTGCGGAAGACTCGCTGGGTCCACAATGAGCGAATGATACCGAACCGCCTGAATCGGACCATCGAGCTTAGAAAAACACCCACGACGCTGGTGTTCAATCTTGCTGAGCTTTCCATGCATTGGCTTTTGAGCTGGTACAACACGCGCGCCAAATGCCTCTGCGATGACTTGATGGCCCAAACATATCCCTAAAATTGGATGAGTCTTTTTAAATTGCTCAACGACAAAGCGGCTCAACTGAGCGTCTCGCGGATGTCCAGGCCCCGGAGAAATTAAAAATCCAGTGATTTTATTTTTTTCATCGAGAAGGCGTTGGCCCGACCACTCATCATTTTTGATCACTTTGAGAGAAAAGTGATTCTTCTGCAGAATCTGCACAAGATTATAGGTAAAGGAATCATAGTTATCAATCACGAGAATCATGGCTTGACCCATCGAACCGGCACTTGTCCGCGGACTGAATTGGTCAACATCACTTCTTGCGTCGTCTGTAAATCGGCCACTGTTAGCACTTGCTCTCGCGCCGAAAGTTCTTGAATGGCCTTCTTTCGTTCGATTCCAGGAAGAGCTCCCGCACTGAGAGGGGGCGTGATCCAGACTTGGTTGATTCTTAAAAAAACATTGTGGCGACTGGCTTCGACAAGCTCCCCATTCTCGTTGAGAAAGAGAACATCGTAAAAACCAAGATCCTGAATGCGCTTCCATTCCTCGTCGTAGATTTTTCGGCAAGATGTCTTATGCATTTGAAAATGATTTTTAGAATTTACTTTTAAGGGAGACAGCGTGACGCGAGGAGCAGATAAGGATTCTTGCAAGAGGCTCGATGTAATTTCAAAATTTCCATCCCAAGACAACTGAAGTTTTATTTTGTGCAAGCCTTGCAAGTTTTGAATTTTGTAATCCAGGCCTTGCAGAATGTTCTCACGGTTCAATTCAAAATTATAAAAGAGCGCCGATTCTTCAAGACGTGTGAGGTGGTCTTGCAAAGATTTTATTTTTTTTCCGTCGAATAACATCGTTTCGAAAAGCGAAAACGAGCAATTAAATTGTCGAACAAAGCGCGATTTAAGGTGCGCTTCCTTGAATTCGTGGAACACGTCAGAATCGGCAACAATGCCACCCCCCAAACCCATGCTCATCTTTTGATCGACAGCAACGATTGTTCGTATGGCCACATTAAAACAGTGATCATTGTTTGGCTCGATAAAACCAAGGGCTCCCGTATAAACGCCGCGAGGTGAATTTTCAAGTTGAGAAATCTCTTTCATCGCGCTCCATTTGGGAGCACCCGTGATTGAGCCGCAGGGAAATAGGCTGGCGAAAATATTCGTAACGGGTAAATCGACCGCGACCTGGGCGCTGATGGTCGAAGTCATTTGCTGAAGTGTCGAAAGGGGATGAACTTCAAAAAGTTTCTCCACAGTCACAGTCCCTGGATGCGCGATTCGCCCCAGATCGTTTCTCAATAAATCCACAATCATCAAATTCTCTGCAATCGCTTTCTTATCCTCGAGAAGTTTTTGAGGGTTTTCCCCAAGGGCGAGCGTGCCCTTCATCGGTTGAGTTGTTATTTTTGAACCTTGTTTTTTATAAAAGAGTTCAGGAGAAAGCGAAAGAATGTGCGAGTCCGTGAACTTTAGAAAAGCCGAGTAGTGTGTCGGCTGAAGTCGCTTGAGTTGGTTGTACAAGGTTTGTGGCTCGAGATCCGCACGGAATTTCGCCTGAAATGTTTGGTTCAGTTGATAAATATCTCCCGACCATAAGAGATCGCGAATTTGTTTTTGCTGTTGGATATACTCCTCTTGTGTTGTATCAAAAGAGAAGTCATAAACTGCCGCCTCTTGCGATTCCGCCGAAAGCTCGACCGTGATGGCTTTTTTTTGCTGAAACACTCCAAAATGAAGAAGAGAATAAGGCACCTGTTTGCGTGAACACTCGCTCTGCGGAAAAAACGCAAAACCCGCATCATAACTCACATATCCGGCAAGATAAAACCCCTGCTGACGATAACTCTCTAGCTTTTCGAAAGCTGGGATAACACCATCTAAGGATTGGGCTATCACTTCGTCCAACGGTTCCTGAAAAAGAAACGACCTGCGCTCAATCGTGTCTTCAAAAACAGCGGAAATCATTTTCACGGACGCTCCGTCTCCAGCTTCACGGCTTCGATCAAAGAGGTCACGTCCATTGCTTGATCAATCAACATGGTTTTATGCTTGGAATTTTTGATAAATTCATTTTCCTCTGATTTGAATTGAATCATTTGTTCGACAGAGTCTACCATCATCAGTACATGATCCTTACAAAGTCGATTCGACTTTTGCCCCATCTGCAGTAGAATATTGAGATACATCTCCGCATGCCGCAAATTAAAACAGCTCGAACGCGAAAGCTTGCTCAACTGCACGGCCGACAACTGCTTCTCGCGCGCCGTAATAAACCGTTCTCGCTGATTATAAAAACGTTCCACTGATTTTTTAAGAGAATGCAAACGAGCCAAACTCACCGGAACGGTCGTTTGCGACTCACAACGCAACTCATTCGGAAACGCCACTTTGCACGCAAAAGCACTCTGTGCATTAAGGATAGAAAAAATTAAAAGCGCGCCTAAAATCTTATTCATATAGTGTCCCCACTTTATAGACGAGAACACCACCAAAAGCATCATTATTTGACTGGTCTTCGGGCTCAGAAAATAAGGCCAATTATAAAACCCTCTTTTTTGGACCTCTCGCCTTCAGGATGAAGTGTATTGGCGAGCAGAGCCCTGGATGGGCGTGTCCAAAAAAGAGGGTTTTATAATTGGCCTTATTTTCTGAGCCCAAAGTACTAGAGGCTTTTAAATACCTTCCAAGCTTTAATATAATTATAGGCTTGGGAAACCTGATAGTCCTTATTGATCAGGTCCACTTTTTCCGTGCGCCCCTTAGCGTCGTATTTTTTCCACCAAGTGGCAGACCGTGTTTGGTTTCGATTGATCTTCTCGGCTTCGCCCTCGAGGTGGCCTTGGATATCCGCTTCGCGCTTCACGCTTTTATTAATCACAGCTTTACCTAAGGACTCCGTGTCGACCTCATCCACTTCGATGTCGGGAGTAATCCCCTCGGCCTGGATCGAAATCCCATTGGGCGTGTAGTAGCGCGCGACGGTTAATTTGAGGCCCGACCCATCACCCATTTTGACCACCGACTGCACTGAACCTTTACCGAAACTGCGTTTTCCCATGACAAGTGCGCGTTTGTTGTCTTTGAGAGCTCCGGCAACAATTTCGCTGGCACTGGCAGAATATTCATTGATCAAAACAATGATTGGAAAATCTGTGTACGCACCATTGGGTTTTGCCAAGGTCACTTCTTTTTTATTTTTATCGCGACCGATGGTCGAAACAATAACGCCTTTTTCTAAGAAAAGATTACTAATTTGTACCGCTTGATCCAGGAGACCGCCCGGATTGCGACGCAGATCCAAAATAAGACCTTTGATCGTTTTATTTTTGTTTTTAAACTCTGCAATCTTCCGACGCATTTCCGCCGCTGAGTTTTCGATAAAGCTTGTGAGGCGGAGATAAGCATAGCCGTCATCCATATCAACAAACTTCACGGATTTTACTTTTACGATGTCACGCATGATTGCAAACACTTTGGGCTCTTCGAAGCTATCACGCATAATCCCTAAGCGAATTTTTGTGCCGTTTTTACCCTTCATCTTTTGGGCGGCATCGACAAGACTCATTCCTTTTGTAGAAACTCCGTCGATCTCGACGATTTTATCCCCAGGTTCAATACCAGCTTTCCAAGCTGGTGTGTCTTCGATTGGCGAAATAATAGTTAACAGTCCATCTTCCATAGTGATTTCGATCCCAATTCCACCAAATTCGCCAGAGGTTTCTGTTTCGAACTCTTTATACATATCTGGTGGTAAAAAGTTGGTATGAGGGTCCAATTCGCGCAGCATACCTTTGATTCCACCATAGATTAACTTTTGCGTATCCACCGGTTCCACATAGTACTGTTGAACAATATTCATGACCTTCGCAAAAATTTGTAAATTGAGATATCGATCTTCGGCGGCAAAAAGTTTCCAGCTCATCACAGTGAGACCGATACAACATGTAACAACCATTAATATAAAACTTTTTTTCATAGACTTTGCTCCTTGACTGATGAAATGTGAAATCTTGAATTTTTAAACCACTCGGCCGGATCTTCGGATTGTGAAAAATGGCGCATTTCGAAGTACAGTCCCGAACCATAGATTCGCGACTGACCGGTTTGCCCCAAGACTTGCTGCGAACCAACTTCCTCACCCACTTGCACAAGGGCATTTGATAAGTTGGCATATACAGTATAAAAATGATCTCCATGATCCAAAACAACGACTTGGTTATATTCCCCAAGGGGTCCAACATAAGCCACATGACCTTTATGAACCGCCAATATTTCTTTATCTGGGATGGTCGAAATAAACCAACCTTTATTGTACACCCGAATTTTGGGTGACGGCATACTTAATAAACCAAACTTGCGCGAAACGACGCCCTGAGTGGGAAACTCGAGACGCCCTTTTTTTTCGTAAATGCCGCCAGCAAAAAGCCCGGCAATCATCGACTCCTTTTCGCCAACAACACCAATGCTTTTCTTTTTAATTTCTTTTAACTTCTCCACGATCGTGTGATCTTGATCGCCTAATTTTTTAAGTAGTTCCATCTGAGCGTTGTATGTCTTTTTAATCGCTGATTCTTGTCTTTCGAGATTTTTTTGAGTTTTTTCGAATTCTGCGATTTTCTTTTCGAGCTTATTTTGCTGTTCGCTAAGAAGATTTTTTAAGCCGCGAAATGTTCTCAGTTGTTCCACGTCAGATTTCGAAATTTTGTACATGATTCGCGCATTGCGATCCATCTCTGTGAGATCATGAGCGCCAAAGAGAGACTGAAAGATGGTGGGTGCACTCACACGGTGAAGGTTTCGCATTCGTAGAATAATTTTTCGTCGCAAAGTTTGAATTTGTTCTGAAACCTCTTGAATGTCTTGTTGCAGGTCGGCCACATCGGCTTCTAACTCTTCGCGCCTCTGAAGTTGGTCTGATTTTCGTGTTGCGAGCTTTCGTTGATGACTGGTCATACGATAGATGTCGGCAAGAATCTCGCGTTGCTTTTCTTGAATGTCGGTGGATTTTTTTTCATAATCAGAAAATTGCACGTCAGTTGAGTCCGGTTTTTCAACCGGGCTGTCGGCAAAAATAAAAATGGCACAAAACAGAACATTGAACATTTATTTGGTCCTATTGGAAAGTGCCCATCCGGTATTGATTGAACGAACTGTCACAAAGGCCGATGCTAAACCCACGATACAGCTCGATAAAAAGCCAACAAGTAAAAACAATGGCGAAGGAGCTGCAACAATTTCTGCCAAATGGCTTAGCATGCTGTTTCCGGCAAACTCCTGCGAGATCCAAAAAAACAGGCAAAGATTAAGAAGCATCCCGACCGCATAGGCTGCAAAACTAAACATCAACCCTTCAAAAATAAAGGGCATACGGATGTTTCGAGCGGTTTCGCCAATCAACTCGAGAATCTCGATCTCTTCGCGTTGGTTGTAAACAAGAACGCGAATAAGATTTGAGATAATAATAAGACTTGCAATAATAAACAGACAAACGATCGCTAGGACTAAAGAGTTTGTGACTCGCAAAAAGGCGCTATATCTCTCAATCCATCCTTGACCGTAGGAAACCTCTTCAACTCCAACAATTTCCCCCATAACTTGAGCTGTTTCCTGAATTTTAGAAAAATAGCTTTCATCGCGAATGCTACCTTTGAGAGTCACTTCGAAGCTTTCCGGAAAGACTTCTTGCGACTTTAAATCTTCGAGGAAGTCCTTTGAAAAAAGCGAGTTTTTAGAACTAAACTGGGAAACCGCTTGTTCCTGAGAAATAAACTGGACCTTTTTGACCTCGGAAAGAGTGACGATGGATTTTTCTATTTTTTCTCTTGTCTCTGGCGTCTGCCCATCGGTGAGGTAAACTGTCACCTTTGTAGAATCTCCCCAGCGGTTCATAATTCCCTGAAAGTTAAATGCGGATTGAATCAAAAAAAGCGTCACTGAGTAAGTAAACACAAGAATCACAAGCGTCGAGATTCTCAATCGCGTTTCGCTCATCCACGATCGTAAAGAAAAGCGGAGATATTTATGGATGAACGGCATCATGATTCACCTCTCCTTTTTTTAAGCTGATCACTCTCTTTTTTTGCTCTTGAACAAGCTGTTGATCATGGGTCGCGATAAAGACCGTGGTTCCAAGCTTATTAAACTGCTCAAACACTTTAAGAACCTCACGGCTCAAATGAGGATCTAGGTTCCCGGTGGGTTCATCCGCAATAATCACTTCGGGCTGACTAATAAGGGCTCTGCCAATGGCTAAGCGTTGTTTTTCACCGCCGGAGAGTTGATCTGGATAGCAATTCTCTTTTTCCAAAAGACCCAAAGAGGAAAGCATCTGGTGTTTTTTATCTAACATCATTTGCGGGCTGGCATTGATCACTTCGAGCGGAAGAACTATGTTTTCACCGACCGTACGACTGCTTAGCAGCTTAAAATCTTGAAAGACAACTCCCACTTTTCGTCTAAAAAAGGGGGCTTCCTCTTCTTTAAGCCCATGAATATCGTAGTCAGCAACGGTGATCATGCCCGACGACGGACGATCAAAACCTGCTAACAAGTTAAACAGCGTTGTTTTACCGGCCCCACTATGACCCGTAAGAAAAACAAATTCGCCACGATTGATTTTAAAGTTCACATCTCGTAGAGCATGAACTTCACCTCGGAATGTTTTGTAAACATGTGAAAAATGTATCATTCTTAAATTTTAATGGACATCCCAGAGGGCCACAAACAACAACAAGAGTGACCCCATATTTGGTCGAGCTAGCAATCAAAAAGCTATTCGAAAGGCGAGGGAAAAATTCTCCCAATAGGCCCTTTTAAAAAAGGATTAAATACGATGAGAGATCAGTTCTTCGAGAATCTTATCATGCTGGATTTTGACAGCGGATTCGACAGCGGATTTGTCCCAGATTGGAGCACTGATAATTTCTGAATACGGTGTCTTTATGCTTTTTAGAACAGCCCCATTTTTATAAATGCGGCTGACGATGTAAGGGCTGGAAATTCCCCAGTCTTCTGTTTGAATATGAAAACTATCTGCGCCTAAATGGATGTCTGAATTTAAACTGAGTTCCATGAATCTTTCGTCATAATTTATACAGCTGTATATCATAATGAAACACAATTTGTACCGAGGCAAGATTTAATTCTGAATTTAAAAATATAGACTTCATTTCATATTTTGCGAACCCGATAGTCTCTTATGAGATTGCGGCATTTGTTATTTTCACTCTCGATTTGGTTTCTCGTTGGCTGCTCAAGCAGTAGCAACGATTCTTCTGGAACAACTTTTAATCCGGGCTGTGTCACTGTTCGCACCTACGCAAACGGTGTCACTTTGACTGGGACTGCCGACTACGAATACAGAGTCGACGGCAATGGCGTGGTCAACACCGCCGTTCCCTCTGCCAATCTGCCAATTCGCCAAGCACAAATTAGCGTTTATAATTCTTCGGGTGCCATTATCCAGTGTGGAAAAACTGATAACAGCGGAAATTTTAGCATCGTTGTACCTCAAGCATCTGCGAATTATGTCCTGAGTGTGGATGCAAGAATTTACAACAGCGTTACAAAGGCTGCCGTTTTTAACAACCCCACAGAGATGGATGTGCACGGCATTTCAAAAACCGTCTCTGGTGCTAGCAGTGGTTCCGTTGGCACACTCACAGCAACGGCAACAGGAGCTCTTAAAGGTGGGGCCTTTAACATTCTTGATAAAATCTACGGCGCCAATCTCTATCTCGTCTCTACAACGGATGACTGCAACACCACTTTTTCGTCTTGCACTCCCTTTACAGGCGCACCTCCAGTTTTTATCTATTGGGACAAGGGCGTTAACCCTGGCAGCTATTTTAGTGCTGGCGCGCTTAGTTTTTATTTGTCAGGGCAAAGTGAACTTTACATCCTTGGTGGCCTCAACGGCGATACAGACAACTCCGATTGTGACCATTATGACAACTCAATCATTCTTCATGAGTACGGCCATTTTATCGAAGATATTTTTTCGGAATCAGATTCGCCGGGTGGCGTTCATACAGGAGATTCGATCATCGATGCGCGCCTCGCTTGGGGTGAGGGGTGGGCCAACTTTTTTCAGGCGGCTATACTCAGCAATCCCGTGTACCGAGACACTTCTGGTAACGTCTCTGGCTCGACATCGATCTTTTTTAATGAAGACCTAGAAACGCCAGATAATGACATTCCCGGAAATCTTGGCGAAGGAAACTTTCGTGAGTTTTCAGTTTCCAGATTACTTTGGGATGCCATTGATGCCGTCAATGAAGGTGCTGAAGATGCTGTCACAAGTCCTTTTTCTGAGCTGTGGACCATCTTCACAAGCAGCACTTCGGGTTTAAAAAACTCGAGTCGTGTCTTTCGAAGCATTGGACTTTTTCATACTCTCCAGCAATCTTTAGCCGGCTCTCAAGACTGGACTTCGATCCGCACCGGAGAAGATCATCTTGGAAACCAAAATGACTACGCTCGAGCCGTCTCGACAGGTGGCGCTTGCGGCCCCACAACGATTCAAGCTGCGAATATTTCCATGGCCAACCCAGAAGATGGAACCCCTTCAAAATCCAATCAGTTCGCATCGAATGATTTTTATCGGTATTATCATTCGGGCGGAGCATTTAATTTTTCTCTGAGTTACACAACGACGGTTCTTGCTTCCAACCTTGATGTCTATATTTTAAAAAATGGTTACCGTTTTACAGACACATCATCAACGTCTATTGCAGCCTCTGCGACAACCAATAGCACAGCGACAAACGGCACAGAGACCATTTCGACCACTCTAGCTGCTGGTTGGTACATGATTAACATTCGTGTTGATACAAGTATCCGGTTGGGGAATGCCCACGATTACACCATGACTCTCAATGGAGCTGCGTTATGTCCAAATTAAACAATATCGCCTTGTGCACAATCTCTCTCTTTCCTTTAGTTGTTGGGATTGTATTTTCCACTTTTTCAAAAAAAACAGTGGCAGAAGATGCCCCACACTCCACGGCTCTTTTAAGCAAAGAAGCCCAACTGTGGGGAAAAGCCCACGGGCCAGTTCAAGCGCGCATCGATTTTAAAGAGCAATCCGGCGATCGAGTGACTCTCGAAGGACACATTCGCTCCAGTCTCGAAAATTTTGAAATTGAGTGGAAGCTCCCTGTCGGAGTGAAACTTGTCGAAGGCCAACTGCAAGAAAAAATTCAACAAACACCAGGCTGGAAAGAACATGTTCGCACTCTGGTTGTCGAAGTGAAGTGGCCACTTGAAAAACCCCATCTTGTTTTAAGAGCTGCCGAAAACCAAACTGCCAACGCCCGCGGCGCCAGCACCGTCTTCAACCTCGACCCTTCAATGTGGGAAATGGAAAAAGAGGAAATCATCCGCGCCCACATGAAATCTCGCAAAATCAAAAAAATTATCAAGTAGTCTTCCTTTTTTCTTAAAATAAGATTTTCTAAAAACCCTCTTTTTGGGACCTCTCGCCAACAGGATGTTGTATATTGCGAGCAGAGCCCTGGACGGGCGTGTCCCAAAAAGAGGGTTTTTAGAAAATCTTATTTTAAGAAAAAAGGTATCTTGATTAGCCGATCATCACTTGCAGTTCGGGGTCGAACTCGTTTTGTAGAATGGATTGAATCGCATCCAGCGTGCCATACATGGAGCTTGGGCAAGTGCCACATGCGCCTTGATAGTTGATGGTGAGCACATGATTCTCAAAGGAAACAATATCCAAATCTCCTCCGTCCGCTTGCAGACCAGGGCGAATGGTGCGATCGAGAATCTCATCAATTTTCTGCAGCTCGGGCGAAAGATCTTTTTTTCGCTCTTTCACATCGCGCTCAGATGGCATCAAAAAATCAGGATCGTGGACAGGAAGTCGAGTTTGTAAAATGGCGCTGACATCGGCCGTGAGTTTTTCATGGTTGCTGCCCTCGGAAAAAGTCACCGTCATCACATTTTCAAAAACGTGCACTTGCAAAACTTCGGGCATCACAAATAAACTTTCGATCAGTGTAATCCCACTCGCTTCTTGCGCATTATTAAATGTCGCTTTGCCTGTATTTTTTAAAGCACAATTGACAATAAATTTGAAGGCATTGGGATTGGGAGTGCTCATCGTACGCACGAGAACTTCGTAGGACAACATCATATCAACCTCCCCACTTTTTCCATGCATACTTTAAATCTCTCTACATCTTCAGCGTTGTTATATGGAGCCAGAGAAACTCTCACTGTTCCGGCAATTTGTAAAGTGTCCATCAGTGGTTGTGCACAGTGGTGTCCGGCGCGAACAGCTACACCCATTTGATCGAGCAGCTCACCGATATCACTGGGATGAGCGCCTTCGTAATTAAAAGAAACAATATCCGTCTTTTGGCAGTCTTTGTAAGTCGGCCCCACCAAATGAATGCGTGAATTTTGAGCTAAAAAGTTTTCGACCTCTTCGCCAAGCCCACGACCATGCTTCACCCACTCGTCGATAGAGGCGTCTTGCACCATCTGCACGGCCTCCCCAAATGCAATCACATCTGCAATGTTTGGCGTACCTGCTTCGAACTTAAATGGTGGATCTTGATAAACAGTTTTGTCCCAAGAAACGGTGGAAATCATGCTCCCGCCGCCCTGAAATGGTGGCATATCGTTTAAAAGTGCGTGCCTGCCATACAAAACTCCCACGCCAAAAGGACCAAACATTTTGTGGGACGAAAATGTTAAAAAATCACAGTCTAATTTTTGAACATCTATTTTTTCGTGCAACATCGCCTGAGCAGCATCCACGACAGTGATGGCTCCGGAAGCGCGCGCTTTTTTAAGAACTGGCTCCAACTCCAATCTCATCCCTGTGACATTGGAGTACAACATCAAGGAAACCAATTTGATTTTTTGAGCAAAAATCTTTTCCAGCGCCAAGGCAGAAATGCGCCCCTGATTGTCAAAAGGTAAAATTTCAATCCGACAACCTGTATTTTCACAAAGAATTTTCCAGGGAATGATATTGGAATGATGCTCAAAAGGAGAAAGCAAAATCACATCCCCTAAACCAATATGCTCAAAACCAAAGGCGTAGGAAATCAAATTGATCGACTCCGTCACGCCACGAGTAAAAATAATATCGCCAGACCCTTCAGCGCCAATCCATTTTTTCACTCTCTGACGGACAGCCTCGTACTTTTCTGTACCAAGACGACTCAGCGTATGAGCCCCACGGTGAATATTTGCCACATCGTTGAGATAGTAATGGGACAGAGATTCTGCCACGCGAATGGGTTTTAATGACGTGGCGGCATTGTCCAAATAAACAAGTGGGTTGTCTCCAATTTTTCGATGGAGCTGTGGAAACTCTTTGCGCAGTTTTTGAAAATCAAAACTCATACGCCCTCCGCTAAAAAATCAGAGGAAGACGCTATCTCCTTGTAAAAAAGATCTTGAAAGCGTTGAGAAATGCGATCTGCAATATCATTGATAAAACCTTTGATCAGCATCTGCTGAGCTTTTTCCCGATCAATGCCGCGACTGAGTAAATAAAACAGCTCATCCGGGTTCAGTTGACCAACGGTGGCTCCATGTTTGGCCTTCACATCATCGGCCTCAATGATTAACTCGGGTTTTGTATCAATTCGTGCTTTTTTGGAGAGTAAAAGATTGCGACTGGTTTGTTCGGCATTGGCTTTTTGCGCATCGGTGTGAATATAAACACGGCCATTAAATACACCATGCGCTTCATCACCGAGGACACTGACATACCTTTGTAGGCTCTCCGTAGACCCGACCTTATGATCGACCCATGTTTGATGATCCATATATTCTTTATTTTGTGAAATAGACGCCGACAACAGTTGCACGCTGGCATTTTCCCCAGCAAGTTCTGCATACACATTATGTCGGGACCAATCGGCTCCGGTGGTAGCCGTCACCATTTGCAGTTGCGCTTTCGCATCCAAACAAAAGCGGCTTGTTTGACAGCCTCGCCCCTCCATTTGTCCTTTTTCGGCCTTAAAAATATGAAGCTGTGAACCGCTCTCTAAAAAGTACTCGGCATCGATGTTGATAAATTGTTTTTGATTTAAAAAGGAACGCTCAAATAGAAAAACTTCGGCTCCAGATTGAATGACAAAGGATAAATTTTTGTGAATAAATTGCGTACCGCACGCCATCGTCTCGCGCGGATTCCACACAACTTCGACAAGGTATTCAGGGTTCCATTTTTTGTGAAATACAAACTCTGTCTTAGGAGCCAAAAAGCCTTCACTGAGTTTTGAAAAATAATTCTGATAGGCCCAAACATGAGCGCGTGATGTTGTTTTGATTTCCATGCCCTCTGGACACTGTGGCGCTTTCCACTGATTCGAAAGCGGAGCCCGGACTGTGATAAGGACTTTTTTAAGTTCTGGAAGAACTTCAATGGTGTTTTCGGTTTCTGAAGAAAAAAGAGTGTACGAGTGTTTTTGTAAAAATTGAAAATCCGCGTACTTCCACTCTTCCGAACTCTTATTCGGAGGTTGTAGAAGTGCTTGCTTTAAATGAGCTGACGCAGCGGAAACATCCATCATCCCAGCACACCTTCATAACCTTGGCTTTCGAGCTGTTTGGCCAACTCTTTGCCACCAGATTTAATAATACGACCCTCTGCCAACACATGAACAAAATCTGGAACAATATAATCCAAGAGGCGTTGATAATGGGTCACTAAAACAAAAGCGTTCTCTTTGGTGCGAAGTTGGTTAACTCCGTCAGCAACAACTTTGAGAGCGTCGATATCCAATCCCGAATCCGTTTCATCCAAAAACGCCAGTCGCGGTGACAAAACGGCCATCTGAATGATCTCGTTTTTTTTCTTCTCCCCGCCAGAAAATCCTAAATTCACGGGACGATACATAAACGACTCATTCATTTTGACGATGTCTACTTTTTTACGCAGAAAGCCCGAAAACTCTTCGTCCGTCATCGTCGGAAAACCTTGCTGTTTGGCAACAGAGTTGTAGGCCGCTTTTAAAAAATCAAAGTTACTCACTCCGGGAATCTCAGTTGGATATTGATACGCCAAAAAGATACCCTCGCGGGCCCGCTCCTCGGGGCTGAGATCAAGAAGATTTTTCATCTTAAGATTCACTTCGAACTCAATAGTTCCGTTGGTCACCTTGTAAGCGGGATGACCGGCAATGACTTTTGAGAGTGTGCTTTTGCCCGAGCCATTCGGACCCATGATGGCATGGACTTCTCCGGCATTCACCGTAAGATTGATTCCTTTTAAAACCTCTTTGCCATCCACTTCGACATGTAAATTTTTAATCTGTAACATTTTAACCTACACTGTTTTCTAATTTCATTTCGATCAACTTGACAGCTTCGACAGAAAACTCCAGCGGCAGCTGTTTAAAAACATCTTTGCAAAAACCATTTACCAAAAGCGAGATGGCCTCTTCGGCCTCGATCCCACGCGATTTTAAATAAAAAATCTGATCTTCACTGATCCGCGAAGTCGTGGCTTCGTGCTCTAAAATAGCACTGTTGTTTTTGACTTCGAGGTAAGGATAGGTGTTCGCAGAGGAGCGATCTCCCACCAACATTGAATCGCACTGGGAATAATTTCGTGCTCCCTCGGCGGACGGCATAATCTTCACTAAACCGCGGTAATTATTGCGCGATACATTGGCCGCGATTCCTTTAGAGATGATCGTGCTTTTGGTGTTTTTTCCGATGTGAATCATCTTCGTTCCGGTGTCGGCCTGCATATGGTCATGGGTCAGTGCCACAGAATAAAACGCACCTTGAGAGTCATCCCCCTGAAGAATGCAACTCGGATACTTCCAAGTGATGGCAGAACCTGACTCCACTTGTGTCCATGAGATCTTCGATCGATCCCCAACACATTTTCCGCGCTTGGTGACAAAATTATAAATTCCGCCACGCCCGTCTTTGTCTCCAGAGTACCAGTTTTGCACGGTGGAATATTTAATTTCTGCATCTTTCAGCGCCACAAGCTCCACCACGGCGGCATGAAGTTGATTGGAATCGCGCATGGGCGCCGTACATCCTTCGAGATAATTCACATAACTGCCTTCGTCGGCAATCACCAGCGTGCGCTCAAACTGACCTGTTTCCTGGGCATTGATTCGGAAGTACGTGGAAAGATCAAGCGGACAACGAACGCCCTTGGGAATATAGACAAAAGAGCCATCAGTGAAGACGGCCGCATTGAGTGCGGCGTAAAAATTGTCTTTGTAAGGAACCACCGAGCCAAAGTATTTTTTAACAATCTCTTCGTGATTTTGAATGGCTTCAGAAATGGAACAAAACACCACGCCATGTTTCTCCAACTCTTCTTTGTGAGTCGTGCCAATGGACACGCTATCAAACACAGCATCGATGGCAACACCACTGATTCTTTTTTGTTCGGACAGTGGAATTCCAAGACGTTCGAATGTTTTTAGAAGTTCTGGATCAAGCTCATCAAGGCTCTTGGGTTTGTCGGATTGCTTTTTAGGCGCCGAAAAATAACAAATGTCCTGAAAGTCGATTGCCTCTATTTTAAGATCCGCCCAATCTGGAGGGGTGAGTGTTTGCCAGTATTGAAAGGCCTTGAGGCGAGCTTGCAGCATCCACTCTGGTTCTTGCTTTTTTTGCGAAATAAAAGCAATGACCTCTTCGTTAAGGCCTTTGGCAATCGAATCTGTTTCGATATCCGTTACAAATCCGTATTTATACTGTCCGCGATCTAACGCGCGAGCATCTTCACTCATTGCAGCGACTCTCCTGTCTGTTGAGGTGGTGCGATTTCGAGCACCTTCTTCTTTTCACCGACAGATAAAAGCTCGAGAATGTTAATGTCGTCATAAAAACGAATCAGTCTTTCGTTGAGAGAAAATATCGGCGCCATAATGTTGCATTTATCGCGAATTTCACAATGAGCCTCAGCTGGCGAATCCGAAATACATTTCGAAATTTCAACAGAACCCACAACATTATCAATCAGCTCACGCAGACTCACTTTGCTCAGATCGCGCTGAATCAAATAACCGCCGTAAGCTCCTTGCTCTGACTTTAAAAATTTTCCTTGAACCATCTGTTGCATCACTCGCGCTGTGGCATCAAAAGGTGTTTCGTATTTTTGGCAAATTTCTTTGACGGTGGTGAGTTCACCGGGGCGTTTTTGGTTCATATGCTTTAGAGATATTAAAGCGTATTCGAGTTTGCGATGAATCTTGTTCACAAAGACCTCTCTTTTGAGCCCTCTTTTATGAACTTCACGAACTAAACCTTGATTTCACAACAAGGAGGGCCTAGTTATATTGCCAAAGACAGGGTCGTTATTTCATTAAGCTTTCATTTGGTCAAGAAATAGGTTTTTTATAACCTTATTTAAAAAGAAAGACCCTGATTTTTAAATTTGAAATTTATCAAATATACTGGGTATTTATGATCAGAATTCTCAAAAGTCGCTCTTTTCTTCTATATACAGCCGCATTAAGTACGCCCTTAATTACATGGTTTGTGCTGTTTCTATTGGCACAAAATAGCACCAATGCCTTCGACCCCAATCCCTGGGTGCAAGGGTTTGTTACAAGTCCCGGTCATCTGATATTTCAAGCACGTTCTGCACCAAAACCACCACCGGGATCTGTCGATTTTTCGTTGG
This sequence comes from uncultured Pseudobdellovibrionaceae bacterium, assembly GCA_964579625.1. Classification (GTDB taxonomy): domain Bacteria; phylum Bdellovibrionota; class Bdellovibrionia; order Bdellovibrionales; family JAGQZY01; genus JANPLN01. Next base: position 36,320 of record CAZOGU010000002.1, read on the forward strand.
GAACACATTGGATTCAAGTGGTGAGTGAGCACTCAAAACTGATGGTCCAACAGAAGGAGCAACGAATTCCCCTGACAGAGTTTAAACCTGGAAGTGGATCTTTTATTTTTTTAGTCGAGGCTCAGGGCCCCACACTCGCAAGTCAGTTGTTTCAGTACTTAAAAGATGAAGATTTGTTAACACGATCTCTCGTCCTCGCTGTGAGTGATGGTTTTTTAAAAGATGTTCGCTATTACCATAGAGACTTGGCACTAGGGGCTGGTCAGGCTTATCTCGTGCGCTTTCGCGCACTACAGACTTTGGCGCTTGAAAAGTTTTTATTAATCAATATGAGTGGTATTTGGTTACAGCCTGAGGTTTTTAAAGAGAGTACGCAGCTATTGACAGACACTTTCGTCGGCTTGCATGTTCCTGTTTTTATCGGTCCAGTATCGCGCGAGCAGCTTCTCTCTCTCCCGAAAAATGCCAATTACTTGGTAACGGACTAGCTACAAGAACTACTTTATCCCTCAATTGTAATTATTTTACCGACCCTACTTATTCTCTAGGAATCCCTGTATACAGACTTTGAATTACAAGGAGATTTCTATGCGTCATTTTTTATTTCTAAAGTTGATAGGTCTTTTCTTTTTTCTTCCGCTTACATCAGCTCAAGCAATCACTCCAGGATCCTGCGTCAGCTTGTTTACTTCCGATGCCGCTCCATTAAGTAAAGAAAGCGAACTCCAAAAACTTCGTGAAAAATTAAATATTGAAAGACCGCAAAGAGACCAAAATGGCTACTTTATTTCTGCCAGACACTTTAGTGCTACAGGTGAGCCTCTTCTTCAGTTGATCACCGCTTTCGGACCGGCGAAGGGGACAGCCTTTTTCGCTGAGGCTGGCGACACCCAACGCTTTTATTGGGTGACCGATTTAACACGCCCAGATTTTCCGCCTGTTGAACTGAAGGGAGACTTCGGCAATTATGGTGCAAATTCTTTTAGCAAAGATGGTAGTGAAGTTCAAATTGTCGACTTCCTTGGAAGGAGAACAGAAAGACTCACTTACACAAATCGAATTTTTAGTACTAAAACAGGAGCGCTTTTGCGTGAGTTGCCTCCTCCGTATGGTGCAGAAACGACTTTAGTTAAAATTTCTAATGATTTTAAAACACGACTGATCAGAAATAAAGATGGCTCATTTTCTGTAATGTCCGTGTTAGAGGTTTCACAAAAGGTCCAAAAAAACTTAGCCACCTTTCAAGCACAAAGGGTTTTGATGACACCTGATGGACGCTTTGTGATTGCAAAACAAGAGTCCACGCAAAAAATTTATCGTGTTGAACCTTATGGCCTTAAACAAGTTCTCGAAACACGTCGAAGTGTCGGTCAATATCAAGAGCGTATCGGGCAAACCCAAGAAGTTTTCTCTGAAGACGGACGATATGTTTTTGTCAAAGATGCATTGACCTCTGGCGCGGTTTTTAGTTTAGAAACTGGCAAAGAAGTTTCGCGAATTTCGATGATCCGCAATTACCACGTCGCAATCGCACCCAATAACAAATATGTCCTTTTGGTTCGCAACAACAAAGTTTTTGCCATGGAGCTGCAAACAGGGCAGCAACTGGCCGACTTTACTTTGAAGGGCGATGGGACACTCACGACGGCTCTTCCACGCCAGACCGGCGTGGTCTTCGCCTACGATTCCAACTTGGTGGGTCTCAAGATGGAATCCAATTCTCCGAGATTGCTCATGGAGCGCTTTGTCCTCGATATGGAAAAAGGGGAGATTCTGTCTGGTTATGATTTAAAGTTTTAAGGGTCTTTGATCCGTCATTCTTAAATGAGTGATGGATCTCGTCTGCACACTTTTTTATCATGCACTGTGCCTCGCCCCACGGGCGAGAAGCGTTTACCCTCTAAGAATGATATTCATACAGCACGCTTATGCAGCACCCAACGCCCAAGTCGCACCTGAAACTCACAGCCTTCTTCACGGCATTGCCAATGCCGGCATCGTCGTTCAGCTTCTTTTGCTGTCGATGATTGCTCTTTCTGTTTGGAATTGGCTGATTATTCTCAAAAAGAAAAATCAATTTAGTAAAATCACCGAAATGAATGAGAGCTTTCTCGATCTTTTTTGGAAGGGTAGCAATTTACAGCAAATTCATTCGCAGATCGAACCTCATAAAGACAGTCCTCTCGCCAAAGTTTTTGAATCTGGCTACCAAGAAATTGAGCGTGTGATCAACAGCCAGCAGCCCGCAGGCGCGATGATGACGGGCATGGAAAACTTGGAGCGCACATTGCGCAAAGCGCACGACGAAGAAATTTCGCAGCTTGAAAATCAGTTGAGTGTTCTCGCCACCACTGGAAGCACGGCGCCCTTTATCGGTCTTCTCGGCACGGTGATTGGAATTATGAACTCCTTTCAAGACATCGCGCAATCGGGTTCCGCCAGTCTTGCCGTTGTGGCTCCCGGGATTTCCGAAGCGCTTTTTGCAACAGCCGTGGGTCTTTTTGCGGCGATCCCGGCGGTGATTTTTTATAATTACCTCATCAACAAAATCAAACGCCTTGAAAATCAACTCAATGGATTTAATTCGGACTTTTTAAATATCGCGCGCAGAAACTTTTTTAAAGGGACATAAGATGGCCATGTCTCCGCAAAAAAATCAAAGTCGAATGGTGATGAGCGAAATCAATGTCACGCCACTCGTTGATGTGATGCTGGTTCTTCTAGTCGTGTTTATGATCACCGCACCCATGATGCAGCAGGGGATCGACATTCAACTGCCAAAAACAGCCACGGCCGGGATCGAAACCAAATCGGAGCCCTTGGTTTTAAGCATCAAAGCCAATAAAAAAATCTATTGGGGACCTACAGCAGTTTCCTCGGATGGACTGCGCACAAAACTCAAAGCTCATTTTAAAACTCAGTCACAAAAGCAAGTTTATATCAAAGCCGACAAAACAGTGGATTACGGGCTGGTGGCTGAAGTCATCGCCGAAGTGAAAGCCGCTGGAATTGAAAATGTCGGTCTTGTCACCTTGCCGAAATAAGAGCCTATAGATGAATGAGACGTCGGATTTAAAATATTTTCTTATCTCCCTCGCGCTTCATCTAACGCTTTTTCTTGTTTTTGCTGTCAAAGTGGTTCTGTTTCCCGGAGAGCGCCTCGAATACATGCGCGCTGTGCGCGTTGATTTTGTGGCCCTTCCCGATAAAGACCCACAATTGGGTCCTCCAGGAGAAGAAAAACCTGCGGAGACGCAAAAAGAAGAGCCTACCAAGAAAGAAGAAGCTCCCTCTGAACTAAAAGAAAAAACAGTCGCCAAAGAAAAGAAAGAGACTTCCACCAAGGCAGAAAAAAAAGAATCCGCAAAGGCCGAAAAGGCCGCTTCTGAACTGAAAGACAAACAGAGTTCAGCGCTCAAGCGGCTCGAGGCGCTTGCTAAAATTAAAAAGCTCAAAGCCACAAACAAAGACACTCCTGAGGGCGTCACCGTCAAAGGCAATCAGCTCAGCCAAGGAAACTCCCTGACTGGAGTTGAAAAAATTGATTACAATCGTTACTTAAGCGATTTGGATATGCACATTAAAAAGAATTGGCGCCTGCCGGAGTGGCTTGCCAACAAACCTCTCACCGCTGCGGTTTTTATTCGTTTTGATGAGCGCGGGCAAATTTTAGAAAAAAAATTGCTCCGCTCCTCAGGAAACTCTGATTTTGACAAGGATGCACTCCAAGCCGTCGTGCAGTCCGTGCCCTTTCCCACTCCCCCAGAAAATCTGATTAACTATTTCCAATCGCAAGGAATTGAGTTAAGATTTCCAGAGTAATAAGCGAATTTTTTGACAGCAAGAACAACAGCGGGGTTTGTATGAATATTCGATGGCTGCTTTTACCGTTTTTCTTTTTATCGTCTATCTCTTTTGCCCAAGACACCGGAAACACGTATCTGAACGTCGGTCAGGCGCAAATCAAAAAGAGCTACGCCGCGATTTCCCCGATTCGTTTTTTAGGAACACCCAGTCTTGCCCGGCAGTACCTGAAACAAGAAAAAGAACTGCAAGATGTTCTTGAGAAAGATTTAGCCGTTTCGTCCTTTTTTCTTTTGCAAGATCCAAAATCTTTTTTGGAGAGCAATGAAAAGGGCCTCCGCCCTCATCCGATTGAACCCAACGGATTTTTATTTGATGCCTGGAAATCCATCAACACAGAGTTTTTAATCAAGACTGGATTTAATGTTGTTGGCGATCGAATTATTTTTGATGGCTATGTTTACAACGTCAATCGCATGGAATTGATCATGGCTAAAAATTACTCTGCTCCGCTCAAAGACATGCGCAGTGTTGCGCATATGTTTTGCAACGACCTGATTGAACGTATGACCGGAAAAAAATCTTTTTTTCTCACTAAAATTGTAACGAGCCGTTCGACCAAAGCGCCCGCCAAAGAGATTTTTATTATGGACTGGGATGGTGCAAATGCCATTCAGATGACTCGACATAATAACGCCTCTGTCTCACCGTCATGGTCACGCGATGGGCGCTATATTGCTTACTCCGCCTACAACTATCATTCTAAAATTAAGATGCGAAATCTCGATTTATTTATTTTTGATCTAAAAACTCAACAAAGAATGTTGCTCTCGGGTCAGCGCGGAACCAACTCCACTGCCAGTTTCTTCCCGGATCAAAAAAATGCCGTGGTTCGAATTGGACCCAACAGCGGCACTTCGGATCTTTATAAAATTTCTTTGGGAGGCGGGAATAAAACTGCTCTCACCAACGGACCTCGCGGTGCCATGAACGTGGAACCTGCTGTGAGCCCGGATGGAACACGCTTGGCGTTTTCTTCGGATCGCAGTGGCAAAGCGATGATTTACATTCAGGATCTCAATAGTGGAAGCACGCAACGACTGACCTTTGCCGGCCATTACAACTCAAGTCCCGCCTGGTCACCGGATGGAAAACGCATTGCTTTTGCTGGCGGCAACGAAAAACATTTTGATATTTATTTGATGGATGCTGATGGTAAAAACCTACAAAAATTAACCAGCGCTCAGCGACCCAATGGGAAAGGCGCCAACAACGAAGATCCTTCTTTTTCTGCGGATGGACGCTTTATTCTTTTTCGTAGTGACAGAACTGGCAACTACCAGCTTTATGTGATCAGTGTCGACGGCAAAAATGAGTATCGAATTACATTTGATACCCACAACTACTATCGGCCCCAATGGTCTCCCTTCCTGAAATAAGCGACTGGAGTGCCGATCAACTTCTTCAAGCGCGCCAGCGCTCGCCCGCGGTGGACCGCTACCTTGAATTATTAAACACAACCCCCGCAGATTTCGGTGGAAAACTGCGAATCGAACGTCATCGTTATTGGACACGAGCCGCCTTGGCCACCCTCCATCAATCCCATATCGCGCAAGATGTTTGTCTTTTTTGGTCACAGGCCGCTCTGCAAATACTTGCCAAAGCGTGGTCTCATCACCTGCTAGATGAGGAAAATGTTTGTCTTTTAACCATGGGAAAACTAGGCGCTCAAGAACTGAACCTGAGTTCAGACATTGATGTGTTTTTTGTTTCCGAAGGCGATCCCAGCAAAGTCCTCCTCAAAAAAGTCCGCGCCTTTATTAACGATCTCAGCGAAGTTCGCAGCTCTGGTTTTTGCTTTCGCGTAGATTTGGATCTGCGCCCTGGTGGCTCTACGAGTCCGGTTGTGATCCGCTTTGATCAAATGACCAATCACTATGGGTATCAAGGAGAAACCTGGGAACGCGTGGCGATGATTCGACAGAGCATTCCGCTGGGTCCTCCAGTTCTAACTCACAAGGTGTCTTCCTTTTGTCAAAAATTTTCATTTCGAAAACATATCGATTACAGCTTGTTTCATGACCTCTATTCGATGCGCGAAAAAATTCAAAATCACAAATTCAATGCTTCGCCATGGAATATAAAATTTCGAAAAGGTGGCATTCGTGATCTTGAGCTCCTTGTTCACTCTCTGCAGCTCATTCATGGTGGTAAAAATAAAAAGCTCGCAACACCCTCCTTGAGCAGTGCTCTGGACGAACTTCGTGGGGCTCAGCACCTGAGTGATGCCGATGCTGTGGCTTTACAAGATAGCTACTGGTTTTTTAGAAAAATCGAAAATCACATTCAATGCGAAAACGACCAACACACCTACGACTTAGAGCCCTGTCGCTTGGTTTCTGACGAAGATAAAAAACTCTTTGTGCAAAAGGCAGATCGCATCGCGCAAATTGTCGATCAGCTCCTTCGCCCCTATCAAAAGAACCAACCGCAAGCGCCCAATTTGGACAAAGCCTTTTTAGACTTGGATCTTAAAGACGAAGAGGTCGAAAAAATTTGGCAACAACTTCTACAAACAAAGATTCAATCTCGTACAAAACTTCGCGACGAAGAAGAGCGTCAGATTTTCCTTAAAAATGTGCTTCTCGCTCTTAAAGACTGTCGCGTTGATCCGGCGATGGCCCTTCAGCATCTGCAACAGTTTTTAATTTCTATTAAGGCAAAGACAAGTTTTTTTACGTTATTAAACCAACACAAGGAACTCATTGCCGAACTGGTATGGATTTTTTCTTGTTCGCCTTTCTTAGCACAAATATTGATCCACCGTCCGGAGTTGATTGATAGCTTCTTATTAAAAAATGTGTCGATGGACATGCAAGATGAGGATCAGTTTGCGGCGTCCGCGCAGGATTTTAAGTTTTTATCAGACCTGATTTCTTCTTCGCAGTTTTTGCGTCAACGAAATGTTTTACAGCTTACACAAAACTTATCACAAACGACGGATACGATTGTTTTAAAACTTCTCGAACTCCTCAAACAGAAATTCAAGGTTGATGTCTTCGTTCTCGCACTTGGTAAATGGGCTGCCAGCGAAATGGGTCTGACGTCGGATCTTGATTTTGTCTTTTTAACGGAGACCGAGCCCGAGGCTGCACATTTTAAATTGGCTCGAAGATTTATTCATTTTTTAAATTCACCGCACAGTGGACAGCGACTCTATCCTATTGATCTTCGATTGCGTCCAAGCGGGAGCGCCGGGCCGCTCTTACTCACTAAAAAGGAGCTGATGGAGTATCTCAACACCAAAGCCGAAGTTTGGGAGCGCCAAGCCTACTTGTGCTATCGACAACTGCCGCAAACAGAGGCATTGCCACTGTTTACACCTCGCCTCTTAACTCCAATGGATTTACAGAAGCTGATGGATATTCAGTCTCAGCTCCTCACTGAGCCCGGAGAAACTTTGGATCTCAAAAAAAACAGAGGTGGTTTGCTTCACACCGAACTCACGTTGCAGATTGCGGCTCTTGAAAAGCAAGCCTTTCCAGAGGCTCCCAACGTCACGGGACTTTGCAAAACGTTGCGTCCCTTTTTTCCTTCAGAATTGTGCGGGGACATCGAAAAGAACTACGTTGAATTGCGCACCCATCAGCAGCTTCTGATTTTAATGAGTCAGAGTGGAGAGTCGCGATTTGATAAAAAGTCTTTGGAGATCCAAAAAGTGGCCGCTCTTTTAGAAACCAGCCCTAAAGTCTTGCTTCAGAAGCTCGAAGATCTCTTGGGTCGACAAAAATCGCTCCTGAATAAGCTTGACCCCCTCGCGGCGACTCTTAAAATAGAAGGATGAGGTTTGGTTTGATCATTCTCCTCTTTTTGTTTTTACAAAACGCAATGGCGGCAGAAACTTACGCCCGTGTTGTGACGACGATGGGAACTTTTAAAATTCATCTTCTCACAAAAACAGCTCCCAAAACTGTTGATAACTTTGTAAAGCTCGCCAAGGGTGAACAGCGTTTTGTCGATACCGAAGGCAAAAAGGCGACTCGCCCTTTCTACAATGGACTTCTCTTTCATCGCGCCAATCCTAAAATTGGAATTTTTTCGGGTTGTCAGTGGGGAACGGGACGCGGCTGGCCTGGTTACTACCTCTTTGACGAAAATCCCGACGCGTCCGTCTTTGATCGCCCCGGTAAAGTAGCGATGGCCAAATTAACCCCTAACGACAATCGTTACGGAAGCCAGTTCTTTATTACAACAACCGCGGATGAACGACTGAATAAAAAATACACCATCTTCGGTGAAATCGATGCTGGAATGGATGTCGTGGAAAAGATCGCGCGCGTTCCTACGGACACCACGATGAAGCCTAAGGCACCTGTTAAAATCACCTCCGTCGAAATCTTTACGCAATAAGCGAGGCTAGTGTTCCAACCAGTTATTCTTTTCCCCTTGAACGATAGGATTTTTTCCAAAATTCAATGCGTGACGACGAAGGACTGGCCCAAAGCCAATTCAAGGAGGAGCAAATTGAATTTTGGAAAAAAGACTGAGTTCAAGGGGAGAAGAATAACTGGTTGGAACACTGGCTCCTCCGATTGCTGCAATGCTCTTTGAATCCCCCCATCACCTCCTCTATCTTGCGAGAAGGGGGACTCATGGCCAAAGAACAAAACAAAATTCTCACCACCTATAAGCGGCTCGTCGACGAGCTTTTAAAAGAGACAAGCGACGAAAAATTGGTTAAGGATTTGATGCACAAGCTCGGAATGCCATACACCACTGTAAAAATTGATCGACTGACTGCAGTGCTCGCATACAATCCGCGCCCGACGACAAATCAAGAGCTCTAGAAGGACTTAAAAATGATTTACAATTCCATCCTCGAAACCATTGGCGACACACCCATCGTAAAATTGAACAAGATGGTTCCTAAAAACAGCCCCCACACATTCCTTGCCAAGTTGGAATATTTTAACCCCGGCCTCAGTGTAAAAGATCGTATCGCTCTTTCCCTCATTGGCGGCGCCGAAAAACGCGGAGATTTAAAACCGGGTGGAACCATTATCGAAGCCACATCTGGAAATACGGGCATGGGCTTAGCACTTGTCGCCGCGGTGAAAGGCTACAAGGCTATTTTTGTCATGCCTGATAAAATCAGCGAAGAAAAGCGTGCCATTCTTCGTGCCTATGGAGCCAAAGTGGTTATCACGCCAACAGCTGTTGAGCCTCATGATCCGCGAAGTTATCTTTCTGTCGCCAAAAAGCTTGGCGAAATTACACCCAATAGCTTTATCACCAATCAATATCACAACCCCGACAATGCTCGCCAACACTACGAATCCACCGGCCCAGAAATCTGGGAACAAACCGATGGCAAGATTGACGTGTTTGTTGCGGGGGCTGGAACCGGCGGAACCGTTTCGGGTGTGGGTAAGTATCTCAAAGAAAAAAATCCCAAGGTCAAAATTTTGTGTCCAGATCCTGTGGGAAGTATTCTTTATGATTTGTTTTATTTTAAAGAAGTCAAAAATCCACCGATGCCTTACAAAGTGGAAGGTGTTGGCGAAGACATGCTTCCCGACAACGTTCATATGAATGTGATTGATGATTTTGTTCAGGTCTCCGACAAAGAGTCCTTTAGTTTGGTTCGCGAAATCGTGGCGAAAGAGGGAATTTGCGTCGGACCCTCCTCAGCAATGGCACTTGCGGGCGCCATTAAGTACTCGGAAAAATTCACCACCCCAATGACGTTCCTTGTGATGATGCCCGATAGCGGTCGCGCGTATCTCAGTAAAGCCTTTAACGATGATTGGATGAAGGACAATGATTTTCTTCCATCACCGATGCGTACAAATACGGTCCGTGATCTGTTGGGAAAAATGTCTCAACCTGATTTGATCTCTGCAAAAGTAGGCCAAAACGTCATCGACGTGGTGAATTTGTTAAAACAAAATAATATTTCACAAGTTCCTGTTTATTCCGACAACGAAATCGTTGGAATTTTGGATGAATCGGATTTGATTTTCCCTCTTGCGACCGGAAAACTCAAACCCACGGAGCCGATCATTCATTTGATCAAAGGAAATATCATTTGGGTCGAACTGGATGATACGCTCGAAAATCTTTCCAATCATTTTCAAAAGGGTTTTATCGCTCTGGTAAAAGATCCGTCGCAAAAAACACGTTTGATTACAAAAATTGATTTGCTCGATTTTATGAGCCATTTTTTACAATAAGAGAGAGGTCACCATGAAGCCCACAGATCATCCCGTCGGTTTTGCAACGCGAGCCATTCACGCCGGTCAAGAACCCGATCCTACAACGGGCGCTATCATGACGCCGATCTACCTCACTTCGACTTTTGTGCAAGAATCACCTGGCGTACATAAAGGTTATGAGTACAGTCGCACGTCCAACCCCACTCGTAAGGCGTACGAAAACTGCCTCGCCAGTTTGGAATCAGGAAAATATGGTTTTGCGTTTGCCTCTGGCTGTGGAGCGACAACAACGGCCATGCACTTACTCAAAGCCGGTGACCACGTTGTGGCCTGTGACGATATGTACGGCGGTACGTTTCGTTTATTTGACAAAGTGATTCGCCACAATGGGGTAGAGTTTTCTTTTGTTGATTTAACAAATCCAGAAAATTTCGAAAAAGCGATCAAACCAAATACAAAACTCATTTGGATCGAGACACCCACCAATCCGATGCTGAAGCTTGTGGATATTCGCAAACACTGCGCTCTAGCTCAGAAAAAAAATATCATCTCTGTTGTCGACAATACATTTATGAGTCCTTACTTTCAGCGTCCGCTTGAACTGGGTGCCGACATTGTTCTGCATTCCACAACAAAGTACATCAACGGCCACAGTGATATCGTTGGCGGTGCCCTTGTTATGAATCGCCAAGACTTGGCTGAGAAAATTGCATTTTTAAGTAACTCCATGGGAACTTCGCAGTCGACTTTTGATTCCTATATCTGCATGCGCAGTTTAAAAACTTTGCCGGTACGTATGCGCACTCATGAATCTAACGCGAAAACCATCGCTGACTTTTTGGAAAAACATCCACGCGTTGAAAAAGTTCTTTATCCCGGACTCAAAAGCCACCCTCAGCACGCGCTTGCCAGCGAACAAATGAGTGGCTTTGGCGGAATGATCACTTTTTATCTTAAAGGCGGCCTCGAAGAATCGCGCGTGTTCTTGGAGAAAGTGAAGATTTTTTCTTTGGCAGAAAGCCTTGGCGGCGTTGAGTCGTTAATTGAACATCCGGCGATTATGACACATGCCAGTGTGCCTTCTGAGAACCGAAAAGCCTTGGGAATTTCGGATAACTTAGTGCGCCTGAGTGTGGGCATTGAAGAGCTCAAAGATCTTCTCTGGGATTTAGAGCAAGCTCTGAAATAGGTTTGACTTAACCTCGCGATTTTTGTAGCTATATTGGTTCCGATTTTTCCCGATGGTCAGGTAGCTCAGTCGGTAGAGCAGAGGACTGAAAATCCTCGTGTCGGGGGTTCAATTCCCTCTCTGACCACCACTTCCCTCTCTTATGATTCTCCCATCCACGAGCAGTTCCAGATATCAGAATTCGGATATCTGATTTCTGATATCTGGCAGATTGGAATTTTTTCTGCGACTCTACAGACTTTCGTCGGTACCAACAATCACACCCATTCCGTAATCAGATATTTAAAAGTACTCTTTAAGGAGATCACCGGGAGGTTCTTGTGGGTTCTTTTGTTGTACGAAATGCGCTTGTTTTGGTTTTTTTGTTTTTTAGCTTTAACAGCTTTGCTGAGACAAATCGAAAATCAAATTGGCGAGACATTGGCTGTTCGAAAGAATCTATGGATGTGAGACCCAGCCCTAACGCAAAAAAAATCCATTTGAAGGCCAATCTCACCTGCCGCCAGCGTGCACGCCTTCTTGGGTTTGATAAATCTGAGTGCGACAAGTGCACTGCGAAGTCGGAGGGTCAATCCAAGAAAAATTCACCAAAAGGTGGAACCACTGGCGGAGTTAGCACAGGTGCTGTCAATGGAAACACGGATGGAAGTGTTGACGGAACCACTGATGGAAATACAGACGGGGATACCGATACTACGGATGGCGGCAAAAAAAATGGCAATAATGGCCATGGGAATGACCCAGATGGGAATGACTCTTCCAACCCCGGAAACTCCAACAACGGAGATGGAACAGATGCCGATGGTTCTCCCGGAAATGGCAACGGAAAAGGCAAAGGCACTGAGAAGTAATCGGGATCAAATGATGGAAGAGGTCGAAAAATTCTTTAAATGTCCGAGCTGCCTCGAAAAGATTTCGATGCTGCTCGATGTATCTGTGGATGGTATGCAAAATTATGTCGAAGACTGCGAAGTTTGCTGCCACCCGATTCAGGTTCAATATAACGCTGAGAATGGCCGCATCACTTTTTTTGAATACACGAAAGCTTACGAATAGCTCAAACTACTGACACGCCTGCCACACAAGATGGTACTCAACACCACTTGTGCCGACCGAAGCATCGATCGAATCAATCGTTCCCATCACATCATCACCCTGACCATTCGTTGCCGCGATGGCTCTTGTATCGAAACCAAACTGTACCGCTCGTCCGCAACTCGACCAAATGGGCTCGGAAGAAACATCGCTCGATAGTGTGTACTCTTCGTCCAATGGACCTTTAAAAAAGTACTGGCGACGAATTCTGCGTCCAATCTGTTTTCCTGTTTGAATATCTGTGAAGGAATAGATTGTTAAATAGCTGACTTTTGCTTTTTCGGGAATCGAATTGTATCCACGATAGTCCAACTTAACGACGGCAAACTGATAACCCGCAGGCACTTCCACCGGAACACGCACAGAGCAATTTTTAATATCTCGCTTTAAATTAAAGCTCCGACCGGCCTGGACAATGTAGTTATCAAAAATCACAGAGAGTGTTTTGTTGTCGGGCGTGAGTGTTACACCCACTGTTCCCTCGGGGCAACCACTACCACCGAGATGAGGTCTGTTTAATTTAACCCCTTTTACTTTTGCAGAATGATTATTTTTAGGCGCTTTCCCCGCACCCTTATTAAAGGCGCCGACTTTCTCGTCGGCCTGAACAATCACATCTGCGAAATCTTCTGAATTGGAAGACGGATGTGAACCTCCCGCCTCCGCTTTTTTTCCAACTCCTTTGGATTGACCAAACTGCGCCTGTCCTTGTTGCGCAACCAATATTGTGACTAAAACAAAAACAGCTTTCAGCATATCAACCCCCAGAGCTTAGAACCTTAGTTACATCTTTTCCACTGCAAGTGATAAATCATTCCGGCAGCAATGTCGGCACTGTCCACTGTTGCCAACACATCATCGTTTCGAGTGTTTGTTTTAGCTAACATCGAAGTATTGATGCGAAGGTTTACATCTTGTCCGCACGCCGACCACACAATTCCAGATAACTCGAGTTCGTTCGAAACAATATAGTCTTTATCTACGGGTCCTAAGAAAGTGCGAGAACCTTTTGGCCCGGTGCTTGTGCTATTGAAACTTTTTAAGAAGTACTCAACAGAAAAACGCGCCATCGCTCCGCGAGGAACAAAAGTGTAACCGCGATAGTCCACCTTTAATACACTCACACTCAATCCTTGTGGAACATGAATCGGAACCGCTAAACTACAGGTCTTTCTTTCAATCGAGATTCCTGCCCCTCTACCTGCTTGCGCCATAAAGGCATCAAAGATCACACTCAACACTTTACTGTCTGGTGACAATGTTGTACCCACAGTTCCTTGAGGACACCCTGTTCCCCCATAGGCTGGCTCACCCAAGGCGATGTCATCCGCCTGTGCAAATACACTCGCTACTGTGAATAATAAAAATACTAAATTCCTCATACTTTGTTCTCCCCCGTTTTTGATAAACACTTTGCTTATCAACTTAGGTCTAGTCTTAAAAATCTTCCGTTCAGATGTCTAACAACTTAACCATAGATAATTTTGATGGACTCTATCACAAAGCGTTTTGAGTTGAGGAATAGGTTCGGAAATCAAGCCACTTAAGTGAGAAGAAAAAATGAAATGTAAGATCTGTGAGAGACTTTTAACGCTCAATACGTTTTCAACTACAAACCTATCGATGACAAAACGAGAGTCAATTCGGTTAAACAAAAAGCAAAATAGCGCTCAAACACCAAAGATAATAACTAAAGTAGGCCAAGTTGATGCGTTTTAAAAAAATAAACTGCAATAATCTCAAAGAAAAATATCCAACCACAAAGGACGTGACCGCCCCAAGGATATAAAAGGGAATATCGGCACTTGCCACCTGTGCATCTGACAGCTCAAGAAGACAGGCTCCAAATATCGCCGGTATGGAGATCGCAAAACTATAAAAAGCTGCGACAGGGCCGGAGCAGGAAAATAAAAGTGCTGTGGCAATTGTCGAACCCGAGCGGCTCAATCCTGGTAAAACTGCCAGTCCCTGCGCAATACCTATGAAAATGGCTTTTTTAATTGTGATCTGATCGAGTACGTTTTCCAAACTCACTTCAGTTCGCGCTAAATAATTGGTTTTTTTCTGCGCGAAAAACAAAGCAAGGCCTGAGAGCGCAAAAAAGAAGGCGACAAGATGAAGGCTGGTGTTTTCGAAATCAAAATATTTTTTCATAAGAAGCCCAATCAGGGCCGTTGGAATCGATGAAATCACGCCCATGCGTACAAAGCGCCAATCGATCATCTTAATCAAATCTCGGTAGTACACACAAATCACGGATAAAAGTGTGCCCGCATGGAGAGTGACATTGAAGGCCAAGGACCCACCTTCGAATCCCAAAATCCTTTGAAACAAAACAAGATGCCCATCACTTGATATGGGAAGAAATTCTGATATGCCTTGAATTATTCCCAATAAAATCGACTGCAAAAAGTCCATAGAATCCCCTGTTTGATACTTATGGAAGAAGAATACGTCGATTTTTATTCAATTGCACGAAAATCAAACCCGATTGTTTTTGTGAGGACCAACGAATTTGATAATCCCCCGGAGGTAAGGAGCGTCGGCTAAAAGGAGTGTACTGTTGATCGATCAAAAGTGATTTTTTGTTTTTAATCCGATAAAGAACGACCTCAGCCCATTGCTGGCTACGAACCTCCAAACGCCAGCGCGAGTGGCTGGGGCCTGGCTTTTCTGCCGTCGCCGGATGAAGTGAATTGGAAAAAAAGAGAATCATAAAACTTGCGCAGATCGCAAGCGAGCGACCCCAGCGCGAACCAACGTCCATCGATCGATGAAGCGCCATCTCCCGGCAAAAGAGTGTGCTCTGTAGAAAGTGGGTCTGTTTCTTTTTTTGAATCTTTTGTACCAGCAAAGACAAGTGCTCGCGCCGAAGTCCCAGCGACTGCAATGGCAAAAAATCCCGGTCTTTTGGATTTTCGGCCAAAAGTGAACTTTTGTTGAGCACCTGTGTCGAGCGAGCCTCCGCCTGTTGACGTGTGCTTACTGATTCCAATGTTTCCATTTCGATTTTTAAGAGCCCCAAAGAAAACAAATCAGATTCCCAACTCAGAACTCCTTTTTTCCAACCTTCACAGGCCAAATAGGCAAAGGTGCAAGCTTGGAATTCTTTTTGAAGGCTAAAACCAAAATCCAAAAGTTTGACAACGCCTTGATCGGTTACAAATATGTTTTTGGGCCCTAAATCCCCGTGGCGCAAACCATACCGTTTCAGATCACGCAATCCATCTTGTATCTGTGCTGTGATTTCTTCAATCAGGTCCGAAGGCAAAAGCGCCGATTGAATCAGCTCATGCAGGGATATTCCGTTGAGATGTTCCAAAATCAAAACGGGGGCCCCATCTTGCTCCGTCCAACCGTAGAGTTTCACACAATGGGGCGAATCCACTTGGCTAAGGGAAAGGACTTCCTGTGCAAAAGTTTGGACCTGTTGTTTGGATTTTAGAATTTTAAGGGCGACGGTCTGTTCGATACCCCACTGTTTATTTTTCTTAATAGCCTTGTAAACACAACTGGTTAATCCTTCACCGATGCAACTGATGATTTCGTAATCGTCCACTTTTCGGAGTTTTTTGTTCGCCATGTCCGGTAGACAGTTCAAATTCCCTGCCAACTTGGATCATTTGTGCCATTTCGGAAAAGTGAGCTGTCTTTTGTCCTTGATACATTTGATCCCGGTACTTTTGTTGAACCGCCGTAAAACAAGGCCCCTTCTTGATTTTAAAAGAACGAAACATCTTCCATGCGGCCGTTGATTCGTTGGCCGCGGCTTGAATGCATCTTTGATTAAAAAAATCTTGGTAGACTCTCTTCTCGGGCGGCGTAAAAGTACTTTGACGGAGCCACTCAAAACAATACAGAGGAATCCATTTTTCGCGAAGTTCAACGTCACAGCGTTCGCGCAGAATTGTTTGCTGAGTGGTGTGTCGATGTTGGGTCTCGATCTCTTTCGAAGACGTGGCGGTCAACAATGTCTGTACCTCTGCCGTGCTCATAAAAATAAAAATCAGTAGACTCATGACGACACCTCGGTGATGAGTTGCGCTAATAACGGGCCCATCATCAAAATCAATAACGCGGGAAATTGAAAAAAGAGAAGCGGTATCATTAATTTGTAGGGAAGTGTGGCCAGATGTTGCTCCAGCTGTTCTTCGCAGGCAAAGCGAAGTTCCGACTCCAATTGATACAAAGGTGAAAGCACGCTCACACCCTGAAGAGACATTTCCATCAAATCCCAAATTGCTTTTTGATAGGGACTCTTGATGGTTGGATCTTTAATCACGGCTCCACCCAACTCTTGTTTGCGCAGCCACTGCTTTAAAAGTAGACAAAAATTGCCGGATGTAATGTTTGTATGCTTTTTAACCGCACTTCGCACGGTCCCTCCCGACTCGAGTTCATAGATAAGGTCCAAAACAAAATCATACGGGGGCGCTAAATATTCCATCGAACTCTTTTCCCAATCACAAAAATAACTGCCAATCCAAACAAATAGAGAAAAACAGAGGCTAAAATAATGAATTTGTAGCGCTCCAAAGGAAACAGAAAGGCATTGATTGCAAAGACGGCGGCATAGATCAGTGACATTAGAATGATTTGCAAATGCACTTGTCCGCGAATTCTCCCAGACCTACGTCGGAATTTTTCGGTGATCATTAACCTCCTGCGAAAATTTTCTATTTTTTCGATCGTTTTGTGTGTTGAACCGTCAATTTTTTTGAGTTCTTGGGTGATTTCTACGGAAAACCCCCTCATTTTTTCGAAAACCACCCCGTTTTCTTGTGGTGAAAAAGCAACATTCTGATAAATCCGTTCGAATCTCGTTCGCCAGGTCGGAGACAGTGTTGTGAGACATGAACGCAGTGATTGTCGAAAGCTTTGTCCCAGCTTCATGTTGAGAAGAATCGAAGTGAGAATCACGGGAAACTCTTTTCTGAAAAGGTTTTCCTGTCGTTCATCAGAAAATTTTTTGAGCTCCAAAATGAGAAGAACACTTCCATAAATCAAAAACCAATTGAGCAAAAAGTTTTCGAAAAAAAGAAGATGAAGAGCATTGAAAAGAAAAAATGCGATGACAATTTTTGTCAGTGCACGCTCTTGAACAAAATTTTGTCGTAAAAAGATTCGTAATACAGAAAATCCGATACAAACACCGAACATTTTCAAAAATACTTCGCTCATCACGCACCTCCACGCTACAAAAAGCATATCTATTCAAAAAAAGTGCTAAAGCTAAAATTTTTTATTGACGATAAGGTCGGCATAGGTAAACTGAAAGCATCAGTGAACAACAAACAACAACTGATGCATCTAAGGAGGCAACAATGGCTAAGAAGAAAAAAGCAAAGAAAAAAGCTACTAAGAAAAAGAAGACTTCAAAAAAGAAGAAGAAGTAGTTTTGATTTCGCTCTAGAAATCAAAAAGCCCCTCTCTGAGGGGCTTTTTTTTGCCTTTTTTGTAGTTCACCCGATCTGTAGACCGGATGATAGACTAGGACATGTTACATTAAAGCGTGGCGCAAGTTTTGATCGATGGCCTCAAGAAACGGAACCGTGTTCATATACTTGTCTGCCGAAACCTTCTCACCATGAATACAAACTGCTAAATCCTTCGTCATTTTCCCTGATTCAACTGTTTCGATACAAACTTTTTCCAATTTTTGTGCAAATTGGATCAGTTCGTTGTTTTGATCGAGCTTTCCACGATGTTCAAGCCCGCGAGTCCACGCAAAGATAGATGCGATTGGGTTTGTCGACGTTTCCTTGCCCTGCTGGTGCATACGATAGTGGCGCGTGACTGTTCCGTGAGCAGCTTCGGACTCCAATGTCTTTCCATCGGGTGTCACAAGCACCGAAGTCATTAAGCCCAAAGATCCAAATCCTTGCGCAACGATATCTGATTGCACATCGCCGTCGTAGTTTTTGCAGGCCCAAACAAATCCACCAGACCACTTCATGGCCGCGGCCACCATGTCATCGATCAATCGATGTTCATAAGTAAGGCCCGCTGCCTCAAATTGGGATTTAAACTCTTTTTGGTAAACGTCTTGGAAAATATCTTTAAAGCGACCATCGTATTTTTTAAGAATCGTATTTTTGGTTGATAAATAAAGAGGCCACTTCTTTTGCACGGCCAAGTTAAAACACGACTGCGCAAAACCGCGGATGGATTCATCGGTGTTGTACATCGCCAGTGCCACGCCATCACCTTTAAAGTTAAACACTTCAAACGACTGCTTATCTCCACCGCCCTCCGGTTCGAATGTGATTGTGAGTTTGCCCTTTCCTTTGGTTAAAAAATCGGTGGCACGGTACTGATCGCCAAAGGCGTGACGACCGATGCAGATGGGCTTTGTCCAATGAGGAACAAGGCGCGGGATGTTTTTGATAATAATGGGCTCACGAAACACGGTTCCATCCAAAATGTTACGAATCGTGCCGTTGGGGGACTTCCACATTTGTTTGAGGTTAAATTCCTTCACCCGGGCTTCGTCGGGGGTGATCGTGGCGCACTTTATACCCACATTGTATTTTTTAATCGCCTCGGCCGCCTCGATGGTCACACGATCTTCTGTTTTATCGCGATGCTCGACTCCGAGATCAAAATACTTAATCTCCATGTCCAGGTAGGGAAGGATCAGCTTTTCACGAATAAAATGCCATATAATGCGAGTCATTTCATCGCCATCAAGCTCCACGACAGGGTTGGCAACTTTGATTTTTTTCATTCACGACCTCTTTTGTATGTTGAGCAAACCAATATATTCACTCGAAGGAGGCTTGTCGATGAAACGCCTTTTGAGCGGAGCGTTAATTGTTTTACTCCCCAAACTGTGAGAAGAGTAGATTCAAACTTTTTATCTATATAAATACACTTTTTTTAAAGGAGTCTCCATGAAACACACGCGAAAAAAACTCTCTGTGATTGGTGCGGGCTTTGTCGGCTCGACGTGCGCTCACTGGGCTGCCAGCAAAGAACTCGGAGATGTGGTTCTTCTGGATATTAATGAAGGGGCCGCCAAAGGAAAAGCCCTCGATCTTTACGAGGCCTCACCGGTTGAAGGCTTTGATTCGATCGTTAAAGGGACAATGGACTATAAAGATATCGCCGATTCTGATGTGGTGATTGTCACTGCAGGACTTCCAAGAAAACCCGGAATGAGCCGCGATGACCTTTTGTCGACCAACGCTAAAATTATGAAAGTGGCCTGCGAAGGCATTAAAAAGTACGCGCCAAACTCGATTGTGATTGTTGTCAGTAACCCACTCGATGCGATGGCCTATGTTGCCAAAGAAGTTCTTGGCTTCCCCCGCGAACGCATTTTGGGAATGGCTGGCGTTCTTGACGGCGCGCGCTTCCGCACTTTTATTTCGGAAGCCACGGGAATCAGTATTAAAGATATCAATGCCTTTGTTCTCGGTGGGCACGGCGATTCCATGGTTCCCATGACTCGTCATTGTTCGGTCGGCGGAGTTCCGCTTACAGAAATGCTTCCCAAAGAAAAAGTCGATGCTCTTGTTGAGCGCACTCGTAAAGGCGGTGCCGAAATCGTTGAGCTTCTGAAAACAGGTTCGGCCTATTACGCTCCTGCTGCAAGTGCTGTGCAAATGGCCGAAGCGATTCTTAAAAACCAAAACCGCATTCTCCCTTGCGCGGCTTACCTGGATGGTGAGTATGATATACGCGGTCTTTTTATCGGCGTCCTTTGTCAGTTGGGCGGAAATGGTCTCGAAAAAGTGATCGAGCTTAAACTCAATGCCGAAGAAAAAGCGGGTCTCGAAAATTCGAAAAAACAAGTATTAGACCTCGTTGAAGCACTTAAAAAGTTGGACTACTAAATAGAAAGGGCTCCCTATGAATATTCATGAGTACCAGGCGAAAGAGATTTTTCGCCAATACAATCTTCCCGTTCTCAAAGGAAAACTCGCTTACACCAGCGATGAGGCTGTGGCCAACGCCAAAGCTCTCGGCGGATCGGTGTGGGTCGTAAAAGCCCAAATTCATGCTGGTGGCCGCGGAAAAGGTGGCGGCGTGAAGGTAGCAAAGTCTTTGGATGACGTAAAAAAATTGTCTGATTCGATTATCGGCATGCAGCTTGTGACTCCGCAAACAGGCGCCGAAGGCAAAAAAGTGCACAAAGTCTATATTGAAGAAGGCTGTCAGATCGCTAAAGAATACTACGCCGCGGTTTTTTTGGATCGCAATGCCGGACGCGTGGGAATGATGGCGAGCTCCGAAGGTGGAATGGACATCGAAGAGGTGGCCGAAAAAACCCCTGAGAAAATTCACAATATTACGATTGACCCCAGCAGCGGGATTCTTGATTTTGAAGCGCGCAATTTAGCTTTTAAATTGGGAATGACCGGAAAAACCGCGCTGAAAGCGGCTGAGTTTTTTAAAGGTCTCTACAAAGTGTACATGGATCTCGACTGCGCCATGATCGAAATCAATCCTCTCGTGGTCACGCAGTCTGGTGATGTGATGGCTCTTGATGCAAAAGTCAGTTTTGATGACAACGCTCTTTACCGACATCCAAAACTCGCCGAACTCAAAGACGAGACAGAGGAAGATCCTTCCGAACTTGAGGCTCACAAATATGAACTCGCTTTTATTAAGCTCGATGGAAATATTGGGTGCCTCGTCAACGGTGCAGGTCTCGCCATGGCCACCATGGATATCATTAAACTCCACGGTGGAACGCCGGCAAACTTTCTCGATGTCGGCGGCGGCGCCAACAAAGAAAAAGTGACTGCGGCTTTTAAAATTATTCTCAAAGACACCAACGTCAAAGGCATTTTGATCAATATTTTTGGCGGTATCATGAAGTGCGATATCATTGCCGAGGGTGTGATTGCGGCCTCAAAAGAGGTGGGCTTAAAAGTCCCTTTGGTCGTACGTCTTGAGGGAACGAACGTCGAACTTGGGAAAAAGATCTTAGCCGACAGTGGCCTCAATATTATTCCTGCCAATGATCTAACAGATGCTGCTCAAAAAATTATCAACGCTGTTAAAGGAGTTCGCTAATGGCTATTCTCGTCAACTCTCAGACAAAAGTGATCTGCCAAGGCATCACTGGTGCGCAAGGGACTTTTCATACAGAACAAGCGATCAAATATGGAACAAAAATGGTCGGCGGAGTCACTCCCGGAAAAGGCGGCACTCAGCATTTAGGCTTGCCGGTTTTTAATTCTGTTCACGAAGCTGTCGAAAAAACAGGGGCAAATGCTTCTGTTCTTTATGTTCCACCTCCGTTTGCCGCGGATTCCATCATGGAAGCGGTGGATGCAGAAATTCCGTTGATTATTTGTATCACCGAAGGAATTCCCATCAATGATATGATCAAAGTAAAACAGTACATGAAAGGGAAAAAATCCCGCCTGATTGGGCCCAATTGCCCGGGCGTTATTACTCCTGATCAGTGCAAAATTGGAATCATGCCCGGTCATATTCATAAAGCCGGTCGCATTGGTGTGCTCTCCCGCTCTGGAACGCTCACCTACGAAGCTGTTCACCAGCTGACCCAAGTGGGCTTGGGGCAAAGTTCGTGCGTGGGAATTGGTGGCGATCCGGTCAACGGAACAAACTTTATCGATGTGCTCGAACTCTTTAACAAAGATAAAGACACCGATGCCGTGATTATGATTGGCGAGATTGGTGGCGCCGCCGAACTCGATGCCGCCGAATACATCAAACGCGAATTTAAAAAGCCAGTGACGGCATTTATCGCGGGAGCAACAGCTCCAAAAGGCAAGCGCATGGGCCATGCCGGAGCGATTGTGACTGGTGGCGAAGACACCGCCGAAGGAAAGTTTGCAGCGCTCGAAGCCGCAGGATGCAGTATTGCACGAAGCCCTGCTGATTTAGGTTCAACATTAAAGAAAAGTTTAAAATAACCGTCGACGGCGAAAAGCCGTGGCTCGACAAACAGAAGGAGACCTTATGACCAAAGAAATGACTTTTAGTATTATTAAACCCAATGCTGTGAAAAAAAATGCCATCGGCAACATTATTGCCATCTTCGAAAAAAACGGATTAAAAATCGCAGCTGCAAAGCTTGTGACCTTGAGCAAGCCTCTTTGCGAAGAGTTTTATGCCGAACACAAAGCGCGTCCCTTTTTTGGCGAGCTTGTTTCGTTTATGACATCTGGACCGGTGATGCTGATGGCTCTCTCTGGCGAAGGCGCCGTGATGAAAAATCGCGAAATCATGGGCGCAACAGATCCTGCAAAAGCAGCACCGGGCACACTTCGTAAATTGTTTGGTGACAATGTTGGAGAAAACGCCGTTCATGGTTCCGACAGTGCCGAAAGCGCCGCTCGTGAACTCGCGCTCTTTTTTAAAGACACTGAGTTTGTAAATAAATAGGAGATGTTGTGATTTTGAGGCTCAGCTGTTTGATTTTGGTTTTTTTGGCGATGGGATGCACGACCTTTCGTGGATCGAAAGATTCTGCGCTTCCCTACGTTGAACTTGCCGAAAAACAGTTGGCCTCAGGACAATCCCCTCAAGCTCTCAGCACTCTCCTCAAGGGAGAGTCTGTTGAGCCCGACAATCCGTTGATTCACAATCAATTGGGTTTGACCTATTTTTCTTTTGGAAAATATGAAAAATCGGCGGAGCATTTCCGCAGAGCTGTTCACTTGGATGAGCGACTTTCTGAGGCACGCAATAACTATGCACGCGCTTTGATCGAACTTAAGCAGTATAGCGATGCCCGATCCCAGCTCGAAGTGGTTATCAGCGATCTCACCTATCTCAAGCAGCCACTTGCGTACTCAAATTACGGATTGTCTTATTTTCGTGAAGGTCAGTACAAAAAAGCCATACCATGGCTTCAGAAATCCATCGCTCTTAACAAAAACAACTGCCTGACCTATTCGACCTATGGACGCGCGCTCTACGAGCTCAAAGATTATCGTGGGGCTTTACCCATATTTGACGTGGCCGTCCATCTCTGCAAAAAAAACAACTATGATGAGGCTCACTACTTTGCGGCTTTGACCTATTTCAAAAGTGGCGATAAAACTAAGGGTGTTGCACTTATGAATGAAACCATATTGCTCTATCCAGATGGGCCTTACCAAGAAAAAGCCAGATCGATGCTAGAGCTGATGAGACTTAACAAGACGGGCCTATGAAAGAGATTGGATTACTCCTCAAACAAACAAGAGAATCGCAAGGTAAAAGCCTTGAAGACATTTCTTCGCAAACAAAGATTCAACTACCTACACTTGTGGCCCTCGAAAATGGCGAGTTTGGAAAAGTAACCAATAAAGCCTTTTTGAAAGGTTTTATTCGTCAGTACGCAAAAGCCTTGGGTCTTAATGCCGATGATCTCTTATCCACCTACGATAAATCCACAGCCGGCACTCCCGAACCGAAACCCATGCCGGTCTCTAAACTCGATTCCAATCAGCTCACGGAAAAAACCAACCTTCTGTGGTTTCGCACCCCTTCGCAGTTTATCACTCTAGGTGCTGTGGTCATTATCCTCGTTCTTATCACTTCGATTTATTTTATCAGCATGAAGATTGTTTCGTACTCTCAAGAGACGGTGAGAAGCGAAAATACCAGCATCGATAATGATCCCGATGAAGAACCATCGACTCCGGCGACTCCTCCGGTGGAAACCTTAATGACGCCCGCCACGACTCCACAGCCTGCCGCCACCACCAAAGCAGCGGAGCCCACGGCGGCTGCCACGCCGACGGCCGAAGATGCGCCGGAAGAAGAAGAACCACCACCTCGTGGCGTTGTTCCTGCTGGAGAAAATAAACAAAAAATGGTCACTGTAGAGGCGCGCACGAACATCTCTGTTGAGGCGGCTTGGAGCACGGGGAAAAAAGAATCCATTCAACTAAACGCCAACAGCCGCCATGTTTTTTATTACTTAGACAAAATTAAGATCGTTGTGAGTGATGGCGGCGGCGCCAAAATCACAACCCACGAAAAAAGTTTGGGAATTCCTGGCGAAAGCGGAAAGCCCATTACGATCAACTTTAATTAGTTCTCCAACCAAGGAGTCTCGTGCGATTTTCCCGTGTCTTCTTTTACTTTTTAATTGGCCTCATTTTTTCGGTTCTCTTTTTTGGTGTTTTTATCAGTCGTTACGACTTGCAACTGCGCAAGGATCTCACTCCCTCCCCTCATCCTAAATTTTTTGACTATCGGGGCATAAGCCATGCTCTCACCAATCACTCACTTGGCAGTGCTCCGCCCAGCGAAATGATCGAGCATGCCGCCAAAGCTCATATCAATTTTTTGTACATCACGGATTTTAACGACTTTGATTCGTCCCATGATGTTTTTGGATACAATAACGATGTTCTTGTTTTTACCGGAAAAAAACTCAGTCTCCTTGATGCCCATTTTTTATTGTACAGTCGCAATTCCCTCCGTCGCATTGACTCCCTCGGAACGGCGCAGGCAATGATCAATGATTTTATCAATCGTATGCCTTCGGAGACGGAGGCCGAAACTGTTTTCCTGGCGCATCCTTTTAAGCCGGGACATGAATGGAGTTTGGAATACCCCAAAGGGCTCAATGGCATAGAGGTTATGAATCTTCGGCAGATGTGGCAACAAACGTGGCTTCATAAAAAAGCTTCTTTTTTGTGGAGTCTCTTTTTATATATTTTTAATCCAAAAATCGCCCTGCTTCGTCTGATCAACGAACCCAGTAAGGAGATCCAGCTCTGGGAACAACTGAACCGCAGCCACAAAACCATTGGCTCTATCGGCAATCATTCGACCGGGAAAATTTTTAGCGCCGGACCCATTTCGTTTTCGTTTCCCACCTACGAAGACTCCTTTCGCTTTGCGAGCAATCATATTTTGCTCCCCGCCGAACTGACTGGCGTTGCAAGTCGCGATATGGACAAAGTCCATAAGGCATTTACAAATGGTCATTTTTATTTTGCAGTGGATGCACTTGCCAACCCGCAAGGTTTTGCGGCCTACATGAGATCCTCGGGGGAGGACTTTTTAATGGGGTCTCAGGTTCCTTTGAGCAAAAATACAAAACTTATTGTCGATCTTCCTGAACTCAACATAAAGAATTTTGAAGTGAGAGTTTACAAAGATGGACTTGAGTTCCAACAGTCACGAAAACAAAACAGTGAATTTAAAATCACCGAACCTGGAAACTACCGCGTCTATGCTCGCTTACGCTTGCAACTCCCCATTCCCGGCGAGCTCCGCTGGATTCCCTGGATTTACACAAACCACTTTTACGTCAGATAAAACGTCAACAGGCCCTACTTAAAAATCTAAGAGGTTGAGTTGTTTGGGTTGCTTTTCGATTTGTGGAAAGCGGGACTCGGGTTTGCCGGTAAGAGCTATAAGATTTTCGATTTTGATGTCTTCGTGAGGCTGGGCGATTTTTTTAAGAATTTCTAAAAACAAACGACCACAATAGGAGGCATCTTCTTCGGCGCGGTGGAATGTGCCCGCTTGAATTTTGAGATGCTGAACAAGAGTTCCAAGTTTGTAATTGGCTAAGCCTGGAAAAACTTTTCGTGCCATAGGAAGAGTATCGAGAATCACGCCGCGAGGGCTTGAGGTCTCATACTTGCGAATGGATGTAGTTAAAAACTGCGAATCAAAGGGCGCATTGTGGGCGACAACTGGAAGATCTTGGCAAAATTCTGCAAAAGGTTCGAGAATGGATTCGATAAACGGCTTTCCGAGAACCATATCATCTGTAATCCCATTCACAGCAGACGCTCCTGGAGGAATCGACTGGCGCGGATTAATGAGCGTTGAAAACGTGGCTTCAGCTTCACCATTCACATAGCGAACAGCCCCAATCTCAACAATTTGATCCACAGCTGGGACAGTCCCCGTGGTCTCTAAATCAAAGGCAATAAATCTCATAGATTCCCCTCTAAACATTAAGTCATTCATGGGTAACAAAATCCAACCAAAATGGCTACTGCACAAAAGGTACGCCGTACCTTTTCCTTAAACGCCGAATCATTTTTCCTATAACGTCATCTTGAGCAAAGCGAAAGATCTTTCCCTTCGGTCAAGATGACAACAGTGGAAAATGATTCGGTGCTTAAGGAAAAGAAACGGCGTACCTTTTGTAGTGCGTGTTGGTGATTGGGAAACGACGGCCGCGGCCGAAGGCGTGGGAGGTGATTCGTAAGATGGGTGGGGCTTGCCAGCGCTTGAATTCGCTTTGTGCTACTTTTTTGAGCAGCCATTTTTCGACGTTGCTGCTCGCTGCTTTTTGCTCAGTAATAATTTTATGAACCGCTCGATCTAAAACATCATACTCCGGCAAACTGTCCTGATCCTTTTGATTCGGACGAAGCTCTGCGCTGGGCGCGCGAGTGATGATCTCTTGCGGGATCAGCTCACGCTCTTTGTTGTAGTACTTGGCCAAATCGTAAACTTGCTTTTTGAGAAGATCTCCAAGAGGAGCGAGCCCGCCACACATATCTCCGTACAGAGTGGAATATCCGGTCGCATATTCGCTTTTATTTCCTGTGGAGAGCAAAAGACTCTTCTGCGCATTGGCGTACATCATGAGTATATTTCCACGAAGACGCGCTTGAATATTTTCGTGCACCAAACCAAAGGGCATGGCTCCAAATGTTTTTTCGAAATCGCGAATCATCACATTGTAAGCGTCACGAAGATCGACAGTGGAAAAGGGACAGCCCAAATTTTTTGCCAGCTGCTGAGCAAGACGATGACTTTTTTCTTCGGAGAAAGGGCCTGGCATCGCTATCGCTGTCACATTTTGTGGCCCGACAGCATCGGCCGCTAAAGCGGCAACAACCGCGGAGTCAATTCCACCACTGAGTCCCAAGTGGATTTTTGAGAATCCATTTTTTTGCGCAAAATCACGAATTCCTAAAACCAAAGCGGCATGTGTCTGCTCGACCTCTTTGGTCACAGACGAGCGTGTTCCACCCGCCTGTTGAGTGAGATCAAAGATATTAAGATCTTCGGAGCAAAATGCCGACTGAGTGATTCGCTTTCCGTTTTTATTCATTACAAAACTTGAGCCATCAAAAATCAATTCATCCTGACCGCCAACCATATTTACGTAGACGACAGGTGCTGAAAAATGACGAGCGGTCTGTTGCGCGACTTTGTGGCGACGCCCTTCTTTACCCAATGAAAATGGAGAGGCGTTGATACTTAACACCAGGTCCACCTGTGATTTTTTTATTTTACGTAGAGGGTTATCGTTTGGATTTTTTTCCCAGGCCCACATGTCTTCACAGATCAATACCAAAATCTTTTTTCCGCCCCAAGAAACAAGATGATCTTGCAAACTCCCTGGTTCAAAAAAGCGCCCTTCATCAAACACATCATATTGAGGCAAAAGGACTTTAGAAATGGGCTTGCTTGCACGAGAAGAAAAAAAAGCAGCGTTCTGCAAAGGCTTTGAGGATTTTTTAAGTGGTGAGTGGAGTCCGCCGAAAAGTACTTCGATGCCTTTTGGTTTTTTCTTTAAAAACAGTTGCACCGCTTTTTTGTGAGCAGTGATGACCTCGGGCCGCTCCAACCAATCATTGGCACTATAGCCGAGGGTGCACATTTCGGGAAAAACAATCAGTTGGCAACTTTTATCAAGGGCTTGTTGAGTCCAAGCGAGCATTTTTTGGATGTTTCCATCCAAATCACCCATCACAGAATTGATTTGTGCCAAAGCTATTCTCATGAGCCTGGATACTATAAATCTTTAACAGTTCTGTAAAGATTTCCTTCGTTTAGGACTGTCTATTTTTTGGTGAGAAGCGGTAATTTCTTCAAATGCGGAGGCGAAACGCCCTTCATTCGCTTTAGAGAGGCATTTTAACAAAAAACACTGTCCTGGCATTGGACAGTGGCTGAGTAACATTTTTGGGCACAACAATTGTAATAATTCTGAATAAAATTGAGTGGGAAATGCAAAATATAATAAGCAAACTGCAAGACATCATTAGAACGCACTACGGATACACGAGCGAGCTCGAATGGACGCCGGGTCTCTCTTTTCAGAATCTTCTGAAAGAAACCTATTCGCCCATCGACAAAACGCTTTCGATCCCGATCTACGAACCCAAATCCGGCCGACCCTTGGCCTATTTTAAAGTCCTCAACGTCGCGCAAGAACACGAAGTGGCTCGTGAAAAACTGCGGGATCTCGTTCATCTTTCGTTACAAAGCTATGTGAATCTTATGGACCAGCTCGAGGTCAGCGACAATTTGATTCAGTATCTACAGATTGAACTGAATCCGCAAAAAATTCTGCGCTTTCAACAACAGGGAAAACAAGTCGTCCCGGTGCCAGAGGAAAATGAAAATTCCGATGAAACAGAAGATGAAGAAGAGGATTTTGATCTTAGCTTTGACAAAGAAGCGCTTCTTCTTAAATCCAATTCTCCTCTCAAGCTGGAGCGCTTGGCATTATCCCTTCATGCTGCACAAAAAAATCACTTTTTCTTACGAACGGATCATATGCCTGTGGATTTTTTAAATTCACTGAATGATTTAGCTGGTCTTGTAAAAACCACGATCTATATTCCTCACTTAGAACTTTTGACTCCGCGCCAGCAAAAGACATTGGAAACCTATTTTTTAATGCGAAAAGCCTCGCCCACTCCTGATCTGCTTTTAATTGCGGCAACGCAATTGTCACTCGGCGAGCTGGTCCACAATGAGGGAATTCACAATTCGTTTTTAAAGCACTTTGATTTCTTTTATGTGCTCTCTGAAAGCGCGGGAGAATCCGAAATTCAATTCGAATCTCTCAACCAATGCGCGCAGGCTATTCTTCAGTCGGAATCAACGCAGCAGTTAAAACACCACAAGTTTGCGTCGTATACGAAAAGCTGTCATCTGATTCCATCGTGCCAGAGTCTTTTTCCGACGATCCATTGAGTGCCCACGGCACTTCCTTTTGAAGTTGCTTTTCCGGGGTGAATCAGACAGCATAAAGGGATATGGTAGCTCAAATTTTGACCGATTATCCCAAAGTTTTTGACGATTTTATCAGTAAAACGCTTTCCGTGGATGGCTATTCCGTCGTTCCATTGGCTGGGGATGCTTCGACTCGCCGTTACTATCGAATTTTTAAAGGATCTCAAACATGGGTTCTTATGGAGTGGGAGCCTTTTTTAGATCCACAAAAATTCCCGTTTATCTCTATTCAAAAACATCTTCTCGAAACAAAAATCCATGTTCCACAAATTATTGGCTATGATCAGGAAAAAGGATTGTTTTTGCTCGAAGACTTAGGCGACTTAACCCTAGAACGTCGCTTTTGGGAGTTCTTAAAGCAGGAAAGCATTTTGCCTTTTTATCAAGTGACCTTGGATCACCTGATTCTGCTTCACCGACGCTCTTTGGATCCAAAACAAAAAAACAATTGTACGGCTTATGGTGTGCGATTTGACGTGGAAAAGTTAAGCTGGGAATTGAATTACACGTTTAAAAATTTATTTACACAGCTTTGTCCACATCAACTTGGCGAACAAGGGGTTGCACAACTGCAAACCGAGTTCACTCGTTTAGCAACAACTCTTGCTGAGGCCCCGCAAGTTCTTTGTCATCGCGACTTCCATTCGCGGAATATTATGATCAAAGGCGATCAGATTTATTTTATCGATTTTCAGGATGCACGAATGGGCCCGCCTCAGTATGATTTGGTGAGCCTTGTGCATGATTCGTATGTTCATCTATCTGCACAAAGCATCCAAAGTCTTATCGAATACTATCTCGTGCATTTTCCAGAGGCTTTAGCTCTTTTTAAAACGAAAAAAGAATTTATGCATTACTTCCATTTGCAGATGTTGCAAAGATGTTTTAAAGCGTGCGGAACATTTGCCGCTGTCTTAAATCAACGCGGCGATCAACGCTATCTGAAGTATCTTCCACACACTTTGGCCAAAGTGCAACAAGCGCTCGGTGAAGTTCCCGAATTTAAAATGATGAAAAAACTGGTCGATCAACTTCAACTTCCACAAATTGAAAAATGGCCCTAGGCGCACTTCTTCTTTGCGCAGGACTTGGGACTCGCTTGCGTCCCTACAGCGACCAACTGCCTAAACCCGCCATTCCATTTTGGGGTCTCCCTCTTAGCTATTACAGTCTTTATTTTTTGCGCGAAGCCGATTGCCGAGAGATCACCATGAATTTGCATCATCTGCCCGAAAAAATGCAAGCGCTCACAAAGCGCGACGAGCTCCGCGATTTTCGTTTTCAATTTTCTTTGGAAAAAGACAAAGCCATGGGAAGTGGTGGCGCCCTCTATTACGCAAAAAATCATCTTCAACCGTTCTCTTCTTTCTTCGCTATCAACTCTGACGAAGTGATGATTCCCCCATCGGCCGACATATTGTCTCACTTGTCCGAGCACTTTCAAAAAACGAAAGCCCTGGCAACTTTACTTGTGACCGATCATCCGGATCTGCAAAAAACTTTAAAACCAGTTTGGATTAATAAAGACGGTGTCATTCGCGGCTTTGGCGACAAACCCTCTTCCACAGAAGTTTTAAAACCCGTTCATTATACCGGTTATAAAATATTCTCTAATGAGGTGCTCTCTTTGCTCCCAGCCGGCGAGTCCCATATCTTTCATGACACCTTGGTGCCAGCGATGAATGCTGGCGCCCTCGTTAATACTCTCTTTGTTGATTGTTCGTGGTGGGAAACGGGCTCATTGGCAGGACTTCTTAAGGCCACTGCGGATGTCACTCAAATGGTGGCTCAGTCGGGAAATAAAAACCACTTGCAACAGGTTTACGAATCCTTTGGTCGAGACTTTTCTTTTACAACGAGCTGCTCGGCACAAAAAACTGTGGCAATCCATCGTTCTTCAAATGTGCGCAGCGAGCAATGCTCTGGAACCGTTTTTGTCGGCGCGAATTCTCAGGCAGCCGCAGACATACGGCTTGAGAACTGTCTTGTGGATCATTCTTTAAAAATTAAAAAAAATCTCAATCAAACTCTACTTCTCAATTTGGAGGACTGATATGCGTGTCTTAGGAATTATGAACGGAACGAGCGGCGACGGAATTGATTTTGTTCTCACGGATATTACTTTTAAGAAAAAACTTTCGATTCAGTTTTTACAACATGTGCACAAGCCTTTTGATAAGTCCTTTCACGAAAAAACAAAACGTGTGATCACCAACCAGGCCACCACCTACGAGGTGGGTGAATATCATCATGAGCTGGGGCGTTTGTACGCAAAGCACTTTGCGGAAATACGCTGGCAAGGTAAACCCGAGCTGATTGGCCTTCATGGACAGACTGTTTACCACCGCGGTGGCCAAGCGACTTTTCAACTCGGTGAGCCCAGCTATCTTGCAATGGAAGCGGATCAGCCTGTGATTTTTAATTTTCGCGCAAGTGATATCGCAGCCGGCGGACAAGGAGCTCCCCTCGCTCCCGTTCTGCATAAAGTTCTCCTGTCGGAATTTAAAAAACCTGTCGCATTTCATAACCTCGGGGGGATTAGTAACCTGACATTTTGCCATAAGAAACACTGGCTCGCGTTTGATACGGGCCCAGCAAGCACGCTTCTTGATATTTGGGTGCAACACAAATCAAAAGGAAAATCTTTCTACGACGACCAAGGCAAGCTCTCTGCACAAGGGCTTCCTCATCAAGAGTCTCTCAAAAAAATGCTCACTCATCCGTACTTTAAAAAATCAGCACCCAAAAGTTGTGGGCGCGAAGAATTTAATCTCGACTTCATCCACGCTTACGTTGAAAGAAAATTCCATAAACTAAGTTTGAATGACCAGCTTGCAACTCTCACCGAACTTTCAGCACTCACGATTTTTGAAGCCTATAAAAAACATGTACCCCTTATGCCCGAGCACATTTTTTTCTCAGGTGGCGGTTTAAAAAACCATTACCTTATGCAGCGACTTAAATTGTATTTTGGGGCGAGTGTTGTGAAGTCCTCAGAGGATCTGGGTTGGCCGTCACAAGCCATCGAGGGTGCAGCTTTTGCTCTCCTCGCCTACTTGCGAGTGTACGAACAACCTCTTGATCTCACAAGTATCACCGGCGGAAAGAAGTCGTCCCTCCTTGGCCAAATGTGCGAACTCTAAAGGCACGAGGCTCACTTTAGCGTTCGCTGAGAAGGTTTCGTTCGGTTTGGATGCGTTTTTCTATTTTTTGAAAGTTATCAAACGAGTGGGCCGCGCTCACGCCGCCGGGCTGTCCACCTTCGGAGGCGAGACCTCGTGCTTGCATCGCTTTGTCCATAGCTGCGGTTCCCATTTTGTTGTCCCCATCAATGCTTGTACGACTTGCAATGGGATTACCAATTTCTTTTTTCGATGTGAGTCCGCCCCCGAGAGGAGTGGTACTTCGAGCGGCACCGCCGCCGCCACCTGCAGATGCTAAATTGATTTTGGGTGTATTATCTGGAAGTCCTTCGGCGACGCCTTTAGAACGACCACTGCCACCGGCAAGTCCTGCGGAACTGATTCCACTTCCGCCACCAATTCCGGGAGTTCCCTGAGCGATACTTGGATCTGTGCGCTCTCCCACTGCAGGAGTGTCATTGCCGTTCATCCCTGCTTCTAAAAAGCTTCCATCTTCTTTCACGCGAGCATCATTATTTGTAAGAGGTGCCGATGGAGACTGTGCTGCGATATCTGTCTTACATTGTGGATTGTTGGGCTCGCGCGAACAAAGGTCTCCGCTCTCGCCACCATCACCCTTTAACGTCGCAAGCAGGTTGAGTAATGGTCCTAGCATTTGTTGCATACTCCCGCTCGCTGCTTGAATGTGTTTTTGATTTTCGGCAGGCTCACCTGTTGCGCAGTAGTCCCGTGCGTCTTTAGCGGCATCACCGCCCGCCGTGTCTTGGCTACTATATCGAGCATTGGCTTCGCTTTCACAGACGCGAATGCAACTATTAATGCTCTTGGCGCAAGCTAATTCCACCTGGTCGACTTGGGTTTTTGCTTTTGCCAAATCAGTCGTTCCTTTTTGAACAGCTTCGACCGTGGCTTTTGTTCCATCGATATAAGGCTTCATCTCTGCTAACGTTTTGAGAGGATCTTTAACATTGGCTTTGTCACATGCTCTTTGTGCAGCTTGTGCTTGTTGATCACAATTGGCAAATGCGAAGTCTAAATTGTAAAAAAATAGAAAGAGTCCAAAGAATATTTTCGTCTTCATTTTACTTGCTCCATTCCCATGCTCTCTTTTTCCACCCGTTTTTCAACCATTAAAAAAATATCAGATTGCGAAACACCGATAAGACCATCACCAAATTTTTTATAAAAACCTGTCCATGATGCCGGATCCCGATCGATTCCGGATCGCTCTGCTTCTTGTTGTTCCGTCATTTCTTTATCGCTGCCGTCGAGACTGGAAATACTAATACGCCCGTAGCCTGTCGAGCCGCTATCGCGAGCCAAAAGAGCGGCACCCGCGGCTCCGGACTTGTCGCGCATTTCTTTGCGCATGGCCTCAAGATCTTTTTGCAATTGGTTTGCGTCCGCGCCATCCATGCCTGCATTTTTTAAACTCTGTTCGCTGAGGTCTCCTCCAACGGTGGAGCCATTGGGCATTGTGATATTGCCACTCTCATCGACAGCATAACCATTGCTCGCAAGATCGGCTTTAATTTTATTAAGATTGGAAGCCACTGTCGTATTCACTCCAGCAGAATCAACAGAGCCGTCGCTTTGTCCACCGTTGCCAAGAGAGTTCATCAAACCCGATGCTTGTTGGCTTTTTTGATTGGCTACACCAGCAGCTGAAAATGCCGCTGCTGCCAGCATACACGCGCGTGGATTTCGTGATCCACAGCGAGAAGCATACATTGTTCCCAAACCAGCGGCCGCAACCATCATCAAGTTGGATTGATTTCTTGCCTCTTCGGCTTGAGAGTACGCACCGGAATCTGCAGCGCCTGCGCTGCCATAGTTGGTTGTGACTGTTGTGGTTGTGGCTCCTGACATTGGACGAATGGTCGCTGTTCCTGCCGTGTTGGTTGTTTTTGTGGTGGTTGTTGTATTTCCTGTGGAGACTGTGCAATCGATCGCTGTTTCACACCCAGTTCCACTGCCAGAAACTGTTCCCTGTGCAAAAGAAATGGTGGACTGAGTGAGGAAAGTTATAGTTATTACGATTTGAGTGAACATGATTTTTTTCACTTTTATCCCCCGAAAGTATTCTCTTTATCGGACGGAAGTCTGTAAATCTTAATGTTTTTGAATGGAAAAATGTTGGAAGTGTTTCAGTTTGAGACACTTTTATTATTGGTCGGCAGGGGGAGGATTGAGAATGGGACCGTTAATGCCGGGGCCGCCCAAGTCGGCGGAGACATTTTGTAAATAATTTTTCGATACCAATTTAACAGAGTACCCAGCGCGCCCCCCCTGAGGACAACCACTAGGACTCGGTAAGTCCATGACCTGTGGATCATTGCGCTGAAGACAGCGCCCAAATAAATCGGGGAATTCATAATCGACGGCACCTTTTTGTGCCCACCCCGTTAACAAATGATCCGGCGTTTCGAGTTGGTAAAAAGGAGGTTGGGCCGCAAAAACAGTGTTGGCGGTGTTGATCTGATTCACAACACTGTATGGCTGACGATTGTCAGAACCCAAATCTAAAAAATATCTCGCAAACTGATCCTGCGTACTAAAATTTTCTAAATTTGGATTAAAATAATTGGCAGAGTACTGACCCTCGATGGAGTAGTAAGTAATATCAAAGAGATCTGGCGCGATGGCCGCCTCTTCCATATTGCGAATGGTGTCCCCGGTGTTCCGCGCATTGTTTGTTCGTGCCAGTGAATCTGGCTGGGAATCAAACTCGTCGGGATCACCGATATGATTATAATGTGCGAGCGCCAACACTGGCGGCAGCCGATTGTAAGGAGCATTTCTGATGACGGATTGATTCCAATATGCAGACATCGCCCCTAGCGCATAGGTGGAGTTCATACCGAGAGCATCACCTGGATACTTGGAGTAATTGACCAAGTCGTCTTCGGGAGGATTCCCAAGTCGCTGACCAGAAATGGAACGCGCAGGGAGAAGTGGATCAACACGATCAATTCCTTGTGACGTGGGGCTACCCGATGGCCATTGCTTGCTATACCATGGACCCACGCGGCCCCCGAAAGGTTTTGCATAGGCCTCGCCCCTCAGAGTCACTGTCCCACCAAATGGGGAAAATATTTTTCTTGGCGATGTTTGCGCCGTTAGTTTCATGTAGGGCATACACCAAGGATTTTTTTCTACACCCGCAGCAACCGGTGCATCGTTTGTCCACGCCGATGCCAGCAGGGCATTGTTTCGACCGCCGACCATCGCAATGTAATCGGAAGGCGGCAACATCGCAGCACTTCGATTTGGTACAACCGATGTTGAACAGCGAAGACCATTCCAAATCATGCGAACATACGTCACCACTGGATACAGCTCGATGGATGGAAGCCAGTAATTAGGATCACTGCACGGCCCTTCGATATCGGTCGATAAAGAATTGAGCATCGTGAGGTTGAGTGTCGCACGCTGAGGCTCAGTGAGATTTTTTTGCAAGGTCTTCAGTGTGCCATTGTAAACAGAGCCGCCTAAATCATCTTGCATCTCTGCCGCGGGCATACTCATTTTGGTCGATAGTGCGCGAATCATTTCCATGCGACGTTGGGACTCAAGAGTGTAGGCCATTAAAAAACTGCCCGCCACTTGCCAGTTAAGAACACTCACTGTTTTGCACTTGAGTTCAAGCTGCGCAGCGATCGCTGTTAAAAAATTATTCAGTCCACCGATAAGCCCGAGCGGATCGCCTCGTCCTCCGATGCTCGGCACCGCCGAAAATCCCAACAAGTCCTGACAAAGAGAAGATGTGTCATTGCCTTCGGTGATGGCATACTCTTCCCACAGCGTACTTCCGACGCAAACTCCGGGCGAGTGGCGACCAGTTCCAAGACGCGCAAAAAACGGGGTGTTCTCCCGAGCCATCGGTGGATTGGTAAAAACGGGATGCCGCTGAAGTGTGGAAATGGGACCAACACCGATCGAAACACTTCCTAAAACACGAATGCGAAAAGTTAAAAGTTTATAGGCCTGACGCAACTGATAGTTGATATGCGCAATTTGATTGAGCATCTCGGTCTGCTTTTGAGCCGCATAATAGGCCGCAATGTCTGTGGAGTTTTGCAAATTGATTTTATCGTAAACAACCAAGCCCACATTGATCGACATCGCAAAAAAAACAAACAGAATTTGAAAAATCAAAACCAAAAAGAGGGCCATTTGGCCCTTTTGATTCTTCAAAGGAGAATTGGAAGTCTTTTGCGTATTTTCGCTCTCTTGCGCCATCGTTTTATTTTGACAGTCCCTCTGGCAGTAAGCCAACCTAGAGATATGAAACACCTCTTCACCTTGACCAAAGTCCTAATCATTTTACTCTCTTCAACCATCGCCTCAGCCGAAGTGCTTTTTGAAGGCTATTACAAACTCACCCTTGGCACTGAACATATCGGGTATATCATCCAACGCTACGAGCTGGATACAGCGACAAAATCCTTCTCGTCGGTTAACTTTGTGCTCACCAAAACCGCCGAGGCAACCACTTCGGAAAGTCTTTCTGCGAAAGCCAATACAAAACTCGAGCCATTGAGCTATCAGTACACGCGCCTCGAAGGCAGCAAATCAAAAGCCATCGATGCGATTGTTAAAAAAAATAAGTTGGTCTTAAAAATTGTCGAAAACGGCAAAGCGCAAGCTCGCGAAGTTGGCATTAACGACAAAGTTTTTTTTAGTACTTTTCTCGCTCACTTAATGCTTAAAAATCCGAAGGGAATTTCCGTGGGAAATAAATTTTCCTACGAAGCGATCGCCGAAGAAGACGGCACCATCGAAAAAGGCGAAGTGTATATCAAAGAACAGGTCAAAGAAAAAGGGCTGCAAACATTTCGCACTCTCAATACTTTTAAAAAAGAGCAGTTCGTCAATTGGGTGAATATCAAAGGTGAGTCCATTAAAACAGAAGTGACACAGCTCAATCTCAAAGCGGAGCTTGTGACCGACCCCAAACAAGCCTATGGTGCATTGCCGTTTAACCAAAGTACAATTCAGCTTCTCTTTGGCAAAGTCCCCGAAGGCAAAATCAACATGCTTATTGATCCCCGCACAAAGAAAGGCATCTAAAAATGATAAATTTAAACCATCTCTTCGTTGCTCCTCCTCGCGTTAGCGCCTTCTGGCTAGCGCTTCGTCGTCGCGCCTCGATCTGTTTTAAATTTATCATTTTTAGATGCCTTTCTTTGTGCGGAGATCAATAGTAAACAATGACCTATTTTTTTCGTCGCCTGACTTCTTTGATTCCTGTTCTGTTTGGTGTTTTGACGATCACGTTTTTTTTAATTCATATGATCCCGGGCGATCCAGTGGATATTATGCTTGGCGATTATACTAGCCAAGCCGATCGCCAGGCTTTGCGTAAAGAACTCGGATTGGATCAACCCCTCTTCCAGCAGTACAAAGACTACCTTTGGCGAAGTTTGCATTTGGATCTTGGACGCTCGCTACAAACACAAAAACCTGTTTTTAAAGAAATCGGCTCTCGTGTGCCTGCCACTTTAGAGCTGGGACTTGCGGCGCTCCTTTTGGCCACTCTGATTGGCATCCCACTGGGTGTACTCGCGGCGATCAAAAAAAATACGTGGGTGGATCAGTTGATACTTGTTCTTGGATCGCTTGGACTTTCTTTTCCCTCACTGTGGTCAGGTCCACTGCTGATTTGGATATTCGCAATAGAACTGGATTGGCTCCCCATTGGCGAGCGTGAAAGCTGGGACAGCCTCGTTCTTCCAGCGGTGTCCTTAAGCATTGGTCTCATCGCGCTTCTCTTGCGCATGACCCGAAGCTCGATGCTCGATGTAATGAAGGAAGACTACATGTCCGTGGCCAAAGCCAAGGGTTTAAACGAAAGCAAAATTTATTTTGTTCATGGCCTCACAAACGCCATCATTCCCGTGCTCACACTTCTTGGC
The DNA here is from genome assembly GCA_964579625.1 of uncultured Pseudobdellovibrionaceae bacterium. Classification (GTDB taxonomy): domain Bacteria; phylum Bdellovibrionota; class Bdellovibrionia; order Bdellovibrionales; family JAGQZY01; genus JANPLN01. The sequence goes on from CAZOGU010000002.1 coordinate 74,604, forward strand.
TTAATGCTGGGAGCTCTTCTCACAGGCACGGTCATTGTTGAAACTATTTTTGATTGGCCAGGAATTGGCTTACTGCTTTATCAATCGATTCAAAATCGCGATTATCCTTTGGTTCAGGGCTGTGTGTTGTTTGTGTCTTTTGTTTATTTGATTGCGAATTTTTTAACCGATCTGGCTTATGCCTATTTTAATCCCAAAATCAGGTTGGAATCATGAAGATAAGCTGGCAATTAAAAACTGGTCTCGCTCTGATTGTCTTTATGTTGTTCTGCGCTATTTTTGCGCCTCTACTTTCCTCGTTTGATCCCCTCGGGATTCAACTCGACAATCGTTTTGTGGCCCCCAACGCAGTTCATTTTTTTGGAACAGATCAAAACGGCGTCGATGTTCTCAGCGAAATTCTTTATGGAGCAAGAGTCAGTCTCACGATTGCATTGAGTGTTGTATCGATCACACTTTTTTTAGGTCTTATTGCTGGTTCCATCGCGGGGTTTGGCGGCGGGCTTTACGATCTTTTGATCATGCGCTTTGTAGATATGATTTTTGGTTTCCCGGGATTTTTGTTAATTCTTGCCATTGTCGCCGTTTTGCAAGAGGCCTCGGTGGCAAATATGATCTTTGCACTCTGCTTAACGGGCTGGGCCTCTTATGCTCGCTTGGTGCGAGGGGAAATTCTGCACCTGAAAGAAAAAGAACATGTGCTCAATGCGCAGGCCCTTGGCCTTCCTCGTTGGCGCATTCTGGTTTTTCATATCTGGCCAAACTTAGTGGCGCCGCTTGTTATTCAGGCGTCCTTTGGGATGGCCGTCACAATTATGACCGAATCGAGTTTGAGTTTTTTGGGACTCGGGGTTTCTCCTAAAACGCCAACCTGGGGCGCACTTCTTGGCGCTGGACGACAATATCTGATCGAAGCCCCCCATTTGAGTTTCTTTCCGGGTCTTTTTATTGTCCTTCTTGTCTTGGGTTTTAACCTTCTTGGTGATGGATTGCGCGAGGCTCTCGATCCTAAAAAATAAAAGGCGACATTGCTTTGCGCCACAGAGGTTGTTACAATTCTGCATGGGCTCACGCCTGCACATGAGGAGCTTTTGTGGTTGAGAAAATAGGCCAGCAATTCATCATCGGAATCCAAGGGCCACAACTTCTTGAAGAAGAAAAAGAATTTATCACGAAGTACAATATCGGCGGCGTGATTTTATTTGCCCGCAATCTTGAATCTCCTGAGCAAATCCATGCGCTGACAACGGAGCTGCAAGGTCTCCGCCTCAAAACAAAAGACAAAACACCTCTTTTTATCTCCATCGATATGGAGGGGGGCCGCGTCCATCGATTAAAGCCTCCTTTCACACAGTGGCCAGCGCTTTCAAAGATTGGCAATATTGGTTCTTCATCGCTGGCGTTTCGCTTTGCTCTGCAGATGGGCGAGGAAATGCGCGCCTTTGGAATCAATCTCGACTACGCCCCTTGCCTCGATATTTTGTTAAATCCCAAAAACGAAGTGATCGGTGATCGCGCGATCAGCACTGATCCAGAGATGGTCACACAACTTTCTACGGCTCTCGTTCGAGGTTACATCAAAGCAAATGTGATCCCGTGCAGTAAACACTTTCCCGGTCACGGATCTACAGAAGTGGATAGCCATTTTGAATTGCCGATTTCGAACGAAACTCTTAAACAACTTGATGACAGCCAAAGCTTAGAACCTTTTCGTAAAGTGTTCCGTTCTCGTTGTGACCTCACCATGACGGCTCATATTCATTTTAAAAAGATCGATCCAGAATGGCCCGTGACCTTGTCGCCCACTTTTTTACAGCAGATTCTGCGCGAAGTGATGCGCTATCGCGGCCTGATTATGACGGACGACCTTGATATGAAGGCCCTTGCTAAATATTACCCAAAGGATTTAATCCCCGTTCAGGCCCTTCTCGCGGGTGCCAACATCCTCTTGTACTGCAACGAGTTCCAATCGCCGATCAAAGCGATGAACTCCATTGCCAAGGCCATCAAAGAAAAGCGCCTCCCAATTCCAATCATCGAAAAGAATTTTTCCGAAATCATGGCCTTTAAACGCAAGCATCTTTCGGCTCCCGTAGATCCCTTCCCGCTTAAAAAGGCTCTAGAGATTATAAATCGTCCAGAACATAAGGAATTTGCCGAGGCCGTTGCGACTGGTCAGGTTGAGAAATTCTTACAAACAGAAGACGACGCCGAATAAAGCTACTCTCCCCAAATGGTTTCGTTGTATAGATTCGCCAACAACCTTTATGGGGAGGATTTATGAAGTTTGTATTATTTCTTGGCTTAAGCCTAAATGGTCTATTTGCTTTCGCTGTCGATTACAAAGATGTTGAAATCACAACTCAAATCAAAGTGGCCGTGCTCGATGTCGATGCCGCCTGCGTTGAATATATTAATTCTGAAGGTGAAAGTGATGGCGGTCCAATTCCGTACTTTTCCACAACCTCTTACATTCAAGTGAGTGCATTAAAACCACAAGGGCTCACTTCCATATTTCTCCAAAACGAAGCCTGCCTTTCAAAGGAAAAAGGTGGCACCCTGACCTACGTGACCGTACCCACCTTTGCTACTTCAGACTACGTTAACAAGTTAATTATTAAAAATGGCGGCTATAAAAACGTGAAAGTTGTCTTCTACAATGATAGCTCTCTTAACAAGGGTTTTGATGGCGCACTTAAAAGCGCCTTTGAATCTATCAAGTAATACTTATGAGGGGGCCCCGAGTCCCCCTTCTTCTTTTACAAAGTGATTTGAGTGTTTTTTCTTTTTTTACTTTTCATTCTTAACATTCAAGCTGAAGAACTCCCGCGCCAGTACATCACGGACTCTCCGTGGAGTGATGAGTTTTCAGAACGAACATCACACGCCCCGTTTCAAACTCTCAAGCCCCAGCCTCTGCAAATCACCTCACCCTATTTTGAAAATTTATTTCTCGGCTCAACGGGTGTTCAATCCCGCTCTCAAGGCTCTCCGGCGACATCCATTCGCGGATCTTCTCAGGCGGCGCGAGTGCTTTTTCTTCTCGATAACATCCCGCTTAATTTTTTAGATGGTTTTGGCGGATCTTCGCAATTTATACCTACGGAGATTCTCCAGCAGATCAATATCTTCGAAGGTCCAACCTCCGCTCTCTACGGCGCGAACGCGCTCGGCGGCTCTATTCATTTTGTTCCTCAAAAAAGAAAATCCTCCCTCCTCCGCATTGGCGTGAGCGACACTGATGAAAGTGTCTTTAAGGATTCTTCGGTGTCCATTGCTAACGCCGCACTCGTCACGCCGCTTGTATCGTCTGACAAAGATCTGCTTCAGTTAAGTCTTTTTAGCGAAAAAGATCGCGGTGACTTTCCGTATGTGGATCGCAATGGCGGAGAGGGCGTTCGCGAGAACAATCAACAAGCTTTGCAAAGATTCACTTTGCTCGGAAGACATAAACGCGATCGCTGGAAGATCTCTCATCTCTTGCTCTACTCCCATCTCGACAAAACCTCACCAGGCTCGCTCATCACGCCTTTAGTGACGCGACAAAAATCAAACGCGCTACTTGCCGGAGTGTCTTCGGAGTTTAAAGCCTCCGAAAATACGCTCTGGATTTCGCGACTCAGTTATGCAAGCCTGCACTCTGATTTTTTTGATCCCGCCAAATCCATTTCCAACTCCGATAAAATTTGGTTAAGCCAGATTTTTTCGTGGGAATTTGCTCCCGGCTTTTTGTCGCAAACATTGTTCGATCTGAATCAAAATTATTACACGGCGACGTTTGTGCAAGATCAAAAATTTGATCGCTCGGAACCCGAGCTCGCACAGTCGTTTATGATTCCACTCACAAAGCATTTATTTTTTGAGCCTTCTGTTCGCCATCTTTTTCGTTATGATGAAACTCTGTTGCAGTTCAATCTCCCGATGGTGTTCGAAAGCTCGCGGCTGTGGCTGATGTACTCCGAAGGATTTCGCCCGCCATCGCTCACGGATCTTTATGCGCAGACAACTTACTTTCGCGGAAATCCTCTTCTCACCCCCGAAAAATCTCAACAGTACGAAGTGGGTCAAAGCTGGAGGCACGAGGGCATCACACTCAGTTCGGCCGTTTTCTATCTGCGCTATCAAGATTTACTCCAGGGATCGGTTCTTCCCTCAAGCGAGTTTACGAAAATCAACGTCGGCCGCGCAGAAACGTATGGAGTGAGCGCAAAACTCGAAGTCGAACAGCCATTTTGGCGCTGGAACTTAAGCCACACCTATATGATCGCGCGCGAAAAGCCGAGCCAAACCCCTCTGCGCTTTTCGCCAGAGCACCAAACCTTTTCGAGCCTGTCTTATCAACTTACCGATAAACACATCCTCACGGCACAACAAACACTGTGGAGTTCCATTTGGGATTTGGATTTTGTGAATAACACAAACATCAAACTCACCTCCTGGGCGAGCACAGATTTGTTGTGGATGTATCGCTGGACAAAAGAATCGTCATTGCAGTTTGGCGTCTACAACTTTTTCAACAAACGCAGAGAATTAACCTACGGCTATCCCGAACCACAACGGCGCGTGGCTCTGGCGTTTGAGATGAGTTTTTGAAATTATATTCTTACTTATCGCCGAAAAGCTTGGCTTGAGACTTGGTTGTCCCTTGATTGCGATTTTTTGCTTTTCGCTTGCGGCCTTTGGTGGCTTCTTTCTTTTTTCTGATCTTCTTAGTTCTGTGTGTTGCTGAGGCCATGGCATCTCCTTAAAGTGTGCTGCAATGAGCTATCAAAAGTCCAACCACATGTCAATAGAGTGGGACTCACCGAGTTTCTGGCGGGTTTCTTTTTGGTAGGCGTAGGCGACCTTTAATTTTGGTCCCTCCCAACCTATACCCGCACTCCAGCGATTCTCACTCACACGGTCATCTTGATTGAGACCTGCACGCAGAACCAAAAGATTATCATAGCGCACCTCGCCACCAAACTGATGCAGGAAGCGGTTGTCACTGTTTTGCTCCCAAACATAGTTCAAATCGTAACGAAGTTTAAACATCTCAAAAAATCGATATTCGGCACCCATTCCAGAACTTGGTAGCACTTTCGAGGCCGCCCAAGCCGTGTCTTTCGAACCTAACAAGCCTCGAAAAATACCGCCCACGGACCACTGATCATTGATAAACCAGTAGGCTCCAAGGTCCGCATTGTACTGATTGTAGTCGGCGCCCGTTGGTAGATCTGTTTTGATTTTATATCCCGAAAGACCCACGGCAAAATGCCGAGTGATCGCTCCTGCACCCGAAAGCTGAAATTGCTGTTCGCGAATGCGCACACCCGCCACTTTGTTCGTTCGTTGACGATACATTAAAGCACCGGGGAAGATCGTCATGTCTCCCGCGTCGGTAATAAAAATCGACTGCTGATTGGTGTCGACTCCCGAAACAGAATTATCGGATGAATGCGTTTGGATCCCAAAGTACTTAGTTTTAAATTCCACCAAAGCCGCTGGATTTAAAATCGCCGACTCATAAGGATGAGGTGCCGCGATCCCAGCTCCCCCGAGAGCATCTACTGTTGAACCCACTTGCGCAAAAGAAAATTGAAGTAGTAAAGATAAAAGAATCATGTGCAAAGTCTAACATGCAGCTATTGATTAGCAAGTGCACAGAGTGAATCTTTTATTCCATTGGGTTTTGTATCTACTGTCTTATACAGATGCTGACAAAGTGCAAACAGGCCGGATTGATTGCGGGATCACATCGTTCGGTAAAATCATAAACGGGAGTGCGTGTTACGTTTGGAGTTACGCCGCGATCAATTCCATAGCAACTTCCATTCACATAACTCTTTGGCACAACACATTTACGTGCCCAGTTGATTTTCCAGTCTGACGTTGGCAAGGATCTTCGCACAATCTGAAAGTTTGCCAAATCCACAGGATTGGTGGGATCAGCCGCGTCCGGACAAAGGTTTACAACCGTCGCGCTTTGCGTGTTTGGGTCGTTATCAAAATACGGATCATCGAGATCCTTGTCCGCGGGATAAACAATTCGTAATTGCAGCTCTGATGGGCACTGCCACTGCGCTTTGATATTTTTGGGATCGGCTAAGTCATATTCATAAACGGACGCCAAAACGCGATTCGGTAAACTCACATTGGGCACATTGAGTGGCCTTGTTGCTGCGCGATTGAGTGTATACCCCCAATTGCTTGGAAGGGGCTGTTTAAACGAAACTTTAAGACCCAAACCATAGGCTTCGTTTGGTTCCACCACATCATCATCCGCGTCGTCTTCGCGCCCATCACCATCATCATCTTTATTGGAAGAGGCATAATCTGCGCGAGTGAGAAGCACACCGGGCTCAGCGGGCTGGGCATAACCCACCGTCAGTATCCAATCGTCTTCAAGAAAGGAACGCAATTGTGCTGCGATGGTTTCTGAGTCATTAAACACCATTGTGCCTTGCATGTAAGCATCCGATGAAATTCCGCCGGCCGCCCAGTAGTTAAGATATTCATCTGTTGTCAGAGGCACAAGCGATGCCGACATTTCGTTGCTGCCAAGGTCTCCAAAGACAAAATCAAAATCTTTTTCTTCGATTCCCTCAGTGCTATTGCCATTGCGAAAAAGTGTCCCTAAAAGATTATTCTGTGCGCGAATCGAAAACTGTACGCGATGGTTCATACTCACATACTCTTCACCCAGCTTGAACGCGCGATCTTCGCTATCGTCGCGGCGAGTTTCGTACAAAAAGTTATCGCTCAAACGAAGGCCCGCTCCTTCTCCGTAGGCTCCCATGCGAAATGTAAAAAACACTCCCGGCTTGTTGGGAATATTCAATTGTTCCGAGCATGACATATAGGCCACTTGATCGATTTTGGTTTCGTAAGGAACTTTGTACTTTTGAACCGAGTCAAACATGCTTTGCGGCGCTTCGACACCGCAATTTTGATAGGAGAACAATATCACGAAGGTGATCGATAAGATCATCACAATGGATATTTTTTGCTTCATTCATCCCCCAAACAACGCTCAGAGATTCTAGAATACTCGTTTTTTTTGCATTGCGCATTAGGAATAGCTTCATTTGTTTCATTTTGATACTTTAGACCTTCTACTTTAGGCCAAGTCTGTGTTTAATAGAGTTTTTAAGGGGATCCATGAAACGCGTAAGAAAAGCCATTATCCCGACGGCAGGATTGGGAACACGATTTTTACCGATTACAAATTCGGTTCCCAAAGAAATGTTACCCATTGTCGATGAGCCTCTTTTGTTGCACGTTGTGCGCGAAGTGGCCCTCGCCGGAATCGAAGATGTGATCCTGATTTCGGGGCGCCGAAAAAATGCCATCGAAGATTTTTTTGATCGTCATGTCGAGCTCGAGGAAACTCTGGCTAAAACAGGAAAGCATGATCTGCTAAAACAGCTCAACGACATTCGCAACATGGTTAACATTATTAGCATTCGCCAAAAACAAGCTCTCGGCCTCGGGCACGCCGTTCACGTCGGTCGTCCGATTGTGGGTGACGAACCTTTTGCCGTTCTGCTCGGTGATGAGCTGATGATTCCCCCCAATCCGCAAACACCTTCCGTCATCAAACAACTCTCCGACACCTTTGATGAAACGGGCATCTCCACCGTTGCCATTATGGAAGTTCCACCGGCTGATGTTTCTAAATATGGAATCATCAGCGGCAAACAAGAAAAAGGCTGGATCCGCGTGGATGATGTTGTCGAAAAACCGGCTGTTGATAAAGCTCCCAGTTGCTGGGCCTTACCAGGTCGTTATATTTTTACGGCCGATATCTTTTCACATCTTGAAAACTTAGCTCCCGGGAAAAATGGCGAAGTGCAACTGACAGACGCCATGTGCAAGCTGGCGCGCAAAGAGGGTTTACTCGCGCGCTTCTTTGAAGGCATCCGCTACGATGCCGGTGATAAATTGGGCTACGTGATTGCGAATATCGAGATGGGTTTAAAACATCCACAAATCGGCGCCGACCTTAAAAAATATCTGCAACAACTTTCAAGGACGCTCTAATGCAAAAAAGTTTATTTTACCTCTTTGTTTTCTTTTTTGTCTCCACAACCCATGCGTTTGTCCCCAAACTCAGCACGGTCCTTGGAAAAATGGCCTCAGGCACGGGCGGTAACAAAGCTTTTATTCTCAAAAGAACGGTGACACTGAAAGAAGAAAACATGGTGGCTCACGAAACATGGTACGTGGCTCACGCTGATTTGATGAAGCTCGAGGTCGAAGGTACGAACACAGATGGAAGTCCTTGGAAGTTTGAAATCTTGTATAAAGGTGGCAAGCGCATCACCACGTCTGTCGAGGGAAAAAGTCAAAGTTTCCCTCTGAGCCCAGAGTTTTTTGAGCCCCTTTTGCACTATCGTAGCAGCCGCGCCCTGCAAAGTCGTTTGCTCGCGATGCAAATTGTTCCTAGCCATTCTACAACCGAAGCTGGGTATATGAATTTGGATCGCTACAAAGGCGGTGTGGCTTATGTGCTTGGCGCTCAAGATTCCAAAAACACACTTCAGCCCCCGCGCTTGTGGGTCGAACAGGACAGTTTTCTCATTCGTAAACTCCGCCTGGGCTCGCAAGTGGAAGTGGAATTTGATTCTTTTAAAGATTTCGAAGAGGGAAAAATCAAACAGGCCGAATTGCAAACCATCTTTTGGAAAAACGCGACTGTGCTTTTACAAAACACTTCCACGCAACTTGTCGATCAAAAAAAGATCGAAGGCGCTCTCAAAATTCAAAAAGAGTCCAAGGCTCTTCTCCCGCACAACACCAATCTTAAAGAGTTCTACTCGCGGTTTCGCTAATGTCTGTGGAAACCCATGGCCTGTGGAAAATAGCTGTGGCAGCGCCGCTCCCACAGCTTTTGACATACGCTTCTGATTTTCCCCTCGTTCCGGGGCTCACAGTTCAAGTTCCTCTCGGTCGACGTGTGGCTCGCGGGGTTGTGATTGAACCCGACGCCGCCACAAGAGATGACCTTAAAATAAAATCTGTCTCGTCTCTTGTCGAAGACAGTCTGACCTTGTCTTCGCAGCATATTGCTTGGGCCCAGTGGATTTCGAAGTACTATCACTATCCTCCGGGAGAAGTGTTTTCACTTTTTTTCCCTTCGCTTGCTAAAAAAGGCCGGGCCACCGTTGCGAAGGATCTTTTTGAAAATCATCCTGTCGTCGAAAAAAATCTTTCTCTCAATGACGAACAGCAAACCGTGTTTTCGCACATCGAAAAGATGGACGGTTTCTCTGCGCATCTTCTCTGGGGCGTGACAGGCTCCGGAAAAACAGAAGTTTATATCGAACTGATAAAAAAGAAATTAGCTGCGGGCCAAAGCGCGATGATTTTAGTCCCGGAGATCGCACTCACACCACAACTTGTGGCGCGTTTCCGAAGTCGCCTGGGCGATCAGATTGCGGTTCTTCATTCCGATTTGACGGATCGAGAGCGCACCAACCAGTGGTGGAGTCTGATCGAACAAAAAAAACGTGTTCTGATTGGCGCGCGCTCCGCCCTCTTTTGTCCGGTGCCAAACTTAGGATTGATTGTGGTCGATGAAGAGCACGAGTCATCTTACAAACAGGACGAAACGCTTCGCTACAACGCCCGCGATGCCGCCGTCATGCGCGCGCATTTTGAAAAAATTCCGGTCCTTCTTGGCACGGCAACGCCCAGCCTCGAGACATGGAAGAATGTTCTCGACAAAAAATATCATTTGCACCGCCTCACCCAGCGCGCCTCACAAATGCAAATGCCAGAGATCGAAGTGATCGATCTCAACACCATTAAAGAGGAAGAGCGCCGCGATTCCTTTTTGCCCTTTTGGCTCACCACACCTCTGTTTAAGGCGCTCGAAGAAAACTACAAAAGAGGTTTTCAGTCCGCTCTCTTTCTCAATCGTCGTGGCATTGCGCAAACGGTTCTTTGCACCAGTTGCGGCTTTATTTACAAATGCCCTAACTGCGAGATCTCCCTCACGCTTCATGGAAAAAGTCATTTGGTTTGCCATTACTGCGACTACTCACACCAAATGCAGCGCAAATGCCCCGACTGCCACACCGGTGAGATCAAGGCGCTGGGCTTGGGAACCGAACAAATTCAAGAGGAAATCAAAAAACTCTTTCCCCACGCCAATGTCTTTCGTGTGGATCGCGACGAGATTGATTCCCGGCAAAGAATGGAAGAGTTTGTCGGAAAAATGGAAAGCGGCGAGGTTCACTTTTTAGTCGGCACGCAAATGATTGCAAAAGGTTTGGATTTCGAAAAGCTCACACTCGTTGGGATTGTTCTTGCCGATGTGGGTTTTCATCTTCCCGACTTTCGCGCCTCCGAACGCAGTTATCAATTGCTCACGCAGGTGAGCGGTCGTTCGGGTCGCCATCACAAGGGGCGCGTGATTGTTCAAACCTATCGCCCCGATCACCCCAGTCTGCGTTTTGCCAAGAATTATGATACAGAGGGGTTTTTAAAAGAAGAACTCCAGGAAAGAGAATCCCTCTCCTATCCCCCCTTCTTTCGTTTGGCCTGCCTCAAAATCTCGGGCCTGGATGAAGAGGAAACATGTTCGCTCGCTCAACATTTGGGCTCTTTTTTGCGCGATTTTTCTGCTCAACAGAAATTGGCCGTTAAAGTGCTTGGTCCAGCTCCCGCTCCCCTTTATCGCTTGCGCAATCGTTACCGACATCAAATTTTGGTAAAATCAGCGTCTCTGCAATCACTCAATACTCTTTTGCAGTATGCAACACATATGCAACCCAGCCTCAAAAAAATTAAAATTCAAATTGATATGGACCCTTACAACTTGATGTAGGGCGCTTAGAGCCCGTCCAAGAAGTCTTGGACGGGCTCTAAGATCACAATTCAGATTGCAAAATCTTTGTATCGCCGAATAGGATAGAGACTATGGCAGATGTCAGCGCCGGCACCGGCTGCCCGCAATGCGGAACAAGCACAACACTTCTTCATCCTATCGATCAAGGGATGAAGCTTCGTCTCGAAAAAGAAGGAATGACCGTCTCCTTTGAATCGGTGTGCACCAATTGCTTTAAAGGTCTTTCAAAAAATCTTTCAAGCGCAACCTTACTTAAAGCCGAAGAAATGATTCAGGGAAATTTTAAAAAGAATCTTTGGAACAATCGTCTGGCTTTGATCAAGCAAGCTCGCGTGATGCTGGAGCGCAAAGAACAGGCCGATGCCGCCATTTGCTACGAAAAATATCTTAAAATTATTCAATATGTTTACGAAAAAGAATTTAATGATCTCAATGCCGCCATGTTTGGAGATCACCCACGAGAGGTGACCGTCATTTGTAGCGCCCTGTGGTCGCTCGTAGAAATATATGATCTTCATCCAAGTTATGCCGGTAAACAGGAGCTCTGCGCCGCAAAGCTTGGAGAACTATTACCCTACACCAACCTCTTTGCATCGATTGCCAAACAAGCGTCGGTGAAAGTTCGCCACGCTAAAAATGCCCAGGCCTATCGCACCATTTTACGAAAAGCGAATATTAAAACGGGCAATTGCTTTATTGCTTCCATCGCGTTTGAAGACCGCAATGACCCCACCCTTGTTCTCCTGAGGAAATTTCGGAATCAAGTTTTAACTCCTTCTCCGCTGGGTCGTCGTTTTGTCAGGCTTTACTATCGGTTTTCGCCAGCTGTTGCCAATCGATTGCAACATTATTCAGCCGCGCGACGTTTTTTTCGCACTGTCTTTCCGCCCTTGGCGCAGCTTCTAAAAGTGCTTTTCAAACTGTCCTAAGTATGATCTTTTAGAATCATCTATGAGTAAAAATAAATACGACTATATTATCATCGGAAGCGGGCTCGAAGCCTTACTCAAGAATTTGCAACTCGAAGAGCAGGGTCTCAATGGCTGCATCGTCGAAAAAGAAGACCTCGCCGGGGGACTTTTTCGCGGCCTCAGAAACAATGATGCGCTTTTTGACTCTCACCTCTGCTACCTCCCCGATACAGAACTACTCCGTCCGCAAATCGAATCTCTCACACGAATTTTTCCAGATCTCGCGGCGCAAGCCACCGACGTCGGGCCTTTGACTTTCCATAATGGCCACGTGCAACCCTTTGTGGGGTTTGGCGAAACCAGCAACGAAGCTGTTGATCTCTATTCGCAGTGGACGAACAGTCAGCAATGGCTTTTGTCGAAAAATGTGGCCACTCTGATTTTAGAGCTTCGTCAAAAACTGCGCGCGGATTTTTTAAACCTGAGTGAGGTGACGGCCCTCGAACTCTCTCCCGAGGTCACAGTCACTCTCAACGGCTCAACCATTATCAAAGCCGACACGGTCTATTTTTATGACTCTCCGTTAAAACTTTCCAAATTGCTTTTGCACAGTAAAACCACAACGCTCCCAAAAACTCTTGTTCCCAAGCTTTCGAAAACCGTTTTGTGGACCGGCATTAGCCTGATTTACCAGCATCAACGTCCACTCACTGAGACCGAGGCGATTCACGTGTTATACGGCTCAAAAGAGCAGCCCTCTTTGGGGCGCTTTCAGCTCGAAAACGAGACCCCGACATCGCAATGGTTGTGTTTGGTGGGACCCGAAACCGCCGCAGATAGCGAGTCCTTGGGAAGCACGATTCGCGAAATGAAAAAGCAGATCAAACGCATGTACCCCAACTTTTTCGAAACTGTGGAAAAAGAAAACATCATCGTATCGCCAGAGAGCTATGGGCTTGTGAATCCTCAGCTTTTAGAGAACGACGGCTTCCACAAAGTGGCCAATTTAAAGCTCGGATCGCGGTTTTTCTCAAACGGCATTGGCCTTTGGGGAGACCTTCAGTCATTAACGTTGGGATCGCCCTCCGAATTAAAACTCGAGACTGCGGTTCAGGCATAATAACTCGTCGCGTCTCGCAGCTCCCTTAAACATCAAAGTCGGCTCTTTTTTTCGCCAATAGCCTTATTTTCTTGTCGTTTTTTAGGCAGTTATGATACCCACTACCCTCAAGTCTTTTGAAAATCTTATTTCTCAAAAGGCAAACTATAACTCACTTTTCGGACTCCGCTGGTGCCGGGCGCTCTTTGCAGCGAGAACGGTTTTCCGAAAAGGTGGCATAACCAGCTAAGGAGGAATCGTATGAGTCTTACTATGAAAGCCATGCTTGATGCAGGCGTCCACTTCGGCCATCAAAAAGAAAGATGGAATCCAAAAATGAAGCCCTTCGTTTACACATCACGAGGCGGAATTCATATTATCGATCTACAAAAAACTCTCAGCAAAGCCAAAGAGGCGATGCAATTTGTAGAAAACATGGCAGCAGAAGGCCATCGTTTGATTTTTGTCGGCACCAAAAAACAGGCCGAAGAAACCATTCAGGCTGCGGCCAACCGTTGCGGACAATACTACGTTACAAAACGTTGGTTGGGCGGAACACTCACAAACTTTGTGACCATTAAACAAAGTATCGATCGTCTTAAAAAAATCGATCAAATGCGCGAAAAAGGCGAGCTTGATTTCTTTTCTAAAAAAGAACGTTCGAGCATGGAAAAAGAATACGAAAAATTGAACGAATACCTTCAAGGGATTCGCGACATGAAAGAGCCTGCGGGAATTCTTTTTGTTGTCGATATCAATAAAGAACACATCGCCGTTCAAGAAGCGAAAAAACTAGGAATTAAAGTTGTCGGAATTTGCGACACAAACTCTGATCCTAACTTGATCGACTATCCAATTCCAGGTAACGACGACGCCATTCGCTCAATTAAACTTTTTAGCGAAATGATCGCCGACGCTTACGTTGCTGGTGCACAAAAATACGAACAAGTTCTTCGCACGCGTACAGACAAACAATCTGACGTCGAAAAAGAACAAAAAGACGCCGCCCCTGCTGCGAAAAATAATAACCGTCGTCCTGGTAAAAAAGACGCTCCAGAAGCGCCAGCAAAACCTGCTGGACCAAATGTTGTTAAAGCAAGCAAAGGTCGTAAACTTGTGGCTGCTGGAACAGCTGATGACATCGAAATCTTGGCCGAAGTTGAGCAAGAGATTTCAACAACAGAAACTCCAGTTGCGACTGAAGAGTAAGGGAGCTGAATATGTCTATCACTGCTCAAATGGTTAAAGAGTTACGCGATCGCACCAACGCCGGAATGCTTGATTGCAAAAAAGCCCTCGAGGAAAACTCGGGGGATTTTGACAAATCCATCGATTGGCTTCGTCAAAAAGGTTTAAGCAAAGCGGCTAAAAAAGCGGGCCGCGTCGCTGCTGAAGGTTTGGTTTATTCTTACATTCACGGCGAAGGACGCATTGGCGTGCTTGTCGAAATCAACTCGGAAACAGACTTTGTCGCGCGCAATGACGAGTTTAAAAAATTCGCTCAAGACATCGCCATGCACATTGCTGCTGTGAATCCTCTGGCTGTTTCGGAAGCCGAAATTCCTGCTGAAAAAATTGATAAAGAGCGCAGTGTGCTCCGTGCAACAAATCTTGAGGCGGGCAAAAAACCAGAAATGGTTGATAAGATCGTCGAAGGCCAAATTAAAAAGTGGCTCGCAGAGAGTTGTCTTCTCAGCCAAAAATATGTGAAGAATCCGGAAATCACCGTGGCTGATCATGTTCAAAACACAATTGCAAAAATTGGCGAAAACATTGTTGTTCGTCGTTTTGCGCGCTACGAATTGGGTGAAGGCATCGAAAAGCAAGAGTCCAATTTTGCTGACGAAGTCGCCGCCCAACTTAAGCAGTAAGTAGGCGACAGTGGCGTCATTAAAATACAAACGGATATTACTCAAACTCAGCGGTGAGGCCCTCGCAGGCCCACAGGGTTTTGGTATCAACACTGATATTATTCAACAAATCGCCAAGGACATTAAAGATATTCAAAGCCTTGGTGTTGAAATCGGTATCGTGATTGGCGGCGGAAATATCTTTCGTGGCGTGGCGGCTTCGGCTAACGGCATGGATCGCGCCAGCTCCGACTACATGGGAATGCTCGCCACCTGTATCAATGCCTTAGCATTACAAGATTCACTTGAAAAAGAAGACATGCAAACACGCGTTCTCTCGGCGATCGAGATGGCGCAAATTGCAGAACCGTATATTCGTCGCCGAGCTGTTCGACACTTGGAAAAAGGGCGCATCGTGATTTTTGCGTCTGGCACGGGAAACCCGTATTTTACAACAGACACGGCGGCCGCTCTTCGTGGAATGGAAATTGATGCCGAAGTTTTACTAAAGGCCACGAACGTTGATGGAACTTACGACAAGGATCCAAAAAAACATGCAGATGCCATCAAGTTTACAACTCTCACTCATCGTGACGCTCTAAATAAGGGCCTCAAGGTGATGGACTCTACAGCTCTCAGCTTGTGTATGGACAACCAACTTCCTATTATTACTTTTAAGTTGTTGGAAAAAGGTAATTTACTCAGAGTTTTAAAGGGCGAACAGATTGGAACTCTGATTAACTAAAACGAAGGGACGCTAACATGGTGAACGTCAACGACCTCAAGAAAAACACAGAAAATAAAATGAAGACTGCGATCGCAGCACTTGGAAACGAATTTAAAAAGATTCGCACAGGTCGCGCGCAAGTGACAATGCTCGATTCTGTTCGCGTGGACTACTACGGCAACCCCACGCCTCTCAATCAAGTGGCCTCTGTGACCTGCCCTGACGCTCGTAGTTTTTTGGTCACTCCCTGGGAAGCCTCTGTTTTAAAAGCCATCGAAAACGCGATCGTTAAAAGTGATGTGGGAATGGCCCCGATCAACGATGGAAAATCGGTGCGCTTGCGCTTACCAGATCTCACCGAAGATCGTCGTAAAGAACTTGTGAAACAATCTAAAAAAGCCGTGGAAGATGCCAAGGTCGCCGTGCGCATGGCTCGACGAGATGCGAATGAAGAACTCAAAGTCGCTTTAAAAGATAAAGTCATTTCAGAAGATCAAAATAAACAGTACCTCGATGAGATTCAAAAAATGACAGACAAATACACGGCCGATGTCGATAAGCTATCCGCTGATAAAGAAAAAGAAATCATGACAATATGACGAATCAGAGTTCAACTCTGCCTCGTCACCTCGCCATTATTATGGACGGAAATGGGCGCTGGGCGGAGCGCAGGGGAAAAAACAGATTTTTTGGTCACTTTAAAGGGACTCGAGTCGCTAAGAAGATCATCGAAGAATGCTCTCACTTAGGTCTTGAACACCTGACCCTTTACACTTTTAGCACCGAAAACTGGGCCCGACCGGCAACAGAAGTTTCTTTCCTTATGAAGCTCCTTGCCAAGTACCTCGCAAAAGAACGTAAAACTCTGATCGAAAATAATATTTGCTTTCAGTGCATTGGGCAGATTGACCGCTTGCCGCGATTTGCGCAGGACGAAATCACAAAAACCATTCTCGCCACTCAAAACAACACCGGGCTTAAGCTCTTCTTTGCCCTGAGCTACGGTGGTCGTCAGGAAATTTTGCAGGCGGCGCAAACTTTTGCTCAAATGGTCAAGACGGGACAACTCACTCCCGAGGATCTCACTGAAGAACGCTTTAAGTCTTTACTGAATACGTATCCCACTCCGGATCCAGATCTGATCATTCGCACCAGCGGCGAAATGCGCCTCTCTAATTTTTTAACCTGGCAGTCTGTTTATAGCGAAATCTACGTCACTCAGACTTTGTGGCCTGATTTCTCTGCTGCTGATCTCCATCAGGCCTTTGCTCATTATCAAAACCGCGAGCGTCGTTTTGGAAAAACCTCTTCACAAATTTTAGAAAACAGAATTTAATAACCACATGTTAAACCGTTGGCTCTCCGCATTTGCCGCTCTAGGAATTCTCTTTGGCACTCTTTATATTGCCGGAACCATGGGCCTTGTTGTGCTTGGAAGTCTTATCGCCTTGATTGCGGCGGCTGAATACACTCTTCTTTTTAGCCCTCCCTCACTGTGGTCCGTTCTTTTTTTACTCATGAGTATCGTTGTGTATCTCACTCAAGTGGTGCAGCCCGAATTTTTACTCCCTGTTTTGTGTATGAGTTTTGTGTTGATCGCCTCCGCAGGCGTTTGTCTTTTTTCTCAATTGGACCCCAATCAGATTGTGACTAAAATGCAGTGGGCGTTGGTGGGCCTGATTTACGTGGCTCTTCTCCCCTCTCTATGTGTTCACTTGCTGTTTGTGCATGGTTGGCCTCTACTGATCTTTTTGCTCGTCACTGTTTTCTTTGGTGATATTTTTGCATTTTTCTTTGGTTTGTCCTTTGGTGGCAAAAAAATATTCCCACAAATCTCACCCAAAAAAACAATCTCTGGAAGTTTGGGCGGATTGCTGGGCTCGATTCTTTGTGGCGGGATTTTTTTAATCTATTTCTCGACCCTGAGAGACCTTCCTTTTATTCTCCTCATCTGTGCGTCGATCGGGGCTTTCGCCCAGCTCGGTGATTTTTTTGAATCTCTTCTTAAGCGCATTTCGGGTAAAAAAGACTCGGGGCAAATTATGCCAGGACACGGGGGCTTTCTCGATCGCCTCGACGGTGTTTATTTTGGCTCCCCTGTCCTGTTTTTCTTCTGCGCTTTTTATGACCTCCCATCTTATTTTTAAGCAGCCTAGGGTCTGTCTTGAATTTGACACCTTGCTAATGGCATTTATTTGATTTGGGTCGAGGCGCGACGACGAAACGCTAGCAGAGCTCTATCGAGAGGAGGAGTAACGAAGAGCCAGATCAAATAAATGCCATTAGCAAGGTGTCAAATTCAAGACAGACCCTAGTGTTTTATGCTTTTCAATCCCCCTGTCTGGGCCTAAACTTGCTCTATGGACATGATTTACAATTTTATTTCACAAGGCTTTTCCTTCATCATCCCGATGATCATTCTTCTTGGGGTTTTGATTTTTATTCACGAACTCGGCCACTTTGCTGTCGCCAAGTATTTTAATGTTAAGGTCGAAACCTTTAGTCTTGGTTTTGGTCCAAAAATTTGGCAAAGAACGCGCGGAGAAACCACGTATTGCATTTCGGCGATTCCTTTTGGTGGATACGTTAAGATGTATGGCGATGATCTCGGGGGAACTGTTCCCGACGACATGAAGGAACGCTCCTTTTTACACAAACCGATTTCACAAAGAATTGCCATTGCACTTGCGGGCCCGGTGATGAATTTGATTTTGGCCTACGTTCTTTTTTGGGCCCTCAGTCTCATCGGCGAACAGGTGATCGCTCCAAAACTAGGTGATTTGGCCGAGACCAGCGAAGCCTACAAGTCCGAATTTCGCTCAGGTGATCGCATTCTCGCCATCGAAAACAAAGCTGTATCTCGTTGGGAAGATGTCGAGGAAGCCATCAACGAAAATCCTAACTCGGATCTCAAGTTTAAGATTCTCCGCGAGACTCACGAAGAGCCCATGAGTATCGTCGTCACAACGTCTAAAGGTCCAAGTAAAAACATTTTTCGTAAAGGCAAAGAAGAAGGTCAACTCGAAGGTTTTGACTTTACGTCCGACGCCTCTGTGATCGGTGTCTCTGACCCATCTTCTCTTTTTGGGAAGCTTGGTTTTAAAACGGGCGATCAAATCGTAAAAGTAAATGACGTCAAAGTGACGACTTATCGTAGTTTGAGTGATGTTGTGCTCAACGAAAGCTCCAATCCCGATAAAAAGATTATTTTTGAAGTCGATCGCTACGGCACTGATAGCACACAAAAAATGGAACACGTGCGCATCGAATGGGATCTCACAAAAACTCCTCTTCCGGATCGTGCGCAAAAATTAGGTTACGAAAAACCCGAAACTTTTATTGGCGATGTGACTCCAAAAACTCCTGCCGATTTAGCTGGTCTTAAAGTGAACGATCAGATCTTATCGATCAATGGCTCCCAGATTCAGTCTTTTCAGGATATTGTCGCCTCCGTAAGTTCTTTTAAAGAGGACGGTGGCCCGTTAAAGGTTGCGATTCGTCGCGATGGGCAACTCCAGACCATGGAAATCACACCCCAAATGACGGAGCTCAAGTCCGAGCTGGGAAACACTGAGAAACGTTTTACGATCGGTGTTCGTCCTTTAAAGTCCACTTACGTGGAATACACAACCTGGAGATCACCTACGTTTTTAGGATCATTTACTTGGGCCGCAGCCAAAACATGGCAGTGGACTCATGCCACGGTCATGAGCTTTGCTCTTGTTATCACTAACGAGGTTTCGCCGAAGAATCTGGGTGGATTTATTTCGATTGGGCAAATGGCGCAAAAAAGTTGGGAAGCCGGCTTGGATTATTTTTTACGAATCATGGCAATTATCTCGCTCAATTTATTTGTGCTCAATCTTTTACCTATTCCGGTGCTTGATGGTGGACACATTTTATTGTTTTCGATCGAAGCGATCCGAGGGGCGCCGATCAGTTTGCGCAAACTCGAAGTGGCTCAACAAATTGGAATGTTTTTCTTGCTTTCCCTTTTGGCGTTTTCGCTCTTTAACGACGTCTCGCGGTTGTTCGGTTCTTATTGATCTCCGGAGGAAGAAAGGCATCCGAAAATGGTAAATTTAAACCATCTCTTCGTTGCTCCTCCTCTCGATAGCGCTTTCTGGCTAGCGCTTCGTCGTCGCGCCTCGATCTACTTTAAATTTATCATTTTCAGATGCCTTTCTTCCTCCGGAGATCAATAAACGTGCTGACCCTCTCGTTATCGACAAGTTCAGCTCGAGGCTCATTGTGTTTGGGCCTCAAAAATAGAATTTTGGCCGACATTTCTTGGCAAAAGCAAACATCTCATAGCGAAATAGTGACTCAAGCTCTCGAACAGCTTGTGGATCAGGCACAAGTGAACATCAAAGACATCAAGCTCCTTATCTGTAGCCAAGGTCCAGGAAGTTTTACGGGCATACGAGTCGGCCTGAGCGTTGTGCGAAGTCTTGCCTACAGCTATCAGATTCCGATCATTGCTCTAAATGATTGCCTGTGCATGGCGATGAACTCACCTGTGAGCTCACTCACGCATCAGTTGGTCGTGCTGGATGCTCAAAAAAATAAAATTTTTGCGGGCACTTATTTGCAGGATCAAAATTTGATTCGGGAAACTCTTCCCCCACAACTTCTTTTTCCTCAAGATCTGCTCTCGTCTCTTCCCGAAAGGGTTTATCAACTCACTGGTGAAGGATTGACTTTTTTTCCGCTCTTTAACGACACAATTCAAAATAAAATCGACAAAACATCCATCCGCGATACCTCTCCGGATGCGAAAACAATGTTCGAATATGTGCAAAAAAATGAAACTCAGTTTACAAAACAGACCTGGTCCGAATTGATGCCGCTGTACATCCGTGCCTCCGCTGCCGAAGAGGTGGCTGCTGAAAAACAGTGCAAAAAACCATAACGCCCCGCGCTCTTTTATTCGTTCCGCTGTGCCCTGCTTTTATTCTATGATTAAAAGTGATGGGGATAGCTTCGACAGATAATTTCATTAATTTTTACGACATCCTTGAGGTCGAACCACGCGCGACTTCGTTTGAGGTCTATCAAGCCTATTTAAAGGTCAAAAAGACCTATTCTTTACGCGACCCCCAAATGTTTAAGAACTTCACCTTTGACGAAATTCAAGAACTCTTGACCATGATCGAAGAGGCTTACTCCACCATCGGCAACGAGGAAACTCGTGTTGTTTACGATGCGCAATTTTTTAAAATCTATCCGCATCTCAAATCAAAAATTGGTGTTATGGACTTTGCCGAGCCCGAAGACAGCTCGCCCCGCGATGAAAATTTGATTTTTGCACCGACCGTATCGACATCCACCTTCACTTCTCAAGAAACTGTTTCAGTCCCAATGAAGGGAGCCATACCGATTGGCCTCGGGAGTACAAGTTTGAGTGCCTTCGAAATTGATGAATCCTTCGAAGCACAAATTCAAACTCAAGAGTTTTTTGATGGCGTCTTTTTAGGAAAAATTCGAAAGTACAAAAAAGTAAAGATCGAAGACATGAGTCAAAAAACTTGTATCAGCCTTAAATACCTCTACGCCATCGAAGACAACAATTACAATGCACTTCCGGCACCTGTTTTTACGCGCGGATACATCATTCAGTATTGCAAAATCCTGGGACTCGATGCAGATAAAGTGGCTACTACTTTTATGAAGCTTTATCACAATGGTCGAGAGTAAAAAAATACAACTGACGGTCTCGGAAGAACTGACCGGACTTCGTGCTGACATTGGCCTTGCCAAAGCTGGCGTATTTAATACACGCTCACAGGTTAAAAAAATATTTACCGATAAAAAAGTTTATGTGAACGGGAAATATATTAAACCGTCGCAAATTCTTCAGTTGGGCGATGCGATTGAGGTCGAAGTTCCTCTCCAGCTCGAAGAATGGCTCGCTCCGTATGATATTCCCCTCGATATCCTTTTTGAAGATGAAGATGTTCTTGTTCTTAATAAGCCGGCAGGCCTCGTTGTTCACCCCGCAGCTGGGCATCGCAACGACACATTGATCAATGCCCTCATTGCCCATCAAAAAACTTTATCTCCAGGATCATCTCCCTTTCGACCGGGACTCGTTCATCGCATTGATAAAGACACCAGTGGTCTACTCGTCCTGGCCAAAAATGAAAAAACACATCAGAGTCTTGCCAAACAATTTTTACGTAAAACAGTCCATCGTGTTTACTGGGCTGTGGTTTTTGGTCGACCCAAAGAAGACAAGGGCACAATCACTTCTTATATCTCTCGAAGTCCCAACGACCGTAAAAAGTTTATGGCCACGCAAGAGGCCATCGGCAAACATGCGATCACCCATTACGAAGTGCTTCTGTCGACGGGCATGATGAGTCTTTTGCAACTGAAACTTGAAACCGGAAGAACTCATCAAATTCGTGTGCATTTATCATCGATCTCCCACCCCATCGTGGGCGATGAAACTTACGGCGGGAAAAAACGCGCAAACACCCTTGCCTCGCAACAGTTAAAACATCTGATTCTCGAGATGCCGCGCTTCGCTTTGCACGCCAAAGAGCTTGGCTTTACTCACCCTGTAAAACAAGAGCGACTCTCTTTTGATTCTCCTTGGCCCGAGGATTTGAAGGAACTTTTACGACTCTCCCACTTACAGGACCCCCGATGATATCACTTAAAAATCTTTCGGGTCATTTTGTCGAAAATGACTTTTGCGAAATCCTATTTGCAGACAAAAACAGTTCTCCTTTTTTCGAAGCCACCGGCGATCCACACCTCTGCATTCTCGATCAAGTCCATGGCTCTCTGGTCGTGAAGGCCACCTCCAATGAAAAAATAAAAGCGGATGGGCACTGGACACAATCTTCCGGCCAAGTTCTCGTGATCAAAACTGCAGACTGTTTGCCTCTCATGATCGTAGATTCGGATCGCAAGATTGCGATGGCACTCCATGCCGGATGGCGAGGCGTTCAAAAAAAAATCACCACCCAGGGCTTAAAGCAACTCCACTTTAACAAAAGCCCAACAGTTCGCTTTTATATAGGCCCCCATATTCAAAAGAAAAGTTTTGAAGTTGATGGTGATGTGGCCCTCGAGATTTTTTCGTCCCATGGAATGACACTGGCCGAAGCATTGAATACAAATCTTTGTTTTGCCGCAAATAATAAATTCTTGATTGATCTCTCTGAGCTTGTCACGCGAGAGATCGAAGCTTTTGGTTTTACAAGAGATCAAATTTGGAAAAGCGAAGTCGATACAAAAACAGACACAAACTACTTTTCTTTTCGCAGCGGCGATAAAGGCGTCAGAAACTACAGCGCCATTCGCATTAAATAACTCTCGTCTTCGTGATTTTGCCCGTCTTATTGATTACAAACAGAGGCTTTAGAGTCTACGACCCCATGGGCTAGCTGAATCAATTGCGCACGAAGATTTTGTCCTGTCGTTGTGTAACCAAACTCGCAGCCCATGTCTTGGCGAAATTTTTGTTCGTTAAATAAAACTCTTCCGTTGGCCGCATCAACCACACTGATTGTTGTCTGTTGCAATGGCACCATCATCGTACAAACCTGACCGACGTTGCGAACGAGCTGTCTTGTCAGTTCTTCCGTCGCATTGAGTGGTTTAAAACCAGTTAAAATCGAAGTGTTGGTATAACCGCCAGAACACTGAGTGTAGCGAACCGATGAGCTGTTTTTATGAAAGGTCACATCAATTTCACCTTGTGTGGATGTTTTCTTCATCTCTGAGTTGTAAATAAACCGATAGTTACGTCGAGCTAAATTTTGATCTGTGGAATCGACAATTAAATCGTAGCGCGGGCACTCTTCACCTGTTGGATCAACAGGGTCAATAATGTCATCATCATCGCCAAAATGGTCGTCTTGTGTTGAAGGATTGCTGGCTTCAAACGTTTTTTTTCCGCACGCTGTGGTCGCTGCAATCAAAACCACAAACAGTATCCAATTGATTTTCATAAAAATTCCCCTTCAGTTCATTTCCCAATATTTAGTAGAGCAAGACCAATGCCAGGCTTCACCAAATTCAAATCTTCATGAATTTCGCACGTTTAATAATGGTAAAAGCGCCAATAGACTCTTCCTCTAAAATGAACTAAAAAGATGAACCTCAAAGCAACGCTAAGCGATTTGAGTGTCTAATAATTAGACAGTTGCGAAGCGTTTTTAGGCGCAAATCCGTCTATACACGATTAGGACCAGAAAGGACGGCACAGTGTTTGCTCAAAGAGTTCGTATGGTGTTGAACGCTAAACTCTTTTTGTTATTTTTAATAATGTCTTTTGGGCTGCTTACTGCCCATGCGCAGGAGGTGTCGGAAACCGACTCCATCCGCCAGCAGATTGATACCGATCTTAAACAAGAAATTATTGGCTATAAAGAAAAAGATGTCGTTCTTTCGGGTCTGCCTAAAGACAAAATAGGAAATCTTCCTGCTTTTGCTCGCATTCCAATTTATCGCTACGAGTACACTCAGCCACGACCTCATCCAACAACTCCCAATGTGTATGTCGTTTCTGTGATCGACAAGCTTGAAGCTCAAAGAAACATCAAAACTGCAGTTGCTCGTGAGTATCTTTATTTTGCTGATAAAAACGAAAAAGGCGAAGTTTCGCTTTCTCGAGTTGAACTAGCAACTCCACAACAGTTTGTTTCTAATATGCGACAAGATACAAACTTTAAACGAACATTTATGGGGACTCTCAAGTCTTACCCTGCAGAGTACGGAAAGTTCAATGCGGCCATGATCACTCTGGAGCTTGTTGCCTGCTTTGGTGGCTCCTTTGGCTCTGTATTTACAGATTTTACCTGGAAATCAAGCGTCAATACTCCAGTCTGCGTGGATCAACTTATTAAGTCTCTAACAACTGTTGAAGGAAATGTTGGCTTCTTCAGTTTTATTTTAGCAAACCGAATTACCTCAACTCATCTTACAAATCTCGCTGTGCTTACAGCTGCACATCTTAATAAACCTCTTACAACAGAGCGTCTTATCGCTCTTCGCGTACCGATCGGTTACATTGGAATGTCTTTTGGTATGATGGCGCAGCAAGTGGTCTCACAAATTTTAACAATTCCGACCTTCAAAGAATGTTCCAGGGATATTGCCGCGGGGAAATTTAATACTCCTTACTGCATTGAAGCCGCTAATCACTTTTTATCTGCAGAAAAATTTTGGATGGACTTTGGAGCCGGACTCCCATCATTGATCGGTGGCGCAGTTATGTCTTCAGGAACTCATTGGTTGATTAAAAATCATAAATTTCTTCTAGCGAAAGACACGGCAAAATCTTTAACAGAGGACGGAATTAAAGCTGCCCTGAAAACAATGCGCGGACTACGCATGACAAAAAATCTTGTTTCTGTTGGCGGTGGCCCCCCCGGCTGGGCGATTCTCGTTGGTGAGACGGTCATCTTTTTAGCGTGGTCAAAAGTTTTAGAAATTCCAACCATGCAGATGGTTTGGAGCTGGTATGATCGTCCTGATATTCGTTACAACAGTTCCGCACTTGTTGAAGTAACTTCCGCGATTAAAAATGCAAAAGGGTTTTCTTCAAAAACAGTCGATGTCTCATGCCAAAAAGTAATAAAAAAATCCAATTTGCGCGACAAGGGAACCTCCAAAGATGTTTGTCGCTCTGATGAAAAACTATCTCAGTCGCTTAAAAATTTAAATTTTTACGCCAAACGATATCGCGAACGCGTTGTTCTAGCTAAGCTACAACGTTATTTTCCCGATCAAATTTTAAAATGGGAAAAATATGTCACCTCTTATGTGACAGCGAAGCAGCTCTTACAAAATGTTTACGCTTTGCGCGCGCAAAATGCATTGTCTTTGGCGCGTGAGAGCAGTTCTTTACTCGGCGTTTATGATACCGGCTATATTATCATCAAAACATGGACAAACTATTTATGGGCGGTAAACCCTCAGGACGCTATCGCCGCAAGAGAAGCGCTCAAAAAGTTAACTTGGTCCTTTGAAGAGCTCTCGGATTCTTACAATCGCGCAAGCGAAGCCTACTACGCCGACAACACTCCACAAATTTCTTCATCGGGGGCCTTACTATTGCCCCCCAATAAATCCTTTCCTAATCAAAAGAAGGAAGTTTCCCGTTCTATTTCGTTGGAACAGAATTTTATAAAACAACTCGCAGAATTTAAAACAATCATTACAAAAACATTTCCTTTCGACCACAATGAAAGCTCTACTTGTAATGAACTTTTAAATGATCCTGAACTTTGCACCGCCCTTAAATCTGTTCGCATCATTCCAAATGATCCACAAGATTTTTATAAGAAGGTAAGAAACGCCGATATTTA
This sequence comes from uncultured Pseudobdellovibrionaceae bacterium, assembly GCA_964579625.1. GTDB lineage: Bacteria > Bdellovibrionota > Bdellovibrionia > Bdellovibrionales > JAGQZY01 > JANPLN01. Next base: position 100,350 of record CAZOGU010000002.1, read on the forward strand.
TAATATGGTAACGACTTTAAAATCGTATGACATGATTTCCCCAATTTCTGATGCACTTCGAGGGTTTTTATGTGGAGAATCTGAGGTGAAGTCGTACGAACGTTATTGGTTGGGCCTTCCGGCGCAACTCAAAATGCCCGGCATTGTCAAAAACTTTTCTGGTGACCCTTTGTACAACGAGAGTTGTCAGGTGGCCTCGTATACTAAAGATCTTATTCCGCAGGCTTTCGGAGTTGACCCTGAGGATAACAAATACAAGGCATTGCCATTAGAAAAAATGGGCGATCTCTTTGATGTTTTACCTCAAATGTTTTGGTCGACACAGAACATGACCTACGTGGATCCGTTGACGATTTTAATAGACCCGGTTGTTGCACTTGCGCCAGGACTCACAGAAAAAGACGCTCAGGCTTGGTGGAATAAAAAGTTATCTCCGGAAGTCGTTCGCTTTTATGTGAACTACATCATCGATTATAAAAGCTTTTTAAATAAAAATTTATTCGGTCGCATGGACTATGCCGAACCCCAACAACTTCTCGACATGGGGCTTTTCGGAAACGCCGAAAAGTTTGATGCGAAAGAAATATACACCAAGATTGGTCAAAAAAGTAGTCTCAATCTTTCTCTTATTGGACACATGCAACTCCTTTCCTTGGCTCTCGATGAAGTCTCTATCCACGGACTTACCGGTGCGGACCTCACAAGATATCTTAAAAATCGTAAATACTTCCTCACCTCTTATGCTGAACACACTCGTCATTTTTCATATAACAAAGAACCGAGCAATTTAGACTTTCTGCTTAAAGTTCAGATTGAAAGCCTTGTTTCAAAACCCCTCGATGCCGACCCCGCAAAGTTTTCGGAGCTTGTGACGAAAACCCTTTTTGCCGACTCTTTTAAGAGAAAGAACGCCCGCCAACGAGAGCTTCAACAGCAACTCGGAACCTTGAGTGAATTTTTAACCGGCGAAAACCTTAACAAGATCCAAAATATCGACAAACGTCTGGGGTTTACGGCCCAAGAGGTCAGTAGAATGAATCCACAGGAGTATAGAAAATATACAATCCTGCAAATTATTCAGCATATGTCTTTACTGGTTGATGAAACCACATCTTACTACGATAACTATGTTTTTCTAACTGGCTTATTTAACTTTTTTGAAAAATAATAGCTTTATATAAATTTATAAAAGGAGCTCCAAAATGAAAAAGCAACTTACACTGATTTTGATAGCTAGCATGGCTTTCACAACAGCTTTTGCCCAAAACAAACCAGGTGGCGGTCGTAAACCTGTCGTTCCAAAAGAAGGCGTCAAAGCAGCCGCTGGAACAGCTGTAAAAAATGAAGCTTTTGTTGCAGCACTTGGAAAATCAGGACTTTCTTCTGAAGTTGCTGATCGCTTTTCCGCTGCTCGAATTACTCCATCTAAAAAGTTAATTGAAAGTGTTGCTGGATTAGCCGGTGAAAAAAAGGACACATGTGCCGTTGTTTTTGATACCGCCCTAATGACAAAGAGAAATGCGGAAGGTTTAAACCTTGATCACCTTTCCCCACAAGCCAAAGAAATGGCTGAAACCATGATTAAAAATTCTGAAAAGATGTCTACAAAAGTCGTTGAAGATTATGCTTCCGATTCTACGGGGACAATGGATGGTGCTCGCATTGCCGAAGCTGCTAAATCATTAGCGCTTTCTCGGGAACAACTTTCTAACGAAGTAGAAGTGATCGCCGCTTACGAAAACCATAAAAAAGTTCTTGGACGTGATCCAAAAGAACTTGAGAAGTGCTTCTAAGCTTTTGTGAAAGCACTTGTCACTGGAGCCACGGGCTTCATTGGACATCATCTCGTTCAACAATTAATTCAGGATGGTCACGATGTGACCGTCCTTGTTCGTAAAACTCTCAAAGAAACAGATCTTGCCGCTCTTCCGGTTCGCGGGGCCCAGGGCGATGTTACAAACACCTACTCCCTTCTTAAAGCCACAGAGAACCAAGACATCGTTTACCACTTAGCCGGGCACATTGCCTATAAACCCTCCGAACGTGCGCAAATGGAAAAAGTGAATGTGGGGGGCACCCAAAAAGTGGTTGATGCCTGTGTCACACAAAAGACTCCAGCGCTGGTTTATATGAGTTCTGTCGTTGCCATCGGCGCGAGCTTTGACGGATCCATTCTTAATGAAACCTCTCCCTATCAAGTTGGTCATCTTCATCTTGGTTATTTTGATACTAAACATCGCGCAGAAGAGATTGTAAAAACCGCGGTTCACCACAACGGACTGAACGCCTTTATTTTAAATCCCTCCACCGTCTATGGGGCTGGCGATGCCACAAAAGGCAGCCGTTCAGCACAACGAAAAGTCGCCATGGGAAAATTTCCGTTTTATCCTCCCGGTGGCGTCAACGTGGTGCACATTAACGATGTTCTTTACTGTCTTAAGCAACTTCCGCAAAAAGGCCGCGTCGGCGAACGCTATATAGTCGCTGGCGAAAACCTCCTGATCAAAACTGTTTTTGAAATGATTGCCGAAGTGGCGGGAGTAAAACCTCCGCGCATCACGCTTCCTAAATGGGTGCTGCACGCCATGGGGGCGATTGGTGATGCCCTCGTACCATTTGGGGTTAAAGGGCCGGTCAGTAGCGAAACCGCCTGGACCACGACACTTTATCATTGGTTTTCATCCGAAAAAGCGCAAAAAGAGCTTGGCCTCAAAGTGACTCCTGCTAAAATAGCTATTCGCGAGAGCGTGGAGTGGATGATCCAAAATGGCTACCTCAAATAAAAAATCGATTTTATTTTATGTGCTCTGTTTTTTAGCCTTCACTGTTGTTAGCGTGGGAGTCGTCGCGATTGTGGCCTATCAAAGCCTTCCCTCGACGGAAAATATCAACGACTGTTTTAAAACGTCGATGTTTGAAGTGGATTTGTGTCCCAAAAAATCAAGCTACATTCGCTTTAATCAATTTCCAAAACACCTCGTAGCTTCGTTGATTGCCGCCGAAGACGCCAGCTTTTATTTTCATAAAGGATTTGATTGGGACGAAATCCAAGACAGTTTGGAAAAAAGCCTCGATGCTGGTCGCTGGGTGCGCGGGGGATCGACCCTCACACAGCAACTCGCCAAAAATCTTTACCTCTCGCAAGAGAAAAGTCTCACTCGTAAAATCAAAGAGTTTTACGTTGCTAAAGAGATCGAAAAAAAATTATCCAAAACACAGATCATCGAAAAATATCTCAATGTGGTTGAATTTGGCGAAAAAATTTACGGCATTCGAAGTGCCGCGAGCCACTACTTTCAAAAATCCGTCGGCGAACTCACCCCGGCAGAGAGCGCGTATCTGATTTCTCTTTTGCCAAGCCCCATTAAATACTCGCGTGCGTTTCATAACAATCGCGAACTCAGCCGCTACAATCGAAGTCGTGTGACACGCATTTTAAGTTTATTAAAACTCCAAGGAAAAATCAGCGAAGACGAATACTCTTATGAATTGTCGCGTACCGAGTATGGCTTGTGGAATGGCGCCCCACCAATGGTGGAAAACGAAGAGATGACCTCTTCTCCCTCTGACGAAGAAAGCTCCGAAGAGTCTTTGGAGACAGCTCCTGAAACAAGCTACGAAAGCGAAGCCCCAGCTCTCGACGGAGAAATCTAGGGCGTTAGCACTGTTTTACTTAAGATCTTTTGTTCTTAAGCGAACGTGGTTGGGTGTGATTTCGATCAACTCGCCGTCTTTAATCCATTCCATCGCTTGTTCGATGGTCATTGGCTTTACGGGAGTCAAACGAATGGCTTCGTCGGAACCTGATGCACGAACGTTCGTCAGCTTTTTCTCGCGAACAGCATTGACGTGCATGTTGTTCTCTTTTGCATTTTCACCAACGATCATGCCCTGATAAACCTCAGTTCCTGCATTGATAAAAAAGCGTCCGCGATCTTCCAAATGGAAAATGGCGTACTGAGTTGTTTTCCCCGTGCGATCCGAAATCAGCGCGCCATTCATGCGCGTCGCGATTTCACCTTTAAACGGTTCAAAGCCTGCAAATTCACGATTGAGTAAACCCATCCCTTTGGTGTCTGTGAGGAACTCAGAGCGATACCCAATCAGGCCACGAGACGGAATCATAAACTCCAAGCGCATGCGACCACCGTGCATCGGTGTCATGTTCATCATCACACCTTTTCGTGGGCCTAGTTTTTCGGAAACGATTCCCGTGTAAACCTCGGGGACATCGACATAGATCTTCTCCATCGGCTCAAGCACCGTTTCGCCATCTTTTTTTAGAATCACCTGAGGTTTTCCAAGAATAAACTCGTAACCTTCACGGCGCATTTGCTCGGCAAGAACCGAAAGTTGCAATTCTCCACGGCCTAACAATCTCCACACCTCTGGTCTGTCGGTAGGAATCATACGAATGGCAACGTTGGTGAGAAGCTCTTTTTCTAAGCGCTCTAAAATTTTACGAGAGGTGATGTGCTTACCATCTTTACCAGCAAACGGACTGTCATTTACAGAAATGGTGATTTCCACCGTAGGCTCATCCACTTTTAAGCGTGGAAGTGGTTGTGGATTGGCAGATGACGTAATGGTGTCACCAATCCCAAAATCTTCAAAACCGGCAACCACGGCGATATCCCCGGCGGAGATTTCATTCGCTGCCACTTGTTTTAATCCGTCATAAAGATAAAGGGCTGTGACTTTGAATTTTTTAAAACCCTGCTCAGCAGAGAGCGTCACTTCTTCGCCCATCTTGATTGATCCCTGACGAACGCGGCCAATGGCTAAGCGTCCGACAAAGTTATTGTAACCGATGTTAGAAATCATGATTTGCAGCGGACCTTCGACCTTCGCCTCTGGTGGCGGAAGTTTTTCGATAATCCACTCGTACATCATCTCGAGGCTCTTTTTCTCGGGAATCACTTCTGGATCGAGTGTCACCAAACCTTCGCGAGCAATGGCGTAGATGCAATCGTAGTCGGCTTGTTCTTCCGGCGCTTCGAGATCGATAAAGAGATCAAAAATTTCGTTACGTACTTCCTGAATACGCGCATCTTTACGATCAATTTTATTGATACAAACAAACACCTTAATGTTTTTTGCGAGTGCTTTTGAAAGCACAAAACGTGTTTGCGGAAGTGGTCCTTCGGACGCATCCACCAAAAGAATCGCGCCATCCACCATGTCTAAAATTCGTTCCACTTCGCCACCAAAGTCCGAGTGCCCGGGCGTATCGACGATGTTAATTTTGTAGTCTTTGTAGATGATACTGGTGTTTTTTGCGGCGATCGTAATCCCACGCTCTTTTTCGAGATCCATGGAATCCATCACGCGCTCATCCATACGCTCGTTATCGCGGTACATCCCGCTTTGACGGAGTAAATGATCGACCAATGTGGTTTTCCCGTGATCCACGTGAGCGATAATAGCAATGTTTCTGATTTTATCGGGACTTCTCTGCAAGTCGTTCATTATCCGTGTCCTCCCATGAGGAATTCCTCATGACTTGTATCTTGTTTGTGACCGAGTTCGATTTTTGAATAATAGTCGAGAATCCTATCATAGGTCTCCTGCGCAGTGCGAGTGGAAAATATCTCTTTACGAAAGACTGAAGATTCGGGGAATCCCGCCGAATACCACATGGAAAACTTGCGTAACTGAATCATCACGGTGCGTTCGTCATGGGTCTTTTCGAGGAGACTCTTGAGACGAGAGAAAAGAAGCAGATAGTTATAATTGACGCCCGCCTCGGGCGCTTTCCCTTTGACGAGATTTTGGGCTTCCTGAAAGATCCAAGGATTTTTAAGACATCCGCGGCCGATCATCACTCCATCACAGCCAGAGGTGCGTAAACGGCTCTCGGCCTGTTCGGCACTCAAAATATCGCCGTTTCCGATGATGGGAACGGGGCTGACGGCTTTAACCGAAGCGATGTATTCCCAGTCGGCAAGTCCCGAATAACCTTGGCTGCGCGTGCGGCCATGGATCGCCACCCACGTGATCCCCTCATCATGTGCGATTTTAGTCACATCCACGGCGTTTCGCTGTGTTTGCTCCCAACCTGTACGAACTTTGATGGTGACTGGGATTGTAACGGCGGATTTTACAGTGCGTAATACCAGGCGCAATTGATTGAGATCTTTAAGGATGGCAGAGCCCGCGCCTTTTTGAACAACTTTTTTAACGGGGCAACCAAAGTTGAGATCGACAAAATCAGCTCCCATGGCTTCGACTTTTTGAGCCGCCAAGCGGAGGGATTCCAAATCTTCGCCAAAGAGTTGCAAACCCACGGGGCGCTCGGCCTCATTGAACTCCAACAGTTTTAGAGTTTTTTCGCCAGCGTATTTAATGCCATTGGCAGAAACCAGTTCACTCACCACGAGACCCGCGCCCAATTGCTTCATGTACAAGCGAAACGGCATGTCTGTGATGCCGGCCATCGGCGCAAGCACAAAGGGATTATTTTTAAGATGCTGAATTAACTGAGTTTCTGTCATGCAATTTTGTAAGGGTGTGAATATAGCGCATTTCGTTATTTTCTCAAGCATAAGCTCGAAATATTTGCTATAAGAGGACTCTTTTTAGGCGTGTGGACAATTTGGGTGGTTATTTTAAAATGATTTTGGGTTCTTTGTTCTTATTATTGAGTCTTTTTTCTTCATTTTCTGCCGAAGCGATGGTTTGCCAATCCCTCTTTGCACGAACCACAGAAAAGGGCCACATCACTGTGGATGGCGATCGACGAGAGCTATTGATCTTTCATCCTCAAAAAATACTTAAATCCACTCCAGTCGTCATCTATTTCCATGGAACCAATGTTCCGGTTGTTCCAAACAGACCTCCGGGGTCTCAATATGGATTGGAAAACGAATCCATTTTTATTGCGCAACTGACAGAGGCTGGTTTTTTAGTGATTGCTCCGACAGCCAATCAAATTGTTCCATATCTGGTTTTCCCTTCCGTTATGGCCTGGGAAGCAAACGTTGTTCCTTACTCACAAAACTTTGAACGCACACGCGACTTTGCATTGAGTAAGAGGCTCCTTGCCTCTCTTGAAAACATCGCCGATCGACCGATTGATAGAAACAATATTTTTCTTGCAGGATTTTCAAGCGGCGGTTACATGGCAAGCCGCCTCGCTCTCGAAGCCGAATTTGCAAATAAAATTCGCGGCCTCATCATTCACTCGGCCTCTTACGGAACCTGTATCGCCTCACAATGTTCTATTCCTGGGGACTTGCCCGATTGGCATCCGCCAACACTCCTTGTTTCCAACAAAGACGACTCCATCGTCCCCCACTCCACCGTTGAAATGTACCTCAGCCGCCTCAAAAAAAACGAAATCCCCACTGACACTATCTTCTCAAACGAAGGCGACCACGCCTGGAACGAAAACCATCCACCCCAAATCCTCTCGTGGACAAAAAAACTCCTCAAGAAAAAATGATCCGCAGAATTTGAACATTTCTGCTTTTCCTTTTGAAGGTTTATTTTTTAAAAACTCAGGGAGTTAAGGCTCTAAATCTGCGGGAATGTCAAAGCCCATGGATTCTGGAAGCTCTTTCGTACTTTTGGCGCCGAGTTCTTCCATCTTGCGAGCTTGAGCCATAAATCGTTGATTGAGGCGCTTGAGGCCCTCGTCGTATTTGTCAGAAGCGAGGCCTAAATATTTTCCAACTGAAATATAGGTTTCGACAAATTCCGCTGCACGCTTGTGAAGTTCTCTTCCCACGTCGCGAATCTTTTCGGCATTCGCAGCGAGGCGCTCTTCGTTCCAGCCGTAGCGAATCACTTTCAATAGTCCAACAAAGGTCGGAGGCGTAGCGATAAGGATTTTTTTCTCGATTGCAAATTCCACCAAATCCGGTTGTGTTTCTAGGGCCGCGTAAAGAAATGATTCATTCGGTAAAAACATCACCGTAAAATCGGCGGAATCTTTCAGCTCTTCATTGTATTTTTTAAGCGCAAGCTTTTTGATGTGCTCTTTGACTTGCATTCCGTGGCGGCGCATTTCGACATTTTTTTCTTCTTCACTCGCCGCTTCAAGCGATGCAATAAAAGCATCAATCGGTGTTTTGGCATCGACGATCACAATGCGTCCGCCGGGCATTTTTACCGTCATGTCAGGAATGAGTTTTTGTCCATCTTCGAGAGTATTGACGTCCTGGAACTGCACATCTGCGTACTCCGACATTCCGGCAAGCTCCACGCAGTTTTTCAGTTGCACTTCGCCCCAGCGACCGCGAACGTGCGGCTTTTTAAGTGCATTCTTCAGCGCGCGAGTTTCGCTGGACAGCGTGGTGCTTGTTTCTACGACCCGCTTGAGCTCGCTTTCGATAAGGGAATACGATTTTTGTCTTTCTTTTTCCAAATCCAAGGTGTGTTTGTGAATCGTTTCCAGCGCTTTTTGCAGAGGAGAGATCACATTGTCGATTGAGATCTGACGTTTTTCGAGATCATTTTTTGCCACTTCGGTTTGTTGAGAGAGAGTTTGTTTGGCGAGATCTAAAAACTGGCGCGTTTGCCCTTCGAGCGTTTGGTGCGCAAGCGATTGAAAGCTGTCACGCATTTGTTGGGTGCTCAGCAGTTGTGATTCTTTTTGTTTTTTTTCAAGATCGAGTTCCGTTTGCAATTGCTGAACTTGAAACTGAAACATCAAACTGCGCCGATAAAAATAGAGAGCGCAGATCACGGCGACCAAACTGATCAGTCCATAAACAATCAGTTGCATTTTGATGTCTCCATTTTGTCGTCTCCATGTTCTCAGTTTCTTACGCATTAATTGCAGAAGACAAAACTTAGTACCAGTATAAAAAATACATGGCTTGGGTCCAAAATGACCCCATTAAGTCCACCTGCACCATTTGTTGAGTATCTTTAAAAGACTGAAATGACTAGATATATCGCCTTTGCAACGCAAAGGTTCACGAGAGATACGACATGTCATTGGTGTTCTTTATCTAAACTATCAAAATTTTTAGACTTTATTTTTGAGCTGATCTGTAAAAAACTAATCTTAGCTTCTCGCGAAGCACCGGGGATACAGACATTGGGGGGGAGATGAGCAGGAAATCAGCTCGTCATTTTGTTGATATTGATATTGAAAATAAACAATCGACGATGGCGCTATTTATTAAGAATCATAAAAATCCAGAGCAATTATTTCGCCAGGTTGAAAGACTTTATAATTCGGGTGAAGTGCAAGAGGCATCACATGTTTGCCAAAGCATCGTGGATGAATATCATCCACTGATTCAAAACACTAACTTTTTTGTTTTACAGGCAAAGATTCTCTTCGAGGTGGGCGATGATTTAGGCGCGCGCGCCTGCACATCGCAAGCACTGCTCTTGGAGTCAGATCATGACGGCGCACTTGAGATGCAAGAGCTTCTCAACGCTCAAGAGGATCTGCGTGATGGCTTGTACGAACAGGGCGAAATAACATTGCGCCAGCTTTTGAGCGAAAAACCAATGAATGCCTATGCCACCTATCTTTTGGCTCACCATTTGTTGTGGAAGAATGGACCCGAAGTGGAAGCTCTCAAGTACTTTGAGCAAAGCTTACAGCTTCGACCGCGCTTTTTACGTGCACGTCTTGGTCAGGCTCTGGCCTATAAAAAGGTGCGCGATTTTGCTAAGGCCGAGGCTGCCTTTGCGGAATGTCTGCGCATCGATAGCAGTGTCGAAAATCACGATTTCTATAAACGGAATCTTCAAAACATTTAGAGCGTCAGTGAACCCGACGGACTCTGTTGGCGCACCTTGTAAGGTGCGTTAAGAGTTATAAAAGTGGTTTACTTGCGATTTAAGGACCTGATATAAAACTCGTCTACCATTTTTGTTCAGGCGTAGCTCAGTGGTAGAGCAAGCGGCTGTTAACCGCTTGGTCGGGAGTTCGAATCTCTCCGCCTGAGCCATTTTTATCTAATACGAACTTTTGTCCTCCAGATGTACGGCTCCTTGAACCCTTTCCATTAAGGGATAATTCAAATAATGGGTTAATAAAGACTTCAAGACGGTTATCGCCGTGGACCACAATTTTAGGAATAATCATTTGAATGATTTTCTGTTTTTGAAGATCACAGCGTTTCGAGAAGCTATTCAATACTGCTACCAACTTTTCCTGCAACGTCTTTTCTTTGTACTCTTCTAAGATGATGGTCCTTTTCTGGTTTAATTCATCAATGGACTCCTGTATTTCTAATATTTCTCGCTCTACCTGAACCTTCTCGTTATCTATAATGGATATTAGACGTTCTAACGTCCCATTTCTCGCCGCCGCCCTCAACTGATCGCTAAAGCCTCGTTCCGTTTCTTCAAGGTCAAACTTCTTGGTCTGCTTGCCCTCAATTTCCCTATCGATTTTAGCTACTTCCGTACTAATACCATTAAAAGATTTATTGATTGCTCGCTCTAACAATCCAGATTCTTTCAGGTATTGTTGAAGACGCTTACAAATAGTAGTTTCAATTTCCTCTTTTGAAATTCTAACCGTAACGCACTTACCTTTTTTACGGTCTTCATAGTATCTGTATTCCCCATTCTTGGCAGAGCAACCAACAAGGGTAGATCCATCTGCCCCTTGAAGGATTCCCGTTAAAAGATAAACCGCACCACCATTTTCAGGCTTTGCGGCCTTATGTTTATTTTTTTCTAAAATTGACTGCACCGCCTCAAACAGTTCATGTGGAACAACGGGACCAGATTCTCTAAAATGGCCGTACTCCCAACGAATCATTTTGCTTTCGTCCTGAATACTTGGAAATTGATTCCATGAATCCTCAAAATAGTTAAAGCCTCTGATTTTGGAACTTGTTAAAAGTGATCTAAGCGTTTTGGAGTCGAACTTTTCTCCCCCCAACTTCCTACGGGAAATTCTATGACCATTTTTATCTGTAGTTTCTTTAGTCCACCGCTCTTTAGTACGATAACCCTTCTTATCACAATAAGCCGCTGTAGCGAACAACTCCCCCAACTCAACAAACTTATTAAAAATATCAATTACAATCTCTTGCTCCTCAGAGTTGATAACATAGAATCCAACCTTATCTGGGTGTTCATTAAGCCCTAAGATGGGTGCAGTAGAAGTATCTTTACCATTGTTGACCATTGCCTCACGCTGCTTTTTTTGTATTTTCTCTTCTAACTCGTAGGAATAATCTTCTGCCAATACGTTTTTAATGCTAAACGTAAGCTTTTCTCCTCGATTCCGATAATCAAATTTTTTTCCATCCTCTAAAAATATGATCTCTACGTCATTTTCTTGTGCAGCTTCTACAAGCTCAGAGTTTTTATGAGCCCACCGTCCCATGCGGTCAACTTTCTCAACCACGAAACAATCGATAAGTTTCCCTTTAATTGCATAAAGCACATCATGAAACTCTTTTCTCAAATGAAAATTTGACTTCTTACCACTTTTCTCTTCTTCAATTATCCTTGTAATATGATATTGGCAGTCAGAGCGTTGGGAAATTTCCTTAAGTTGCCTTTCGGCGAAGTTTCTTTGCTGCTCTAATGAGCCATGTTGTACTAAGCCTTGCCCCTTCGAGGAGACTCTAAGAAGCGCCCATGTTCGCTTCACCATATTATTTTTCTTTTTTGCTTTCAGCATTCATCCTCCACTGAAAAATCAAAAACAAAATCTTGTAGAAGAATTTCAAGATGCCGCACATCCGCAATAGGATGATCCGCTTCTCTTTCTATGATCTTAAAGTCAGTGGTGTTGATAGTCTTCGTTTCTTTTCTTCTTTTGTTATTGTTTTTTTCTTTCTCTTTTTTCTTCGTCTGATTTCTTTCATTCTTTCTAGCATTACTGCATATCTTGCACAGTTTCTCATACCGCCCATTTCCTTTTGAATGAAATTCTGCAACTTGTTTATTTTTGGAACACCGGGGGCAACATTTTAAGTTTGGTGCGAGCTGTAAACTTGACTCACTTTTGCCATCGGGCAAAAGAAATGCAAGCGCCGTATAGTTTGTAAACATTTAATCTAACCAATGAAATATTGTTAGACATCGGCTCCCGAAAAGCCAAACAGGGCATAGGTTCTATGAACAAAAAGAGCGGCCCAAGTATATCAACTCATAACCTTTTTTCATTAGGTTACCTTTTTAAAGTATCAGATGCTGAAAAAATAGTCAAGAAAATAATTAAATATTCATAAGTTATTACAAACACTTATGCATTTTTTAATTCGAATTTTTATCGTTTAATATTTCATAAAAAAGTGATGTCGTTTTCTTTAAAAAAAGTGTTATCAAAATAATTTTAAAAAATGAACACAAAATTTCAGTCAAAAGTTGTAAAGGCAAAAAGTACGGCCCACTTTTTGTGGGCCTTTATATGTATATATATAATATATATTATTATAAGTGTTATTATACTTAGGTTTAATTGGAAGGGGCGGTCAGGAAGTATACCACTCTCGACGGTTTGGCGGTGACC
>CAZOGU010000003.1:0-77486 GCA_964579625.1 uncultured Pseudobdellovibrionaceae bacterium
CTAGTGTCTCTCAGGACCTGTCGTTGTGCAATTTTTAAAAAGATCCCGTTCTTGGATATAATAGGGACTTTGGACTCCCATCAACCGAAGGTAACTATGAAAGATGAAATCGTGAGAGATAATGAGATCTTTTTCTTTTTTGATGCATTCAATATCAAGATGAAAATTTTTTAAAAAAGAAGCATTCGCCCAAAATAAAAAAGGCACATGTGTTTGCTCCTCAGGCGCAAAACGAAACGGCATAGCGTGAAGATAAAGACCCTTTTCGCCTAAAGATTCACCATGATCCGAAATATAAATAAAATTACTATTTATATTTTTGAGTTTTTTCAAGTAATTGATAATGCGAGAAAGTACGAAATCGGTATAATAAATTGTATTGTCGTAGCTATTGATAATCTGCTGGCTGGTGCAATTGGCCAAATCACTTTGGTGGCAGTCAGGTTGAAAGTGAGCTTGTTCTTCTGGGTATCTTTTGTAGTATTTGGGGCCATGACTGCCAAGGGTATGAAGAATGATCAGATTTTTTTGCGCAGTTGAAGTTTCAATTGTATTTCGAAGGGCATAAAAGAGAAGTTCGTCATAACAATTGCCGTCACTTTGACAAAGTGATTTGGCCTCTAGAAGAGAACGGATATTCACTTCCTTCACGCGATCACAAACATGCTGACATCCCGTGTTGTTATCTAGCCAAGTGACAGAGAAGCCAGATTTTTTTGCAATATCGAGCAGATTGGTAAAATGCTCGGTAGAACTCACAAATTTTTCACGCCCCCGAAAATCAAAAATACAGGGAACAGACACCGACGTTGATGTTCCGCAAGAACTTGTACGTTGGAATGAGACTAAATCTTCAACCTCCTCGAGGTGGGGATTTGTTTTTCTTAAATACCCGTCCAGGGAAAAACTCTGTGCTCGGGCTGTTTCTCCGAGGACAAGCACGTACACTGTTTTTTTAGATCCCGATTTCCAAACAGACGTATTGAGATGGGTGGAGCTATGTATATCGTAAAGTTTTTGATTTTCAGCAACTGACTTCCGGATTCCACCATAGATCGCATCCAAATAGTTGAGTGGTAAAAGAAGATGTTTAAAAATCTTTTGCTCGCGAAAAAAGAAAGCATAATCTTTAAAAAAAAGAGAAATATTAAGTCCAAATAAAAAAGTCAGAATCAGTATTGTTAAGCTTTTGCGTTTGAATTCCTGCCCTAAATTTAAAAAGACCACCTTAAACTTTAAGCACATCCAAAGAATTCCCAAAAAACCGAAAATCAAAAGAAGAGTGTAAGGGATTGTCATGTACTCACTTGTTTCGCCGAGTGTTGTTTGTGCAAAACTAATGGCGATATCTTTGTCGATGGCAACTTTGTAGTGCGTCATAAAGTAAAGCACGATGAAATTAAAGTAAAAAATAGTGCCCACAAGTATTTTATAAATTTTTGGAAGGACAATCATTTCAAAAAATAGGTATTCAAAAATAAATATTCCCAGCAGTACGGAGATAAAAAAAGCAGTGTTAGGCTCTTCGGATTTGTAAACAGTATCGTAGACAACCTGAATCGCTGGGATGTTCAGTAATAAGCAAAAAAGCCCAAACAACGGGGCGGCATCTGCAGAACGAATGGATTTTTTCATTAAGACGACCTTCTCGCCACAGCGCTGGCGTTGGTTTGAAATGGGCCCATAAAAAGACGTGCGTAGATTCTTAAAATGCAAAGTCCATCAAAGATGTAAGATAAGCTGATAAAAAGTGCCACCAAGAGTTCCTCTTGATGAATGTGATGGAAGATAATATCTTCACCAATAAAGGTGGGACTGATTGGGAAACCAGAAAGTCCCAAACAACTTATTAAAAACCAGAAAGCCAATTGAGGATGGCAGGCTGCGGCACCATGAAATGTATTTAAATCGGCAACTCCTTGCACTTTTTGCAGTCGATGGATGCAAAATAGACCGACAGCCCAGCTGATAAAAATACCACTTAAATAGATTCCAATTTCAAATGAGTTAAGCGCATCGTAGGCACAGACTGCTAAAAGCACCCAAATATGATTGGCCAATATCAGTGACCAAGCGATGAGAGGGCTCTTGCGTTCCGTTAAAGAGCGTAAAACAAAAAGAAAGCCGACAAACGCAGTGATGGAAGCGCCCAACGATAACACTGTCTTATCTTTTAAACCGTCGAGCTCAATAAAACACAAAAAGATAAAACAACAGCCGATCAAAAGATAAATAAAAGCATCAACAAATTTTTGACGAATAAACAGCCCTACTTTTTTAAAGGAGGTCCATAAAAAACGTTCAAGAATCAAATCGAGGTACCACTCTTTGAGAGATAAAATATAAAATGTATGAGCCCATTTTTTTGGAAAAAGAGATTCTATACTTTCTGTGTGCTGAATCGGTTTGTAAAACTGCTCGCGTATCAGATAGCTGACAACGGATGGAGAAACTAAAAGTTGATATGTTCTTAAAAAGGCATTTCCAGCAAAATGAAACAGCGCTAAATTTTGTAAGCCCAAAGAGATTTCAACAAAAATCAAACCAATCTGAGTGAGAGACGAATAGGCAATCTGACTTTTAATCGTCGATTGCACGCGTGCGCTACCATTGCATGTGAAAGCTGTCAGTGCGCCCACCAGTCCAATCATCCAGCGGCCGGGTATTTGTCCTTCCCAAAGAGGAAAAGTTCGCAACAAAATAAAAGCACCAATATGAATCGATAAGGAGCCGTAAAAAATGGCACTGGATGGTGTGGGGCCTTCCATCGCACGCGGAAGCCAGGAGCAAAACGGAAACTGAGCCGATTTGGCCGCCGCGCTGAGGAGTAAAGACAAGGTTAAGAAGAGGTAGAGCCAATTGACTTCATGAAGGGGAACTTGCTTGGCAATCGTCGCGAGTTCGTAAAACTGAATATTTTTTTCCCAGATAAGATGGCAAAGCCAGGTTGTTAAAATTAAGCCGATATCGCCAAAGCGGTAAATCGAAAACACCTTGAGTGCATTTTTAACCGGAAGGTAGCGATCGCGATAAAAAGCGATTAAAAGAAATGAAGAAATACCTAAAATTTCCCAGCCAATAAAAAGAATTTCAAAGTTTCCAGAGAATATAATGAGGTTAAAGCCGGTATAGAACAGCAGTATCGTAGAAAAAAATCGTTTATATCCGATCTCGCGGTGTAAATAAATGCGGCTATAAATAACAATCAGCGATGTTAAAATCGAACCAACTAACGAATAAACAGCTGTGATTTTATCAAATAAAAAGGCAAGAATCAATTCAACACCACCTGAGGAGTAAAGAGCCGGTCCCTGATAGGAAATTTGCACTGAGTCTGTAAAGAGCCACCCTAACGTATAAAATTGCGCAATAAACGCATGCGAAACCACAGCAAGCAAAGCAAAGCGCGAGACAAGCCATTCGTTTTGTGGAAGTAACAAACTTAAAAGAAATGCAAACAACGGGAAGATTGAAAAGTAGAGAAGCATGTAGTTCATAATTTCTCCTTGATGAGCCCTATACTCAGGTTGTCTCGAGAACTGATAAGATATTTGGAGAGATCTTCGATCACAGGTGCTGATCCGATCGGCTCAAACGGACGCATATGTCCATCCTCGTAAAAATGAATTTGCTTGGTCTCGGGATCTATCGACGCAATACGTACCCATTCATTTTCAATCCACTCATAGGTGGCCGGATTTCTTTGAACAGCCTTGAGAACGACCTCTGCTTTGTGTTCGACCACGACCAACAAGCGAACGGGATCGTGAACTTCAATCATCTGACTTGGTAAGCCAGGTCGTAGATCTCCGTCGATGCCATTGGCCACACCAATCAGGCCCATCACATTGTGTGGAAGCTTACTGCCTGCACCCAGTTTTTGATTATCGACACGAGAGAAATAGTATTCCAAATTGATTCCTCCGCAAACCGGTACGGCCGCGTTTAGAATCCGAGTGAGTATGAATCCTTCGTGGTCGATGCTCGCATCATAGGAGTTTAAAAAGGCTCGACGATCGAGAAATATTTTTTGTGTAAGGGCGCGACGGCCAACGATACACAGGGAGTTGGTGGCGTGATTCAATTCTGGTCGGGGCTCAAAGAGTGAAACGGAACGGATTTTTGCCAAGGCATTGACATCTTCTGGCTTTAAAACAAGAGGAGTATTTAAAAAACGACGACTTCGCTCTTTGGAATTGAGGCATAATGCTTCATTAAAGGTTTTGTGAATTTTTTTGTGTTTTAAAATAAAATCTTGAGGCCAATGATCTTCTTCAAAGAACTCGATTTCATCTCTTGCTGTATCATGCAAAGCGCCAATAAAGAGTGTTGTTCGTGGGATGATGATGCCTTTTTCGAGCAATCCCTGTCGCACTTCGGGATGATTGGCCATATGAGCAAAAACGCGTGCGTTGACAGATCCGGGGCGTCCGCAACAAGCACCGCAGTCATAAGCTGCGTAGTGGGGATTGTTGATGCTGCTCGAACCATGGGCAACAAGATAGACAAGATCGGCAAAGTTTTGAACGAGTCCAATACTGCTTAAGGTATTCGATACACGTTCAATCATTTCAGGAATAGTAAAGCCCACCTGCAAACCCTGTTCGTGATGATGGATGTGTTCATTTTCTATGGAGAGTTTGGAGATTTTATCCATATGTCGCAAAGAGCTTGCTGTGGCAGGAGAGAGAGACGGGCGAAAAATATTGAGAAATAACTTAAAAGCAGACCAGTATCCTAACGATTGTGAAATCAGCCATCCCCCAAAAAAGGAATGACTTGTGGATTCCAGATGCAGATCTTTTTTGCGCTGGACAAGACTCTGACTTTGCTTGATCAGATGTTTGGGGGTCACAGGTGCGGGACATAGTTTGGTGAGATGGAAGCTATTTTCTGGCTGGTAAAAAAACTCAACTCCAAAAAAACCAGGAGTTCCAAAAGTTTCAGCGGCAGGCTCTAGTTTTTCGATATGGCGTCTCAGAGAACACTCTCGATCATCCAAACAAAACGCCGCTTGAAACAAAGGTTTAGTCTCAACAGTGGTCGCCGGCACTTCTTTTAAGGCTCGTAAGCAGGAGTTGTAATAGGTTTTTTCGAATGCGTCCTGCCAGCAGATGAGGATTTGAAAATCTGTTCGAGATTCTGGAGGTGTTAAAAGAGTTTTTAAACTTGGTCCAGAGTAAGAAGCATCAAGGAGCGGTCGACTTTCTCCCAAAGAAAAATCCAAAAAATCCAGTTCAAGCAGTAGCTCAAAAAGAATCAAATCATGGAGACTGATTTTACGAGGCGCTAATAGCGACTCGGGTTGAATTTCTAACTGAGAAACCAAGCCCGACCAACCCGGATGAGAAAACTGCTGATCAAAGACGTAGTGCCCATGCAGGTCTTCGCGCCCAACAATCAATTTTAGGACATCCGCAAGTGTTGTTTTTGGATTGTGTAAAAGCGTCCAGGCTCTTCGCGAACCATAAGAAAAAAGAGAAATATAGGATTGCTGATCCATTTTTCTTAAGGAGTCGAGAAAACCCGTTGAAGTGGCTGGAAACTTCCAAACCGAAATGCCCTGATCAAGATAGCCGCAGAGAATTCGAAATAAAAAAGAATGTGTTTTGCCGTCAATATCCAACTGGAACTGGTTCTTCCAAAGCCCTCGCAATAGAAAAGTGTTTTCTTCGGGCGGAGTGGGTTTGGTGACTTCGAATAACTTTTGTTTTTCGAAGAGCTTATTAAAACCATTTTTTAAATAAGACTCTTCGAGGTGATGCTCGTCGATTTTTCCTTGGCGAAAAAGTTCTATATATTCTTGGTGGGAAAGATAGACTTGTGTTCCCAACAGTCGTGAGCAGTGTTCGAGTCCCGTATGGAAGGGCCAATGCTGAAACGCATGCAGTGTATTGTGGTGGATAAAATCTTTAAGCGGACCTTGAGAAGGCAAAAGATGTTTCAATTGATTTAAGGCATAATCAAGTGACAACGGATTCAATTCTTCTTTCATTTTTTAATCCTTATAAATCCAGTTTGAGACCCACTTCAAACACTTGCGCGTTTCGATAGGGAGACCAAAGAGCACGATCTGTGCTGGTCAGAACATGTTCGGTGTACAAAAATGCGGTTTCGAAAAAAGCGGTCATTCTCTTTTTAAATAAGTACTCATAACCAACACGAGCTGTGGCGTTTTGCACGATTCCATAACCCGAAGAAGGTCCGGCAATCAAATTCAATACAGGACGACCCGTCGTTGAGCTGTAAGAGGGAGTTAAATTTTCTGGGTTGAGAATTTTGGCAAAACCCAAGCCATAAAAGAATTTATTTTTCTCATTCAAAGTTCTTCGGGCGGTTATGAAAGCTCCCGTTTCTTCGAGTTTTGAAAGGCCTGCCGAGAATCCAAGACCTTGCAAGCTGAGATTCTCTGTATTGTGGCCATAATAGCTTTCAAAATTGACCTCATCGTTTTTATCCTGGTACCGAGCAAAGAGATTCACTGCAAAAGGAGTTTGTGATTTTTGCGTGGATTGGAGTTGTAAATGTCCAATGATTCCAGAGACGCCGGCTGACCAATGTTCGGAGCTGTAAGTTTCTCGAAGGCTGAGTGTTGGCCACTTTGAATATTCAGGAGTCGATTCCTGTGTCGAGTTGTTAAATGAGGGAAAACCAATGGCAACTCCATGCTCCAGATTTTCGTTTTTATAAAGAGCCTGGGCCTGTAAACGCATAAACCCAAGATCTCCCGATAAAAAGTAATGACCAATATAATTATAGGTTGTCGGAGCCAATGGAGAAAAGAGATCCCATTGCTGTCCCACATGAAAGGACCAGTTGTCTTCACCCCATGAGACCTTGAGTTGGCGTAAACGAGGTTGCGAAGCGACCGCAGGAGTGGATTTATTAAAATCTACAAAATCAATTTCCACGAGAGCTTCGATATTTTCTTCGAACTTCGTCTTTAGACCCAAACGAGATTGTTGCGCCTGAAATGAGTTGCTACTTCGGCTCGGGTAGGCGGCCAAAACTGGGTTCGCGGCCGAATTGTAGGCCACCAGGTTATTTCGCCCGAGAGAATCGACTGCATTGACAGATGTCGTGGAGTTGAGCAGGAGAAATCCGTAAAAGTTTAAAGAGTTTTCTTCGGCCCAGCAGTTTTGTCTTAGGATCAGTACTAAAAATAAAAAAATGATTTTCATAAAAAACCTCTGTTCTAATGAGATGGGATATCAATTTTGATATTTTTAAACAGAAGCACCTTTTGTTCATTCATTTTTTTTATCTGAAGATTGGCTAAAAGCTCACGCGTTGTGGCATCCACAAAAGTTCCGGGTGAAAAATCCAGAGTTAATAAGTGAGACTGACAGTCTTCGATATGCTTTTTAAGTGACAGCATGTTTGTAAAGACACAAGGATGACTAATATGCAAAACAGCTTCTTCAACAGACTCTTTAAGTTGTGCACTCATTTTAAAAAGCTTTGGTATTTTTTTTACCTGCCATGCGTTGAGTAGGAGCTCGACGATGGTTCCCGTAAAAATACCGATCAGTAAATCAGTGGACAGCGTTGTGATCAAGGTGATTAAAAAGATAAAGATCTGCTTCTGCCCAGTTTGATAGATGTGAATCATTTGTAGAGGATTTGCGAGGCGAAAGCCCACAAAAATAAGAACAGCGGCAAAAGCTGTTAGCGGTATTTTGCTTAAAAATTGTGGAAAGAGCAGAATAAAAATAAGAATAAAAAAGCCATGGAAGAGATTGGAGAGTCGGTTTGTGGCGCCACTGGATACATTCGCGGTGCTACGAACAATTTCCGAAATAATGGGAAGGCCGCCAATAAATCCGAGAAGAATGTTACTTGTTCCTTTAGAAATCAGATCCTTGTTAAGGTCAGATGTTCTTTTAAGAGGATCGAGTTTGTCAACAGCATAGGTACTGAGGAGGGATTCAATCGATGCGACCAATGCAATTGTCACAACAGCTTGAATAAAATGACTCGACAGCATATTTTCAAAAAGAGGCGAATGAAAGTAGCCGCTAAATTGAGTAGGGATTGATAAAAGGAATTCAGGTCCTACATGATATTCATGGTTAAAAATGTTCACAAAGTGGGAGTGCTCAATATCGATAATCAAACTCAGGGCGTACCCGGCAACGACCGCGAAAAGAGCTGGCGGAACAAACTTCTTAATCAGTGAGACTCTATTGATAATAATCACTATGAGCAGGCAACACATCCCAATCGCAAGGATGACATAATTGTCATCAAAGATTCGTGATGGAAGTTCTATAATTTGTCCGATCAGATTTTTGGAATTGGGTTTAATGCCTCCCAAAACATACAGTTGTTTTGTAATAATAGTGACTCCGATGGACGCCATCATCCCATGAAGGGCGTTGATCGGAACGGCCAAACCGATCGTTCCGATTCGACAAACTCCCATCAGCAATTGCAAACCACCGGCGATGATGGTGGCGGCCAATGTCAGTTGGAAACCTCGCATGGCATCACCCTGGCCAAGGGAATTGATGCAATCTAAGACGACGACGATGAGGCCCGCCGCTGGCCCACTAATTGTAACATGACTTCCGCTGATTAAACTGGCTACGATGCCTCCGACAATGGCAGAGAGTAAGCCTGCGGAGGGAGGGGCGCCAGAAGCCACACTGATTCCTATCGAAAGGGGTAGCGCAATTAAGAAAACTGTAAAACCAGAAATTAGATTACTTTTCAAATTATAGCGATCCATCGAAACCATAAAAGCCTCACGTCTTGAAGTTAAAATAAAAAATAGGGGACTTGATCTACTTAAGCGAGATCAGCTGACGGAGGGCTATTTGTAAGCCGAGAATAATAACTTTGAAAGGGATTCCAGGGGAATCTATTTTGATCGGAGAAGAAAATCTGAGCTTTAATTTCTGGCAATGTCTGTCGCGGGAATGAGTAGAAGTTTTTATTTCCATCGCCATCGATACTTCCCTCTTCGATGTCGAAACTGATTTCATAATTTTGTGGAGCTTTAAATTGCACCCATTGAGGAAGGGGTGATTTTTGTACAATGTTCGAAGTTGGATAGGGTGCCGAAAAATCAGCTGAAAAAGCTGGAGGTAGTAAAAAGAAGAGGAAAAAGGGTAGAAAAAAAAACAGTTTCACAGACTTCATTGTTATTCCTCTTTTCGGCAGAACTCAAGTGGATATTAAATTCGACGTGCTCAATGTCGCAAAGAGAGACAATAGGCCTAAATATTCGTCGTTAGCTTAGGTAAAAAAGTGAAATTTCTTTTTGAAAAACAAACAGTACTCAAAGATGAGGGGTTTCGGTAGCTTGCCTTAGGGGATCTTGTATTTTTTTGGGAGGGCAATGTGAATTCAATTGTTATCTTTTTGGGGTGTTTAGGAATCACTTTTTCTTTAGCGCAGACTCAGCCAACCCCATTTTCTGGTTATGATCTTAAACCAGATGTTGGAGATGATAAAACTTTCGAAAATTTTGTGCAGGTTTTAAAGACCAGTTCTGCAACCTCCATCGATGACTTTCTGGTGGATTGGAAAAGCACAGACCCTCTCATTTTTCGCTATTATTTACTCGCTTACCGTAGCCGAAGCTTACAAGGTGCGACACCTGAGTTTCCCCGCGCCATTGTCTTTTATCCAACAGGAGAATTCGCGGCCTCTTTTAATGGTCATCCTAAACAAAAAGGCTATCAGCAGATTGAACTTTATCGTTTTAATTACCAAAAAAATAATTTCGAATTTTATGAACTGAGTTTTAGAGAAAATGAAAAACCAACATTGTCAGAACCCAATCCACAAAAGTGTTTGGACTGCCATCAGTCTTTGGGTAGAGAAACACCTGATCCTCGTCCCAATTGGGAGCCGTACTTTTTCTGGCCTGGATTTTATGGAAGCGTGAGTGGAGTTTTTAAAACCAAGCTAAGCAAGCTCACAGACAACGAAGCCGACAAAATTCATGTGGATAAAGATGCCCTCCTACTGAAGGAAATTCCTTATGAGCAGAAATGGTACTCACAATTTATGGGGATCATTCGCCCTAATCATCCACGCTATAAAGTCTTAGAACCCTATAATAAAGACCAGGCCCTAGTGGACGCCAAGATCTATGGAAGCCATTCGGCTGCCGATTTAAAAACGCTCATGTATACTCAGCGCGCCGCGCAACTTAATTTTCGCCGAGTGGCTCGCCTGATGCAGGAAGATGAAGAGGTATTTGAATATCTCAAGGAAGCTATTGTTGCGCTATTGAATTGCTCATCCAACAAGCTTCCGACAGACTTTGCAAAGTGGCTTTTTGAAAACTCATCTTTTAAAGGGCAAGGCCGAACACGTCCTCATGTTTTAAACATGGGTGATCAAATTCGTCTCCTATTTGAACCCTTTTATTTTAACACTGATGATTGGTCGATGGACTTTAAAACAGATGGGCGTTTTGCTTTTTCCAACCGTTTTGGAACTCCAGGAAGACCCCACATCGAACTCCTATTGGCGATCAACTCTTTATCACCGACCATGGCAAAAGCTTCAAGTTTAAGTTGTCGAGACCCTGAATTTGTAAGGTCCTTGGAAAAATACTACGATTTACGAACTGCGATTCGATTGCAAGAGAAGCGAAGTGGTAACAAAGAGAAATTTGAGAAATTAAAAAATGCACCATTGATCAATCGTTGTATCAGTTGTCACGCATCACCTTCGAGCCGTGATGTGCCCCACATTCCCTTCGATAATCCATCAGAACTCAAGAAGCTCTTGTTTGAAGTCAAATACAAACAGGGAACTTTGCTGGATGAGATTATTTATCGGACTGGGGCTCATGCGAATTCCGATGAGCAAATGCCTCCGCGTGGAATTCCAACGCAAAAGCAACGTGATGATATGATTTCCTATCTCAAGTCGCTTTAATCGATTTAGCGAGCGTCTGCTAAAAGCTGTTTGGCATGGGCGACGCTTGTGGCGGTGAGTTTTTCGCCGGAGATCAAGCGAGCGATCTCGTCGATTTTGTCTTTTCCTTCCAGAGGAACGGCGGTCATATTCATTTGGCCTTTAACAGATTTTTTGGAAATAAAATAATGTTGGTTGGCAAAAGAGGCCACTTGGGGAAGGTGTGTGATGCAGATGACTTGCTGACCACTGGCGATCTCTTTGAGTTTCTTTCCTACTTTTTGCGCCGTAGGACCACTCACGCCGGTGTCTACTTCGTCAAAAAGATAAGTGCGAGGTGAATCCATCTCGCCAACAGAGAGCTTGAGAGACAACAAGATACGACTCAATTCGCCGCCACTCGCCGATTTTTGCAAAGCGCGCACTTCTCCCTTGGCTCCGTTTTGAATCGCAAAAACAACATGGTCTTGGCCAGTGGCATTGACCGGTGCCGTTTCGATCTGAATGCTAAACAACACGCCCTTCATATTGAGTTCGGCAAGCTCCTCATTCACACGCTCGGTGAGTTTGAGAGAACCCTTTTGTCTTTGCTGGGAAAGCTTTTGTAATAAAGGAGACAGCTCTGTCGTGAGTGCTTTTTTTTCCATCTCCAATTGCGCGATTTTTTCATCACAATTTTCGAGGGAGTCCAATTCTTTTTTCATTTCGTCGAGGGCATTCAAAATGTCGACAATCGTTGGGCCGAATTTTTTTTGCAAACGACGGAGATCGGAAAGGCGGGACTCTAACTTTTCTAACTCGTCGTCTTGAAACGAGTGCCCGGCGAGCTGATTGAGCTCAAACGCCGCTTGAGAGATCTGTTGTTTTGCTGAGTCCAAAGTATCGATGATTTGTTCGATGGCCTCGGGCTTGTATTTGAGAGCTAGTGCCGTCTTAAGGACTTTGTCGAGAATAGCAAGAGCCGAGGCGCCTTCACCCTCGAGAGTTTCTATCGAACTTTGATAAAATTGGGAAAGTGAACTTTTGTTTTTTAAAATTTTTAAGCGATCTTCAAGATCGAAGTCTTTTTCACCATCAAGTTCCAGATGAGAGATTTCTTCGATTTGAAATTTAATAAAATCCACGCGCTGGCTTCGATCACACGACGAATTTTGCAGATCTTCGATTTGCGTTTCAATCTCTAGACAGCGTGAGTAAAGAGTATTCACTTTTTTTCGCAAATCCCAAGTTTTGCAAAACTGATCCAGCATATCGAGATGATACTGAGGAGACAGAAGATTTTTATTTTCGTTTTGGCTAGTGACTTCGATGAGGGGAATGTTTCTGCCAGTGACTTCGACCAAAGGAGCCACGACATTTTTAAGATCCGCCAGTGTCGACAAATGTCCATTGATATAAACACGATTTTTTCCATCTCGGCTAATGATACGTCGGACGAGCAATTCACCCTCACTGGAGGTGAGGCCAGACTCTTTGAGAGATGTTAAAATATCTTTGCGCTTCGACAGATCAAAATGGCCTTCCACTATCGATTGATCCAGCCCCTCACGCACATCATCCGTTTGCGATTTGGCGCCCATCAAAAGCCCAAGAGCTCGCACAATGACCGATTTTCCAGCGCCAGTCTCGCCGCTAATGATGTTGAGATTGGGTCCAAATTCTAGGTGAATCTGATCAATGATCGCAAAATTAGAAACTTTAAGTTCCATCAGCATTAATCGCGTTCTCCAAATTTTAATTTTTCACGCAAGAGCGAGAAAAAGTTGTGCGACGTCTTACGTAATACAATGTGTTCCAGCTTGTGGCGTTGGATTAAAATTTCACAATTTTCGTTAATGTCCGCACGCCGTTGTCCGTCGATGGACAAAATACCGGAACGTTGTTGGCCAAGAATTCGCACGGAAAGAACTTTGTCGTCGGGAAAAATGATCGGACGAGAGGTTAAACTGTGCGAACAAATGGGCGTCGCGACGATGGCGTGGACTTCCGGTTGAAGAATAGGGCCGCCGGCGGCGAGATTGTAGGCGGTGGAGCCGGTGGGGCTTGAGATAATCATTCCATCAGCTTTGGTTTCAGTCACAAGGTCACCATCCCAGTACATTCCGATGTTGAGAAGGTGGGTGCTTTGGCCACGCTCGATAACAATATCATTCAGCGCAATAAATTTTTGCGATTTTGGAGATTGAACCTCAACACTTAACAGAGCCACTGGTTCACTCTTCATTTTTCCCTGGAGAGCGGCTTCAAGCACCTCGTAAATTTCATCCACACGGTTTTCGGTGAGAAAGCCAAGAGATCCCAAGTTGATTCCCAAAACCGGGACCTGTTGGTCCCCCAAAAACCGAACAGCTTCGAGGTAAGTGCCATCGCCCCCAAGAACCACTACGAGCTGAAGACTCTTCATCTGTTCGGAGGTCTCCACGGTGGCGCAATCAGGATGAGTGGCTTTGTCTTTTTGAAAGTAAACAGTCAGTTTTTTTTGTTTGAGCCAGGCACAGACATCTTTGGCGAGAGACTGCGCGCGGGGTGTTTGGTCGCGGTAAATAATAGCAATATTTTGGATTTTCATGGTGAGGTCAGAGTAGGCTTTGGGTTTAGAATAGTAAAGAAGAAGGCGGCCTTTTGCCGTGCATTGACTCTTTCAACAAGGGTCAGTGTCGTCCTTATCGAGCCAAGGAGATGTATGCGGTGCCTCATTTTAAGGCACCGCATAGGTTTTTGACACTCATTTAAAATCAGAGCAAAATCTGTGAATTGCGATGTCTGATAGATAGGTTATTTCCTTTAGAGATAGCACGGATATTCCGATACCCCTAGCAAAAGGGGGATTATTGCAGAGTTGAGAATTCAAATAACACCTTTTTAGGGAACGTGGATGCAACACAATTTATTAGAGCGGCTCAAGAGTTTGCTCTCAAAAATAATTCGTGTGTTGTGACCAATGTAAAGAATGTGCAGAGGACTCGCGGACTTATCAGCACCCAAGGAGACATTTTGGAGACTCGCCTTACCGAAAAAGAAACAAGTCGAATGAAAAAAGATACGGCTTCGATCGTTGCCGCATTTTAACCTGCGACCTTCAGAAAGCCACTGTTGTGACAACTCCAGCCTATGACATGAATGGGATCTCCATTTTTCAGTAATTGAATCAAGTTCATATGGAGTGAAAGCAAACACGTTCACTCCATTGATGACAAAATAAGTCGCTACTCAGACATTAAAAGGCCACAAAACAGCATTAAACTATTGATAAGACGTCCATTTTTGTGGTGTTCATCTTGCAATGAGTCCTGTGGATAACAAAAGGATGTAAAATGAATAACCTCTTAAATCTTTTTTTAGCAATTATTGTGATCCCCAATGCAGCGTTTGCTGGCGTCTTAGGTGGACAGGAAAATATCGAGATCGTCAGAACAGTGCGAGTCGATAAAATGATGATCGGAGTAACCAGTGATTTTAAAATGATTGCCTTCGATTGTAAAAACGACAGCTATTTTGAGAAAGCATCCGTAGCGATCCTTGAAAACGATGAGAGTACAATTACTTTTAAAGAATCATCTCATGGCGGGGTTCAAATAGGCTTTCTTCGGTCGAACTTATCACCGTCAATTAAACTCACAAAACGAGCGACAAGTGCGATTTGCGGTTTAGAAAGCAAAGAGCAAAACATCGTTTTAAAGCTGAACAAATCCGAATTTGATTTAGCAAACACCGCGCTTTAAAACTCAAATTTCGTTAGGACATTAAACCCGATCGACGCAAAAGCGCCATCGGGTCGGGGTCGCGGCCACGAAAATCACGAAACAATTGCTCAGGCTCTGCAGTCCCGCCACGGCTTAGGATGCAATCGCGAAATTTCTTTGCGACCTCTTGATTGTAAATTCCCTTTTCTAAAAAAGCCTCAAAAGCATCGGCGTCGAGCACTTCGGCCCATTTGTAGCTATAATATCCCGCGGAATACCCACCCGCAAAAATATGCGAAAACGTGACCGAAAAATTGGTGTTAGGAATTCGTGGTAATACGGACAGTGGCGAGAGAATTTTTTCTTCCAACTCCATGGTTTTTAATTTTGTTCCAGGCACAACATCGTGCCAAGCCAAATCGACCAAGCAAAAACTCAGTTGACGAAGGCTCGCGTAGCCGGCGTTAAAATTCTTACTTTTTTTAAGCTGTTTAAAGAGAGTTTCCGGAAGAGGAGCACCGGTTTGATAGTGTTTTGCAAACAGATCCAAAGTTTCTTTCTCGAGAGCCCAATTTTCCATGATTTGCGAAGGAAGTTCGACAAAATCCCAAAGCACATTGGTGCCAGCCAAAGACGGGTAAGAGCAATCGGACAGCAGGCTGTGGAGGGCGTGACCGAACTCATGAAAGAGAGTTTGCACTTCATTAAAAGTCAAAAGCGATGGATTGTCTTTTGTGGGTTTTGAAAAGTTACAAACAATGCTCACATGCGGGCGATAGCGAGTTATGCCATCAGAGCCCTGCTCCAAAAAAGAGGTCATCCAAGCGCCACCGCGTTTGTTTTCGCGAGGAAAGACATCAAAATAAAGGAGACCAACAAATCCATTAGAGTCATGCACTTCGTATGTTTTAACATCTTCGTGGTAAGTAGGGATGGACGAATTCACTTTAAATTCTAAGCCAAAAAGTTTTTGCGCGTGTAAAAAGAGCCCGGCAAGCGCCTTTTCCATTTGAAAATAAGGCCGCAAATCTTCTTCGCTAAACTGAAATAATTTTTCTTTGAGTTTTTCAGAATAATAAGCAAAATCCCAAGGCATGATTTCGGTTTCGCCCTCGAGCTCTTTGCGAAGTTGGCGAATGGCTTCGATTTCTTTTTCTGTGGCTGTGATCGAAGGTTTAAGAAGTTTTTCTAAAAACGTTTTCACCGTCGCGGTGGTTTTAGCCATTCGGCGCGATAATACAAAATCAGCATGAGTTTTAAAACCCAGGAGCTGAGCGCGTGCGGCGCGCAGTTCGGCAAGGTGCTCGCAGAGTTCTGAGTTGCTAAATTCCCCGGTGAGAGAACGTTGGTTGGAGGCGAGCCACATCTGTCGACGGAGGTCGCGATTTTGTGCATAGGTCATAAAAGGAATATAACTTGGCGCTTGCAGCGAAAAAAACCAAGCCTCCGGTTCGTCCTTTTCTGTGGCGGCTTCTTTCGCGGCCAGCTTGGCCGAATCAGGCAAACCTGCAAGATCTGATTCCTTTGTGACTTTTAAAAGAAAGGCGTTTGTGGCCTTAAGAAGATTTTGGCCAAAGCGAGGAGTGAGCTGGGCCAATTCTTTATCGAGCTCACGCAATTTTTCTTTTAGTGCTTCATTGAGGAGGGCACCATTTCGGACGAAGTCTTCGTAGTATTTTTTAAGGAGCATTTTCTGCTCTTTGTTTAAGTTGAGAGAGTCCGCCTGATCATGCACAGCTTTGATTTTAGCAAACAAACCAGCATCCAATTGGATGTCATTGCCATATTCAGCGAGTAAACCAGAAATGGCATCCGACTGCGCATCAATGTCGGGGTGGGTGCACGCATGCTGAAGATTAAAATACACGCCAGAGGCTCTTTCCAGAGGAAGGCTCGCAAACTCGAGCGCCTCGATTGTATTTTTAAAATCCGGCAGAGCTCGTTGGGTTTTTATTTTCTCGATGGCCGTTTTCGCTTGTTCGATGCCCGTGCGAATCACTTCGGTAAAGTGTTTGGGCTCGAGTTGGTTAAAGGGAATTGCACCGTAGGGAAGACCATTTTGGAGAGAAAAGAGTTGTAAATTCATTCGTTGAGACTAACAGGCTTCTCGAAAACTTTAAAGACTTAGGGCGTGTGGACAATTAAAAATCTGTCTATATGGACTTAAATTGATCTGACTCTTCGTTGCTCGTCGTCTTGTTAGCGCTTTGCTAGCAATTCCTCCTCGCGCCTCGATTCAAATCAATTTAAGTCCATTATAGACAGATTTTTAATTGTCCACACGCCCTAGGCCGCTGCGCTATCGAGGGGAGAGAATGACCTCGCGAGTCTCGTTCACGCGGACCGTGACGCGCGTCTCTTTGCTCGCACCAGAGATGGGATTCACTGATTTTAAAATGATTTCTTTGTCAGCGTCGACAACCAGCTTTTCGCCGTTTTTCAACTTCTGGGAGCCCATATAAGCTTCGCCGCCCACAATTCGAACAATGATCGCACCAGAGGGAATACTGGTCAGTTTGTAAGACACAAAATTACCTGGCGGCAATCCATTATAACGACGTGTTTCACTGCGATAGCCGTTCATCGAGATAGACACAGTAAACGGCTTGTCGGTATTGACCTCAACCTCTGCTGGGGTCATTTGATTGGTGGGTTGAGAGTTCACATAAATATGAGCCCCAATTGGATCACTGGTGATTTTGAGTTTTGGAATTTTAGAAGCAAGCAAGGACTGCCCAGCAACGTTTTGATCTTGAAAGCAGCTCAATGGAACACCAAAAGATTTGAGCTGCAGGCAGGGCTTTGCAACAAGGTGAGGGCGAAACTCGTTGATCGCGCCAAAACCACCAATCAAAATCGCAATCGCCAAAAAGAAAGCCCCAAACACCGAAGAAGCATTTGAGCTTGGAATATTTTGAATGCGAATATTGGGTTGCGATGGTCTGCTTGGAATGGATCTTTGTGAGACTGAACCTAAGCCTGAGTAGTTGGGAGCCTGACTGACGCTTAAATGCGACTGACTGATCTCGCCCAGCTGAGACATATTTGTCGTCAGTGTCGGTTGTCCGATTTTTTTAATTTCGAGATCTTCGAAGTTCATTTTTTCCGTGGTGTTTTTTGAGTAAGTGATCGACTGCGTGACCACATCAGTGCGTGTATTTTTTTCGATGTACTGTTGAGAGTGGGACTGCTGTGGTGGCTCGACCACATGAGGAATATCAATTTTAGAATAGGCCACCTGGCGTTTACGTGCGTCGATGATTTCTTCGGAATAAGTTTCTTTAATAAACTCACTAAAATCCTGGCTCGAAAAATCCGGATTGTAACGATTTAGAAAACTCTGAAGATCTTTTTGCAGCTCGGCCGCGGTTTGGTAGCGCTGAGCTTTGTTGCGAGTGAGGGCTTTGTTAACAATTTTTTCGATTTCGATCGGGATATTGGGATCGATCTGGCGAAGACTTGGGATTTTGCAATCGCGAATCTTGCGTAAGGTGGTCATCTCGTTATTGCTCAAGAACAAGCGTTGCTCGCTGAGCATTTCCCAAATCATGATTCCCATGGCAAAAATATCTGTACGTCCATCCACCTCAAGTCCGTCGACTTGCTCGGGGCTCATGTAACCAAATTTTCCCTTGAGGGTTCCAACGCGGGTGTTTTCCTGCTGAGTTGTGGATTTGGCGATCCCAAAATCGATAATTTTAACTTCGCCTTCAAAACTCACCATCACGTTTTGCGGACTCATATCACGGTGGATAATGTTGAGTGGTTCTCCGGTGGTTGCATCGATAAGGCGGTGGGCGTGATCGAGGCCCGCGGCGATCATTTTTGAGGCGTAGACAATATGGCTGATCGAGAAGCGTTTGTGCAATTGTTTCAGACGATTGAGAATTTGTCGCAGGTTTTTTCCTTCGACATATTCCATAACGATGTAAAGCTGCTTGTTTTCGATCCCGAAGTCATGAATTCCCACCACGTTACTGTGCGAGAGATTGACGGCGATTTTGGCTTCGTCTTTAAACATGCGAATAAAATCTTCGGAGGCTGAATGCTGGGATAAAATTCTTTTAACGGCGACAAATTTTTGCAAACCTTCGGCGGCTAATTTTTTCGAAAGATAAATCTCGGCCATGCCACCAGCCGCTAGCTTTTCGAGAAGGATGTAATTACCAAATCTTTCAAATTTCTCTTGTGCCAAAGGGAGTCCTCTTTTACTCTTTCTTTATCGGTTACGAACCGGAAAAGAATGAGAAGTTTTAAACACTTCCACCAACAACTGGACCTTGGATGAAGATGAAATGGATTGGGCTCACAGGCGGAATCGCGACCGGCAAATCCACGGTTGCAAATTTATTCCAAAAAAAGGGAATTCCCGTTATTGATGCTGACGTCATTGCCCACAGGGCTTTGGTCGCGTCGAGTCCAGTTTTTGCGGAGTTGATCGCGACGTTTGGGCAAAATATTGTCGGGAGCGATGGAAATATCGATCGCAAACTCTTGGGTCAAAAGATTTTTCAGGACTCAAAAGCT
This sequence comes from uncultured Pseudobdellovibrionaceae bacterium, assembly GCA_964579625.1. Lineage (GTDB taxonomy): Bacteria > Bdellovibrionota > Bdellovibrionia > Bdellovibrionales > JAGQZY01 > JANPLN01. The sequence continues at coordinate 19,089 of CAZOGU010000003.1, forward strand.
CGTCTTCGTCTCGACAGTATCGTTCATCCTTTTGTACGAAACCAGGTGGCGATCGAAAAACAGAAGTTGATTCAAAATGGTACACCCATGGCGATTTATGATATTCCTCTCCTCTTCGAAAAAAAGATGCAAGGTGATTTCGATCTCGTCGTTGTTGTCAGTTGTGATTTAAAAATCCAAAAAGACCGATTGATGAAAAGAAATTCTCTCTCATCCCAAGAAGCCAACCAAAGAATGGCAGCACAACTTCCGCTCAGTGAAAAAACAAAACGCGCTGATCACGTGATCGATAACAGCGGCACGCTCGTCGACTTAGAAAAGCAAGTGGATACTTTTCTCAAAAGTGTTACGTACTCATTTCCTTAAGTGTTCAGCAGCAGCTACGGCATCAGAAGCGGTTTCAGTTCAGTTTGTGAGTTTAAGGGCTTAAATAATGAACTCATCACAGCTGAAAACTGAACTGAAACTGTTGCAGATACTGTGACTGCTGCTGCCAACCTCTTCTCACCTAGAATTGCAAAGTGTAACCGAGCAGTGCCTTGCCATACGCGCTTTCCAAGCCTTGATGGAAGCTGAGTTCAAAGCGCATGTTTTGTCTCTTGAGCAGTTGGAACTCCCAGCCGCCGGCTAAAAATAAATGATACGAATCCAAATCGACAAGCGGTCGCAGTTCGCGATCGGCATCAAGAATCAAACTGACTCCTCCACCCCAGTAAAGGCGATAAAGATTTCGAGTCGGTAAACTGTGCGCAGCCAATTGAATCCAGCCAATATCTTCGTGAAGATCAACACCAATTTGAAATCGCGTCGTCGCAGTCATCCATGGGGCGGCATGAATTCCAACCCAACCGCTGTGATCTTCTTCGCTCACTTCGTAACCTCGACTGAGGGCGAGGGTTACGCTGGGGCGAGGTTCAAGGTGATAGGTTGGTGCTTTGGGTTGAGGGTGAATGCGTTGTTCTGGATCTAAGCCCGATTGCTCCATATCGACTTTTTTTGTCTCTGGGGGAGGTGTTTCTTGCTGAGGTGAGGGGGCCACATAAGTATGATCTGTCGGGGGTTTTGCATTCGCCACTGACAAACACAACCAAATGCCTAGGTTGCAAAGAAGAAAGATTTGTTTCGTCATAAAATTATTATACTCTTTAAGAGGGCGTGTGGACAATTAAAAGTGTGTCTATATGTTTTAAAATTGATCTGACTCTTCGTTGCTCGTCGTCTTGTTAGCGCGTTGCTAGCAATTCCTCCTCGCGCCTCGATTCAGATCAATTTTAAAACATATAGACACACTTTTAATTATCCACACGCCCTAGAACCGACTCAACGATAATCAGTTTGTTTCACAAGGATGTGATGATGTTGCGCTTTGTTTTTATTATTTTTGCGGTTTCCTACTTTTTCGTTCGAACGTCGTTTGCTCAACAAGCGCTTTATTTTGGAATTCACCAGCAGTTTCAGTCGACACGTGCGCTGGGGATGGGAAATGCGCATGTGGCCGTGGCCGATGACGAAAACGCGATTTTTTATAATCCGGCAGGAACACTTCGCTCCAAAGATCGTAAGATGAACTTTTTTTTAAAAGCAGGGGGCGATCCCGATATCAAAGACTTTATGGATGAAATCAAAACGGCACAAGACGCCGCCGACTCTTCGCAGGCAATCGGTGATTTGATTGCATCGAAGTATGGACAGCACTATGCGCTTCGAGCGCCTTCATTGGGATTTATTTGGGCCACTCCAAAATGGTCACTCGCTTTAATTCCGGCTGACGTCACTGTCGAAATGGGTTTGCATCAAACAGTGGGGCCATCGATCAACCTAGTGGCTTTTCAAGATACAACTTTGGCTTACTCGCGCGCTTGGAATATGAAAAAAATGCGCTATGGACGACTGGATATGGGCGCAACAGCCAAGGTGATTTATCGCGGCCACCTCGATAAAATTGTTAGCATCGTCGATATTCAAAACGACAATGTTATTAAAAAAGAAGATAGCAACGAAGGCATGACGGCGGATTTGGACTTTGGAATGCTATGGCAGGCCCCCGAATACACTTCGGGATTTTTTAGTTATCTGCAACCGAGTCTTGGAATGAATGTGCGCAACATCGTCGACGCTGGATATTTTTCGAACCTTAAACTGTTTGCGGATGATAAAACAGGAGAGCCAGAAAAACTTCATCGTATGCTTGATGTTGGGACAGCGTTTAAGCTTCCAAACTGGTGGTTGTGGTCGTCAAAACTCGCGATTGATGTTCGCGATATTTTTCACCCCAATTGGACCTGGGAAAAGGGTTTGCACGCCGGTCTGGAGTTCAACTGGGAGATGTTTTCTTGGTGGAAAGGCGGCTGGCGCGTGGGGATGAATCAAATGTATTTTACCGCCGGCTTCACTGGGCAACTGTCCGTTTTTAAGCTCGATTTGGCCACTTTCGGCCGCGAAATCGGCACCTCATCAGCCAAAACAGAAGACCGCGTCTACATGCTCACAGCGAGTATCGACTTTTAGGGAATTCCTACACTGTGAGTTGGTCTCTTTAACGAATCCAAGCAAAGGAAGCTAAATCCTTCCTCTAAACTGGAAAATTTCTACAATTAAGTACATTTTGTTCCACAGAACTCCATTCATTGGATATGAACACGTCTTTCCGGGGTTGATTCTTCCTGAGGGGTGTTTATGAAAATGGGTGCTTTTTTAATAGTCTTTTTTTCTTTGTTTCTTATGAAACCGATTGTCCACGCGGATGAAGTTCGTTACATCGCATATGATGAGCAATTTATTGCCGCAGTTGTTTCGTCGATTGAATCCGCAAAAAAATCCATCGATATTGCGTACTTTATTTATGAACCCTGCCATCCTTCCACCAAGTTTGTGCGCCAACTTCTTGTTAAAAAAGCAAGTCAGGGAGTTCGAGTCCGTTTTTTGTTGGATGCCTTTATGTACAAGAAAAAAATGCGTCAAGCGATGGCACGGGACTTCGCAGATTCTGGTATTGAGTTTAAATTTTATAATCCCAAACCCCTCGTCAATCCGGCCGTGAATTTTCGAATGCATGTCAAATTGCTTTTGGTCGATAAAAAATCGTACATCTCTGGGGGAAGAAATATTGCCGACGAATATTTTGGACTTTCTCCCGTTTACAATTTTATAGATGCGGATGTGTGGGTGACAGGGCGTTCTGCAACGCAAGTCTCAGCGTCTTTTGAAGAGTTGTGGAACGATCGATGGTCGCGATCAGTGAAGCTCAAAAAGGGCCCGTCCCTTGCTGAGCTATGCCAACAGAGCGAAGCCCCTCAAGACGAAAAGTGGACGAAACGGGTTCACAAATTTATGGGGCAAACAGCCAGCAAAGTGACACCTCGGATGACCAAACATTCGTGTCAGGCGCGTTTTGTCAGTGATGATCCGCAATTTTATAAATATCCAAGTCAAGCAAACTCAGAAGATAAGAACACGCCCATTCTTGGCGGGAAAAGATTACAAGCGAAGCGAGCCACTGTCGAATTTTTAGATTTTATTGGTCAAACACAAGAGAGCTTAGAACTCGAAAACTGGTCGTACATGCCACTCGATTTTATCAACCAGGAGCTGCGAAATTTACGACAACAAAACATTCCCATTTTAGTGATGACAAACATGGATGCCGACAACAACGGCGTGATTAAAAATGCCGAGGATTTTTTAAATCATCGGTTTGCCAAACGCGATACAGAAGACTCACAAATTGTGATTCAGTTGGCCTCACGCGGGCATCTTTCGGATCGTCATGCCCTCACACCTAAAAAAAGCTACTTTCGTTTGCATCAAAAGACGGGGCTTCGCGATCATCGCGATATCATGGTGGGGTCTTTTAATATCGATCCACGCTCTTATCACACCAATCTTGAGTCCATAGTGATTTTTGAGGGGTGCCGATCTTTTGCCAAGGAGTACGCGCAGCATGCCTCGGACTTGGTGCGGACTTATAACAAAGATTATGAGACGGGTTATCACAAAACCCCTCCACCTCCAAAACTCGGGACCATTTTATTCTCCTTCTTTGGCTTCGACTTTTTGTGATCGGCAAATGAGCTCCCCCGAAAAGGTGCCAAGCCTTTTCCGGCAATATATACGATTTGGGCCCAATTTGGGTTATATCTAAGTCCTTGTTTGTGCCCAAGTCGTATATATTGCCGGAAAAGGGACATGGTACCTAATTATCGAGCAGGACTTTGATTGACGAACTCCCCTGCCTTGTGGGATACAAACCCTTCAAATTAATGTGTATTTAATGAAAGGTACATAATGGCAGCAACAAAAAGACGTGCTCGTTTCAGAATTCAAAGACGCCTTGGGGTTGAACTTCCCGGACTTGGAAAAGCCGGAGCCCTTGAGAGACGTCCTTATCCTCCTGGACAGCATGGAAACAAGCGTAAAAAGTTTTCGAACTACGCCCTTCAGCTCGAAGAGAAACAAAAAGTCATGTTTCACTACGGGCTTCGCGAAAAACAACTGCGTCGCTTTATTCGTGACGCACAAAAAGGAAGCGCTGATAAAAACTGGATCAGTCAGCTCGCAGGTCGTTTAGAACTGCGAATTGATAATTTTGTTTTTAGAGCCGGCTTCGCTCCAAGTATCATGTCCGCCCGTCAAATGGTGAGTCATGGTCATGTTTTCGTGAATGGAAAAAAGGTGAGCGTTGGTTCGGTGGTATTAAAAGTCGGTGACGTTGTGACGTTGAGAGAAGACTCTTATCAACATCAGTGTTACCTCAAAGCAAAACAAGGTCCACGCCTTGAACTTCCAGATTACATCGAAAAATCGGAAGTTTCAGGCAAAGAAGTGGCGAAAGTGAAGATGGTTCCTGGAACAGAATTCTTCCCATTCCCATTCTCTGCAAACCTATTTGCGGAATACTACTCACTTCGTAGCGTTTAATTACGATCACGAAAATGAAAAACGAAAAAAGCCCGGCAAAAGCTGGGCTTTTTTTTGCAAACTCGTCATCCCTCACTTCGCTCAGCTCAGATGACAAGGATTCGCCTATTCGTTAGTTGTTATTGTTTTTCAACTGATTGATAAAGGCTTCACCTACAGTGGCGGGGTCGGAGCTGCCTGCGGTGGCAGTTGCGAAGTTGTCGCAGATTTCTGTACCGTAAAATGAGCCGCCCTGAACGCAGGCGGTGGTTTGCATACTCAAAACCGAATTTCCAATATCTGCGAGATCATCAGCTGGAAGTGTGGATGGATCGCCTGTCCCAATCCAAGTGGCCAGATCGCCACCAGCTACAGCATCAAGAGCGGCTTGAATTTGTGTGGCAAGCTGTGCAGATTCGGCAAGGAGTTTCAAATTGCGTGAGCCACTCAATGTGCAATAGTTGACGGCCGTGGCTGCTTCGGTGGAATTGTTAAATTGAAAATCAGTATAAAACTGCACAGACGGATCTGTAGTGCTCGAATCATTGTTGTCGTCGAGATTCTGTGTCGCCTGGATGATGGTGCTGGTTGTAATCCCTGCTCGTAAAAATTCACCTGAACATCTGAGGACGTATGACTGGGGTGTTGTGATTCCTGCGATTTTAGCTAGACATATGTCGGCCGAGACACCATCCGTTGCGCGATCCATGCAAAGTTGAGCCGAATAAATTTGATCATCTTCTTTGTCTTCGCAGGCCGAAAAACACATCACGCACAAGGCAAACCACACGACTCTTTTCACGGTCCCACTCCTTCACAAGTATTGAGATTTTATCGTAGCTGATAAAGGCAGGAATTGCACTGATCCAACGTCTAATTTTCTCTCTGTGAAACGCTTTTTTAAACAACATAAGAGATACTAAAATGAGACATGAAGTCATTGATTCTCCTCCTTATTTTAACTTTGGCTCTATCGGTGCGCGCTGATTTTTATCAAGGCATTCGGCAGATGGGAATGGGTGGCGCTGCCGTTGCGGTTGTTAACGACGAAACCTCGTTGCTTTTAAATCCGATTGGCTTGGGTCGTTTGCGCGAACCTTATGTGACAATCGTTGATCCCGAAGTGACAACCAATCAACAAAGTATTAGTAGCGTGCAAAGCTTATTGTTGGATTCTACTGACCTCAAAGAAGTCTATCCAGAACTGGCGAGTAACTTGGATCAAAGATATTTTGTGCGCACACAACTTTTTCCTTCCTACGCGGATCGACACTATGGTTTTGGTGCGCTCATCAAAAACGAAATGACGGCAACGCGTTCAAGTACCACCCAATTTTTGGATCTGAATTATGTGAGTGATTGGGCCGCAGTGGCGGGGCTGAATAAAAGTTTTTATGGCGGAGTGATCAAAGTGGGAGCCGCAGGACGTTGGGTCGATCGCGCTCAGTACGTAGGAGTTCTCGATCCAAACACGCAAGGTCTTGATTTGCAAAGACTGGCTGTGCAAGGTGCAGGTTTAGCGGCTGATGTGGGTTTAAGTCTTTCGTCGCCAACAGACTGGTTGCCAACACTTAGTGTGATGGCGAAAGACATTGGTGACACTTCGTTTACTTTGAGCGATGGCTTACGGGATTACCTAACGACCGCCGATCCTACTAAAGTTCCCATGACTATGGATGTGGCGGTGGCTTTGTTTCCAATCTGGAACAATTATACGCGTGGCACATTTACGATCGAATTTGATGACGTTCTCGAAGAGGGAGACACTGTTCGTAAGCTTCACGCCGGGATGGAAGTGAATCTTGCCGATCGTTGGTTTTTTCGTAGTGGTTACAATCGCGGCTATTTAACCGGTGGTCTTGAGTGGACGATGCCTTTTGTTCAAGTTCAGTTTGCCTATTACGGGGAAGAGATTGGTACGGATGAAAATCCACTCAAAGACGAGCGGTATGCGATGAAGCTGGTGTTTCGTTTTTAGGAGTTTTATGAAAAAGTTGATTCTTCTTTTTTTATTGTTGGGTTGTAGCAAAAATATTCTTGAAGAGACGGCAAAGCCAAACACACCGGAAGCCGTGTATTATCGCGCGAAGCTGGCGATGAATGATCAGGACTACGACGCCGCTATTCTTCTTTTGCAATCGCTGGGGCCGACATATCTTTCGCGTCGTGATGTGGCCCTTGTTTATGCGTCTGCTTATTCGGGTCGCTGCGGATTAAACTTCGTGAATCTAATCACTCAGCTGGATACAGTTGGGACAGCCGCAAATTTGTTCTTATTTTTGATGGATATTTTTCCCGATGGATCGGACTCCAAAATTGGTGATTGTCAGTTTGCAGAGACGACGTTGAACACATTTGGAGCCTACACAGCACGCACAGCAGACGAAAATATTTTGATGGGACTCTCGAGCATTACTAAAGTTGGAACTATTTTAAATCGTTACGCAGATACAGACAATAACGGAGCTGCAGACGCCACTTTTGATCATTGTGATCTCACAGATTTTCCAGATGATGCCGTTCGCGAGATTGGAACAGGAATCGCTAATGCGATACTGAGTATTTCGCAAGTGAGTTCATCGATCTCGTCTGACACACTCACTGAAATCACGTCTCTTTGTGCTCTCAATGTGAATCTCAATTCCTTTTGCACGACGACAGACAAGTCTACCTATACAGCACTTGAAGTGAGTTTTTTAAGATCCTTAGTGGCCTCCACCAGTGATGGAATCGGTGCCGCAACTTGCCCAGGGAGTTTCATCACTTGCATCTGTCCTTAACCACACTCTTTATTTGTATTTTCTTTTTTGCATTTCATCGCGCGAGCGCGGAGGAACTGCCAGAGTATGGTCTTTCCGTGAAAGGTCTCGGAATGGGGAATGCTTACACCGGACACGCAAAGGGGCATGACGCTCTCTTTTACAACCCCGCTGCATTTGCAAATCTGACGGGATTTCAGATGCGTTTGATGGGGCTTGGCGTGGGACTAAATGGAATTGATGTCTACGATGAATACTCTGATCTTTTTGATAATTCCAATAACGTTGGAGACACACTCAATGCGCTGTATGGACAACCGATATGGGCTCGTGTGGATTATCAATTCTCAATGAGTTCGGGACCATTTATTGTTGGTGCTTATTCGCGAGCCAATGTGGGCTTTACGCTTCTTAATCCAGCTCTACCGACTCTTGATGCTAATTATTACGCCGATTATGTTTTTTTTGGCGGAGCGGGTGTATCGATTGTGCCACAAATTTTTGATGTGGGTTTTGTTGTAAAAAGAATCACACGTTTTGCAGGCGGTGGGGATATTTCCGCGTCAACGCTGGCTTTTTTAGACTCGCAAGCCATCGAAGATGCTGCCAATCAAACAGGCGTTGCTTTTGGCGCTGATTTTGGAGCAAAGCTCACGTTGCCAGGCGAATGGCATCCCTCTGCGGCCTTTGCATGGCAAGATATTGGAAACACATCCTTTTCTTTCAGTGCAACGAATCCCGCACCAGCGACGATTGAAGATCGAATGAACATTGCTCTTGGATTGGAGCGAGAATTTCTTGGACTGTTTACACTTCGTCCAGCCATTGAATACAAAATGATAAATAGCTCATCAACAGAGGTGCAAGTCGGAAAAAAACTTCACGCGGGTCTCGAACTCGAACTTCCTGCAATCACTCTGCGTGGAGGTTTTTACCAGGGCTACTACACGTACGGTGCGTCCTTTGATTTTTGGGTTTTCCAAATGGATTTTGCAACTTATGCTGTAGAACTGGGCGAATACGTGGGCCAGCACGAAGACCGTCGCTATATGTTTCAGCTGACAATGGACTTCGGTATCGACGGAGTCTCTGGCGATTGGTTCAATTTCTCAAAATCCCGTCGCACCAAACGCGGTATCAAACAACGCCGTTAAAAAAGGTACGCCGTTCCTTTTCCTTAAGCTTTGTGTCATTTCTTTTTCTCGTCATCTTTCGCTTTGCTCAAGATGACGAGAAAAAGAAATGACACAAAGCTTAAGGAAAAGGAACGGCGTACCTTTTGTGTTGGCTGGGTTATATTGGGCGAATGCTTCAAGTTGTTCTGATGGGATCTCCCGATGATAAGAAAATTTATTTTGCGCAGAACTCTTCGATTGAGGATTTGTGGATTGTTTCGCATATGGAAGCGAAGAAGTGGTTACAGGAGCAGCATCTTAAAATGTCCTCAAGCATTCCCACGCAGACGGTACTTCGTGCCACTGAATATTGGCAGTGGTTGTTTTCCATCAACTGTCCAGAGTGGCGAGTTATCAGTGAGAGTTTGATTTACGCGTTTATCGAAGACTGGTTCGAAAAAAATAAAACTCCTGCGCAGTACAGTGACATCGAGATGTTCTATAATTTTTTAACGCAGGTTTCACCGCTCCTTTACTCGCCACAAAAGCAACTTTTTCCCGAATGGCTTCAGCAAGAGCCGCAGCGACGAGAAAAACTCTTTCCCTGGTATTCTCAAGCGGAAGCGTTTCAGCAAACGCTCAATCATAAAAAATGGATGGGGCGGCCGTGGCTTTTAAGTTTTTTGGTGGGGAAAGAGGATGTTTATTTTGGGGAGTCGCAAAAAATTCATTTTGATTTGGGTTTAGATCTTCAGCACGAAGAAGTAGAAATAATTCTGCGCCTTTCTCAGGAAAAAGATGTCAGCGTGCTTGTTCCGAATCCCTCCTGGGCCGGTGAGTATCCTTTTCAGTTGGCGGTTTACAATCGCCTTGTCGAAGCGGCCGATAAAAAAGACACTTGGCCGACGGAGGCTTTGGCAAAACCTCCACAGACCGTCGCAGAGAACAGTGTGTTGAAAGAAGTCAAAAGAGTGGTCGCACAAATTCGCGATCTTTTAAATCAAGGGGTTCAACCCCAAAAGATTGCCATTGGCACAGCCGCGCTCGAAGACTATTGGCCTCTGCTAAAAAGTCATTTTGATATCGAGGGAGTTCCTCTCAATAAGAGAGTTGTCGCCCGCGTGATTTCCTTACCCGAAGTGCAGATTTGGCTCGCACGTCTTCAGCTTCTCAAAGAGGATTTTCATCAAGCGCAGCTTGAGGCGATGCTTTATTTTTCTGAGTCGCCCAAAACCACCATTTCTTATCGCGATTTTAAAAAGAATTTCACCAACGTGTACGAAACAGACATTTTGCGCCAGTCGTTTCAACTTCCAGAGGCGATTTCTCAGCACAAGAATATTCGTCTCGCGGACCTTGTAGATATTCTCTATGCCCAATGGGAGCAGGAGGATGACGAAATTCTCGGAGAGATCATCGACCGTCTGGTGAAGGATATGAATCTTCAGGACGAGTTAACCTATCCCATTTGGCTCAAGTACCTGGAGCTTGTCATCAGTCGATACGAGATTCCCTTGTTTAAAGAGCAAGAGGCGGGGATTCAGTTTTATGGTATCAACGCCATGGACTGGAATGAGTGCGATTATTTATTTGTTCTTGGTTGTGAGCAAAAACTTTTAGTACAGACTCAGCGAACGCCATTACAAATGGAAGATCTTTTTGCCATTGAAAGAGATTTAGGATTTTTTTTACAAAAGACAGAGAACCACAAACTGGAATTTGATCTCCGTTGGTGTTTAGAAAAAAAGGAGCAAAAAGCCATTCTTATCCACTCTGAGAGTGATTTTAATGGCGACCCACAATTGGCTTCTCATTATTGGATGAAAACCCATCTCAAAGCACAGACAAACAAAGAAGCCCTGTCGATCATCAACACTCGTTGGGATGAGGTGATGGTTTCGCCAACGGAAGCCATTGCACAATCGGCGGGATGGAATGAGCAAGACGTCGCGGTGTTAACGCAGAAGTTGGTTTGCGAGCAATCCACAGAGAGCTACCCATCCGTACAATATCAACAGCGTCCACGTTTATCGGCAAGTCAGTTTCAAAAGGTGGATCAATGCAGTTTTCTCTTTTTTGCTGAAAAAATATTAAAGCTCAAAACGCAAGAAGAGTACGATCTCGAGATTGATCCTATGTACAACGGCCAAATCCTCCACGCTGTTCTAGAAAAGCTGATGCTCGAAAAACCATCACTCAATATGACCTGGGACGAACTGAGCGAGATCTATGAAAAAGTGGTTTTACAGATGAGCTCGGAGCTTCCGTTGCAAACTTTTTGGCGTCATGAAAAAAAGCGTCAGATGAACTTGATTCAAAACTTTATCGAGTTAGAGAAAGAATATCGAAAAACCCATCCTCTGGTTCAAACGGTGGGAGTGGAAGTTCCCGTCCAAGGTTATGTCACGGCAATAGAGAACTCGCTTGTATGGTCGCGGGAACCCAAAAACACCTCTTCTTTTCCTTTTGCTGGAAAAATCGATCGTTTGGATCAAGATACACATAAAAATTATGCCATTGTTGATTACAAAACGTCCAAAACAGAAAATATCAAAGGATTTACTTCGTGGCTTAAGCAAAGTCAGTTTCAGATGTCGATATATGCTCAAGCGGTTGAGGCCGGCCTTGGGCAGGAGATCGAGCCCAACCGCGTGGCCGCTGCTGAGTACATTTTTTTAAAAAACAAAAGTCGAGGATCTGGATTTATTATTAACGATGAGCAAAATGGCTTTGTGAGTCTAGAAAAACCAGAAAAAACGGTTTCGATCGAAGACAAAGAAGAACACGATCAACAGCTCAAGGAAAAACTATCGCAATTGATTCAACAGATCGAACGAGGGTCATTTCCTCCCAAACCGCAAGATGTAAAAATTTGCGAAAAATGTCAATGGAGTCCGCTATGTCGAGCGCCCCATCTTCGTTAAAAACCAAAGCCATCCGCGCCGGTGCCGGTGCCGGAAAGACGTACAATCTCACACGCGAGGTGGTGGGGCAGGCCTTGGCCTTTCAACAAGAAAAACAGCGTTGGCCGCGCTTTGTGGTAACGACTTTTACTAAAAAAGCCACTCAAGAGTTGAGTGAGCGATTGATGGCCTTGGCTTTGGATGAATTTCCTCAAGCCATGGAATTTGTCTCCTCTCCGCAGCTTCTCAAGGTGAGCACTATTCACGGCGTACTCGATGACTTTCTTAAGGAGCAAGGCCACGTGATCGGTTTAAAAAGCGATTTTTCGTATCTTAAAGAAGGAGAGGCGCTCTTTCTCTCTAAGAAAACCCTCAAATCCATCGTCGAAGAAGGTGTTGCAAATATCCATTCTCTTTTTGCCTATTTTTCCTTTTCTCAACTGCATGATTTTCTGCGAACAAGTTCGCACAGAGATTTGTATGGCTACAAACCACTTTCTTTGTCCGAATCCTTAGAATTGCTGCAAACCAAACTGACTGAGATACGTCTGCAAGTTCAGAAGGTTCTCTCCCTTATTCCTCAACACGAGCTTCCGCCCAAATGGAAGACCATTGAATCTGTTTTTGTACGAATTGAGAATTTTCTCAATTTAGAAGCTTGGAAGAGTCCCGAGGAAGCCATTTCCCTGATTGATGATTTGGATTTGCGCAGCGGACTTAAACTCAAAAGTCATCCCGATAGCGCTATCCTTTATGAGGGTCTTAAAGAGACCGTCGAAGCCTTAAGGGATTTAACTCATCCTTCCTGTCAGATCTCGACAATACAAAATCTAGCAAATTGCAATTTTGACTTTGAATCGCTTCGAAAAGAATATGGCCAGCGATTGAGCCACGCCAAAATATCGAGCAGTCGTATCGAAATGAGTGACCTCGAGATGTTCTCATTAATGGTCTTACGACAAGACCCGCGAAGCGCAGGACAGTGGGCGCATAAAAAAGACTATTGGTTTATCGATGAGTTCCAAGATACGAGCCCGCAACAATTAACAATTTTAAAAGCACTGATTCAAAATCGCCCTTATTACCTCGTGGGTGACCCTCAGCAGAGTATTTACCTGTTTCGAGGGGCTCGTTCCGAAGTGTTCTCCGAACAATTTCAGATCGTCGAGCAGGCGGGAGGAGAACTTTGCTTTTTAAATAAAAACTACCGCTCGACACCGCAAATTTTATCGCTGATCAATCACAGTGCGTTCTACCTGGGGGAAAATTTTGCCGAAATGGAAACTGCCAAAGAGCTCGCATCGAGTGCCGAGGACGTGGTTGTTTTTGTTGCTGCAGAGCCAGAGAATAAAAATGACTTTTCGGAAGAACTCAAATTTATCGAACAGTCGATTCATCAGCTGCAATCCGACGGAGTCACACTTGATCAAGTTGCTATTTTGGTGCGTAGAAATAAAGATTTAGAGCGCGTAGGTCAGTTTCTATCGCAAAAAAAGATCCCGGTGCATCTCCACTCTTCCGGTCTTTTTTGGAAACGACGTGAGGTGCGAGCGGCTTTAAGTCTTTTGCGTTTTTTAATTCAACCCCAAGACAACGAAAATCTCGTGCAACTTCTCAGAGTGCCATTAATGACCATCACCGATCAAAATCTGGTCGATCTTATGTCCTTGCCTGGAGATTCTCTGTGGGAAAAAATGAAGGACGGCTGCTCAAACGGATTGTATGGACGATCAGGACGTCTCCTTTTTGAGGCTCGAAAGAACCAACAGACACTTGGACTTGTTGTTGCGTTTGAACAACTCCAGCGTGATTTGGGCTTCTTTGAATTTCATCTTCAAATGGACCCGACAGGGCGTGGAGAAGGAAATCTATGGAAGTTTTTGGGCCTTGTTAAAAACTTCGAAAGAGAACGGGGTGCTGCCTTTGTTCAGTTTGTGAACGATTGCGAAAAAGCGATCGACAACGAAGCCTCCGTGGATTCGCCGGGATCGGTTGAGAAAAACAAAGTCAATGTGATGACCGTTCACGCCTCAAAGGGACTGCAATTTGATTATTTATTTTTACCGTTTCTGGCTCCCAAGCCCTACCGAGAGCATCATTCCGTATTTTCTGTCGACGAACAGAATCAGCGCTGGTCGGTAAGAGCACCGGCAAGTGAGTTTGACACTCAATCCACATCCTCACTTTTTGAAAAAAATGTTCTAGCGCAATTTCACGAAAGACAAGATGAAGAAGATCTCCGTGTTCTTTATGTGGCGTTGACTCGCGCCATCCGCAAAGTTTACTTATCTTGGACGCCTCCTGCACACAAAGACTCTTGGGCTCAGGTCATGAGCTTTCTTTTGGAAAAAGAAAACCAAAAGAAGTTCGAGTTCCGTTTAAAAATAGTAGATTCTGCCGTTGATTTTAAAGAATCAGCGAAAGTGGATCAATCTATCGCTCAGGGCGCCATCCGCCCTGTTTTTCAAAATCAGACGGCAGAGCAGCTACAGATTCGTTCACAAGCTGTGACTCAGCTCGTTTCTAAAAATCAAAAGAGCTACCGTGCGGCTTATATTAAAAAGCAGCAAGGGATTTTGTTTCATAAGCTGGTCGAGGTTATTAAGTATCCAGTGAGCAAAGATATTCCCGCACTTTTAAACTCTTGGTTTGGTGAACAGCAAGAAGATGTATTAAAGGCACTGAACTACACCCTCACTTTGCAAGAGCCGCCTTTGGTTGAGATCATGAAAGTTGGTAAGGTTGAATGGGCCTTTCGTTTGATCAAAGACGATCAGACAATCGACGGACAAGTGGATCTCTGGGCGATTTACGAGGACACATTATGGATCGTGGATTACAAGTCCGGAGAAAAAATTCTCCTTGATAAATCATTTGCTCAGTTGGCGGTTTATGCAGAAGCAATTCAACAGCACCTCAAGTGGCAAGGACTAGTTAAAACATCTGTTCTCTATCCGTTTTTACAGACGAGTTTTGTGCGAACTCTTTATGAGATCGGCTCTAAGAATGAATAAAGTTTATTTGGGGACGAATTGGATGGACTTGTTGCCAAGAGGTCCGGTGATCGTGAGTTTGAGGCTTTGCCCTTCTATGGAGGCCAAAGCCACCGGGAACTCCAGCATATAAGCTGTGGTGAAGCGATTGTGATTAGGATAAATTGTCATAAGCTCTGTAGCACTTGTGCGAACGCGTTTAGCAGTTCCTGTGTAACGACCATAAGGGCCTTCTAAGTACAAAGCCCAAATAGTTTTTGATGAAGAGAGGTTATCATCTCTGCGATTTGGAGTGTAGAAGCTTAAAAACACTTTTGTCATCGTACCATTGTCGGCCTGCATGACAGATAGTTCTTGCTGTTTTTTAACAGCATCCCACAAATACAGAGTGGCTTTGCGGTCGATGATGGCATTTTGGATCACACTGTTCATCAAAGTCGCGCGGAAATTAAAATTATTATAAGCGCCCACATATTCAATTTGTCCATCGCTGTAAGAGTCGATCACTTTAATGTAATCATCAGGGGTCGCCGGTGTTTCTGTGGCACAGGCTGCAAACAAAAGGACGAAGGGAGCTAAAAAGATTTTCTTCATAGTTTAAATTCTCTTAAAAAGTGAACGAAGTCGTCAATAACTTCTTGTTTGTTGAGGTCATTAAAAATTTCATGATAGCTATCGGGATAAACTTTCAGCTCTTTTTTAGCCGTACCCACATGATTGTAAAACTCCTGAGTGGCCAGAGTGTCCACAATACGATCTAGACCGGCTGCCTGAATAAGAAGGGGCTGCTGAATCTCGCGAGCTCTCGCGTGTGTGTCCTTCATGGCATTGAGGATCCCAAAATACAATGGAGCCGAAAACTTATTGTGACGAAGGGGGTCTTTGTAATAAGTTTTAATCACCTCCGCGTCGCGACTAAGATCTTCATAAATAATTTGATGGGGAATAGTCAATTTAGGAGCGACATGCATTAAAATGCGAGCGGCCTGATCTTTGATAAAAGGAACTTCCACTGTGACTCCAAGAGCCGGCGAGCTGAGACAGTAGGCAGAAATTGGAAAGGTCGGATTTTGTAAAGCAAATTGCAACGTAATCAGTCCGCCCATGGAGTGTCCAAAAATAAAAAACGGCCTTGTTCCAGAGGATTTTTTAACCTCCAGAGCCACCTGCAAAAGCCGATCGGTGTACTCCGCAAACGAACTCACATACCCACGCTGCCCGTAGGACTTTCCGTGCCCCGGTAAATCCCATGCCCACACTTCAATATTTTTCTGATTCAAAGCCTCAGCAGTGAGATGGTAGCACTCCGAATGCTCAGCCACCCCATGAGTCATCAAAACCGTGGCCGTAGGAGTTCCACTAGGAGTCCACTTTTGCAAAAAAAGCGACTCACCAAGAGGCCCACATTTAAAAACAATTTCAGCACGTTGTGACATAACCCGTAGACTATAACAATCCCAAGCACTTGGGTATTCATTTTGGCGGACCATTTCAGTCCCCTGGCCAGTGCGGACATCGAACGTCGAAGAAGGGGCCGTCTTTAAAACTCTCTTTTTTGGACCTCTCGCCAACAGGATGTTGGATCGTGCGAGCAGAGCCCCGGACGGGCGTGTCCAAAAAAGAGAGTTTTAAAGACGGCCCCTTCTTCGACCGTTTGGGGGAGCTAGACTTTTGTCTAAGGTCGGGTCGAGAGCCTTTTGTTGATTAACAAAACAGCATACGATGGGGAAGGTGTTCGCTGTGATTTGGGGGACTATGAAATTACGTTTAAAATACCTGGGTTTTTTAGCACTTTTTCTAACGGGATCTTTTTTGATCGTCACGTGGAAGGCCTATGATATTTTTTCAAAAAAATATGCGCAAACGTATCAACATATGCAAATTCAGGATCTCGAAAAACAAGCGGTTGTCGTCAATCATCAATTCGAAAATCTGAAAAATATTTTGCGCGCCAACGAAAACACCGAAGCCTTGCTTAAAGCACAAGGAATAGCACTTCTTGCGCATATTATTAAAGAAGATGGAAAGTGGAAAGCCCAATGGTTTGAGGGGCAAGAAGGCATGCGCGCTCAGGCCAAGGGTGTTGCACAGCAAATTCCCTTTGATTCCTTATCGAGTTCCAAAAAATCGTGGCATTTTGTAAATATCAAAGATCACGGAAATCATTTGGCGTATGTCATCCCTGTTTTTACAGACGACAAAGTGAGTTATTACAGTTTCTTTTTTAAATCTGATTTTTTTGCAAAATGGTTTCAAGGTTCCAGCATGGCAGAAAACTTAACGGTAATGTCACCTCAAGTTGGGGAGATTTACACCTTTGGCGAAAAGGCTATCGAAGGTTTTGATAAACACAAAGGCATTCTTCAAAACAAACAAACGGGACTGTGGCCCATTTCTAAAAATTTGGCTTTGATTTCTTATTTTCATCCCGATTTGCAACTCTTGTTTGTTAAAAACATTCATCTGCAAAGCCTTGTCATCGAAAGCTCGGCGTATTTGTGGGCGTTGTTTGCCATTATCGGCTTGCTAGTTGTGATGAGTCTTGTGGCACTGGATTTACTCTTCCGCGGTCTTTTTCAGCGCTTGGCTCTTTTAACCGGCGAAGTGCGCACGCATCAAAAAACCATTTCACTGCAAACAGATCGTTTTGTGGATGAACTTTCCGAACTGGAAGCGCGTTTGGATCATTGGCTACACGAGGAAGAAGCACCGACAGCGGCGAAGGCTCCAGTTGTTGCCGCTGAAGGGATTGTCGAAAAAGTCGCAGCTCCGACAGAGTCACTCATTCAAGAGCTACGTCCCAAGACGATCAACTGCTTGGGTTATCTCAACCGCCTCAAAACGCAGCTCAAAGAGGAGTCTCCCAATCTCCATCTGTTAGAAAAAGAACTGCGCGAGCTTCGCGCTCTGATGGAGCCTGCGCAAACGCCGCGACCTCCTCAACCGTCATTCAATCCTCTGGCCACTGCAGTCACTCCAGAGAGTGAGCTTCTGCCGAGTGACACCATTCAATCGGACCTCGATGTTCAGTCGCTTTTAAAATCGATTCGTAAGCCCAAAAGGGAGAGCCATGAATCTCAAAAGTTATAATCACGAATTTTCTATTTTTGTTTTTGATGAGAACCCGGTGCAAGCGCGCTATCTCAAAGAGACGTTGGCTCGTGAGGGCTATCAGGTGCAGTTTTATACGAGCGAAGATCTTTTTCAACAAGCCATTTACCTCACTCTGCCACACATTGTGATCTTACCGGCTGTCGAAAAAACCATTTTCCTCGCAGAGCAGGTGCAAAAAATCAGCCGCGAGATTCAAATCTTTGCGGTGGGTCCAGCGGCGGAAGGCGAAAGGCTACATCGTCTTTTGGAACTTAAAAAAATCTACGACTATGTTCTCGATCCAGTGACCCTTCCTGCCCAGTTTTTACATCGCATTGCTCGCGGAGTCGAAACTTGGATGCATACTATGATCAAAGAAGAAGTGGCTCAAGCCCCCATGGTTCCTGCGGCGGTGTCGACAGAAGAGATGCGGGCCTTGGATTTTATCGAAGTGTCAGAGGGGCCATCTGAAACAAACGCCCCCGTGGTCGACACCACGCTCGGTGATTTGCTTCTTTGCGAAAGCGAAGAAGTGGCTGTGCAATTTGCTCTTAAACGTTTGCAAGATCTCTGTCGTAAAGATTTTATTTATCTCAAACATGATTTGCAAAACGAAACATTGATGTTGATGGATATTGCCTCGGGCATGACGCCGCAACATCGTCAGCTGGGTTTAAAGTTGGATTTACTTCAAGACGTAGCTCATTTTTTCCTTCATCCGCACGATTACAAAATGTGGTCCGATTTTTTAACTCGAGTTTTTCATGCGGATCAAACCACCATTCGTTTGATTAAAAACAAAGACACTATTTTGGGAATGGTTGTCGCTCTAGGCGTGCTCAACGATAGCGAAAATAAAGTGATGGATCACTTCTGTGGTGGGTTGACATTGATTTTGGACAATCATTTTAAATCGCGCTTGATCTTTGATCATCTGCCCCTCGAAATGAAAACATTCTGTCTCAATAACAAATCGTTTTACGAAAAGCTCAATGGCGAGATTTCGCGAGCCCGGCGGCATGGAAACACGCTTTCGGTGGTGAGTTTTGAAGTCCGTTCTTCGCAAAAAGCATCGTTGCAAAAAGGCACCGCATTGCTGGCCAAAATTGCACAGCGATTCACTCGTGTCAGTGATTTTGTGGGACGATTGGGTGACGCAAAAATCGCGATCGCCCTTCCGCAGACCGAACAAGACAAAGCCGCATTTGTGGCCAGTCGCCTGACATTGATTGCGCAAAAAGCGCTGAGCGAAAAGTATTTAAATGATGTCGAAATTGTTTGCGGCGTTAGCACCTTTCCGCAACTGGCAAATGATGCCATGAGTTTATTGCTCGGGAGCGAAGAGGCCAGCAGTCAAGCACAAGCATTTGAGGTTGTGCTTTACACCATTGAGTCAATTGAAGCTTTGGATTTACAAAACAGTTAAGCTATTTTACAAAAACTTGAGCACCCTGAAAAAGAGAGACGACAGCGTTGGCAAAACCCCTCAGACCTTCTTATGTAGAGATTGATTTATTTTCTCTCGCTAAAAACTATCAGTTTTTTTCTGAGTCCTCTTTGGGAAAAAAATTCTTTTGTCCCATGGTCAAAGCCAATGCTTATGGGCACGGTGATGTTCAGATTGTTCCGCATCTCGAAAAATTAGGCTGTCAGCGTTTTGGAGTGGGACTTGTCGAAGAGGGTGTGCGTCTTCGCGAAAAAGCCAAAACCCGAGCGGAAATTCTTGTTTTTGGTTTTACTGGAGAAGAGGCGGTCAAAGAGCTTCTTCATCACTGCCTTACGCCCGTCGTGAGCGATTTCTACCAACTTGAACTTTTAGAAAAAATCAGTACGACATCTGTGGCTGTTCATCTCAAGTTCAACACCGGGATGAACCGTCTTGGTTTTACAGCCAGTGAAATCCCAAAACTGCTCACGCAACTCGATCAGTCTCAAAAAATCAAAGTCATTGGTTTGGGAACCCATTTGATGTCGGCGGAAGATCTCGCCGACACGCAAGGACACTCGCGCACGCAATTGGAAATTTTTTCGCAAATTCTGCCTCAATTTTCCTCACTTAAAAATCCTCTGATTCATGCGTATAACAGTTCTGGAGCTGCGCAAGCACTAGCGCTTCCTGATTATTCTCAAAAACATGCCTATGGTTTACGCATTGGTTTGGGTTTATATGGTCTTCTCGCTTGTGATTCTGCTTTTCAACAAAAACTCTTCCCAGTGATGAGATTGAAATCTAAAATCGTGGCCGTGCAAAAAATAAAAAAGGGCCAGCCCGTCTCCTACGGAGCCACATGGGTGGCGGAGCGCGATACGGTTGTCGGGATTGTTCCGATGGGGTATGCCGATGGAATTCCAACACAACTTTCCAATCGGGGAGTGGTGTGGGTGGGCGACAAAGGGTGTCCTGTTGTGGGGCGCGTGTGCATGGACTATACAATGATTGATGTGACGGCGTTGCCAAACCCTCTCCATCTCGAAGTGGAATTTTTTGGCAAAGAGCACACCGCTGTGGACGTCGCTCATAAAGCATCGACCATTAGTTATGATGTGCTGACGCGGGTGTCGGAGCGTGTGCCGCGTGTCTTTATAGAGACCGCCGTGGAATCGGGAGCAAGTCAGTGAGTTGGATGCAGGTTCGTGAAAAATTAAATGTCTTTCTGGATGATCTTGTCAAAGGCGTCGTCGATCTTTTTGCCGATTTTGTTTTTCAAATCGGTTTGTTGTTTCGTTTTTCCTCGCAAGGCATTCGACTTTTTTTTAAGCGGCCCTATCGCTGGTCCGATCTCATTCAGCACATGGAGTTTGTTGGCAATAAATCAGTATTTATTATTGTCCTCACCGGAGTGTTTACCGGAATGGCAGTTTCGTTTCAAATTTATCTCGGTTTTAAATTGATCAACGCCACAACTCTTGTGGGGCCAACGGTGGCTCTGGGTATCACTCGCGAACTGGGTCCAGTGCTTTCGGGTCTCATCGTGGCGGCGCGAGCCGGTGGAGCCATGGCTGCAAACTTAGGATCCATGCGTGTTTCCGAGCAGATTGATGCCATCGAAGTGATGGGTGTGGATCCCATTCGTTACTTGGTCTCGCCGCGAATCATGGCGGCAACGCTCACGATGCCTTTTTTAACTGGGATTTTTGATTTTGTGGCCATTGTGGGATCGTACTTTTTATGTGTTAAAATTTTAGATATTGATGATGCCATCTTTTGGGAAAAAACAAACTTGTGGTTGGACCCCAATCATATCAACGAAGGATTGATCAAAGCGGCCGTGTTTGGTTTTATTTTTGCCTCTATTTGTTGCTACCGAGGATTTTTTACCAAAGGTGGCGCCAAAGATGTGGGCGACGCAACCAATCGTGGTGTTGTTTTAAGCATGGTGCTGATCATTATCGTCGATTTCTTTTTGATGAACCTTATCGATCTTTACTATAAAATCACCGCCCATGTCTAAAATCGTAAATGCCATCGAAGTTATAGATCTCTGCAAAACCTTTAATGGTGTGGACTATGTGCTGAATAGCCTCGATCTCGTGGTTCCTAAAGGAAAGATCACTGTGATCATTGGCTTTAGCGGAACGGGAAAGAGTGTTTTGCTTCGGCATATTTTGGGATTGATCAAACCAACTTCGGGACATATTAAAATTTTGGGACAAGACATCACCACTCTGTCAGACGATGCTGCCATTCAGATGCGAATGAAGTTTGGAGTTTTATTTCAGTATGCGGCGCTGTTTGACGATATGTCTGTTTTGGGAAATGTGTTATTTCCACTCAAAGAACACCGCAAGGATTTGTCCGTGCAACAGATGAAAGACATCGCTTACGAAAAACTGAGACTCGCTGGACTAGACGAAAAGCACTATAACAAATTGCCTTCGGAGATTAGCGGCGGGATGAGAAAACGCTGTGGTCTTGCGCGCGCCCTGGCTCTTGATCCAGACGTTCTAGTGTATGACGAACCAACGACTGGGTTGGACCCTATTCTCACAGAAATGGTGGATAATCTCATCCTAACTACGCATAATCATAAGGAAGGGTCGTCCACTTTGGTCGTCTCACATGATTTGCATGCAGCGTTCCGCATCGGAGATTACGTAGCTATGTTGGACAGTGGTAAAGTCTTACTTCACGGACCCCCTAAGGTTTTCTTCGAAACTGATATTCCACTTGTTAAAAAGTTTGTTGATAAAGGGGTTCATAAAAAATGAGCCCAGTTTTAAAAACGCCAGAATTCAAGGTAGGGCTTCTTGTTCTCGTTGTTTCGGGAATTATTGGCGCCATGTCTTTGCAAGTCAGCGAGAGTGCGGGCTTTATGGGCGGAAAAAAACTGTGGTTCACTCTCGAGAACGCTGCGGGGTTGATTAAAAATGGCCCCGTGCATGTGGCGGGAATTCGTGTGGGTGTTGTAAAAACAATCAGCCTTGCCGAAGATGGACAAGCGCGCATTGATGTGGTGGTACAGCCCGAAGTGCGTTTGAGTAAATCATCCAAAGTGCAAATTCGTCCCAACGGAATTTTAGGTGATAAACATATCGAAATCGTTCCCGGGAATCCCAACGATCCGATGCTCGAATCAGGCGATCGCATTAGCGGTGTTGAAGACTCTGCAAGTTTGGACAAACTCATCACACAAGTGAACAAAGTCGCTACGTCCCTCACCGTGGTGGTGGATAATCTTCGCGATGCCACAGAGGGTGATGATAGCAAACCTGTTGGAAAAATTATTAAGAATTTCGAAAGTCTCACGAGCGACTTAGCGCAATTGGTTCGCGAGAAAAAAGGCGAAGTGGGTGAGATTATCACCACCATGAAAAACGCGATGGCCCGTATCGATCGTGCAATGGTGAATATTGAATCCATCTCTACCAAAATCAACGAAGGCCAGGGGCCGATTGGTCGTTTGATCAATGATGAGCAAATGGGCGACTCTTTGGATTCGACGATCGAAACCTTCGGTTTCTTCTCAGATTTAACAATGAAAACAGATATCAGCTTGGAAGCGCACTCGAATTCCATTCCGCGTCAGGATGGATTTCGTTCTTACATAGGCGCCAATATTCGCACCGGTCTTGACCGGTTTTACGAGGCGGGGCTTGTGTCCACGCCCGTGGGCGTAATGAATGAGAAAACCACCACAACCACAGTGGGACCAGGGCCATCAACAATCACCAATGAAAAAGTTGTCTTTGAAAATAAGTACCGTTTTACCGCCTTATTTGGTAAGAACTTTTATGATTTCGGTCTCAAAGCGGGGTTGATTGAAAACACCGGTGGGGTTGGAATCGAGTACACGGCGTTGCGAAAGCGTCTTAAAGTTGGTGTGGATGCTTTTGACTTCGGTGGCAGTGATAACGAAGAAGATGATATGAAGCTTCGACCGTATGTACGCTATAACATTATGAAAGGCGTATTTGTTCAAGGCGGTGGTGAAGATATGCTCAATGAACGCAAACGTTCGGTCTTCTTTGGAGCGGGTGTGTTCTTGTCGAGCGATGATCTTAAAGGTCTACTGTCGAGAGTAAATCTATAATAAAATATGTTTCAAAAAATTCTCACAAGCGTTTCCGATAAAACCGGTTTGGTTTCTTTTTTATCTCCATTTGCAGAAAACGGAGCCAAAATTATTTCATCCGGCGGAACGGCAAAGACACTTCGCGAATCAGGTTTGAATGTCACAGATGTTTCCGATTACACGGGTTTTCCTGAATGCATGGACGGCCGAGTGAAAACGTTGCATCCCAAAGTGCACATGGGACTCCTTTATCGCCCCAGCATCGAAGAAGATTTGGATCTGCTTACCAAACACGAAGTGGTTCCCTTTGATCTTGTGGTTGTAAATCTTTATCCCTTTGAGCAGGCCAAGAAAAAGGGCCTTGCGGGAAAAGAGCTGATTGAATTTATTGATGTCGGTGGGCCGTCAATGTTACGGGCGGCGGCTAAAAATTTCGAAAACATCTGTGTGGTTTGCGATCCGGGTGATTACGCGTGGATTGCGCGCAAAGACGGGCAACTCACTTTGGATGATCGCAAGTATCTTGCTGCAAAAGTGTTCCAGTGGACTTCTCAGTACGATCAAATGATTGCGCAAAACTTTTACGAAGAGCTCAAACAACAAAACGAAACCAGTGTTCCTTTGTTAATCAAAGGGGACATTCAGTCGGCCCTTCGCTATGGGGAAAATCCCCATCAATCAGCAAAATGGTACCGCACAGAGGAAACAGGACTTCACCGCGCCAGTCTCTTGCAAGGAAAAGCGCTCTCTTACAATAATATTCTCGATTTGCAGGCGGCCTGTGCCACCGTACGGATGTTTAACGATCCCACATCCGTGGCGATCAAACACAACAACCCTTGCGCCGTAGCAACGCATTCAGATCCCGATAAGAGCTTGGAAAAATGTTTAGCTTCAGATCCCGTGAGTGTTTTTGGCGGTATTGTGGCTTGTAATTTTATACTTACTGAAAAACACGCGTTAAAACTGAGCGAGATTTTCTTAGAATGCATCATCGCACCAGAAATCAGTGTCGAAGCGGCGACTGTTTTCGAAAATAAAAAGAATCTTCGAATTTTAACCTGGCCAGAGATGCTGGATTTTTCTGCCGCCGATGAGATCAAAGGAATTGACGGTGGTCTCCTCGTGCAAGATGTGGATCAGGTGGCGGAGGATCTATCTCAGTGGAAGTGGATGGGCGAAAAACCTTCAGAGGATGTACAGCAAGATCTTCTTTTTGCATGGAAAGTTTGTGCCTCATTAAAAAGCAATGCGATCAGTGTTTGCAAAGCGGGACAAACATTAGGTCTGGGCATGGGCCAGGTCAATCGTGTGGATGCCGTTCGTCAGGCGCTTTCGCGCGCCAAACAACATCATCCCCAACAGACGGAATTGATTCTCGCCAGTGATGCCTTTTTTCCATTCCCTGATTCGATCGAGATTGCTGCGCAAAATGGCGTAAAATGGATTGTGCAACCCGGAGGATCTGTGAAAGACGAAGAAGTGATCGCAGCAGTGCAAAAAATGGGTCTTCAGATGGTATTAACCGGCCAAAGACACTTCCGCCATTAAACACGCCAGGATTCTTCCCTTCGCTCCGAATGACGAATCAAATAAGCATTTTTTGTGCTTTTCTATTTGTCAGACAAGGCCTAGGATATTTGATAGGGTGTAAATGACAGAATTCAATCGACGCTTTAGTGATACAGATCCTTGCTGGCTGATTAAAGTCGATGCCCATATTTCGGGGCCCTTTTCTTTTAACGAAGTCATTACGAGATTAACAACTGGAACCTTGGCTCCCCATCATGAAGCAATGTCGCCCCTGGATCGTTGGCGACCGCTGCAGTCGCAGGCTTTGTTTGTCGCTGCCATCGAAAAGTTACGTCGTCGACAAGAAGAAGCGGTCGAGCATACGATGACCAAAACCGAAAGATCCAATGTGACAAAAACAATGGATCTGACTCCCGACCGACAAACTCCAACGCCATTTCAGGATGCCCTGACACCTCCGCCACTGTTTAAACCAACAGCGGTGTCTCAGCGGGTCACTACTGATTTTTCCCAAACAACGATGGGGCCCTCTCGAAAGCTTCCTTTACTCTACATCGGGCTTGCAGCCTTTGTGATAGTGATGGGCGCTTTGTATGTGATCAGCGGTTCCAACACGACAAGCGTGCCACTTGAAAAAAAATCAGATTTTGTTTCTTATTTTGATCAAGGTTTAAATCTTAAAAAAACCGCTCATTGGTCGGAAGCTCTCAAAAACTTTTCTTTAGCTCATCAGCTCAATCCGCGGGACGTAGATCTAACTTTAGAGATGGCGCCTCTTTTGATTCAACTCGAAGGGCAAACAAGCTATGCTCGAAGTCTTGTCGAAAAGGCTTTGGTCGGACAATACAAAAAAGACACCATCGCCTTGGGTCAAAATTTATTGGGTCTTTCCCATTCTTATGAGTCACAACAGCAGGCCTCAGCGTATTCGATGGCGCTGAAGCATTTTAATGAGTCGTTACAAAGTGACCCCGAAAACGAATACATTCCCACTCTCATTAACAAAGGGTGGTTGTTGATTTCGCAAGGGCGCTATCGCGAAGCAGAAACTGTTCTTGTAAAAACCATTAACAAGAACCCCTATTCTCAAACGGGAGTTCTTTATCTGATTGAGGGATACCTTCTCGAAGGATCCAAGGACAACAATAAATCGGCTTACCAAAAAGCTCAGCAGCTCACCTCACAACTGGTGAATCATAAAATATATGATGGTCAGCAAGAGATTTTACTTTTCCATGCCTTCTTGATGATGAAACTTGGCGGAGATCGAATTGCAATTCAACGCTTTTTGCAAAATGGCCTCTCTTTGGATCCCGATTTGACCAATGATCATGTGCATTCGCCACTTGTCGACTGGCGAGGTTATCAGTGGAAGCTGTTTACTTTTATTTGTCAGGATCTGAGTAAATTTACGACGGCGGAACAAAGTCAATTGCTGCAATTTGTTTGTAAATACAAAGGGCAGGGTGTTCTCGCGGCCCAACAATCCATCGACAGTTGGATGGTGCGCTACCAAAAAGACCCGCGGGCGCATGTTGCCAGTGCCATCGCTTCACAGAGTGTGGGTGAGCTTGAAAAGGCACGTGAATCCCTTGCGCTTGCGCACAACATGGGAGCACAAGATCGTTTGTATTATCAGGTTCTTTTTAAAGTGTGTTTAAAATTAAAAGACAACTCGTGTTTAAAAGACATCCTGCCAACGTTACTCAAGGTTTCTCCGCTTCATGCACATACGGCGCAAGTGGCTTTAAATCCCGAAGACTCCAACAGTTTTTTGCGCGGAGTGAAAGAATCATCTAACTATTCACCGCTTTTGAGTCTGCAAAGATGAAACAATTTGTATCCACTTTGATCGTTCTTGTCTTTTGTTTTTCGTCATTCGCAGAGATGACTCAAGGTTCTGTGTTTGTTCCGAAAGAGCTGTTCGAAAAAATTCAAACGGAATTTGGAATTAAAAACTTTGATTTCAACTCCGAATTTTTTGATGTCGAGGTGGCGATTCAAGGAGAAAAGGGATCTGTTCAAAAATTAAAAGTCGGCTACACTCAAGAAGTTCTCGATCTCTCAAGCTATGTCGATAAGATTTGGCCCAAATTTACAATCACATTCAAAGCGCCCTTTGATCTCGAGGGAGAAACCTCTCTTTATTTTATCAGCCGCTATAAAAAGATGGATCTCGGCACTCAGCAACTGGGGCTGGGTTGTGGGCAGGCTGTTAAAATAAAGTCACAAATCGGAAAAATCTTTTCTTCAAGTGGCGTGGCGCTGATGACCAAGGCAGGTCATTATCTCAATTTGCTTGGGGGAGATTACCTCTTGATTCAAAAAGAGGGACAAAAAATTAAAATGGTTTATTTTCGCATTCGCGACGGTCGTTGGTCCCATCGGCTTTGTGCCACCTAGGAAATGAGTTCAAAATGGAAAAAGTTTACATCTCGCAACTTCAAGACAAACAATCTGTTCAATCTTTGTTTTTAGCCAAAAGCAAAACATTGCTCAAAGATAAAAAAGGCAAAAGCTACATGAGCTTTTTGCTCAGTGATTCCACTGGCGACGTCGATGCTAAGGCCTGGGACAATGTGGATCAGCTCGAAGGTCAGTTTGATTCGGGTGATATCATTCTGGTTAAGGGGATCGTGCAACTTTATCAAAATCGCAAGCAAGTTGTGATTCATAAAATCGAAAGATATGAGGGCGAAGTGGATCTAAAAGATTATATTCAGTCTTCCAAAGTTCATCCAGAGAACTTGTATTTAGAGCTCACAAAGATTGTCGACGAAGTGAAGAGTGTGGCCCTAAGAACTTTGATCTTGGGAGTGCTGAGTGACCCAACCATCAAGCCTCTTCTTCTGATTGCACCTGCTGCAAAATCAGTTCATCACGCCAAATTTGGTGGTCTTCTTGAGCACATTGTTTCGATCGTGAAGTTGGCGAAACTTGTTGGACAAAATTATCCGCAAATCAACATGGACCTTCTAGTTTTTGGCGCCATTTTTCATGATATCGGAAAGATATGGGAACTTAAAATCGATGACGGTGGCATTCGTTACACCGATCGCGGTCGTTTGATTGGCCATATGGTGATGGCATGTGAGCTTGTCGAAAAAAAGACGCAGTCCATTTTTAATTTCCCACAGGAGCTTAAAGATATTTGTAAACACATGATCCTCAGCCACCATGGCAAGCATGAGTATGGTTCGCCTAAACTTCCACAAACGCTTGAGGCCTATGTTTTATGGATGCTGGACGAAATGGACAGTAAAATTGACTCCATCCAAACCGCGATGTCGTTGACACAAGGGGAGGAGCCGTGGTCATTGTATTCCCAGTTATTTGAGCGCAATTTTTATCTCAAAGGGAATCAGTGGTCGGAATGATCGAGTTTTTAAAAGTCTATCGCAGAAACGACCCAGCTGCGCGGTCGTATTTAGAAGTGCTGTTATTGTATCCAGGTCCTAAAGCGATTTTCTTTCATCGCATCGCTCATTGTCTGTATAAATTGAGACTCTACTTTTTAGCTCGTTTGGTGAGCGAGATTTCCCGCTGGTTCACGCTGATCGAAATTCACCCCGGCGCCAAGCTTGGTAAAAAACTATTTATCGATCATGGTTCAGGCGTCGTCATCGGCGAAACCGCAATCGTAGGCGATAACTGTATGATCTATCACGGAGTCACCTTGGGAGGCGTTTCACTCAGCCAATTTAAGCGTCACCCCACGCTGGAAGACGGTGTCATGGTCGGAGCCGGCGCCAAAGTCTTAGGCTCAATCACCATTGGCAAAAACGCCAAAGTCGGCGCCAACTCAGTCGTCACAAAAGACGTCGCTCCTGGAATTGCAGTCGCCGGCGTCCCCGCAAAAGAGCTAGGCACTCTGTCTTAAAGCAGTCGCACAGTCCCCTTCTTTCCGGTCAGGATGATGAATCCATAGTGGCCCTAAAACGTCACTTTGGCTATAAAATAGCTCTAAAAACCAATATATTCGATTTGGGCTGGTCTTTGAATTGCTCCATTGATGGGTATTTGGGAGGACTTTGTGTTTAAGACGATTATTACTTTGATTGCGATCAGTGGCTTGCTTGTGGCCTGTGGGAATGATGAGAATTCGATTCCGTATAAGGCCTCTATTAAAACGAATGTTTTACCGCAGTCTTTAGAGGAAAAAGCATTGAGTTTATCTCAGCAAGGAAAATCCCTTGTTTCATCGGTTTCAAGCAGAAACATTAAACACGAAACAATTGGGGTTAATCTAGATATCACAAATAAGAATACAGATGCGCCAGAAATTAAAGTAACGGTGTCTTATTCACAATCACCGGGGACTTGTTCGCAAGCTCTCTATCGCGGGGCCGAGGCTTTCGATAGCAATTCTTTGGCGACTTTAGGTCGAAAAATTGAAATTGAAGAGTTTGGTAATATCCAATGTATGGTTTACGATAAGAAAAATAAACGCTGTGACTTCTTATTTGTTATGATCACTCAAACACCAAGTTCTGTTGTTGCGGATAAAGATGCCTTGTCGAGAGATGATGGCATGGTTCCAGCCGCTGTTTTCCTTGTCATGGAAAATATGTCTGGTAGTAGCAACAGTGATCAGTTTGTTCCCGCCCAATTTCAAGTGGATAACTTTCTTAAAATTCCAAGAAACGAAACTGAATATCAGTTTTGTATGAAGCCACAACAAATCATTCAAAATACATCCGATATTCTTTACCCAATCGATCCAACCGGAGACTTGGATGAAGATTATTACTACGAAGATTATTACAACAACTACGACTTCGGCGGATTTTACAATTAATCGAAGTCATCGATAACTACCGTTCTCACAATTCTGAACTTCCCAAAAGCCGTCTATTATAAGGACGGCTTTTTCGTTGAAGTGGACACAGAGAGGGACATCCTGAGCTGAGCGAAGCGAAGAAAGACCTTGGTGTCTTGCAAGCCTTTCACGGTGCCAAAAATTGTACATTTCAGACGCTCTCAATCCAAAATGTCACCGCTTCGAACGTCTAAGTCCGTTCATTAAGATCTGAGGTGGTCTGTGTATTGCTCTTTAGGGCCTTTGAGAAATTAATCTCGTTTATTTTATTTTGGAGGACTCAAATGAAGAAACAAGTACTAATAACAATGACTCTGGTCGGAATGACCCTGGCAGCTTGCTCCAAAAAGGACAGCTACCGCGCTGGCAAGCTTGATAATGACATCAACGGCGGCTTGAAGGGCGATTCACAAACAGAAGCTTCAATCGCTGTAGAACAAAAAGCCCTTGAGATCCTCGAAAAAGACACATCATTTATGTCAGTTCAGGACAACCAACTGAGCGAAAATTTAAAAGACAGTATCAATGGGATCGAAGTTAAACAAATGGTCCAAGAAACAGAAAATACAGATATCTCAGTTACTCAGTTTACAATTCTTGATAAAGAGTCTAAAGATTGTTCTCCCGTCCAATTTAATACTCAAGGTTACACACAAGAAGCGCTTCGTAAGGGTGTAAAAATCAAAGGCAAATATCGTTTGCAGTGTATTAATTCGGATTGTAATGACTTACTTCTTTTTAGTGAGAAATATATCACTGCAGGTCCGCAATCTGTAGAAGCCATTCAGGCCAGTGCTGTCGTTCGCTTGAGCAAAGACGAAAACGGTGTCTATAAGCCAGTTCAAAGTGAAAGTGATGTATTTGCAAAAGTTCAAAGCATCGATGACGCCATCCAAACATGTTTAACGGATAAAGCAACCAAAGCACTTCCAGAAGCTCACGGTACCAACGCTGAAAGTCGAAAAGCCTCTGATGCCAACGTTGATGCAGACAAGCGTCGTCTTTATCAAGTGAATCAAGACATCGGAAAGCTTCAATCTCAATTAAAGAATTCTTCGAACAGTCTTGGCCGTCAAGCGATCCAAGCTGAAATCGATTCCTTAAACGCCGAGCGCGTCCAACTTCAAAAAAGTATCCAACAAAAACAAAAAGA
This sequence comes from uncultured Pseudobdellovibrionaceae bacterium, assembly GCA_964579625.1. Lineage (GTDB taxonomy): Bacteria > Bdellovibrionota > Bdellovibrionia > Bdellovibrionales > JAGQZY01 > JANPLN01. Next base: position 49,866 of record CAZOGU010000003.1, read on the forward strand.
CGATGTTCAAGCTCGCGATGTAAAAGCTCGTAAAGAGTATGCAGCATCACGCAAAGAAGCCCGTCTGTTACAAATCGAAGCTGACATCAAAGCTCTGGATGCAGAACTTGCAAACACAGGAACCTTCAGCTTCTTAAAGCGCGGCGAATTGAACAAAAAGCGCGCTGACCTTGTAAGAGCTCAAGAAGCATTAAGTGAAAGCATGGAAAAGACCGAAAAAGCAGACGACATCGAAATGATCGATCCTACAGGCGATATGTAAGCTTTCTGTGACCGAAATTTAAAAACCCAAAAGGCTGCACAGTGTGCGGCCTTTTTTTGGTCAAAATTATCCCAAAAATCTCAACCATTTTCGGGTTTTTGGTGTTCTGGCCCTCGCGGCATAGGACCGTCAAGATTGACGCCGCCCGCGTCCTCTGTTAGCAAGAAACTTCAATCATTTTTGTATGAGGGTTTTTGCATGAAAAATTATCTCTTTACCAGCGAATCTGTATCCGAAGGCCACCCCGATAAAATGGCCGATCAAATCAGCGATGGCATTCTTGACGAAATTCTCCGCCAAGATCCAAAAGGCCGCGTGGCCGCTGAAACCCTTGTGACAACCGGCTTATGTGTAGTGGCTGGTGAGATCACGACCAAAGCGAACTTCAGTGTCCCCGAGATCGCTCGCAAAGTGATTAAAGAAATTGGTTACGATAGCAGCGACAAAGGCTTTGACTACAAAACCTGCGCTGTGGTCACCACGCTCGACAAACAGAGCCCTGATATTGCCATGGGCGTTGATGATGGCGCACAAAAAGAACAAGGCGCCGGCGATCAAGGAATCATGTTTGGCTACGCCATTAACGAAACGACTGAAGCGATGCCACTCACGATTTCCCTCTCTCATAAATTGATGCAAAATTTAGCAGCCATGCGAAAGCAAAACAAAGTCAATTTTTTACGCCCAGATAGCAAAAGCCAAGTCACTGTGGAATACGTTGATGGCAAAGCAAAACGAGTGGATGCCGTTGTGATCTCCACTCAGCATTCCGAAGAAGTGAGCCACGCCACGCTCAAAGAATTTATTATGGATCAAGTGATCCCCGAGAGCATTCCAAGCCAGTGGCTGGACAAAAACACAAAATACTTTATCAATCCAACAGGTCGTTTTGTGATCGGCGGTCCTCAGGGCGATTGCGGATTAACAGGACGAAAAATTATCGTTGATACTTACGGCGGCCATGGAGCCCACGGTGGTGGTGCATTTTCGGGCAAAGACCCTTCGAAGGTGGATCGCTCGGCGGCCTATGCAGCTCGTCATATTGCAAAGAACATTGTCTCTGCTGGTTTAGCGGAAAAGTGTTTGGTTCAATTGGCCTACGCCATTGGCGTCGCAGAGCCTGTCAGCGTGATGGTGAATGATTACGGAACAAGCAAAGTGGGTTCGGAAAAGCTATCTGCGGCCGTAAAAGCGATCTGGGGATTAAAGCCAGCGCAAATCACCGAGCAGTTTGATCTTTTAAAACCTCGCTACAGCAAAACTGCTGCCTATGGTCATTTTGGTCGCACCGAAGAGAGCTTTACTTGGGAAAAATTAAATAAAGTCGACGCTCTCAAAGATTACTTTTCTCGATAGATCTTTATTGTCCCACCCATTGAATCCGTGTATTTTCGGTGGTTCCCATGGAATCATCGAAAATTCGTAACTTTTCTATTATTGCTCACATTGATCACGGAAAATCCACATTGGCTGATGGATTGATCCAAGCCACTGGTGCGCTCTCGGATCGTGAAATGAAGGAGCAAGTTCTCGATAGCATGGACATCGAGCGCGAGCGTGGAATCACCATCAAAGCGCAAACTGTGCGCCTCAATTACAAAGCGTCCGATGGACAAATTTACCAAATGAATTTGATCGACACTCCCGGGCACGTGGATTTTAGTTACGAAGTGTCACGTTCGCTCGCTGCCTGCGAGGGCGCGATTCTTGTGGTGGACGCGGCCCAAGGTGTCGAAGCCCAAACACTGGCGAATGTGTATTTGGCTCTCGATAACAATCTCGAAATCATTCCTGTACTCAACAAAATCGATCTTCCTTCAGCAGATCCCGAGGGAGTTAAAACACAAATCGAAGATGGAATTGGCATCGATTGCTCCGAGATCATTCACGCCAGTGCCAAAACGCGCGTGGGAATCACGGACATTCTTGAAGCCGTTGTTAAAAAAATCCCAGCGCCCAAGGGCGAAAGCACGGCTCCGCTTCGTGCTTTGGTTTTTGATTCTTGGTTTGATATTTATCAAGGTGTCGTCGTGCTCTGTCGGATCGTTGATGGCACCATTCGCAAAGGTGAGCGGATTCAATTTATGTCCAATGACGCCCAATTCGAGGTGCTCAAATTGGGTTACTTCACGCCTGCTGCCATCGAGCTTTCGGAACTTTCGGCGGGCGAAGTAGGTTACTTTATCTGCGGGATTAAAAGTATTAAAGACGTCTCAGTTGGTGACACCATAACGAGCGCTAAAAAACCCGCGACAGAACCGCTTGCCGGTTTTCAAAAAGTAAAACCCATGGTCTTTGCGGGAATTTACCCAGTGGATTCCACGGATTATAAAAACCTCGAAGTGGCTCTCGAAAAACTCACGCTCAACGATTCCAGTCTGACCTACGAAACGGAATCCTCTGCGGCTTTAGGTTTTGGATTTCGCTGTGGCTTTTTAGGTCTTTTGCATATGGAGATTGTGCAAGAGCGCTTGGAGCGCGAGTTCAACCTCAACCTGATCACGACAGCTCCAACGGTTGTGTACCGTGTCTTTCTTAATACGGGCGAACAATTGGAACTCGAAAATCCAACAGATCTTCCAGATCCCACCCGAATAGCAAAGCTCGAAGAACCCTGTGTCAAAATCACTTTGCACACACCCGCCGAATTTATCGGTTCCATCATGAAGTTGTGTGAGGCCAAACGGGGCTCGCAAATCAGTCTTGATTATCTCACCGAAAAAAAGGTGATGCTCAATTACAAGCTTCCGATGAACGAAATGGTGATCGATTTTTACGACAAACTCAAAACCATCACGCGTGGTTATGCCTCGATGGAATATGAGATCATCGGCTACGAAGAGGCTGACCTGGTAAAACTAGATATTATGATCAACGGCGATGCCATTGACGCTTTATCGTTGATTGTTCATAAAAGTCAGGCGCAAAATAAAGGACGGTCCTTGTGTGCAAAGATGAAAGAGCTGATTCCCAGACAGCAGTTTCAAATTGCCATCCAGGCGGCCATTGGTGCAAAAATTGTCGCACGTGAGACAATCAGTGCGATCAGAAAAGATGTGACAGCAAAGTGTTATGGAGGAGATATTTCTCGAAAAAGAAAGCTTCTCGATAAGCAAAAAGAGGGCAAAAAGCGCATGAAGCAAATTGGTACGGTCGATGTGCCACAAGAGGCTTTTTTAGCGATTTTAAAAGTGGAGGATTAGATGTGGACGAAAAAGTTTTGGACTGAAGGGGCGGGTTCGTATTTTTTAGCGATTCTTCTCGCTTTGACCATTCGTTGGGGATTTATGGAAGCCTATGTGATTCCCACAGGGAGCATGCTTCCGAGCCTTTTGATTCGCGATCATATTTTTGTGAACAAATTCGTCTACGGACTGCGTGTTCCCTTTAGCGAAAGTTGGTTGACCAAGTTTCGCATGCCCAGTCGCGGAGAAGTGATTGTTTTTAAAAAGCCCGAAGATAAATCCATCTTTTTTATCAAACGTGTGGTCGGGTTACCTGGTGATTCGGTGGCTTTTAAAGAAGGCAAAATCTATATCAACGACGAAGTCGTGGGTTTGGTGAAACCCGAAGAGTCTGGTGATTTGGCCAAAGCCAACCAGAATTACTCGTGGTTGCGCGACCGTGATTTTCAAGAAGGCGGATCTGTGGATGCCGTAAACGATTATGAACACTGGCGTGAAAAATTAGGACCGGTGGAGCATGATGTTTTACTTCGCAAAGGCCGAGCCCAAGAAGAAGCTCCCTTTGGCCCTGTCACTGTGCCTCCGAATTCTCTCTTTGTGATGGGTGACAACCGTCACCGCTCGCACGATTCTCGCGGCTGGGGTTTTGTTCCCGAGGAAAATATTTTAGGCCGCGCGATGTTTGTGTGGTTGTCTTGCGAAGAGGTCTTTGCGTCTCTGCCGATTCCGCTTTGTAAACCCACAACGATTCGTTGGGGTCGATTTTTTCATTGGGTGGAATAATGAAAACAAATTTGCAGGGTCGATGGTCACAAGTGGCAAAAGATTTTTTTCTTGTTGTCCTTGTGGTTTGCACTCTGCGCTGGGCTCTGGGTGAGCCCTTTTTAGTTCCGTCCGGGAGCATGATCCCCACGCTTTTAATTAAAGATTACATTTTGGTGTCCAAATTTTCGTATGGTCTGCGCATTCCATTTACGAAAACCTGGCTGTGGGGCCCACGCCTACCCACTCGTGGTGACGTGGTGGTGTTTCGCTCCAAAGAAGACAATTATTATTTTATGGTGAAGAGAGTGGTGGGTTTGCCGGGGGATACCATCGTGGTGGGCCGAGCGGGTCAGCGTCTGCTGATTAATGGCCAGGAGCAAAAACAAGTCGCAAAACCAGAGGCGGATGTCGATGGCGCATTGCTTTGGATGGAAACCTTGGGCGAGCGCGAACATATTGTTCGCTATGATCCCGACGAGGACTGGCAGCAGGAACAAGAGCGCGAGTTTGTGGTTCCAGAGGGGCATATTTTTCTGATGGGCGACAATCGAGATCGATCTTCCGACAGCCGCATTTGGGGAGCCTTGCCGGTTGAAAATCTTTTAGGCAAGGCCCAATTTATCTGGATGAGCTGTAAAGAAGAGGCACCGGCGGCGTCTGTCTTTTGTTTGGGCGAAGATATGCGCCAAGACCGTGTATTTACGAAAATAAGATAACGATCCTTTGACAAGGTTCTGACCCCTAACTATGCTGTTTTTTTAATGAGCTCCCCAGTCTTTTCGTTTCTCGAAACTGACGATCTTGCTCCCCAGGAGATCGATGGCCTGTTTGCGCAGGCTCGAAACATTAAAAATGATTTTTTAAGCCGTCGAACTTTTTCTCAAAGCTCTTTTCAATCCCAAAAACTTCTACTGAGTTTATTATTTTTCGAACCCAGCACGCGAACTCGCGCGAGCTTCGAGATGGCAGCCCTTCGCATGGGATGGCAAACCACGTTTTTTGATGGGGCCTCCAAAGAGGGCTCAAGTCTTATCAAAGGCGAAACCTTCGAAGACACGTTTTGGACCTTGCATGCGATGGGTCCCAATCTGCTTGTGGTTCGCTGTGGAGATGAGCTTAAATTACGCCAACTGAGTGAGAAAGTAAAAATTCCTTTAATCAATGCCGGTTTTGGCACTCAATCTCACCCGACCCAAGCTCTGCTGGATGTCTTTACCATGCTCGAATCCTTTGCAGATTTAAAATCAAAAAATATCCTTTTCGTCGGTGATGTCCGTCACAGTCGTGTGGCGCAATCCCACTTTAAACTACTTCCGCGGCTTGGGGCCAACGTGGGTGTTGTGGGACCTCAAGAATTCCTCAAAGGGGTTCCTGCCAGTGCACAAACCTTCACAGAACTGTCTGCGGCGTTACCATGGGCCGATGTGGTTGTGGGTTTACGCGTTCAGTTTGAGCGCCACGGCGAAAAGTCCACGTTTCTGCATGAAGAGTATATTCAAAAATATCAACTGACCGCGGCTCATAAAAAGTTTTTAAAACCATCGTCACTGCTGTTTCACCCCGGTCCGGTCAACTGGGGCTTGGAGTTTGATCCCAGCCTTCGTGAGCTTCCACAGTTTAAAATGTGGCAACAAAAACAAAATGGTGTTTATGTGAGAGCGGCTCTTCTCGACCTCGTCGCGCGAAAGAATGGGTATGGAAATGGATAAAGGTTATTTAATTCTCGAAGATGGCAAGACTTACCAAGGTGAATGGCTCGGTGGTCAATCCCGTGCAGGAGAAGTGATTTTTAACACCTCTCATAACGGCTACGAGGAGATTGCCACAGATCCTTCTTATTACGGGCAGATCATGGTGATGTGTGCACCGATGCAAGGCAACTACGGCGTGGATAAAGCTTTTTGGGAATCACAAAATTTATGGATCGAAGGTTTTGTGGCACTCGATGTGTACAAGCATGATGATTCGTGGATTCGTCGCCTCAGTGATGCAGGAATTCCTCTTCTCAATGGAATCGACACACGCGATTTGGTTCTGCACTTGCGTGACAAAGGCACAATGCTTGGGGCGCTCGTCAAAGCCGCCACTCTCGAAATGGCACAAGCTGAAGCAAAAAAACTGATCGATAAGCACCTCAAGCTCGACAAAGACTGGGTTCATCATGTGTCCACGAAGCAGACCAAGGTTCTCAGCGGTGCCTCTTCCTCTGGCCCGCGTGTTGCGGTTTTGGATTATGGCTGTAAACAAAATATCATTCGCGAACTTTTAAAGCGCTGTCGGGAAGTGGCGATATTTCCATCTCGCTCCACTTACGAAGACATTCAAAAATGGAATCCCGATGGACTTCTACTTTCCAACGGCCCTGGCGATCCCGCAGAGGTGCAAAAGACTGTGGACGTGGTGCAAAAGTTTTTAGGACAAAAAGTAATCTTCGGTATTTGCATGGGTCATCAGATTTTGGCTCGTGCTTTGGGAGCTAAAACCTACCGTCTTAAGTTTGGTCATCACGGTGCCAATCATCCTGTGAAAGATTTGCGAACCAACGAAATTTACGTAACCAGCCAAAACCATGGTTATGCCATTGAAGATCAATCGCTGCCTTCCGATGTGATCGTGAGTCATAAAAACCTCAACGATCAAACCATTTCAGGAATTTATTATAAAAATAAAAAATGCTTCAGTGTTCAGTTTCACCCCGAGTGTTATCCGGGGCCACGGGATGCCGGGGTTTTATTTGATGAGTACATCGATTGGATTCAACATGCATTATGATCAATTCCTAGAAAAACTCACCGAGTATTTTTCCTCCTCCAAATATCAAAAAGAGGTGGTGAAGGCCAAGGAGCAATTTTTTGGCGACATCGGCGTCAGCGAAACAGACACCTCTGATTTTGAACGTCACCTGACACTTTTTTTTGATTGGTATTTACTCACGCGACCGCTCCAGGGAACACTTTTAACTCCCGCCAAGATGGCACTCAATCTCGAAGGTTTCGAAATGTCGCAAGACAGTCGACCGTTTTACGAGGGTTTGGCCGGCGCACGATTTGCACTTTTTGAATATATCAAATCCAAGGGGCAGGATCACTACGCCAAAAACTTATTTACCGGTGAAAAAGTGGTCGTTAAAAAATCCTCGGTTCATTTTTTGATTCCCAAGGGCACCATTTTTAGCACTCACTATGTGAGTGACAAACAAAATAACTTTTTTACCAGTGGACTTGTTTGTCATCCGCTCGAAACGCGCAAGTTTATTTTAGAACAAGCCAAAAAAGCTCAAAAGGTTTCTTACGAGGAGCAAGTCGCTTTGATTTACAGTTTAACGCGAATGTATTTTAAATTGGATCGTTATCCGCATGTAACGCATCAACAGATTTACAGCCTGAATAGCGCTGTGAGGTTTTAATGGCACTGAACCCAAAGTACAAAAAAGTTTTAATTCTTGGTAGTGGGCCCATTGTGATTGGCCAAGCCTGTGAGTTCGACTACTCGGGAACACAGGCCTGCAAAGCTTTGCGCAGTTTGGGAATCGAAGTGGTTTTAATCAATTCAAATCCAGCCACAATCATGACAGACCCCGATGTGGCCAACAAAGTCTACATCGAGCCGCTGAAAGTTGCTTTTGTCGAAAAAATTCTCGAGAAAGAAAAGCCAGACGCCCTGATTCCCACCTTGGGTGGGCAGACCGCTCTCAACTTAGGGCTCGAATTATCGTCAGCAGGTGTTCTAAAGCGTTTAGGCATCGAGATGATCGGTGCCACCGCCGAAGTGATTCGCGCGGCTGAAGATCGCGAACAGTTTCGTCAAATTTTAAAAAATCTAGGTGCTAAATATCCAAAGAGTGAAATGGTGCGAAACCTCAAAGAAGGTCTCGACGCTGCAAAAGTGATCGGCTTTCCAATTATTCTACGTCCCAATTACACGCTGGGCGGCGGTGGTGGTGGTATTGCCTATTCTTTGGAAGAGTACGAACGCATGATCGCGAAAGCTCTCAGCGAAAGTCCTACGTCCGAAGTTTTGGTCGAAGAGAGTATTCTCGGCTGGAAAGAATTTGAGCTCGAAGTGATGCGCGATAGTAAGGGCGTTTTTGTCACCATCTGCAGTATCGAAAATCTCGATCCATGCGGAGTGCATACGGGCGATAGTATTACAATTGCACCCCAACAAACTCTCTCCGAGCGAGCGTATCAAGATATGCGCGACGAAGCTCGAAAAATTCTCGATGCCGTGGGGCTCGAGTGCGGCGGCGCAAACATTCAGTTTGCCGTGCATCCAGACAGCGGGAAAAGAGTGGTTATCGAAATGAATCCTCGAGTGAGTCGTTCCTCGGCACTGGCGAGCAAGGCCACGGGATTTCCTATTGCCAAAATTGCAGCGATGTTGGCGGTGGGTTTTACATTGGAAGAGATCACAAACGACGTTACAAAATCGACGCCCTCTTGTTACGAGCCGGCTCTCGACTATGTTGTTACCAAAATTCCACGTTTTGCTTTCGAAAAGTTTAGTGGTTCAAAAGATCTCCTCTCTACGCAAATGAAGAGCGTCGGTGAGGTGATGAGTATTGGTCGAACGTTTAAGGAATCCCTGCAAAAAGCCATCGTCTCCATGGAGATGCATGCCGGCCTCGAAGAGGTTAATTTTCTTCCCGAGAAATTATCTTATCCCAATTCGCAAAGACTCTTCCATCTTGCGCAAGCCTTCCGTCAGGGCTTAACTATCGATCAAGTTTACGAACTCACTCAGATCAATCGCTGGTTTCTCCATCAGATCCATGATTTGATCGATCTCGAAAAACAAATTATTCAAAAAAATTCTTTGGATGCAGATTTTTTACTCGTTCTTAAAAAGAATGGCTTTTCGGACTTACGAATTGCTCAACTTCTTAAAACGTCGGAACTTGCAATTCGCGAAAAACGCCAGACATGGAAAATCCATCCGGGTTTTTACCAAGTGGATACTTGCGCTGGAGAATTTGAATCCAAAACGCCTTATTACTACTCAACGTATTGGACCACTCATCGTCCACAAATAAAAGCCGCAAAAAGTCCCATCATGATTTTGGGAAGCGGACCCAATCGCATTGGCCAAGGGATTGAGTTTGATTACTGTTGCGTACGAGGTGTTAAAGCCTTTCAAAAAAATGGTTATCCGGTCGCCATGGTGAATTCCAACCCCGAAACTGTTTCAACAGATTATGACACCAGTGACTTCTTGTTCTTTGAACCTTTAGTGCCTGAATATCTTCTCGAGATTGCTTCGCTCATCCAGCCGCAAGGTGTGGTTGTACAGCTCGGCGGTCAAACTCCAATCAATGTGGCAAAAGACTTACAAGCAGCGGGATTGCATTTGATGGGATCATCGCTGAACACGATTGATTTGGCAGAAGATCGTTCGCGCTTTAAAAAAGTGTGTGACGAACTGGGCTTGCAAGTGCCACAGGCTGGTGTGGCCTCGGATGTATCTATGGCGCTCAAAGTGGCGCAAGAAATTGGCTATCCCATTATTTGTCGTCCAAGTTATGTTCTCGGTGGACGTCGCATGGAAGTGATCGAAAACAATGAGGAGCTCGCCGAGTACTTTCAAAAACATGCGCCCGTGATTTCGCCCTCCGCTCCGTGTTTTATGGATCAATTTCTCGAAGGAGCTCTCGAAGTCGATGTTGATGTTGTTCGTGGAGTGGATTGGTGTTTTGTGGGCGGTGTGATTGAACACATCGAAGCCGCTGGGGTTCACTCGGGTGACAGTATGGGTGTCATTCCTCCGCAGCGTCTCAAAGGTGCTGTTCTTGATAGCATCGAAGAGGTTTGCAAAAAATTAGCGAACAAATTAGAAGTTCTCGGTCATATGAATGCGCAGCTCGCACTCAAAGACAATGTGATCTACGTTCTTGAAGCCAATCCGCGATGCTCGCGCACAGTCCCGTTTGTGGCCAAAGCAGCTCGTTTGCCGCTTGTGGATCTTGGCGTCCAAGCTGTATTGGGTGTGAAGAAAAGCGAAATCAATCTCGAAGCCTACAATTACAGAACGATCCAACAAGTGTGTGTGAAGGGCGTGGTATTCCCTTTTAATAAGTTTACAGATTCCGATTCGATTTTAGGGCCGGAGATGAAATCCACCGGTGAGAGCATGGGTCGCGGTGCTGACTACGGCGAAGCGCTGTGGAAAGCCTTTATTTCGAGCCATCATCGGCTCTCGCAAAGTGGGGAGATTTTTCTTTCCCTGCGTGAAAAAGACAAAGAGGCGTTGTTGCCTGTGATTCAAGGTCTTCAGAGCTTGGGCTACACCTTTTCGGCAACGCTTGGCACTGCTAAATTTTTATTCGAAAAAGGCATTGATTGCATCCCAGTTAAAAAAGTTCACGAAGGTCGCCCGCATTGCGTGGATCGCATTCGCTCGGGAAAAGTAGCCATGGTGATCAATACAACATCGGGCCGTCTCTCGATCGATGCCAGCTTTCAAATCCGTCGCAGTTGCACAGACTACGGAGTTCCGTGCATCACAGAGGATCATGCCGCCGAAGCGTTGTTGTTGGCTTTACGAAAATTGCACACCGGTCAATTCGGAGTCATTGCAATCTAGTATTCCAACCAGTTATTCTTTTCCCCTTGAACTCAGTCTTTTTTCCAAAATTCAATTTGCTCCTCCTTGAATTGGCTTTGGGCCAGTCCTTCGTCGTCACGCATTGAATTTTGGAAAAAATCCTATCGTTCAAGGGGAAAAGAATAACTGGTTGGAATACTAGGACTTGATTTCAAGCTCTGACATCTTTAGACTTTTGATATGTCTTTGGAAGTCAATCAGCTCTGTAAAACATTTCGCGATAAGCTCACTTTACAAAAACGCCAGGTTTTGTTTGATGTTTCTTTTAAGGTGCCCGCACAAACAGTGACAGGATTTTTAGGCAGCAATGGAGCGGGCAAAACAACAACGATGAAGACTCTTTTGGGTCTTTTGCAACATGATCGCGGACAAATTTCTTTTTTTAATAACAAATATGCAGACTATCGCGAGCACATTGGCTACATGCCAGAGAGACCTTACTTCTACGAATATTTGACAGGCAAAGAGTTTCTTTTGTTTTACGGACAACTTTCACTGAAAGAACGTAAATCCGAAATTAAAAAAAGAGCGGATCAGCTGTTAGAAAAAGTAGGTCTTGGTCACGCCAAAGATAAACTTTTACGAAACTACTCCAAGGGGATGCTCCAGCGAGTGGGGTTGGCGCAGGCCATTCTTCATGAGCCCAAGTTTATCATTTTGGACGAACCGATGTCTGGCCTTGATCCCGATGGTCGCTATCAAATCACAGAGTTGATTAAAGAGTTGGGGCAAAAAGGCACAACGCTCTTTTTTAGCAGCCATTTGCTAGACGATGTCGAAAAACTTTGTGACCGCTTGGTGATCATCGATCGTGGTGTCATTCTCTTTGAGGGATCAAAAAATGATTTTATGTCCTCCGGCCGAAGTGGATACGAAATTCTTTCGATTCCCAAGGGGCAAACTCAACCCCTGAAAAAAACGGCCGCCGATTTAAACGAAGTGCAAAAATTCCTTATGGAAATTCAACAGCAATCGGGACTGCTTATTTCCGTGACAGAGTCTCGGGTCACTCTGGAAGAAGCTTTTGCCCAGTTAAAGAGAGAGAAGAGTTTAACGTGAAAAATATTTTTGTGATTTCGCAAAATTCTTTTAAAGAGCTGATTCGTAACCGCGTGCTCTATGCTTTTTTATTTTTTGCTGTTTTTTTACTCATGCTCATGTTGGCTTTGGGGCAACTGAGTTTTACCGAGCAGTTTCGTCTTTCCATCAGTCTTGGTTTGGCCAGCATCCATTTGTGCTTGGTAGGTCTCACTATTTTTTTGGGTGGCTCGATCATTTATCGCGAAATCGATCGTCTGACCATCCTCACAGTTCTCGTTCGGCCACTCTCCAGAGCGCAGTTTTTATTGGGTAAATACTTGGGCTTTTTACAACTTATGCTGGTTTTTAATTTTGGCTTTTTTCTTCTTTATTTTTTAAGTCTTCAGTTTATGGCATTTAATTTTCTAGTGGAGGATTTGTTCCTTGTTTTCGTAGGCTTTGCTTTAGAAATCATGATTTTACTTGCCGTGACGTTATTTTTTTCTACCTTTAGCGCCTCTTTTTTGACGATCATTTTTACCATTTGTTTTTTTATTATTGGCCACTGGTCCGAGGCCCTTGCCAACATGCTTATGACAAGTGGTACGAGTCACTATTTGATGGTTGCAAAGTTTGTACATATCGTTCTCCCCAATCTCGAAATATTCAATTGGCGCATCCAACCGCTCGAAGCGTTTCTCTTGTCTGGATATATATTGCGCTCTGTGGGTGTTTCTCTTTTATGGACACTGACATTTTTGTCGTTATCAGCACTTATTTTTGGAAAGCGTGACCTTGCTTAATTCTGTAGAGTTTTCTACTTTTTCAGCCATTTTCTTTTTTATCTTCGGAGCCATCTGGGGAAGTTTTGCCAACGTTCTTATTTTGCGCCTTCCCGAAAAGAAAAGTCTTTTACCCGGGAGTGCTTGTACAAAATGTCGCAAACCCATTCGCTGGTTTCATAACATTCCCATTTTCTCGTGGATATTTTTGGGCGGAAAATGTGCGTATTGCAAAAAGGCCATTTCTCATCAGTATTTTATCGTCGAAGCCGTGATGGCTGTTTTGTTTTGTTTGGCGTTTATGGTCTATGGCTGGACATTGTTTTTTGTCGAAATGCTTATTTTTATTTTTGCGGCTGTGACCGCTTCGTTTATCGATCTCAAGCACTACATTCTCCCAGATGTTTTCACTCTCGGTGGACTCTGTATTGGTTTGTTAGGTGCCGCTCTCAATCCCGAAAGATCTTTTTGGGATGCCGTGATTGGATTTGTTGTGGGCGGTGGTTTTCTGTATCTCACGGCGTATGTTCATTTTCTTATCCGCGGGATCGAGGGGATGGGTGGCGGAGATATTAAGTTGGTGGCTTGGATTGGAGCCGTTTTGGGTTGGCAAAGTCTACTTTTTGTATTTCTCGTTGCATCGGTCACAGGTTCCATCGTTGGAGTTACATCGGCCAGTGTTTTTAAGCGCAGTCTCAAGGAGCCGATTCCGTTTGGACCGTTTCTCACGGGAGCCGCACTTATTTACGCATTGGCAGATGGACCTACAATGGTCCAGTGGATGATTCAGATCTCCGCGCCCTAAGGATAGGTTCTGTCGTCTAGTTTGACTTTAGGATAGCCCAATTATTTAATTTACATTGGACCAAGGTGTATCAACATAAGGTGTTGCAACGATGTTTTTTAAGAAACCTCTATTAGGGCTCGATCTAGGGTCTAGCTCAGTTAAAATTGCAGACCTCAAGATATCAGGCAAAAAAGCAATCCTGAATGATTTGAGTATGGTCCCAGTTCAAAAGGGTGCCATCGAAGCGGGTGATATCATCAGCCCAGACATTGTCGCCGGTTCCCTAAAAGCAGTGGCTGATCGCAAAAATTATAAAAATTATCCTGCTGCGGTTGGAATGTTTGGCGGATCCGTCCTCGTTAAAAAAATCACGATGCCCAAAATGGATCCAAAAATTGTTCATGAACAGCTTCGTTGGGAAGCCGAACAATACATTCCCTTCAATATCGACGAATCCGTTTTTGATTTTCATATTATAAACACCTCAAGCAGCGAGACGATGGATGTTCTTCTGGTAGCTGCTCGACAAGATCATATTTTTCGTTATTTTGAGTCGGTCGAAAGTGCCGGTCTTAAGTGCGCTGTTGTGGACGTGAATGGTTTGGCTCTCGCCAACTGCTTTGAGTTCAATTACGGAGTCATTCCAGGAGCTGTGGCACTGGTGAATATCGGAGCCAGTGTTACAAATCTTGTTATTATTGATTCTGGAAGTGTGGTGTTCTCGCGCGATATTCCTTATGGTGGTCATCTTTACGACACAGAAATTTCGCGCGATCTGGGTGTGGGCATGCAAGAAGCCGAAAGTCTAAAAATCGGGCTTTCGTTTCAGCAGGAAACTCCTCAAGAAGTTTTAGCTGCCATCAACAACATCAATGACACTTTGGCCATGGAAATCAATAACAGTTTTGATTTTTACAAATCAAGCGGTGGTTCTCAAGCGGTGGCACAGATTTTTTCTTCAGGCGGAGTGATTCGTACACCAGGCCTCGTCCAAAAAATTCAGGAAGTGACCAATACGTCCTGCACACTGTTGGATCCTTTTATTAAAGTCGAAGTGAATCCTCGAAAAATATCACAAGATCTTAAGGAACAAATCCGTTTGTTTTGCCCAGTGGCCATCGGACTTGGACTGCGAGGTAGCCGATGATTCGCATCAATCTAGCCAATGCCCTGATGAGAAGCATGGACTCTGTGGCGAAGCCGACAGTGGCTGTCTCGTCGGCCGACAATAAGCAAATGCGTGACAACATCGTCAAAGTTGCGATGATACTTATTCCTGTCGTTGCTTTGATCTTTTACGAAAAAACAAATCTCAGTACAAAACAAAAAGTGCTAGATGCAGTCATGGTTGAGAAGCAAGCGCTGGACGCAAAACTGGTGCAAGTTGGAAGCGTGGATGATGTGGTCCAGCAGACCAAGCTTCAAAAAGACGAAGTGGATCGTAAAGTGGGCGTGGTTCGTAAAATTTTTTCTATGCGCAAGCAAAAATTAAATTCAATTTTAGCCCTCCAGACACACATTCCTCGCTCTGCATGGCTCCGAATATTAGAGTTTAATGCCGACGAAATTAAAATTGGCGGAACGGCAAGCAATACGGAAGATGCGCAAAACTACGCTTCGATCTTATCTCAAGAAAAAGATTTATTTTTAGAGCTGACAAATAAAGGAATCACAAAGGTAGAAACAATTACTAATGAAGTAAAAGTTGAATCCTTTCAATTTGAATATCTTGGAAAGATAAAGGAGTGAAATGGGTCTCAAAGAAGATTTTCAAGACTTAACTCCCTCCAAGTGTCTGGCCGGCGGCTTACTGCTCGCGGGAGTTTATTTTGGATTTTTATTTGATTCGGGAGGCGACCTTGATAAGCAAACAACGGCAACTCAAGGCATGCTTCTCGAAACCAAGAAGCGTTTGGACGAAGTCGAAAATGCGCTAGAAGATAAGACCACGTGGGAAGCGAGAGCCACAGCAATTACCAAGGAGCTTGAAGAGCTTCTCAAATTCTTTCCTGCCAATATTAATATCAATGATTTTCAAAAAGAAGTGGCGGCGAGCCTTAAAAAAACCAACAACCGCTTGTTAAAGATGCAAGATGAAAAAGTAGAGAGTCGTTTTCCAGGCTATATCGAACAAGGGATTAAATTGGAATCCGAAGGCGGTTTCCATGAGATTATGGATTTTTTGGCAGCCATCACACAAATGTCGCGCATGATAGATATCAAAAATCTTAAATTCGAATCCAGTGGATCGACGGATGACATGTCATTGGTCAAAGTAGAAATGACACTAACAATTTTTAGTTATGATTCGACAGCAGCCACTCCGGCGAAGCCTCCAGGAGCTGGCGGATGATGAGAATCCCTATCCTCGTTCTATTCCATTTTCTTTTCTTACAGCAGGGCTGGTCGCAATCGACGCCAGAGATTAAGTTGCCAAAGGTCGATAGTTCGACATCGGTCGAAGACGCGACCTCTCCTGTGCCTGTTAAAAACACTGGACCAGTGTCTGTGTTTGATGAAGAAGAAGGAACGCTGGTCAAGCGGCTTACGGCTCCGTTCGAATACGACCGCCAATCCAAACGCGACCCATTTCGTTTGCCTGAAGTGAGTGGCATCGAAATTCCTCTGGGTGCCTACTTTGGCCCCTTCTTAGAGCTCCAGGAAGTAAAGCTCGACGAAATTAAAATCAAGGCGCTTCTCCTTGATCCGGTAAGACCTAAGGCAGTGATTTCCTTTAAAAACTATGAAAATAAATTTGTTAATCGTAAAATATTTATTGGTGATTATGTTGGAGAAAACTTTGGTATCGTCCAAGCCATTCGTGAGGGGCAGGTTGTGATTGTCCAGACGTTTGTTGAGGGAGATCAAAAATTGACTACGACGAAGACACTAAATATTAGAAAATAGTCAGTAGAAGACACCCAAGCAAGAAGCATCGGGAGATGATATGACACGGAAGTTTTTAAACCTCATAACACCATTTCTTTTTTTATCGACCGTTTCTTGTTCGATGATGAGCAATGATGCACCCTCAGAGCCCAGCGAAATTGAAGGTGAACTTGCAAGCTTCGAAGACGGTGCCAGTGAAGAGAGTGCGGATGAGACAGAAGATGCGCTTGACGAACTGGATGTCGAGACTGCTGAGACAAAGCCAAAGACAACAACGGCCTCAAAAACAGATTCTTTTTCTGATATCGAAAACTTTAACGAAGATTTAATTGAAGGCGAACTCTCCGATGAGGACTTCTCAACAGAAGACAGCGCGCCTGTTGCCGGATCGAACCTTTCGCAAATCGAAGAAATTCCAAAAGACGAAGCTGATGAGTTTTCGGATCTCGACATCGAAACAGCAGCCACAGAGCCAGAGACCACACCACCGCCCGTGGCAGAAGCGACTGTGGTTGAGCCACCACCGGTGTTTGCTCCAGAAGATGTGGTTGTTGCGGCGACAAACAACATTACGAACTTAGAGTACAAATCCCAAGAGTCTGGTGGTTCGGTTGTGATTTCGGCTGATAAAGCCTTCGAATATCAGGTTCGCGAAGAGCCCCAGTTCAATCAGACGATTATCGAAGTTTTGGATGTCAATCTGGGTTCGCGCTTTAAACAGCCATACATCGCAAAAGATTTTGGACAAGCAGTCGCAACCATCAATGCGTATCAAGAGCGTGGCTCCAACGTGGCGACGATTGTGATCCAGTATAAAGAAGCGATGAAGCCAACGGTTTCTATGGCTGGGAACAGTTTGATTGTCAAAAGCAGTGGGATCTCTTCAAGCAAACCTTCTTACACCGCCAGTGCCGATGCCACCGGCGAAAATTCGATCACGTCCAGTGTGGTCACTGTTCCTGGCGAAGATCGACGCATCAATATTCAGTTGGATGATATTCTGGTTTCGGATCTCATTAAGCTGATTGCGGATGAAATCGGATTCAACGTTATCGTTGATGAAGACGTCACGGGAAAAGTGAACAACGTCAAATTGATCGATGTGCCTTGGAAAGAAGCTTTGTCTTCGATTTTAGGAGCGCAAGGTTTGGCCTATGAACGCAAAGGACAAATCGTTCGCGTTGCAACCGTGGCTAAACTCACAAAAGAATTGAATGCGACCAGAGAGCGCCTCGAAGCAGAGCAGGGCGCACGAACTGCCGCATCGACTCTTGCCATTAAAGTGGTTCCAGTGAGTTATGCGGACATTACAGCGCTCGTCACTCAAATCCAGCCGGTCTTAACTCCTGGCAAAGGCAAGGTCACTCCCGATCTTCGCTCAAGCTCGGTTGTGATTTATGATCTCGAAGACAACGTGAAGCGCGCAGAGCAAGTGATTCGTTCCTTGGATGTGAAGCCCATCCAAGTTCTTGTCGAAGGCCGAATCATCGAAGCGCAAAGTGAGTTCCTCAGACAATTTGGTATCAATTGGAATACGCAGGCCTCGCCTGGCTCCACAAGTATTTCAGCAAGCGCAGGAACATTTCCAACTCCTGGTCCAGGACTTTTTGGAAATGTGTCCTTTGGAACAGTGGGGGGATTGGATTCTTTATCCGCCACGCTCGCCATTTTTGAGTCAGAACAAAAAATTAAGATTCTTTCTTCGCCACGTATCACTACAATCAATAAAGAAAAAGCTATGATTTCTCAAAACCAACAAGTGCCATTGAGAACCATCACTGTCACTCAAGGGATCACTCAAGAGACCGTGGCCTTTCGCGATGCCGTTTTAAAAATCGAAGTCACACCACAGGTGACGTTTAATTCGGACATGATTCTCGATATCAATGTAAAGCGAGATATTCCAGGATCTGATTTTGAAGGTTCACGAGCGATTAACACCCGCGAGGCTCAAGCGAAGGTTCTTGTCAAAGATGGTCAGTCTGTCGTGATGGGCGGGATCTTAAGTATGGATGATCGCATGGTCGAAGCCGGCCTTCCTTGGTTAAAAGATATTCCGATTTTGGGCTATCTTTTTAAATCAAAGAGAAAAGAAATTGCTAAAAATGAATTGGTGATTTTTTTACAGCCCAAAATTATTAACAGTGACTTTATCAATAAAGATTTAGAGTTAAGTGAGCTGGAAAGCGTTACGCCACCTTTGGCGCCACCGCCGTCTCAAAATGAAAAGAGTGAATCAGAGTTCGAAACAGAAGATCTTGAAACTGAAATGGAGACCCTGTAAAATGGGAACCATGATAAACAAACTCGGTCTTGCAGTTTTCGCGCTTCTCTTTTGTGCCACTCTTGTCGGCTGTTCCGAAGAGGATAGCGAAAAGGTCGATATCACCTTCGCCCCAGAAAATCCGCGAGTTCAGTTTTTCGATCAGCCGTTAATTCTCTACACCTCCACGAGCGGAGATCTTGTGAAAGAAACGATCAAGGCGCCGTGGTTTCGCATAAAAATGAATGTGAATAACGGTTCTGGAAAAAATGTGGTGATCTCAAATTTTAAATTCAACGTAAAAGGGATTAGCTCATCGCAAGGATTTTCTTCTTCAACAATTCAAGTCACACCATCTGCGCTGTATGTAAATAAGAATGAGTTGTCCGATGATGATATTACTTACATCGGCGAGAGCGCTGCTGGCGAGGTGAAACTGATTCCAACTGCAAGTGACGTGTCTGATAACGTGGATTACATTTATGTTCAGGGGCTTCCTTCCGACGTGACAACAGGCGTATTTAACGTGGAAGTCGAAGCTCAGGGATGGTTTGGCACAACCGTCGCTCCCACAGCGGTCTTTCAGCAAAAATACTACTTTACGACCGATTAATTTCATTGCGCTCACCAGCCTCAGGCTTTATTTTGGGGCCATGGATTTGTTTAGCGCCCAGCAAGACACACATTCCATGCAAACCCCCTTGGCAGCGCGCCTGCGCCCCAAGGATTTATCGGCGTTTCTTGGCCAAAAAAAATTCTTTAACAAATACTCAGCGCTGCTCAAAAAATTTCAAGAAGGCCATCTTTTAAGCCTGATTCTATGGGGCCCCCCTGGTTGCGGAAAAACATCATTTGTAAAAGCCCTCACGCATCAGTTAACAGGTTTACAGGTTCTCGAAGAAAACGCGATTGATCTCGGTGCAAAAAAAATGAAAGAGATTGGCGAGACAGCCCGCTACTTGCGACGCACACAAGGGCAGCAAACGCTGTTATTTATCGATGAGATTCATCGTCTCACGCGCTCGCAACAAGATGTTCTGCTTCCTTACGTCGAAGCAGGAGACCTGGTCCTTATCGGCGCGACAACCGAGAATCCAAGTTACGAACTCAATGCCGCTCTGATGAGCCGCTGCCGCTTGATTGTTTTCGAAGCCCTTGAAGAAGACGCTCTCAAGGCTCTTCTGTTAAAAGCCTGTGAGAGTGTACCTCTAGCCATTGATGATTTGATGTCTGGCGACTTTGTACAAAAACTTCTCCTCAGTTCTGCGGGAGATGGACGACGTCTTCTCAACACCTTGGAAGAAATTTTTCTTCTCCATAGCTCACAACCAGATCTTTTTCCGCTTTCTGCCGAAGATTTCGAAAAGTACAACTTCAATCAAGGCATTCGTTACGACAAAGACCGCGATGAGCATTACGACACCATCTCTGCATTTATCAAAAGCATTCGCGGCAGCGACCCCGATGGGGCCATCTATTATCTCGCCCGCATGTTAGAGGGAGGAGAAGATCCACTCTTTATCGCGCGTCGCCTGGTGATTCTCGCTTCGGAGGATGTGGGGAATGCCGATCCTCAAGCCTTGGCGTTGGCGGTCTCAGGATTTAAGGCCGTCGAAGTGATTGGCTTACCGGAGGCGCGTATCAATTTGGCACAAGTCGTAACGTATTTGGCCTGTGCCCCTAAATCCAATCGTTCGTATTTAGCCATTAACAAGGCCCAAGAGGTGGTGCAGAAGCAAGGCGCCCTGCCAGTGCCGCTTTCCTTGCGTTCAGCACAGACAAAGCTGTCCAAGTCGATCGGGTATGGCAAAGATTATCAGTATTCGCATGAGGGACCTAAAGGTTGGGTGCCACAGCAGTTTTTGCCAGACGCTCTCAAAGACACCAAATTCTATGAGCCTTCAGAGCGAGGTTTCGAAAAACGCATCCGCGAATTCCTCGCCTGGCTTAAAACCTAAAACGGCCGATTGGCCACAAGACACAAACAAGGTCCTTGGCTCAAAACTTTCTGACTGTGTTTCGTATTGGCAGGAATCATAATTTTATCCCCGGGGCGCAAAAGCAATTGATTGCCAGAGATATTCATCGAAATCTCACCATCGAGAATCATCCGCACCTCATCAAACGGGTGACGATGTTCTGGATACACTTCTTCCGTTGTTAAAACCTCTTCATGCGGATTGAGGTCTTCGGCGAGGAAGATCATCCGCGCTTGTTCTTTGGAAGGTTTGAGTGGTGCGAGCCAGCGATAAACGAGCATAGAGTCCTTTTTAACCCATCTAAGGGCCAGTTGTAAGTATTAAATTTTATTAGCGAAAATGGCAAGCTTTGTGAACATTTTAGTCAGGCCCAACTTTCAGGAAGTCCAAGTTGTGTTGTCGTGAGACACCAAATGCATCTCTTTGAGATCAGTGCATTTTTTTAAATCTTTTTATTAAGTGACGGCGATCTTGAGTCGATAGGAGAAATGTAAGTAATAACGGGTACGGCTACGGCATCTATGTCATTGGGGGACGCCTTGAAGAGGACCAATATGAAGAGTGAATTTCAAAACGTGGTAACGCAGATTAAAAGTTTTGTGGCAGACTCACAAGGTTTGTCGATTGTGGAGTCCTCATTATCCGACTATATGGTCATCGAGCAAAAGATGGACCGCAAGCGAATTACCCTCAATTGTTTCGATCTTGATGAAGTGATGCTTCGCAAAGACGAAACCGGAAAATCCTTCCTCCAGGTTAATTTTAGCTCTGGTAAAAAGATTTTAATCACAGAGACTTTGATTGGTTTTAGACCTCTGGGTTTATTTGGTCTCGACATGGAAAAAATTCCAAAAGTTGTAACCACGCCAGATATCCAAAGTGTTTTTGAAGCGATTCAAGAAGTTCTACAAAGCAATGATGAGCAAGAAGAACTCGATGTTTTACGCAAAGTTTACGATTCCGTCCTCTGTGGTGGTGAATCCGTAGGTTTTGATCTCAAAGAGGAACGCAAAGTCCTCGCGCGCCTTCCTTCCCGCATGTGGACTGCCTCTGCATAAGGCAGAGGAGTCGACGGTCTGAGTTATTTTTCATATAATATCAAAAACGGAGTAGGTTACCTTGACTCCGAGAACATCTTATATCAAAAAAGACGCTCCCAAATCCGTGTTGGGGGTGTAGCTCAGCTGGGAGAGCATCTGATTTGCATTCAGAAGGTCGCAGGTTCGATCCCTGTCACCTCCACCAATTGTCAAAGTATTCGAACCAAAGTTGAAAAAATGATTCAGGGCTTCCAGATAAAAACTGGGAGCCTTTTTTATTTCTGCCTCAATATCTTCATTCTTATCGGCATCTTTGCGTCTATTGGTAAAGTCGACCTTTGATTTGACGAATTTTGGACATAAAAAAAGGCGGGAGCCCTTTTTACCAGGCTCCCGTGGAACTACGTTTTCATCCACAATCATATGCAACGTGACTTCATCACTATTCACCTCAATCTTATGAATCAAACGTTTTATAATCTTTTCTTTAATCTGAGCATCGCCTTGCTCAAAAACCATCTTCAACTGTTTTACAAACTGCCAATAATCATCAACCGCAACCGGCGTTCTTGCCACAAGCGCCATGTTTTGCCTCGCCGTCAAAAGCAAAGACTCTGCCTCTCGGCGTTTCTCCTCAATCTTTTCCATTTGCACATAGAAGCTTTTAGCAGAAATCGTTTTCGGTAGTTCCGTAATTCTCTCGGTAATGGCCTCAAGCTGTGCATTATAGCCGGTGAGCAGCGCTTCAAGACGTTTCAGCTCCTTATTCCCACGATTTCCCGCATGGAGCTCCTGGGCCTTTTTAAACAGCTTTTCAGAAAAACTTCGATCCGATAAAATCTCAAGCACTTTTGAAGTCACAAGCTCTTCAATTTTCCAACCCGAAAACCGACGTGGATTTCCACAGTCAAACAAATGCTGACTCAAAACCACTCCGCGACGAGTGGCCCATCCATGTTCGTAATAAGGCACCTTTCCATTTCTACCGTGCGCCGATTTGCCGGATAAATGCGCACCACATTTCTTACAAAAAATGATGCCACTTAAAAGATACGGATAGCGAGATTCCTTATGAGGTTTTTTACGCCGGTAGTTTTTCTCTAAAATCAAACCCACTCGATCAAACAATTGCCCATCAACAATCGGCTCCCAAACGGCCTTTGCTTCGAGAACCTCACCAGCCTCCTTATAATGCTTAATGCCCTTATACGCCTTATTTCGTAAAATATGATGAAGGTTGTCGTTTGTGAAAAACTCCAATCGCCCGTTAGATCCGCCCCCTTGTTTAAACTTTTCAAGCTTATATCCACCACGATTTAGCGCCTTCGCAGTTTCATTCAGCGTTTCGTGTTTCAAAAAATATTCAAAACACGTTTTTACAACCGAGGCCGCTTTCTTATTTACACTCAAATACCCTGGGCGATCTGGGATCAATTCATACCCCAAAGGAACCGAGCCTCCGTTATAAAGACCACGCTTTGCTCGGGCGTTAAAATTTAATGAGATCCTCTCCGCGCACTGTCGGCGTTCAAACTGCGATAAATTTGCAATCGAAAAAATCAACATTTCGCCTGCGGCAGTGGTTGAGTCGAAGTTCTCCCTCAAGCTCATAAACCCACATCCCACAGACTTCATCATGGCCCAGATTTCTGAAAAATCCTTAATCGAGCGAGAAATGCGCGAGAGCTCCGTCGACATTACAAAGTTAATCTTTCCATCCATGATGGCCTTTAACATCCGCTGAAGCTCTGGCCGGTTAGTATCCTTTCCAGACTTCGCGCGATCAATAAACACATCTGAAAGCTCCCCAAAGTGACCGTCCTTGTTCCGTGCCTCGATATGATCCCTCAAACGATGCTCTTGGTTTCTGATGGACCCGTCCTCATTTTGGGCCTGCTCCTCCGTACTTACACGAATGTAAATTCCGATTTTTAAACCCAAAGTTTGTTTTTTTGATTTTTTGAAAAAATCCGTCATCGAAGGCTCGCTTTCTTTTTGCGCTTTGCAAAAGAACTCAATTTTGGAGAAGCAACTTCCCCAGAACCCGTGACAGTAGAAACAGATGTTTTTAATAGACCTACCGAACTATAAACAATTTCTGCAACCTCTGTCAAAAGATCATCAAATAATCGACCGCTGACCTTTCTAGTCAAAATTCTAATCCCAATATTCCGCACTCTCATTCCTAACCCCCAGACCCCACCACATATCCACACACCATCATCTCTAACTCCTATCTCCCACTCCACTCCTTATCGGTTACTGACCCCTTTCAATCGTAGAGTGAGAGGGGTCAGTAACCGATAAGGAGTGGAGTGGGATTTGTGAAAAATTATTTAATTAATGAAAACAACTACTTAAAAAACAAAAGCTCAAACACCAGATCAAAGCTCTCCCCAAAGATCTACTTTGACCCAATGTTTGGGTCTTACCTTAAACTTAATACGTCAAGAATAACTTTCGAATGAACAGCCTCCGAAGACAAATATCAATGATAAGAATCACAGGAAGCATATAAACAAGATGCAAAACGTGTTCTTTAAAATACCAAGACTCACACGCTAAGCGCGCTGCTTCGACTTTTAGATTCACCCGTGGACAGTACAATCTTGTAAAACTATCGAACTTCCAAAGTTTTATTTGAATCAAAAACAATGTCGCAAATGACAACGTAAAGAAACTATAAATGAACTCTAAAATACGATTCCGCCAGTTCCATTTTGTAAAAAATTGATTCATACACTAACCCCCAGATCACCCGAAGGTGATTTTATATTGATAAGATTTTCGCGACCATTAGATATAACGACGCTCTTTGGTTGCTCTAAAAACTCTTTTAACGACACAAAATAAAACCGATCCGTATAATCGCTGAATTTGTAGTTCTTCCCAAAGCCAGTAATGACAGCACCAATTTTATTTCTTACCTCGTTATTTTGATAAACGTAGATCACTTTTTCAAAAACCTTAGAGAGCCTGTAGTTTAAGACAATGTCACGATACCGCTCCTCGCTTTTAGCCGAGAGTTCAAGTTCTAGGGCCCACGTTTTATTGTCTCTAGAATCCTCGATAACAGCGTCAGGAACTTTATCTAAGTTTTCAGATGTAAACCGCGATCTTTGAAAAACCTCAATATTCTTATCCTCAAAGACATTTTCT
Source organism: uncultured Pseudobdellovibrionaceae bacterium (assembly GCA_964579625.1). Taxonomy (GTDB): domain Bacteria; phylum Bdellovibrionota; class Bdellovibrionia; order Bdellovibrionales; family JAGQZY01; genus JANPLN01. The sequence goes on from CAZOGU010000003.1 coordinate 74,597, forward strand.
AAATTTTTACAAACATCCGTTAATACCAGATCGTGATAAAGGGACCCCATGCTAAGACACAGCGGTTCACGCCGTAGTGACCTTTCCGGGAAAAACGATTGAAGCGCTTTTATTCCATTCTTCGTGATTTGATAAACTGCACTCACTATTCGCCCATCAAAATGATGAGCGTAGAGGTTTGTGCGAAGAACACTGATAAAACCAGCCTTGATGATCTTCGATAGTCGATTGTACACCGTAGGTTTGGCTTTATTTTTAAAAAACTCCGATTGAATCTGGTAAAAACTCAAAAATTGATGTCGATAAAGTTTCTCTAGGAGCTCTAGATCCCTTGACGACAGCCTCATGAGAGACCTCTTTCCGAATCATCAAGTCGAGAGAACCTAACAACTTCTGAAATGTTCCCAAGCTTTGACGGTAGGTGAAGGACACCCACACCAGGGGAAAACGATTTTAGCTCGTTTGGATGGATTTTGTATTGATCCACTTCTCGCATCGACATCATGCCGGTTTTCTTTTTACCTCCGCTTAATAAGCCATGGTCCTCCATTTGCTCGGTGTTTTTCTCGCTCGTTTCGGTTCCGATGTGACGTGCGAAAAAATCGGCGGTATCTGGATCATTGACGCCCAAGATGCATTTAATGTTCGTATTGGCGTTAATGCTTTTTGCAAAGTCCTCTGACACTCGGCCAAGATCCCCTAGGGATTGGTGGCTGAGGTGAAAGCCCACTTTCGCCGAGCGCGCTTTATTTAAAACACTAATGAACCCGGAGTAAACAAATTCTGAAAACTCGTCGAGATAGCAAAATACATAGTTTTTTGCATCACTCCCTTCTCGCACACTTACCGCGTGAGCTATTTCCTGCAAGATCAACTTTCCAAGCTGATGACCAATCTCTTGGTACTGCAATGTCGGAACGGAGATCACAAGAGAGCGTGAGGGTTGGTAATAGCCTTCAAGATGAATATTTCCTTTTGTAACAAACTCCGAAATTGAGACGTAAGGTATTCCACTTCCATCATCACCATTCACAAGCGGACTGATCTCTCCCTCAGCAAAGGGCGAAAGCTGCGAGAGAAGGCCTGAGAGCTTCTGATCTCGATCACGCTTTGGCTCTTTAAGGTAAATGCGAAGTCGATCAATTAAAATAGTGTTTTTTGCCAAGCTCATTTTTTCTGAAAGCTTTTGATCGTCCGATAAACATAAGTGAATCGAACGAAAGGTTACTTCATTGTCGACCTCTGAAATAAGCTGCACGATTTTTGAGCAAATGTCGTATTGGACTGACTTGTAGTAACTATCGTCAAAATTAAAGCTTCTAAAAATTCGATCTGTGATCTGCTGTGGGCTTCCAACAGATAACGGATTGATCCGCACAGAGTTAGCAATATCCCCTAGGTCAAAGTGCAAGACACTGGTCATGGCTTTTGGCGCGGCCGCCTTTAGGCTACTAGGAATCTCACTACCGCCTTTTCCGTCCATAACGATCACGGTGTTTGCATTTTTAAGATCCCTCACGGCCCAAGGGATTATCACGCTTTGTGTTTTTCCGCGTCCTGTGGAGCCTATGATCTGCACATGAGCGCAGCGGTCCTCATTTTTTAGAAAAACATCAATCTCATCAGTTGTTGTCCCAGTTCGAATGCAATCATGCCCTTCGTCGATCCAAACCTGGCGCATAAGATCCGCGCGACTTTTTAAATCCTTGGTTTTTCGCTTTATAAACACGACAATCAGCGCAAGTATCACGAGCAGTAACATCCAAAGTCCCATATAGATCCTTTCGTAGTTTAAAAAATAGAACTTTCGAATCAGGTTCTCATTTTTATAAAACCACCAGCCGCCGAGCCCTGCGAATATGGTCCCCATCGACGCAATAAATTGCTCAAAGCTCATGTCGTTCTTTTTATTTTCTTCCGACATTATTTATGTCCTTTCTATTAAAGTTTTTTCTTAAAAAGGTTTTCTTCATGCAAAATTCTCCCTTGTGAATGATGAAGGTTTATTTTTTTGTAGAAAACGGACACACGTCTGGATTAAATTAAAAATTTTTTTAGAAAAAAATAAGAAAGAGACGAACGCCTCATAAACAAAGACAATTCATTTTATTAAAAATGAAAGATGATTAAAAAGTACTTGCACTTTTTAAATGATAGGATATAAATAGAAACATTCAATCGACATTTTATCCAAACAAAGTCTAAAATCCCCAAACATTGCACGAGATTCTACAATATAGGAAAAGCTTAAGGGGTATTTTTATTTATAAAAAATTTTCAAACTATTAGGATCATTCAGGAATAAAAATTTATCCGACTGTTTTAATTTTACGCATTTTTTGTTAAAGTGCGTTGGTTGTCGAAAAGCCGTGGGGACGGCTATAGGCAGTGGTTTCAGGGGTTTTTAAACAGGGGATAAGTATTTTAAAGTTTAGAAAAGCTAAAGCTGCGCCCTGTGGCAAAAAGGGAGCAGATAATCATTTTTTATCAAACGCGTGCGAGTGCCAAGCTCCTTGCGAATCTAGAGGCGGGTATTTAAAAAACTCATCTCCAGGAACCAGCACATACAATCAAAAAGAAAATTTAAACTTCCCAGGCTGTCTTGAGATTGAACAAGGTTTACTAAACGAAAATCTTCTTCGCTACGATGATCGAGAAATCTCGGGGCTCGATGTTCTTTTTAATGGGATTGAAAAAATCTACGATCTTAATGCTTCAATTTTTAACGACGCGTTTTTAACAGGGTACGATGTTTCTGGCATTGTTCACTCAATTGATACGGACGAACACGATAGCACCATTGAGCACAAATTAGTTTCAGGAATTGATCTTCAAGAAAAGCGCTTTAAGCCCATTGATGAAGAAATTGGTGAGAAAATTCCAAACGAGT
>CAZOGU010000004.1:0-76490 GCA_964579625.1 uncultured Pseudobdellovibrionaceae bacterium
CAATCGGTCCGGAGACCGCAATCCCAGCGTTGTTAATTAAAACCAATTCAGAAAACTTTTTCGATTGAGAAACAACCTCAACACTTTTAGCAATCGTCTGCGAATCTGTCACATCGACAATCAAGGGAATAATATTGCTATTCTCTTTAACAAGCTTCTCTGCATCACTCTGCTTCCGAACCCCAGCAAAAACCTGATGCCCTTCATTGGCAAAAGCCAAAGCCGCGGCAAACCCAATCCCCGTCGAAGCCCCGGTAATCACAATCGTCTTCATAATCCCTCCTCAACAGATCCTCACGCCAGATCTCCGAGTTAAGACAGAATTTGCTTTAGAAAAGACTCTCTTTTTTGGACACGCCCCTCCATGGGCTCTACTCGCTCGATCCACCATCGTGGTGGCGAGAGGTCCAAAAAAGAGAGTCTTTTCTAAAGCAAATTCTGTCTTAACTCGGAGTCTCAGAAGTAATAGTGCATGATCACGTAGCCCATATCAATATCCATAGTGGCATCAAAACGACTCCACAAAGCTTGAATTTCAAAATGTGGACGCGGATAAAAATTCAAGCCCGCACCGTAACCAACGGACTTTGTGGACGACAAATCCAAGTCCGACTGCGAACCGTTCACTTGCAAAATCGCATGCAAGCCTCTAGAAAATTCGTATCCCAATTTTTGAAAATAAAAAAGTCCTTTGGTGGCATTGGCTGCACCCGGAACTTCTGTGGTTTGCATATCAAATTCCGAAAGCGCATAGAATTCTGGTGTAAAACCAAAAAGCCCTGTCAGCCCTAAAATAGCGCGTTCGTTAAGATCCGACTCACTTTTCCAGTAATTAAAACCCACGCGATTTGTATCGGTGAAGGCATAGTTGAGTTGAGCCGCCAATGCTTTATCCAAGGGACGTCCCGCCAGTTGTGGAGTTTGGCTATAGGTCAAAGTTGCGCTCCAATTGTCTTTGATAAAGTTGATTTCAAAATTATCGCGTTCTTGTCCTTGATCAAATCGAAGACCACGTTTGATATCAGTGTAATGATCCGCAATCATCAAACCATAGATAGGTAAAAAACGTCCGACACGAATTGAGACGGACTCATGAGGTTGATACATTAAATAGTAGCGACGGGTTTCAAATTTATCGGCTTCATTTGGAAAGTAACGATAACCAAAAGTACTGGCGATAATCCATTGATTCCATTTGAAGGCCAGCTCTAAATCTCTTTGCATTGCAAAAAATCGTCCGCGCTCCATCACATCGGAGTTGGTGTATTGTTGGATGTACCGAACATCTCCGCCAATATTAAATCCTACGTCTTGAGATCCATTGATCCAGTTGATAACTGATTCATCTTGAATGGCGCCGTGGAGAACATTTTCTTCTCCCTCTGCACCCCAGCGACTTAATACTTCTTTAGAAATGGATCGTCCGTAAGTGGTCATCAACCCACCTCCCGCCGGTGAAACATGACAGGCGGTGCAGTTGATGTACCCATGACGAATCATCTCGGGAAACGCGAAAGCATTGAAACTCGCAATAAGAATTAAAAAAAAAAGCAGACTCAGTCTCATGACTTCTCTCTCCGACGAGGGCGTGTCCTACATCAATTGTGTTTCAACGACCACTTTTACATCATCTTTAAGAGCGACACCAGCATATGCAGGCAGCGGAATCGAAAAATAGGAGATTTTTGTATCGAATTCGGCTTTAATTTGGAAGGCCTCTCCCACTTTTTTAACTTGGACCGTTCCCGCAACGAGTTTAGGTACGCTGTGCACAGTGATTGTTCCCTTAAACGGGAATGAACCTTCTGGTTTATCAATCACAAATCCGGTCACATCTTCGATTTTGAGCTCGCTGTAAGGATACTTTGCGGTTTCGAGATATTTTTCTTTCATGTGCTGATTGCGCAAATTGATTTTCGTATCCAGAGTTTCCATCTTAAATTTAAGTGTTCCCTGAACAGCTTTATCAATAGTGACTTTGCCTTCAGGCCCTTCACCGGTACCTTGAAATTTGAGACCAATAGCTGTTGCATTAAAAACAACTGTTCCTTTGGAAGGTGTGGCTTTGAGTGTTTTTGCCTGCACAAAGTGGATTTGTGCAAAAGTGATTAAGATTGCAAATATGATTTTCATGGTTCCCCCTTGGTGTTGTTTTGACAAGTCTCTGGAAGCTGAACAGTTTCTGGTGCGCCTTGGTCGATCCACTTAAGAACCAAATCTTTAAGGTCCGGGTCCAAAGGTTTTTTCGGCGGCATTTTATCATTCTCAATAGCCCACTTGATTTCCGTTAGATGGCTTTTGATATTTGCGTAAGACTGCAGATCTAACTTTGCAGTAAAATCATGGCATCGCGTGCACTTGGCTTCGAAGATTTTTTTATTGACCGTTTCAAAATCAATTTGATCACAAGAAACTGGTCTTGGTACCGGAGGTGGATTTGAAGGTAGCCCTGGCAAAGTCGTTCCCACATCGGTCGCGGTCTTAGGCAGTCCAAGCGCCACCCACTGACGAATCACTTCGATCTGTTCGGCGCTTAAAGGCGGACGGTTTTTCGGCATCGCTCCGGTTACCAAGGCTTTAACAAAGCGACTGTCACTGCCGTCCGTTAGTATATCAAAGAGCTTTTTATAGCTAATGATGGATTCATGAGTGGAAAAATCATAGAAGCTAAAAATACCACTGCCGTCGTGGCAACCCAGGCACTGACTGGCAAAAATGTTTTGGCGTAAAGATTCGTAATGGGGTTCTAGGACAACAGGTTGCGGATTTGGATCTAGCACCACAGGATCTGTTCCTGGATCGCAGTTCTCTGCCACTTTGGCAGCATCCGCCAGTTCGGGAGAGCCTTGTTGAATCCAAGAATAGAGAAGTTTTTTCTTATCAGCAGATAGCGGCCCATTTTTAGGCATGCGGTTGCTATGTACAGAATCCTCAATTTGTGCCAATCGACCTTTCACCGCGGCGTAGGAATTTAACGCCAGCAACGGTCCACCCGGTTGATGACAAGAAAGACATTTGCCTTTGGGGTCTTGAGGAGTTCCAAAAATATCGGCTTGCACTTGAACAAACGACACCGGAGTGCAGGAAGGAGCCTCGTTGATACTCTCCGGTGCGTCTCCCAATTTGTTCTTTTGGAAAGTGCAGGAAATACAGACGATCAATAAAAGCCATAGGATTGATTTCACAAGAGTTTCCCCCCTTCTCTTCATCAAACTATCGTCCCCTTGCCAAATAAACCACCCACAAAATCTTTCATTTTTGATTTGATTTGATTTGATTTTCATGCGTCCCTCACGCATGAATAGCAAAGGGAGACTAACAAAAGTCCTGATGAAGGTAAAGTCAGAGCTCAGTTAATAGAATGATGAACGTTTTATACACTCAAATGCAGAAACAATTTCTCGAAGGTCGATTTACCGAAGTCGTAGAGTCGTTTGATTCCTCAAAAGCCCTGCAAAAACAGACATCGGCCTTCCCTTTTTGGATTGGGGGATTGGTTCTCAGTGGTCAATTGGATAAAGCCTTCGCTCTTTATGAAAAGAGCTCTCTCCCCTCTTCAGAAAAAATTGCCTGCCGCTTTTATCTCGCCCTCGGATCGATTCGCAATTCTCAGTACAAAAAGGGCCGCACGCTTTTGATTGAAAATCGCCGAGCGGTGAACAAAAAGACCACATCGCTTGAGTTCTTTTTTATCTACCAGGGCATGGCTTTTTATCGCTTCTTTTGCGGTCGCTTTTCACAGGCAAAAAAAGATGCCGAAAAGTCCTACAAAGCCTCGATCGACGCCGACTTTACTTTTGGCGAAATCCTCAGCAAAGATCTTCTGGCTCATTCGCTGATCCACACGGGTCAGATTCGTCTTGGACTTCGTTATTTTGACGAAACATTAAAGCTTGCAAAACAGGTTCATAATGGATGGATGGGACCAGCGATAGAAATTGCTATCTTTAAATTTAAAGCCCAATTTGGTATCGAAGCCCACAAAGGTTTAAAAAATCTTGAAGACGCCTACGAAAAAATTGAAACCCGTGATATTTATTCCAAGGGCGAACTTCTCTTAGAATTGATTCGCCAATACATCTTGCGTGGACAGTTTTCGAAAGCCGAAGATGCTTTGTCAAAAGCCGCAGATATCATTTACAAAAATCAAAATCGACGACAAATGGCACTCCTTAACTTGCGCATGAGTTATGTACTCTATTTACAAGCCCAATACACCCAGTCTCTTCACCTTTTGCGTTTTGCGGAACAAAATATAGATCCTGTGATTGATCTCAGTTTATGGATGCAAATCAATGGTCTTAAGTTGCAATTGTTGGACGCTCTTAAAAAATCAACAGAAGCCGCAGCCGTCTGCGAAGAGTTGGGTCAAAAAACCCTCCGATCGCAAAATCAAATCCATAAAAAAATGATGGGTCGATCACTTAAAAAACGATTGGTCGAATCGCCCCTTGGCGAAGATCCCATTGGCGACCTTTTGGATAGCGTCGCCTTGAGCGACCCTAAGGCTCCGCAACGAATTCTCGAGAGCGGTTATTTTGGTCTTCTCCACAAATGTTATCAACTGCCTTTTGGGACACAAAGTTTGATTTTTGATCTGCATCCTGGAACGCTCGTTCTCCTCGATAAAGGAAATGTCTTTTTGCAAAATCAGGGCGTGAATTCCGTTCTGCGAAAAATTATTTTACTTATCAAAGATTCACCCAAATCCAAAGAACAGCTGGTTCAAAAGATCTGGGGATACGAATACGACCCTCTTCGTCACGACACTCTTATCTATTCTTCGATCAACAAAGTCCGCAAGCTTTTAGCTCCTCGTTCGGATTGGATTCAGCTGACCGAAAATGGGTATCAAATTCAAAAGAGTATTAAAGTGATTATAAAAAATACTCTCAAACAAAAAACACCCAACGAGGCTCGCGAAAACACACCGCAACTTCACGCCGAAAAAACCAAGCTTAAAGTTCCCGCACGATGGGCCAAATACCTCAAAGATCTTAACTTTCGCCAAATGCAAATCCTCGATTACCTCAAACAAAATGATTCGATTTCGGTACTAGAATTGGCCAGCAAATTGATGATTTCAAAACCCACTGCAACCCGTGACTTGTCAAAACTCCACGCAGTGGGTATGTTAAAACGCGTTGGGCGAGGTCGTGCCACTCGTTATTACATATAAGGGGGCTTGAATGAATTTAATGGATCTATTCTTAACTGCTTTTTTAACTCTCACATCCGCTTTCGCTTCCGAAGCTGATCAAATGGCCGATTATGTTGTGCCCACAGGACCGGAACTTGTCGAACATTCGCGCTTTAAAGTCGGTATTGTTCAGTCGTATGCCGGCACAAGCAGCAATGAAATCTCTTATGTTTTCCCACCAGAACTCACCGGCGAGCCAGCCCTCTTTGTGAAGTTTACACTCGTCGAAATGGACCAAGCGAAACGGGTTTCTCGCTGGGATTCAAAAGAGATGAGTGCTGTATGCACAGATGATGGTGAAAAAGTTCAGTGTAATATCTATGTTAAAAAAGAGCCCATGGCCCGACAAAATACATTTGCTCAATTGTTCGAAGAACAGATTACACCTTTTAGTGGGCGCGCGACTGCTCTTAAAAGAAAACCACTTATGGATTCGACAAAAGCCGTTGATTTTATAAAAAACTCGGGTCTTCCGAAAGACGTGATTAATGACAAGCTCCAGGTTCTTGATAAATTTTTAAGCTCTGAGCCCGGCGGCATTCTGACATACGAATACAAGTAGGTTTTATTGAACTCTGCGGTGACCATTGTCTTTCAAAATACTCATGTCGTCATCGTTGATAAACCTGCACAATGGCTTTCAATCCCAGGTCGCGATCCAAAAGATGATCGACCTGTTTTGGCTCAAGTGCTTGAGCAGCAATTCAAAACAAAAATTTTTCCGATTCACCGCCTCGACGCCGAAGTTAGCGGTTTAATCATGTATGGATTGAGTTCTGAATTTCATCGCGATGCCAATCTTCTTTTTGAAAAAAAATTAATCAAAAAAACCTATCAAGCCATTTCTTCCACATGCACCATCGCCGTTGGCGAAAAAATGATATGGAAAGCTCAAATTCTCCGCGGCAAAAAGAGAACGTACGAATCTCCACACGGCAAAGAATCCATCACCGAAGCACAAATCATCCAGAAAAAAGAGTCCCTCTGCGAATGGCTACTGAACCCAGTGACAGGTCGATCTCACCAGCTCCGTTTTGAACTCTCACATCGCGGATTCCCGATCGTGGGAGACACCCTGTACGGATCACAAGTGGTATGGACGGAACCGGGAATCGCACTTCGCGCCCTCCGAATCGACGTCCCTGCTGACTTTGCCAGTCGTTGGTCACTCCCCGAGACGATCGAAAACGATCGAAAACTTAAATTTTAAGTAAAAAAGTTAGAAACTAGACTCTCGTCGTGATTCTCTTCGAGAAGAAGTTTGTTATGATATTCGTGAACATCATAGAAAGGAAGTCTATGTTCTACACTCTCTCTTTAAAAACTCTGCTCTGCGTACTCCTGGCGAGTCCTTCGTGGGCTGCTCCAAAAAAGACGCCACCCATGACTCACTACATGGCCATTGCCACTGCAAATTCCGTCAACCGCTGGGGCACCGTGGAGGAATACAGGAAAGCGCTGGGTCGCTACATTTCAGCAAGCGAAATGGCAAAACTGAATTCCGAATTTACAAAATACGGCGTTAAACCGACCGATCGTTTTCCAAAAATGATGTCAAAAGAAAACAAAGCTTATTTCGATAAAGAAAATTATATCCTCTATGATAAAAAATCCATGACTGTGAACGGGAAAAAACTGTCCTTGAAAAAAGCAACACCTGCGGACTTGTTTGTTAATATTTGCAATCAGATTGGGTGCCTCAAAACAACGGCAAGCTTTTCTCTATTTCCTAAAGCAAATGCAAAGTTTAATACAAAAGCGGGATTTTTAGCGGGCCTAGCTTTATTTGCAGGTGCATCCTTCATGACTCTTGATCGACCTCCAGAAGAGAGAAGAAAGATCAGTCTTCGCGCACTGGCTGTGGGAATTATCGGCGGCGGATTTTTTGCTGACGAACTCATAGGGTCTTGTGGTGGAAAATGCGAGACTCAGTGTGATGGTGACGATTATTCAATTAGACGCCAAGATGACTACAGATACATGAACGAAACCCGACGTGGTTATGGCCGAGGTGGTGATGATCGCAGCGGTGCAACTCGTATCTACGCTGATGATTTTAGAAATAGCCCGAACGATTACCAAGTCGGCGACTCTAGATACAGCCCATGCGGTGGTGACTCTCCCACCGATCTCGCATGTGACATAGGAGCTAGAAACTGCAACGGTGGTGGCGGAAGCGGCGGCAGCGACTACCGCCCAGGCAACGAACTCAACGAAGACATTGGCGGCGCCACAGTTGTCGATAAATACAATGGCGAAGCCAAACGCGGTACAACCAGCCTCCCCGTTAAGAAAAAATAAACAAAGGGCTGAGGCCAACCTCACCCCAAACTCTCAAAGCAAAGACTTCCAAAGCCTCCCACAAGGAGGCTTTTTTTATTAATACACAATCACGAAATATTTTTTAAAATTTAGAGATTTTTCAAAAGAGTTCTTAAGTCGACCTCCGTTGAGCGTGACGCGATCGTGAGCGAAGCGAACGACAACGGCAGAGCCAAGGAGGGACAGAGAGTGCAACTCGTTTGCGAGCTATGCTCGCAACTGTCCCGGACGAGCGTGTCGATTTAAGAACTCTTTTGAAAACTCTCTAAATTTTAAAAAAAGATTTTCGTTGTATCAATCTTCTGGCAGAAAAGCCTTCTCCCGAAGTTCGCGGTGGAAGCTGATTGCAAAACGATGAGCCTCATCACGGAGGGAAACCAAAATTCGAAACGCCTCCGAGTTGGCTGCAAAAATCACAGGGTTCTGTCGATTGGGCAAATAAAAACGCTCGAAGGTTTTTTCGATCTTGTCATCCCCAAATTGTCCTTTGGTTCGTTCTTTGGCAAGACCGACAATCGGAATATGTTGCTTATTCAAAGCCTTTAATGCTTCCATGGCAAACTTGAGTTGTCCTTTTCCGCCATCGACGACAATCAATTGCGGCTCTTCCCACTCATCATGTTTAAGTCTGCGAGATAATACTTCCTTCATGGCTTCAAAATCGTTCATGCCTGCAAAGGATTTGATTTTGTAGCGACGATATTGATCTTTGTTAGGAACACCATCCACGAAGACCACTTGCGAAGCCACAGTCTCCTGTCCCTGAAACGTGGAAATATCATAACACTCGATACGTCGAGGATAGTGAGGCAAATGAAGTTTGTCTTTGATAAGCTCCAAGGCCTGTTTTTTTTCTTCGTTTTTAGTGACATGGTTTTGGAACTTCTTTTCAGCGTTGGTTTGCGCCATTTCTAGCAGCTTTTGACCGATACTGCTGGTTGGAAAAATAATTTGTGTGGGATGATCCGAATAGAGCTTTAAAACCTCAGTTAATAGCTTGCGCAAATCATTGCCAATATCCAGAGGCAAAAGAATTTCGTCCGGCACAACGTTTTCGGCATAATACTGGTTTAAGAATGTCATCAACCAATCGCGCACATCCTCGTCGGGTGAAGAAGAATCAAGTAGCGGAAAGAAATGTCCCTTATGACCAATCACAGCCCCCTGGCGAACGTGAACGGAACAGATCAGAGTTCCACGTTGATCGCCGTAAAAACTAAAAATATCTTGGTCTTTATCAATATCTGTATTGATCACAGACTGTTTTTCTAAAACCCGTTGAATGGCCTTAAGACTGTCGCGCACGCGGGCGGCCATCTCAAATTTTTCTTGCTCGGCAAGGCCATTCATTTGTAATTCGAGATTTTTAAGGAGTTTGGCATTTTTGTTTTTGAAAAAGTTTTGAGCTCCTTTAATGGACTCTCGATAATCTTCTTCGGTGATCAATCCCACGCAAGGCCCTGAGCACTTTCCGATGTCGTAAGAAAGACAAGGTCTTTTGCGACTCTTAAAATAGTGATCCGTGCAATCGCGGAGCTTATAAACATTGTTTAAAAACTCAATGGTATCGTGAACGATCTGCCCGCTCAAGTAGGGGCCAAAATAAGTCGCCCCGTCGCGCTTCACTTTGCGGGCGAGATAAAAGCGCGGAAAATGATCCTTGAGAGTGAGTCGAATATAGGGATAGGATTTATCATCTTTGAGACGAATGTTATAGCGTGGGCGATGCTTTTTGATCAGTGTGGCTTCGAGAAGAAGCGCTTCGGCTTCTGTCTTTGTAACGATGTACTCAATATGAAAAATGTTTCTGACTAAAAATTGAGTTTTTGGACTTTCGTGATTTTTTTGAAAGTAACTTCGCACGCGGTGACGCAGCTCTTTGGCTTTTCCCACGTAGATAATCTTCGAATCTACATTCTTCATCAGGTAAACACCGGGGCTCACCGGGAACTCTGTCACCAGTTTTCGAAGAGATTCGATTTTGATTTCGTATTTTGTTTCGGCCACGGTCCATTCTAGCGGAGGCAAAAACAATTTGTCATCTTATGGAATATAGAATAAACACCAAATATGATCTTTTTTATCGGCTTGTATCTTCTCGTTCAATTGGGAATTTGTTACTGGGTGGCTCGCAAGGTCCATAATTCCAGTGATTTTTTTCTGGCAGGTCGCAATCTCCCCACGCCTGTTGTGGCGATGTCTCTTGTAGCGAGTTGGTTTGGAGCTGAAACGTGTATAGGCTCTTCAGGAGCCGTTTACATGAGTGGTCTCTCTGGGAGCCGCGCTGATCCTTTTGGGTACAGTCTTTGCCTCTTACTTATGGGACTTTTTATTGCCGCGCCCTTGTGGAGAGGTGGATACATCACTCTCTCCGACTTTTATGCAGATCGCTACGGGCCATGGGTTGAAAAATTGACGGCTTTTATTTTAATTCCTGGATCTCTGATTTGGGGAGCTGCGCAGATTCGCGCCTTTGGGCAGATTGTCAGTAGCACCACTCAGTTGCCGGTGGAAACCACGATCTTCTTCTGCACATTTGCAGTGGTGGTCTACACTCTGCTCGGAGGGTTGCTCGGAGATATTCTCACCGATATGGTCAAAGGCGCTTTGATCTTTTTTGGTTTAGTCTGCCTCTTTGTGATCGTTCTTAACAGTGAGGATTTCAGTTGGTCTTTGTTTTCGACAATGAACCCAAGTCGCCTTAGCTTTCTCTCCGCCGAAGAAAGTGTCTTTCAGCGCATGGATCGTTGGGCCATTCCTATTTTGGGATCCCTTGTAGCTCAGGAGCTGATTTCTCGCACATTAGCGGCAAAATCTCCTGAAGTGGCGCGAAGAGGCAGTTACTGGTCATGTTTTATCTATCTCTTTCTTGGTAGTATCCCACTTTTTTTAGGACTTATCGGGCCGCAGATTTTCCCTAACGTCACACATAACGAGCAATTTCTGACCAGTTTGGCCGAGCACTATCTGCCACCGGTTCTCTATGTGATTTTTGTGGGCGCATTGATCTCGGCCATTCTATCGACCATCGACACGATCTTACTTTCCGTCGCAGCCCTGACTTCACAAAACATTATTTATTCTCTTCTTAAAAACAAAAGCGAAAAACGCAAACTTCAGGTGGCACGACTGATTATTGTTGTTGCTGCTCTTGTTGCCTATACCATCGCTCACTTTTCGAGTGGCATTTATGCCCTTCTGGAGTTGGCGTCCTCGTTTGGAACTTCGGGACTGTTGATCATTACGTTTTTCGGAATCTATAGCAAATGGGGCGGCCCCATGGCTGGAACTTTAGCCCTGGTAGCTGGTATGATTTTTTATCAGCTTGGGGATCTGGTGTGGGGACTCGAAGCCCCATTTCTCATTGCAATTTTGGCGGCTTTTATCGGCTACGCGACAGGTTCCCTCATTGAGGGTGGGCATCATCATCGAATCAAGCGACTGCTTATCAAATCTCCAAATTTATAATAAAAAGCAGTCGTATTTGCTTATTTATCGGGCGTTGTGTTTTTTCTTATAAAATTTATTAAAACAGTGTTGAATAGTCTCCATTCCTTACGTACAAGTGAGGTGTTTTAAAATCGAGCGCCGTGGGAGGGGAATTATGTTCAAATGGATTTTGAGCCTTTTACTTGTTATTACTGTTGAAAAAACGTTCGCCGAAAAGGAAACCTACTACGGTTACCTAAAATCCTCACCGGCAACAAAAGAGAATCTTTTTACCGTTCTCAGCTCTTACCACCTCCCTAAAAACAGTGGCGATTTAATCCTCCCCTCCTGCTCAGAGTACGAATGTTTTACACACTCCCCTGTTTCCTACAAAAAAGCCCGCGAACTGATCTTTGGTTTTTTGTATCTCGAAGGATCAACACCGCAGACTTATTCCATCGATACTTATTACTGCAATAAAACCCTGACCAATAAAGATTTTTCCAAACAAAATCAATTAGCTCCCATGCAAATCCCAGACAACAACATCGTGAACGTCGAGCACGCTTGGCCACAAAGCCATTTTACCAATCAATTTCCAAAAAGTTTTCAAAAAGCGGATCTCCACATCCTCTTCCCGACGATGAGTTACATTAATTCCATTCGAGGCAACTTTCCTTTTGGTGAAGTTCTCACGGCCAAACTGGAGCCCTGTACACAAGCGACTTTAGGTATCAACTCGGCGGGCGAGCAGGTGTTCGAGCCAGATGACATCATTAAAGGCGATATGGCTCGCGCCATATTTTACTTTTCGGTCCGCTACAAAGTGAAGGTCGATAAGAATCAAGAGGCAGCGCTTCGTCGTTGGCATCAATTGGACAGCCCCGACGCTCGCGAAATCGAACTGAACGAGAAAATTTTTGATATTCAAAAGAACCGAAATCCTTTTATTGATCATCCCGAGTTTGTGGATCACATCGCAGATTTTTAAAAAAGAAAAGGTCGGAAGTGATCCGACCTTTCTGATGAAGAGATTTTTAACTTAAAAACTATTCAAAACAACCAGCGCCCAAGAAAACCTTCTCGCCGTTGTAGATGGTTGAATACCAAGCTTTGTCATGAATCTTAACATGCACTTTGCGACCATGTTTATAATTTCCAATCACTTTTGAGTCTGATGATGGAAACGTGCGCATACTACAAGTCGGCGAGGTGATTTTGGCAAATTTGCCAGAATGCATGTTCGCCACATTGCGTGTTCTTTCCATAGCAACTTGCTTACGTTCCTTTTTCTCTTCGTAAGCTTTGTCTACTTCGAGTTCCACTTCGATCTCATCGAGCTTTTTAGCAATCTTTTTTAATGAGTCGCGATGGTCTTGAACAATGCGAAGGTATTCTTTTCCTTCGCCGCCATTCTTTTCCATCGATTTTTTTGCTTTTTCACGAACATACTTTAGTTCTTGCTCAGCACGAGTTAAGTCTTTTAAAGCCGACTTTTCTGTGCGCTTCATCTCTGCAAGCTTCGCTTCTTCTTTTTGCATGCTTTTTTCGACGTAGTCTCTTTCCGTCAAAGCTTCCTTCTTAAGATCAGCATAGCGTTGAGCTTCTTTTTTTACTTTTTCGTATTCAGCTTGCGACTTTTCGATATCCAAGCGTGTTTTATCGATCGCCTCTTTGGCTGTATCGATATCTTTCTTGGCTCTTTCGATTTCGTCTTGTGCCTCAAGGATCTTCTTTTCGTTGAGTGCAATTCGCTCACGGGCGCGATCTTCTTCGCGGCGGGCTCTCTTTAATTCACCACCGGCTTTTTCTTTCATCACCGATGCTTCCTTTTTTTCTTTTTCCATTCGCTTCGCGGTTTCGACCTGTTCGGCTTTGGCCGCCTCGGAGTCCGCGATGGCTTCTTCGACTTCCATCATTTCACTCTGAAGCTCAGTTGGATCGTCGGCAAGTGCCGTGCTCTGCAAGCAGAACGCCGACAGCGCCAATATCATTGATAGTTTCTTTGTTGTAGTCATCATATGAACCTCTCCTTCATCATCTTTCTATTTCTGAAAGACTCTTCGGAGGTCCTGATGAAAATTTAAATACTTAGGTCTTAGGACCTTGCAGAACAAGATAAAAATGGATTTGTTTTGATTTGAGATCTCAAATTGAGATCATGTGTTATTAATTTTACAGTTTCTTTATTTTCTGACTAAGTTTGCTATGTTTAGCTCCATATCCAAAATAGATCACAAAGCCGATCAAAAGCCAGACCAAGAGCCTGTACCATGTATCATGAGGCAGTCCCATCATCACCCAAAGGCAAGACACTGCTCCAAGTGGACACACCAACCAATAGAGAGGGGTTTTAAACGGACGAGGGATTTCGGGATTGGTATGACGAAGGATAAAGACACCGACACAGACGAGGACGAAGGCGAGCAATGTTCCGATGGATGTCAGTTCTCCCACAAGGCTCATCGGCATGATTCCTCCACAGAGGGCCACAAATACGCCGGTCACGGCCGTTGCAATATGTGGGGTTGAAAAACGTGGATGAACGCGATCAAACCATGGAAGAAGGCCATCTTTGCCGATGGAGTAAAAAACTCGAGTTTGACCAATCATCATCACTAAGATGACAGAAGACAATCCACAGAGAGCGCCAAACTTTACAAAGAAGGATAAAAGTTTTTGCAAATACGGGTCCCATTGTCTTAAAGCAACGATACGATCCACACCCACAGCAACAGGATCAGAAACTCCCAATTCTTTATAAGACACAACACCCGTCATGGTCAGCGACATCAATATATAGATAGTCGTGCAAATAACGAGGGATCCTAAAATGCCGATAGGGAGATCCCGCTGCGGATTTTTTGACTCTTGCCCCATGGTAGAAATCGAATCAAATCCAATATAAGAAAAAAACACCACACCCGCTCCGGTCAAAACTCCACTCAAGCCAAAGCTGTAAAACTCTTCTCCGTGACGAGTACTTAACCCATAAGGTGGAATCAACTTCATCAGGCCGCTAGCGTCTGGATTGACAATCCAATTTTGGCTATCAATCACACCCCAGCCGACAATAATAAAAACAAGAATAATTAAAACCTTCACCATGACTATTATATTATTGATAAAGGCACTTTCTTTAATCCCACGATAGAGAATGTACGAAACAAGAAGTGCAATAAAAGAGGCCGGAAGATTCCAGTACCCATAAGCCATAGAACCGTCAGAAAGCATCACTTGCTCCCACGGGCCTTTAGTGAAAAGCATAAATCCATCGGCAAAATGAATTCCCAATGTTTTAGTTAACAGAGACACCATGTAACCTGACCACGACGCCGAAACGGTGATGGCACCAAATGCATACTCAAGAACCAAATCCCAACCGATAATCCACGCCACCAGTTCGCCCATGGTTGCATAGGAATAAGCGTAGGCAGAACCTGACACCGGAACCATCGACGCCATTTCGGAATAGCAAAGTCCTGCAAGAGCACATAAAATTCCGCCAATTATAAAACTATAAACAATTCCAGGGCCCGCATAATTGGCAGCGGCTGTTCCTGTGAGAGAAAAAATTCCAGCACCGATGATGGCGCCAATCCCAAGCATGGTTAAGTTGAAGGCACCAAGATGACGCTTGAGTGTGTGCGTCCCTTCGCCAATATTTTTATCAGATGCTTCTGCAACCAAATAGGCGATCGTTTTTTTTGTGAAAAGCCCCAAAGTAGCCCCCTAAGAAAATGTCAAAATTGAATAGAAAATCGAATACACCAAAGCCTTATTGATGGCCATATAAAAACCAACACAAACCTGACATTTTCTCATTCTGGAGCCGGTTTGAATTTATTACATCTTGGCTTGCCTATAAGAGGTGAATACCGAATAATCTCTTTATGAAAAGCGGTATGGAACGTCGGGACTTTTTGCACTTTATGGGGCGTTCGGCCACTCTTCTCACACTGCCTCCCCTCTTGAACACGGTCTCTTGCTCCAGTCTTCCACTGCCAGCAGGTCCTTTTCGTCAGCTCTCTGCAAGCACAAAAGATGATCTACTTTTAGCAAAGGATTTGTCTTACGATATTTTGATAAAATACAATGAGTCCATCAACGCACAAGAATTTTTTGGCGCGAACAATGATTTTTTGGCGTTCACGCCCTTTAAAGACAAAAAAGATGAAGGCGTTCTGCTTGTTAATCATGAATATATTCATCCAGTTCTTATTCACGAACGAAAACTCGATTCTCCGCGCACTCGCGACGAAGTGATTCGTGAACAACTCGCTGTGGGCTGTTCTTTGATCCACATCAAAAAAATAAATCAGTCTTGGCAGTTTGTTAAAAACTCAAACTACAATCGAAGAATTTCGGCACGCACTCCGATTCCTTTCCAAAAAGGCTATCGTGTGCTCGACTCCACTGTTGCGATTGGCACCTTGGCCAACTGTGCCGGTGGTCAAACACCGTGGGGAACTGTTCTGACCTGCGAAGAAAACTACGATATTTTTTATGGTGATGTCACTTTTGAAAATAAAGAGCGAAAGTTTATCGAAACCAACAAATACCGCTGGTTTGATTATTTTCCGCTCCCACCAGAGCACTATGGCTGGGTGGTCGAAATTGATCCTATGACCGGTAAAGCTGTAAAACGAAATGCTTTGGGGCGTTTTGAACATGAATGCGCCACAGTCAAAATCAGTAGAAATAAAAAAGCCGTCGTATACATGGGCGAAGACCGCAAGTTTGGATTTATTTACAAGTTTGTTTCTGACAAAGGGCTTTCAATCGAATCGGGAACGCTTTATGTCGCTAATACAGAGAAGGGATTGTGGATTCCCTTGGATCTCAAAAAAAATCCATCCTTAAGAAAACATTTCGATCATCAGCACGACGTTTTAACGTACACCCGACTGGCGGCAATCCTTGCCGGCGGAACACAACAAGATCGCCCAGAGGATATCGAAATCGATCCTCTTACTGGAGATATTTTTATCTCCCTCACCAATAATATAGATCGCAATAATCATTACGGCTCGATATTAAAAATCGTCGAAAAAAATAACAATGCCGAATCCCTTGAGTTTTCGTCATCCACTTGGTTGATTGGCGGCACAGAGGCTGGCATCGCCTGCCCTGACAATATGGTTTTTGATAAGAATGGAAATCTGTGGGTCACATCTGATATTTCCGAAGAAGAAACTGATCAAGGTCCCTATAATGGATTTGGGAACAACAGCCTTTATTTCGTCCCCCTCCGCGGTGAATTTGCGGGACAGGCTTATCGAATTGCGACGGCCCCTCGGGATGCGGAGTTTACAGGTCCGATGTTTTCCGATGATTCCAATACTTTGTTTTTATGTGTTCAACACCCTGGAGCCAATACAACAGATCCAAAACACCCGACAAGCACATGGCCGTCACGCCAAGGGCTCCCTCAGTCCTCTGTGGTTACAATTCAGGGACCGCTGCTTGATCGGCTTTTACTTTTTAATTCGAAATGAGTGTACGCGTTTATCATAATCGAGAAGGCCTTGATCGATAGCATGGATAATCACGTTTTCAATCGACTCGGGGCTGGTTTGCTGAATCATTTTGTAGGCTGGATCTTGTTGTACAATCCATAATTCTTCCACTTTAGCTTGTGCCGGAGTTAACTGCTCCCATTTCGGTTGTTGTTTTTCGCGGGAGTACATGTCTGCTGATAAAAATAAGATTCTGGTCATGTCTTCCAAAAGTTTCGGCTGACCACGTGTGCTTAAAATTTCAAACATCACCCAATGATGAATGGGTGTTTGATCTCTTGAGAAATCTGGTCCCCATGTTAGATAAGAAATAACGGCATCCAAAAAATGTTTTTCCGTGATGCTTTTGTTTGGAATATCTTTAAAGCGTTGATTTAAAAACTCAATCGCTTCGAAAAGTTTATCGGACTGAGTGACCCGATTTAAGAGTTGGATTTCGTCCGCTTCGAAAAAGAATCCCCGACGAGCCAAAGCCTCCATCATGGGGAGCATGAAATAGTACTTTTTTCGCGACTTGCTAAGAGCACGCAACTCTTCCGTTAGCTTTCGATTTTTTTCGTGAATTAAGAGCTCGCTTTCGAAAAAAAGTCTTTTCCAGAGCCGAGGGGTTGGCTGGAGCTGCTGGGTCAAATCCGCGGTTCGCTGATCAATATAATTAATTCTTTGTGGAGTGTTCATATGAGCGAAGTCTTTGGCATCTTTTACGGCGCCGCCGCGAAAGGCTCTTGCCTCAAAAACCTCAGTGCAGAAAAAGGCCTGGGCTGGTAAAGCGCTTATTATGATACTCAAAATGATTAAAAGAGACCCCATATTGTTCATCCTCAGTCCCAGATGGAACTTTTAAAAGCTAGATTCCCTCGTACAGTATGCAAACCTTTGATGTTTGGAAAGCTTAACGCCCTTTTCACGAAAAAATGACAGGTTTGACTAGATATTTGTCACCATTCTTGGCTATTGCCTTGCGAGAACGCCTTCGACATATCGCCCATGCATTCCATCGCTGCTAAAAGCGAACGCTCATGAGTTAAGCGAACCTCGTTGCTCTTCACATCAACTTTATGAATTAAAATTTGCCACAGCATTTGAATATCATAGGCGTCGCTTTCTGTGCACTCTAAGTGGCCATTGAGCGATGCCGTATAACCGTTGATCTCTTGAAGGTAGTGAACAAGTTCATGAACCAAAGCCAGTTCCAGCTCCTGTTGATTGTCTTTGATTGTGTTAGAAACATAGATTGTTTTTCTTGAGGCATCGTAGACTGCAGATACCGTGTTAAGTTTTTTTCCTTGCGCCTCAGCCTGAGCATACTCAAGATCGCCGTAGGCAAAGACCTGCACCAATCCATGATCTTCGAATTGGATTTGTGGGAGTTCTTCACCCTGATACTTGTGCGACGTCCACTCAACGATAAAATCAATATACGGTTTTAACTGAGGTTGAGCGTCCGCTGGTTTTTGATTTTCTTTTGGAGTCACAGGCTGTAAGCGAATGATCTCAGCTCCAGCAAATGAACCCAAAAGCAGAATAGATAACAGAAAAATACAAAAATTTTTCATTGATAACCCCTTGATACGAACAACCCTTCCATGCAGTTACCGCAAACGCGAAAGGTTCACCAATGATTCTTGGGGGGTATATAAATTATATAGGCCTAGAGTCGATCCAATGGCGCCTCCTCACAAAGGCGCCACGCATAAACTATTTCTTCGCAAAGCCTTTGATCATTTTAGCACAAGCGGACCCGTCGAGTTCGGGGAGAGTTTCGCGAGTGACACGGAAAACTTTTGTCCAAAGGCAGCTCGCCTCTGCTTCAGAAACCATCATGTCTTTTGTGGTTTTTCCACAATAAGTCATTGCGGGATTGTTGCATGTTTTGCCAAGCTTCTCTTTGTTTTGAGTGTAAAGCTTTGTAAACTCTTCGTTGGAAATCTGTTGTGTCACCTTGGGACCCATCAGCGCGCTCATCGCTTCCCCATGGTGATGATGGTCGTATGTGTTTTTTCCCTCGCAGTTTGCACACTCATGTTTTTTATCGTCTTTTTTTTGCATGGCACAGCCACAGTTTTTATTTTCTTCGGCTGTTTTATTGCAACCGCTATCGGCTCCCATGTCTCCATGGTGTTTGTGGGCGCAGGCACTCACAAGAACTGTCATCATAACCACTAATAAATACTTCATAGACCACTCCTTTGTTGTTTATCCGTCATCCTTAAAGTAGGGAAAGGTCTTTCAGGATTCCAGTCATTGGCAAATAGGCTAGCAACTATGTGGGGGGCTGACAATATTGAACTCGACTGCTTTGTTGGAATACGACTCTGTCTTGAAGCTAAAATGACGGTAAAAAGAGATAGCAGAGGCAGACGATGATTGTTGGGGGGAGTGCTGCTAAAAGGAGCTTTAGCGGGCTGATTACGCCGTCCTTAAAACTATCTTTGAGAATGCCGTAGCCTGCGGGGTTGGGGGCATTGGCGATAACTGTAAGACCGCCTCCAGAAACTGCGCCTGCCACGAGGTAATATTTTGCGGTGTCGCTTAACTCTACGAGGGAGCCGAGATATGTGAGGGCGGCATTATCTGTGATGGCCGTGAGGCCGGTTGCTCCAAAATACAGCACGATATCGCTCATGCTGACGAGCAAATCCTTCAACCACCACTTTTGCATTGAACCTAAAACCACTAGCCCGCCAAGAAAAAATCCAACCATCAGTGATTCTTTGAGCTTGAGTTCATCCTGGTATTCTTTTGTCACTGTGGCAAAACCAATAAAAAAGAGAAAAAGGGCGATAAAGAACGTGGGATGATGTGATGTCATCACAACAGCTCCTAAAAAAAGCAGATGAATTGTATACATCCACCACGGTGGTTTCATTTGCCCCTTTGGACTCCGATGTTGAGCAAGTGGCTCCGAGAGTTCTTTTCGAAAAATAAAAACATACAACACGGTCGATGCGAGGATGGCCGTGGCAGCTTTCCAACCAAAATTGAGAATCATGTGCTCAACACCCCAGCCATACTTTGTTGCCACCATCAGCACCGGCGGTGCTGCAAAATGGGTGAGCGTACCGCCGACTGAGATATTTACAAACAGCAATCCGATGGTCGCGTATTTAAATTTTTCTGACATTTTGTGTTTAAAAAACAAATCCAAAAGAATCATAGCGGTGACCGTCATGGCCGCGGGCTCGGTGATAAAGGAGCCCAGGAGGGGGCCCAAAACCAAGGCTGAGAGGTAAAAGGCCATTTTTGGTGGAAGTGGAAAAATCTTGGAGAAAAAGACAATGCTCTTTTCTGCAAGCAGAACAATGGGGCGTGTCGCCGCCATACACATAATCACGAAAACAAAGAGCGGCTCTGTAAAATTTTGCGATTCCAGATAGTGAAGCGCGCCGCCGGTGGCGTGATTCCCTTCGTAAATCGCAAAGCCCTCGTAATACGAAAAGACGAGCAAAAAAACGGCGGCCCACATTCCAAAAACGGCTTCCACTTCTCCCAAAATATGAAATAAATTTTCTCCAACGGAACCTCGTGGATAGTTGTGGGCCCATTTTTGAAAAAATCCCACGGAAAAGGTGTGCAAAACAGCCAGAAAAAATAAAATCGTGGCAATAAGTTCGATTTGTGTGGGCTGCATGGGTCTCTCTTTGAAAAAAATTATGTAACACGAGGACTTTGTTCTATTGTACGGAATTGCCAAGCATCGTCAAGTTTGAGTGGTCAAGTTTGTATCGTCTCGAGCCCGATGCTAACCTTTACAAATGCTGACCGTGAGTGCCTTGATCCCCGTCTATAACGAAGTCCGAACTTTGCCCGAAGTGATTAAAAAGCTTTTGTCGATCGCATCGATCACAGAAATTATCGTCGTTGATGATGGATCCAAGGATGGCACATACGAGTTTCTCAAAAATTTTCACGATCCCAAGGTCCGCGTTTTTTTCCACGAAAAAAATAAAGGCAAAACTGCGGCCATCCAAACGGCGCTGAGCCACGCCGCAAGCGACGTTTGTATTGTTCAGGATGCGGATCTGGAATACAACCCAGAGGAAATCCCCGCCGTTATAGCGCCTATTTTATCGGGCAAAGCCGACGTGGTTTACGGAAGTCGCTTCCTCGTGCGTAAAGAATCCCGCGTTCTTTATTATTATCATTTTCTCGCCAATAAATTTTTAACTTTTTTGTGCAACCTGCTCACCAATCTTAATATGACGGACATTCAGACTGGATATAAGGCCTTTCGCACTTTTATTGTTAAAGACGTCGGTCTCACCGCCTCGGGCTTTGGAATGGAGATCGAGCTCACGGTCCTTGTCAGCTGTATTTCCGCACGCATTTACGAAGTGCCGATCTCTTATTACGGCCGTACTTATGACGAAGGAAAAAAAATTGGCTTTAAAGATGGCATCGCTGCCATTTGGTACATTGTTTACTATAACTTTTGGTTCGCTTTCAACCCCGTCCAGCGCGCCAAGCTGGCGCGAATCAAACAGAAGCTGCGAAGATAATTAAAAATGAGTTTTCCAGAGCTGGTTGAGGGTTTTTAGGAGCTCCGCCATTTCGTGAAGCGGCAAACTGCTCGGCCCGTCGCAAAGCGCCTGATCGGGACGAGGGTGAGTTTCGATAAATAAACCATCCACGCCAACCGCCATGGCCGCTTTCGCAAGCACAGGAATCATATCGGAGCGTCCGCCACTGGCGACGCCTGAAGCACCAGGCAATTGTGTGGAGTGCGAGGCATCCATAATCACAGGCACGCCTAGGGAGCGCATATCGACGAGGCCCATCATGTCGTTGATGAGTCGATTGTAACCAAAGGTGGTTCCGCGTTCGCAGAGAAGAATTTTTTCGTTGCCTGCGGCCTTCATTTTTTCGACCACGGACTTCATATCCCAGGGAGCTAAAAACTGACCTTTTTTGATGTGAATGACTTTTTGAGTTTCGGCAGCAGCGATGAGTAAATCGGTTTGTCGCGATAGGAACGCTGGAATTTGAATCACATCTGCGACTTCAGCAACGGCCTTCATCTGTGTGGTTTCGTGAACATCCGTAAGCACTGCACAGCCGAGTTTACTTTTGATGCGCCCAAGGATATCGAGGCCCTGCTGAACACCGTGTCCGCGAAAGCTTTTGCCACTGGTGCGATTGGCTTTATCAAAGGAGCACTTGAGCACCCACGGAACTCCGTGCTCGGTGGTGAGCTTTTTAAGCTCCTGGCCGATTTCTAAGACCATGCCTTCATCCTCGACGATATCGGGGCCGGCAAAGAGCGCCCATTGCTTACAATCACCCCAGGTGATGGTTTGGGTTGGTGTTTTGAGCTGCACAGTTTTGGCTAAAGGCTTCATTTTATACATGGGTTTTGTGGTACCGCTAGACAGGCTGGTCTGTCAGCGATTTTGTGAGTCCGACGATCGAGCCAGCGGATAATTGGGCGGAGCGTTATGTTCCCGCCAATTAACCCCCTCCATCGAGAGTGAGAACCCGCAATTGCGTTCCACCCATGGATCAGATATTTCTGATCCATGGTCGTCGTCTTTGGAAAAAACGGGCAAGTGGCTCAAGCCCTCTTTGCTCTTCAACCTGATTTTCATTTCCTATCGAGTGCGGACGCGCCCTTTACGGACCCGCAAAGAGTTCTTGCACACCTTGATCGCCGCAAACCCAAATGTGTTATCAACGCCGCCGCTTACACGGCCGTCGATAAGGCCGAAAGCGAGCGAGAACTTTCGTTGCAAATCAACGCTGAAACACCCGGCCTTATTGCAAAGTGGTGCAAAGAAAACGGCGCCATGTTGATTCATTATTCCACAGATTATGTTTTTGACGGTTCTGGCGAAAAACCTTGGGTGGAAACAGATCCCACGTCACCAGTGAACTGGTACGGGCACACCAAGCTCGAAGGCGAAAAAGAAATTCTGAAAACAGGATGCGATGCTTACATCTTTCGCGTGTCGTGGATTTACAGTGATGTTGGTCATAACTTTGCCAAAACCATTCGCCGGTTGGCGCAGGAAAAAAAAGAATTACGAATTGTGAGCGATCAATGGGGCGCCCCTACGAAAGCTGCGGACATTGCCACGGCGACAGTGGCGCTGACAAAAAAACTGTTGGCAAAAGAGTCCACGCCAAAGCCAGGGATTTACCATTTGCGATTTTCACCGTTTATGACGTGGTTTGATTTTGCGAAGGAGATCATCGAGGACGCTCGTCAGAAGGGACTTCCGCTGGTCTTAGAAACCTTAACGCCAATCACAAGTGAGGACTTCCCGACTCCTGCCAAACGACCCAAAAACTCTCGTTTGGACACACTTTTTCCAAAGGCTTTTGGGAGCCTCTCTGATGTCTAAGATCGACAAAAAAAACCTGCTATTTTTATCTTATGGCGAAGACCTGTTTCAGAATCCGATTTTACAAAATCAATTCATTCAGTTTGCTGAAAACTTTGATCAAGACAAATTCAATATTCATATCTACAGCTTTGTACCGATTTCACGAAAGCGTCTTTTTGAAAATAAAAAATGGAATGAAGAAAAAACAGCCCTTCAAAATCGACTCCAGCAGAAGAACATTTCATTTCGGATCAGAACCCTCCCCGTATTGGCAAACTGGCTTTACTCAAATGTATGGCAGTTTTTTCTTTTTCACACTCCGTGGCAGCATTTGATATTGGCTTGGTATATTCGTCGCCATCAGATTCATTTTGTTTCCGCGCGCAGTTACCATGCCGGTTTTGTCGCATTAAGAGTTCGACAACTTTTTGGCCTGAAGTGCAAAGTGCATTTTGACCCGCGCAGTTTGTTTGTTGAAGAAGGTCAGCTTCTTAAAAAGATTCGAGGACTTTCTCTGTGGATGTGGAATCGTATCGAGAAGTACGTTTACGAAAAAGCGGATCTAGTGACTTTTGTTTCAGAGCCGTTTTTAGAGATGCAAAATCAGAAGTTTAAAATAAAAAAGTCACTTTTGATGTACACTCATGTTGATATCGAAAAAATCAAATTTGTTGAAAATAAACCGATGTCGCCCCTGCGCTTTTGCTATCTGGGGCAGCTCGATCATACTGGGTGGCATCGAATTAAGAATCTTTTTGATCTTTTCGAGGTTCTACAAAAAGAATTTCCTGATTGCCAGCTTAGGATCATTACGAAGTCCAATCCTGAAGGTATTAAACAGGAACAGCAAATGCGGAATGTTAAGAATGTGGAGATTGTGTCATCTTCTTCACTGACGGAGACTTCGAAGCTGTTGGAAAGTTGTCATTTTGGGCTATTGACCTACAAAGAAAACCGGAGCCAATCAACATTTGAAAAAAAACTCTCTTCGATAGGTTTCGGTTCGAAATGTGCCGAGTACCTTGCTGCCGGGCTTCCCCTTCTTTATCGACGTGAGATTGAAGGCTTGGACACTTTTGCTAAATACAAGAGCATCGGCGCCTCATATTTGATCGGAGAAGATATCAGCCTAGTTAAAGATATTTTATCTATCATAAAGAACTATAATAACATTTCGCAAAATTGTAGGAGCGTAGCCCTAGCTCATTTTAACGTAACGAACAATATTAAAAATATACAGTCCGAGTGCCTAGTAATTTATAAGAACTCAATCACAAACAATAATCTAGTGTAACGTTATTTTACTTTTTTCGATTTTATAAATAGAAAAATTCCTAAAAAAATAAAGGGAATATCCATCATTTGATTCATTGTAAATAAGGCCGCAGCTTCAGATTTTGCTCCTAGAAAAATATCAAACAAAGAAGTGTATAGCACTTGCCCGACCCCAATTGAACCAGGTGTTAATGGAATGACCATGGCTAACGTTGCCAAAGGAACAACCACCAAACAACTCACAAAGGTGATTTCATTTATATTCAAAATTAAAGCACACTGATATAAAAAAAAGGCAAAAATGAGATGCACAATTAAGCCTAAACTTATAGCTCTAAACCAAAATACAAATGATTTAAGCTGCAGAATTATTAACATAAGATATTCAAGTTTTTTTCTAAACCAATAAACGATCATTCCGCCTGAAAGCAAAAAACTAACAGTTAAAAGTATCACAAAATAAGATGGCGCTGGTATTTTAACAAAGGAAATAAGTCGATTTACATTCGCCTCTATATATGGGTAGGCCAGAAAAATAGAGCCGGCCATTAATATCAGCATTGAGATTAATCCAATTAGTCGATCTAAAAAAGTAGCCGTAATAATTTTCCCACCTTGTCTATACAACTTGGCAGCATAAATACCCTTAAAAAGATCCGCAGACACATTACCCGGAATAAAGTAACTAAATAAGGTTGTTTGCAAGTTAAGCTGAAGAGACTGAACTAAACTTAATTCCACCTTTAATTCCTTAAGGACAAAAAACCATCTCAAGCTTGCTGCGTATAAAATAATGAATTTTAAAAAAAGTAGAAAAATAAAATTAACAAACGAGATCTTATTAAAGATTTCAAATAAATTAAATTGCCCTTGTCTCACTAAATAATAAACGAGTGCTCCACCTAAACCATAACGAAATAATAGAGGAATAGATCTCATAAATATGCTTTGGTTTTTAAAAAATGTTTGAATACTCATCCCCGCTCATACCATACCGAATAATTAGCCGATTTTCATGAAGTATTATCGAAAATAAACTGAAAGTAAGTATTCTTCAAATAATATAAACTAGGTTAAATAATGAATACTTTTAGTGTCGTTTTACGGATCTTGACTCTGAAAAATCTGCCTTGTACAAGTGAACAACGTGGCAACTCATAAAGTAATCTCTATTATTCAACCAAGCTTTTTGCCCTGGCGTGGTTATTTTCAAATTATTTCTCAAAGTGACGGTTTTGTTTTTTATGACGACGTTCAATATGACAAGCACGGCTGGCGGAATCGCAATCAAATTAAAACCGCATCAGGCCCTCAATGGATAACAGTTCCTGTGCTTAGCAAAGGAAAATCTGAGCAACCGATATTTGCGGCACAAATCGATAACACTTCTCAATGGGGAAAAAAAATTATAAAGAGCGTTGCTGTTTCTTACAAAAAGGCAGCTTATTTTGACCTTTACTTTGAATGGTTTAGTAAAATTCTTAACCAAAAATGGGAGTCTATTTCCGCTCTTAATATTCAGTTAACTAAAGAGATATCTTATTTCCTTGAGATTAAAACTGCTTTTTATTTATCCAGCGAACTCAAGATTCCGCATGGTGACCCAACTCAGCGACTGGTAGAAATTTGTAAATCATTTTCCGCCAACACTTATGTTTCGGGACCTAGCGCTAAAGCATACATAGGAAATGGAGAAAAATTCACCAAGGCAGGTGTCCATTTAGAGTATGCCTCTTATCAGATGCCGCCATACACACAACTCTTCGGCCCCTTTTTTCCAACTGCATCCATTATTGATCTGCTCTTCAATGAAGGGCCGAACAGCAAAGAATTTCTTAAAAATACATAATAATGCGATGCATTTTAATCTATCTCAGTGCCACCCTCAAAAGATTGTATATAAGTGAGGATCACTGGATAAGCTAAGGAGATAAATGAATATTCCTTTGGGTCAGCCTTTTATTCCTGAATCAGCATCTATGTACATGCTGGAAGTCTTACGTTCTGGATCACTATCTGGAGACAATAAATTTACAAAAAAATGTAATGAATGGCTCACATTGAACACCAATTGCCGTCGCGCCCTTCTGACTCCTTCTTGCACACACGCATTAGAACTCACTGCACTGCTTTGCAATATCGAGCCAGGGGACGAGGTCATAATGCCCTCTTTTACTTTTTCATCCACTGCGAATGCATTTGCGTTGAGAGGTGCTCGCATTGTCTTTGTCGATATTAGGCCGGACACTATGAACCTCAACGAAGAGCTCATAGAACAAGCCATTACAAAAAAGACAAAAGCGATTGTTCCCGTTCATTACGCTGGGGTTTCCTGCGAAATGGATTCCATTTTGAGGACTGCCAAGGATTACCAACTCTATGTCATAGAGGATGCTGCCCAAGGCCTCATGTCTTCATATAAAGGGAAAAGCTTGGGGACTCTAGGAACTTTTGGTTGCCTAAGTTTTCATGACACTAAGAACTATACCTCGGGTGAAGGGGGCTCAATCCTCATCAACGAAGAACAACACATGGCAAGGGCAGAGATTATTCGCGAAAAGGGAACCAACCGTGCTCAGTTTTTTAGAGGATTCGTTGATAAATATTCATGGGTCGATATTGGGTCTTCATATCTTCCAAGTGATATTTGTGCCGCTCTCCTTTATGCACAGTTAGAAGTGGCTGACGAGATAAATCAACAAAGGTTATCTACTTGGCAATACTACTTCAATTCGTTATCAGATTTATCCAATAAAGGGATGATTCGACTGCCGTTTGTTCCAGCTAATTGTAAACATAATGCCCATATATTTTATATACGCGTACAATCATTGGAACAGAGGACTCAACTCATCCAATTTCTACGAACAAAGAATATTGGAGCCGCATTTCATTACGTACCCTTACACAGTTCTCCCGCTGGGCGGAAATATGGCCACTTTTGTGGCTCCGATATTTACACAACCTCAGAAAGTGAGAAATTAGTTAGGCTTCCTGTTTATGCCAATATGAATGATACCGATAGAGATTATGTTGTTGATAATGTTCGTTATTTTTTTAACCAACTCTAGTAATCTGCGCTTTGCAGCTTTAACCTTCAAGGCAAACTTAGAAGGTTTGCTTTTTACTTCTTGCAACAAAATAATAGCCTGATGAAATATGAGACGAACAAGGATGATGTCTCAGAAAAAAATCCAAATACTTAATAGGACTTAATAACCATGTGATGGGCAATATTATTTTGTATAAGGCGACAGATCCAAAAGAAAAGACCAATGCAATCCATTCCTGAAGTAACCATAGCAAGCCTGATGTCGGCCCAACAGAGTGAAATGAAATAATATCAAAATCTGAAAAAAGTCTCTTAATGCCTTCCGGAGCATATCTCTGAAAATCAAATGGCGATGCATGAATTCCTTGCATAAATGGTATAAAACATATTACGAACCCTCCGCTTCTGAGAACACGGTTAAACTCTTCAACAATTTGTTGTGGATTGTGGACATGTTCTAATACTGCAATATTAATAATCACATCTAGAGAGCTATCAACAAAAGGAAGATTTGATATGGATGCGACAATATCTACATTCTTATAATTGGCCAAATCGACATTCAACACCTTAGGGCCAAAATCAGCTGTGCCGCATCCGAGATTAGCTATTCTACCTTTAGCTAACATATCCCTTGGAATAAGCTTTTTAACTGAGATCGTTGGCGCCACCGGACTTAGAAGATTAACCATAAATGGATACAACCAAGACATTTTATTTTTAAATATTTCTTTTTTAGAATTTAACCAATCTTTATTAGAGAGCTCATCCCTACTCCACGTCCCGTCAAAGACAAGCTGATTCCTATTTTTCTGGTATGTAAAATCACAAGCCTCACATATGCATAACCTCTTATCCAAAGAACTCTTACACTCAGGGCAGCATAAAATATCTTCAAAAAAATCTACTCTATTCATTTTTTCACCCAAGTGGTTGGCCCATCAATATTGTCACCATAAATCAACTTTCAAAATGTTAATTTCCTTTCAAGTTTCCATGGAGACTTTTTGAGATTACCTAACATACCTTTTTCATAAACTGGTTCAAATTTTAAATCGCGACCATAAATACTAACTGTACATTGCTCAAAACATAGGTTGGATTTTTCTAAGAGAAACCGTACGTACCGTTGCATTTTGTCAAAAGATTCTTCCCTCACTGTTTGTATTGGTGAATTAACTCTGAATGCCCAAAAAACCCAAAACCGACCTTGAGTTGAAATATTGTGCAATGGAAGCCCATCACCATCATTGGTTAGGTCAATTTCATTTCCCAATGAATCAGTGAAAGTTGCCTTTATCTGTTTATTATACGTCTGAAAATGTGTATGCATAAATACAGAGTGATGAGTTACTCCAAAAAAATCTTTCATGAGGGGGCTTATTGTGTGTAGATACTTAGTATTTTTCAATCCGAAAAAGTCAAATCCTGGGGCCAAACCAATCAAGAAAAATTGATAAAAAAGGCAAAAAGAAGAAAAACTTATTAAAGTTGCTTTGGCAAATGGAGATATTCGATGACCTAATTTAACTTCCTGATCATTTAAGGGCTTATAAAGCATTAACAAATAAAGCGAGCAATAACCTAAGGCAAAAAGTGGTATTGGAAACGCAATCAATATCCCTAAGTGAAGAGCTCCACCAAAAATAAAAAGAATAAATCGAAACTTGCGAAACCAAAACATAAAAATAAATACTGTTTCAAAAAGCAGGGTAATAAGGGAGGCCGCCAATACTATCAGTTTTTGATCAAGTAAGAGGCTCAAATCCATTTGTGCTGCCGGCGGTAGAGAAGCTGGCAACCAAAGCCCTAATAAATTTCTCCACATCGGCGATGACAATTTGAAAAAAATTGAATCGAAGTATATTAAAGCGACAGGTACAAATAAAAAAGTCAGATAGTAATACTGAGGAACGGAGCGAGCAACCTGTCTCGACTTAAAAATAAATTCCGCAGAATATTTATAGTTCAATGGAATGAATATCGCTAAAAAGGAACAACCCAACCAAGCGTAATCCATGTGATATTCCAAGTCACTTGCCGTATCTCCAAGAATATAAACCGTTAATAGATAATTAATTATTTTGTAGAAGCTTGCGAAAGGGAGCCCAATGATAATACAAATTATGGAGCCTATCCATGCAAACAGGGCAATATCCCTAATTCCTTCGTGGAGGCCTAATTCTGCGAAATAGAACTCTTTCATCATTAGAATCTGTAACGCCTCAAGCAATAAAATAGAAAAAAAACAGATCCTAAATAGATCTAACTGAGTTGATGTTACTGGGCGATTTAGATATTTATTAAATTGTTGAGAAAGAAACCAAGGATTCATTTTTTGAGATAAACTTTGCATATTACTCTCTTCGAAATGGAAATAGGTACCAATAAATAGCACCTTATATTGACTTTAACTATTTTCTTTTTTACTTATCACTATGCCTTTCATATCTGTAGCATCCACAATTTATAACTCATCGGGTCATTTGTCGCAATTTGTGGACAGGCTCGCAAAAGAGCTCGAAAAATTTGATGGAGAAAAAGAAATTGTACTTGTAAATGATGGCTCACCTGATAACTCGCTATTCATAGTAAACGAGCTTTGCAACAAATACACTTATCTAAAAGTATACAATCTGTCTAAAAATTATGGCCATCATACCGCCATGTTTGCTGCCATCGAAAAGTGTCAAGGTGATTTTATTTTTGCTATTGATAGCGATTTAGAAGAACCACCCGAGTTACTCACATTTTTTTACACTACTCTTAACAACGAAAATGCCGATGTTGTTTATGGTATTCAAAATGAACGAAAAGGAGGTTTCATAAAAAAACGATTGGGCGGTCTTTTCTATCTCCTATTTAACCTCTTATCTGACACTAAGATCCCAAAAAACATGCTCATGGCGCGACTCATGACGAAACGCTATGTAAATGCACTAAAACTCTATCGCGAAAAGTCTCTATTCCTTGGCGCTGTCTTCGCGGATGTAGGATTTAAACAGATCCCTTACTTTGTCGAAAAAAACTCGAGAAAAGAGAGCAATTATTCATTTCGTGCTAGATTGCAGCTTGCTATTCAAGGAGCTACGTCTTTTTCTTATAAGCCTCTCTTAGTCATTTTCTATACTGGTTTTTTTATTTGGCTTATATCGACAATGTATCTGATTTTTATCATTTACGAAAAAATTTGCAATGGAACCGCCATCGGATGGGCGTCATTAATTGCCTCAGTTTGGTTCCTCGGAGGACTTAATATATTATTCCTTGGAATTATAGGTATTTACCTCTCCGTTATATTTACAGAAATAAAATCGAGACCTACAATTTTGGAAGAGATTTCATCTAAATCAAAATAAGTTACTTAAATATAAGGAACACTAGTAATGAAAAAAAATCTAATTGTTCTTGGTGGTGGACGCTTCTCCCATCTCATTGAGGGCCTCGCCACAGATGTCGGCAAATACGAAAAAATTATTTTTTATGATGATATTATTAAATCAGAAAGAATTTCTGGAACCATAAATGATGCTGAAAAAGAAGACCCTTCTTGTACTGAATTTGTAATAGGAGTCGGATATCTTCACTTCTCACTAAGAGAAGAACTCTACAACCGTTTTAGTGAAAAATATACCTTTGCCACTCTTATACATCCTTTCTCTTTTATTTCTCCAAAAAGTAGAATAGGAAGCGGAACAACAATATTCTCCAACACCAACATTGAACAAGGAGTACATATTGGATGCAATACAACTATTTTTAACAACACCAGTATTACTCATGATGTTCAAATTGGTAGCCATAGTTTTATCTCTGTAGGAGTAAATATGGGCGGAGGAGTAATAATCGGGAAAAAAGTATTCATTGGTGTCGGCACTGTTATAATTAATGATATAAAAATCGAAGATGAAGCAACTATTTGCGCAGGAACAGTTATTTCAAAGCCAGTGCTCGCCAAACAGACAGTTGTTGGATATCCACAACGTCAGATTGACGACGTACTTTTAAAGAGAGAACTTCTCGGGGGCACGGTTGAATCAGAAGACTAACAAAAAACTCGAACAAATCTATCGCGATCAATATCTCAAAGAAGGAGATAGTCCAAGAGGTTTTTTTTGGAATAATATTGAAACACAAGAGCTTAGATTCAGAAAGATTCTTGAAATGATACCCCCTATGGATAATTTAACTGTTCATGATATTGGATGTGGCACTGGCGGGTTTCGACTTTATTCCGAAAAATTAAACTATAATATTCGATACTCTGGTTGCGAAGTCGTTCCAGAAATGGTCACTGATTTTCGTAAAAATAATCCTAATTCTGAAGTTTTTTTAGGTCATTTTTTAGATCTCCCTTATGATTCAAAATCCTATGACTTTGTAACACTTAGTGGTCTTTTTAATATGCCTCCGACAGACCATATAGATTGGCAAACTTTCTGTGAAGAGACCCTCAAGAAGATGTGGCAGATCGCACGAGGGGGAATAGTATTCAATTGCCTAACAAGTTACTCCACCTTTGTAGACAAAAATCTATTCTACTTAGATCCCAAATATATTTTTGATTTCTGTCATAAAAATTTTTCTCGCCATATAAAAATTGACCACAGTTATCCTTTGTATGAATTTGCAGTAGCGGTATATCGTGATGAATTTTCTAAAAAATATTATCCTGAAGACGCATTTTTGAAGTATTATCCTAAATGTTAGTCCTCAACTGACTTGCGAATTTACTAAGAATCATAAATATATCAAAGTAGTCGAACTGCACAGAAATTCATCTATTTTTTAGAATCAATTCCTTTTGAATGAATGGCATTTGTTTAAAATTGATTGTTTATCTTTAGGTTTATAGACGGAATGTACATAATGATGCTGATTAACTTTCAGAGGAGATAATGTTTTATCCACAAATAAATAATCTTTCTGCAAATCCAATCCTACTTGATGAAGAATTGATGGGGACAGGCTTAGCACCCCATCTTCCTCAAATAATAACCAAGATATTGTAAACATCTCACAAGATAAACGTTTTAAGGTTAAAGCAGCAAAATTATTGCTCCCCGGATACCCCCCTAATAGCCATGGCTTTCCTGGCGCAATCCCTCCCAAGATATAAGAAACTCCTGGAAAGTGACCTGTAAAATCAATTACGCTTATTTTATTACCCATAGGATGTATTATTTTTTTCATATTTTGTATGTACTGATTAAAATCTTTCGAAATAATTAATTTAGAATCACCAAAAGGAATACTTGTTTTTGAATAACTTTTTTGCAGAGGCTCAGATTGTCTATATGGACTATACCATGAATTGACTAGAGTCATAATTGTCATCAGCTGCGCTATAGAAATGCAAATTCCTATTGTCAAAAAACTCTTTACTCTTTGTTGAGTACAAAAAAGTAAATAGCTTAGACTTAGGACCCAGAATAAACTTGCGTAAGTGGAAAACTCCCAAAAATTATTACCTGTTCCAAAACTATAAACAAATGGCATAAATGCCACTAATATAGGAAGAAAAAAATCAATCTTCCTTCTCATTATCCAACTCCAAAAAAGAATACTAAAAATATAAATAACATAAAAGAGAAAGTAGATAGACTTAAAATCTAATACGGAAAACTGTTTCTCTGTGTATAAAATAAAAATAGATAATGCTGATATTAAATAATAGCTCATCAAAAAAATTACATTTATAAAAATATTCTGAGAATAAAAAATGAATAATACAATGGCGGCGCTTATAAATAAGAAATTCCTAACCTCCATTGCATTAATTGTAATTGGATCAAAACGAAGTGTCTTGCTTAAATCTTGAGATGCGCTTAACACACTGGCATCATTCAAACTCAGAAGTATGCGTTGGATAAATTTGTCTAACGTTCCATCAATTACAATGGCACTCCCCAAAATGAGTAAGATAGCTAAAAGTGCTGTTAGAATAAATATTCTATACTTAAACTTATGTTTAATTTTAATAATTCTAACTAAACCTAAAACAACCAATAGGATACTCGAAGTTGGTTTGGCCATAAATGATAGCCATATTCCAAAAGAAAAAAGCACTGATGTAACAAAATATTTACCTTGCGACTCACTACCTACCAATATGATACCTAAGCATCCCAAAAGTAGACCTATGAAATTAAGTGAATTGTAACTTGGAGTACATATCCAAAGTTGAAAGTAGACACAAAATACTGAAGCCATAGATATCGCAGTCAAAAAACGATTTAAAATACTCATGTTTTTAAAGACTTTTGTTTGCAAAAGGATGTAATAAGTATTTATAAAACTTAAAAAAAGTAAAACAGATACGTTAAAATATCTTAGAAGAACAATGTCTCCACCGAAAAAATTGTAAATTGGATGAAATACAAAACCAAATTGAGTAACCGACTCAGCATAGTCATAAGGGCGAGCTATCCAATGAAGGTAAAAGCTTTCATCGCTAAAATCAAATCCATATGGAATATAACTGTAAACTTTGCAAATTATTAATACAGAGACAATTGCTGTTGCCCACACGCAAACAGTATCACAAAATTGAAGTAATTTGATATTCTTGAGCATTTTCATGAATACATCTCAGTTCCAATACTTATCAACATACTCGGTTAGATAAATAACTTTTGGTAAGCGGTAGCTCCGCCCTCTACATCACCATCGTGAACAATTTCTCCGTTCTCAATAACTATGCTACGAGAACAATACTTGCGAACAGCCTGCGGATCGTGTGTTACCAAAATAACAGTTTTGCCACTTTTAAAAATTTCTTCCATTTTTTTCATCGATTTTTTTTGAAAGCCCTCATCTCCAACAGCAAAAATTTCGTCCAACAGAAGAATAGGCGCTTCAACGAAAGCTGCTACGGAAAAGCCCAAACGAACAATCATTCCCGAGGAGTAGTTTTTAACCGGACGATAGACATCATCGCCCAAACCTGAAAACTCAATAATTTCATCTAATTTTTCTTTGATTTGTTGGCGCCCAAAACCCAGAATGGATGCGTTCAAAAAAATGTTATCATACCCAGACAATTCAGGCTGAAATCCGGCACCTAACGCCACCATGGGCGCCAGCTTTTCCTTCACCAGCACATTCCCTGAGGTTGGGCTGTAAATCCCACTGAGGATCTTCATGAGAGTCGTTTTACCGCTTCCGTTGCGCCCCATAATTCCAATAAAATCACCGTAACGGATATTAAAACTGATTTCTTTTAAAACCTGTTTGTCTACACTCTTCGTTGTTATCTGCCCTCGCGCTAGATTAACAAGCACACTTTTAATGCTATCGGGCCGCTCATGGTAGATGCGAAAAGATTTTGAAAGTTTGTTTACCTCAATGACGTCCGTGTTCATAATTTTTCAATCACTCCCTGGCCAAATTTATTCAGCGTTAGAAATGCGACAGCGATGCTAAAAAGCGTCCAGGCAATGAGCGCAATGAGCGAGTC
Organism: uncultured Pseudobdellovibrionaceae bacterium; assembly: GCA_964579625.1. Lineage (GTDB taxonomy): Bacteria > Bdellovibrionota > Bdellovibrionia > Bdellovibrionales > JAGQZY01 > JANPLN01. The sequence continues at coordinate 34,580 of CAZOGU010000004.1, forward strand.
ATAGTGCATCGGTTGATCAAAAATTATATTCCTAAACAGAATAAAAAAGCCAGCAACCGGATTTAAACTGATGATCAAACTTTGGTATTTCTGCGGAACCATATCTATGCCGTACACAATCGGAGTTCCGTAGAACCAAACTTGCATTATGAGTCCCGTGACATGCCTCAGATCTTTAAAATAAACGTAAACGACAGAAAAGATAACTCCTATCGAGAGAGCTAAGAGGTACAACAAAATAAATAATGGAAAAATACACACCAACGACCAATGCAGAGCCAGCCCACTGGTGAGATACACAATAACTGCCATCGGGAATGCCGCCAATAAATTAATCATATTTGTAATCGACGAAGTGTTTGGAAAAACCTGAATGGGAATAGGCATCTGATTCAATAAATACGCATTTGCGCTGATACTTTCCATACTTTCACTAATGGTTGTGGAAAAAAAAAGCCAAGGTAGTAATCCGCTCACCAAAAAGACAAGGTAATACGGCATCGTGACCTTAAAAACGATAATATATAAAAAGTAAAAAATCGAGATCTGTGACGCTGGAATTGCCATCGTCCAGAGATATCCGAGAAACGATTCTCTGTATTTAATTTTTAAATTTCTCATCACAAGATTAAAAATGAGAAATTTTTTATCTAAGCAGAAAAGGGAAAAAAGCTGACCCATGATTTCCTAATGTTTTTGATTTAACGACCCTTCAAATACGAAAACGAGATTTTTTCTACACTAAAACCAATTTGAAAACACCATTTAATAACAACGCATTTCCAATAGCTCCAGAACTTGTCATTTTGAGGAATTTAAGAGGGATGGCCCTGTCTTCGGCTTTAGAAACAGTTTGACTTTTTGAGTGTTTAAATCGATTCAATACTTGTTAAAACAAGAATAATGCCGCTGCGAGTCAAGAGGGCGTCTCTATGAAAGTCATTTCTCTTTCCCTGTCCATCATCCAGGCTGATAACCGAGTTATTCGTCAGTGCGGCGCTTTCGCTGATGCGGGCTACAAGGTGATCGCTTTTGGACTTCCAGGTAAAGATGTTCGTCAAACTCATTTTCAGTTTGATATTAAATCTGTTTCTGAATCCGCCGACATTTCGACGGCCTCAAACCTATCCACGTCGAGCCATGCGCCTTTAAACATCTATTCTCTAGCTTCGATCAAGCGAACGACGAGAGCTTATCTCGAATCAAGAGGTTATCGTAAAACCTTTCAAGTCGTGAAATGGCTTTTTTTAGTGGTTCGACTCCTTTTTCTTTTTTCTTTTAGAATCCGAAGCTTAATACGCTACATGATGTGTAGTTTGAAATTCAGTGGTTCATGGAGAGCCATCTACTGGCGTGCTCCAATTTATAATGCATTTATTCGCGAACTTGAAAAAGAGAATTTGAATGATGTTGCCCTCATCATCGCCAACGACTGGCAAATGCTACCGATCGCAAAATTAATTGCAGACAAACATCGGTTAAAGTTTGCATATGATTCTCATGAACATGCTCTCTCCGAAAACAATCATTCTTTTATTCACAAATATTTATTTAACGGTTACATTTCCCTCCTCGAAAAAGAATGCCTCGATGGAGTTTCTTTTGTTACCTCTGTGAGCGAAGGAATTGTCAACGCAATAAAACAGCAGTACCAGCTGTCGTGTCCGCACTTTGTGGTTCGAAGCACTCCTTATTACAAAAAAATTCCTTTTCGTCCCACGACGAAGGATAAAATCATTATCTATTTCCATGGCTACTTAAAAGAAAATAGAAATCTTGATGTCATTTTGGAGAGTCTCGTTCATTTAAAGGATCATTATCACGTTCTCTTTCGAGGTGGACACTATTCTTCATCTGAATATGAAAAAAGCCTCAAAAGTTTAGCCAAAGATCTGGGAGTCGAAAATCGTTTCGCAATCGAACCGATAGCGTCCCATGATCAGATGATTGAACTCACGAGCAAAGCTGACATCGGTCTCTCTTTACCCCCGTTAAATTCTTTACATTCGGACATGGCTCTCCCTAACAAATTTTTTGAGTACATGATGGCTGGGCTCGCAATTGGAGTTTCAAATGTAAAAGAAATGGGTGATTATGTGCGAAACTTTAATCTTGGTTTCGTCCTCCAAGAAATTTCCCCTCAAGCATTGGCAAAAGCGATTGAATCTCTTTCAGTAGATGAAATTAACCAATGCCGAATGAACGCGCTAAAACTTGCGGAAGAACTACACTGGGAGAAAGAACAAGCCTCATACATTGAAAAGTTTAGCAAAGCCGTGGAGATTTAGATGTGTGGAGTTGGAGCTTTTTTTTCGAATCATGCAATTAAAAATTTACCTCAGTTGCTAGAAGCTGTTAATAGTGCCCAAGTTCACCGCGGTCCAGACGGGAATGGTATCTGGATGAATCCAGATGAAAAATGTGGCCTTGCACACACTCGCCTATCAATTATCGATCTCACAAATGCATCGGCCCAGCCTCTTTCGACTCAAGATGGACGATATGTTATTTCTTTCAACGGAGAGATTTATAATTACAAAGAATTGCGCGAAGAATGTATCGCCAAAGGCTCCCAGTTCAAATCCACGGGTGACGTTGAAGTGATCCTTGAAATGTATCGTCACTTTGGCACGGACATCAGTCGTCGTTTACGGGGGATGTGGTCTTTTTTCATCATCGATACTCAACTTCGCAATGTGTTTATTTCTCGTGATCCATTTGGCATAAAACCATTATTCTATGGTGAAAAAAATGGAGTCCTTATTTTTGCGTCGGAAATTAAGTCGTTCCATAAAATTGATGCTTCTTTTATCGAAATCGACCAAAAGTCTTTAGAGCTTTTCAAAAATCATAAAATTTATGATCGCGGGAATTGGACTTTTTTTGAAAGAATTAAAAAGTTTCCAGCTGGGCATCAGTCATTTTTTGAGCTCGGAAAAGTACCTCATTGGAAACAACTCAATTTTGAGTTTTATCTTAACGATCTAAGCATCAACCAAACCAAACAGTCCGAGAACAAAGTCGTTCAAAAACTCAGAACACTCTTTGAAGATTCGATGAGATTACATATGAGAAGTGATGTTCCTGTCGGATTCTGCTTGAGCGGTGGAATCGATTCTTCATCGATCGTATCGGTCGCCAGAAAAATAGCTCCGAACTCTCAACTTAAAACGTTTACCACTCAGTTCAAAGATTACTCACGAATCGATGAGACAAACTGGGCGCAAATGATCATTGATGACGTTAAAGCAGATGCGACGTTCGTCTCACCAAACCCCGCTGAATTTACCGAGGATCTTCCCCGGTTGATTGATGTACAGGACGAACCGTTTGGTTCTGCGAGTATTTACAGTCAATTTTGCATATTTAGAGCCATTGGAAGATCCGGAGTTAAAGTTGTGCTCGACGGCCAGGGGGCTGATGAGATATTTGCAGGATATCACTCATTTTTTCCGTACTATGTGTACTCGTTGATAGAACAGGGACAGTTTCTTCGCGCTTTTAAAGTCGCTCATCAATTAAAGAAGAATTACAACTATGACTTTACCGTCTACAATCGGTTTCTTTCCAAAGTTCGGCAAATGCTTCGCAACTTTAAGTTTAATTTTTTTAATAATAATTTAAAATCGGAGACCGAACATCCTATCCAGAGCTTGTTTTATTCCAAAATCGGAGACAGTGACACGTTAGGAAGCCGGCTTCATTTTGTCAGAAAAGTTCCGACAAATTTTGACCAATTTTTGATATTTATGGTCTTTGAAGGTAACATTCCCATGTTGCTAAGATTCGAAGATCGAAACTCGATGGCTTTTTCAGTAGAATCTCGTGTTCCTTTTTTAATAAAGGAGCTTGTAGAGTTTAGTCTCCAAATTCCGTCTGAATTTAAAATGAAAATGGGAATACCCAAATATGTGTTAAGAAAAGCGATGCAAGGAATTGTTCCACAGAAAGTTTTGGACAGGTTGGATAAACTGGGCTTCCCAGCTCCCGATAAAGAGTGGATGAAACAACTTTATAACGTTGAAGTTGACCAGCCATTCAGCACTCAATGGATTGATCTCATTCTTAGTGAATGGCATAAAATGTTAGCGCGCCGAAAAGACCAGTCGCTTCGGCTCATGAATTAAGGAGTTTACTGTTATGGCCTCTATTCTTTCCCATGTACAAAGAGTCGTTGTTCTCGCTCCGCACACAGATGATGGGGAGTTCGGTTGTGGCGGCACTATCGCAAAGCTTACGGCCGAAAACAAAGAGGTTTATTATGTTGCTTTTTCTGCCTGCAAACAATCCGTGTTACCTCAGTTTGCAGAAGATATTTTGATTACAGAGGTTCAAGCTGCTACGAAAATTTTAGGAGTAAAACCCCAAAATCTCATTCTCCACGATTTCCCAGTTCGAACCTTTAATTTTAGTAGGCAGGATATCCTACAAATTATGATAAACTTAAAAAAAGATATAAACCCGGATTTGGTTTTCATGCCTTCGATCAATGATTTACACCAAGATCATAGCACGATAGCAATGGAGGGCTTAAGAGCGTTTAAATTCTCAAGTATATTCTGCTATGAAGTACCATGGAATAATATTAGCTTTAACACTTCATGCTTTGTCCACCTTGATAAAAGCCAACTCGACCTAAAAGTGAATGCTTTAAACGCTTACGCCTCTCAAGCCCACAGAAATTATGCGAGTGAAGATTTTATTCGTTCGCTGGCTCGCACTCGCGGAGTTCAAGCTGGGGGCACCTTTGCAGAAACATTTGACGTAGTACGCTTAGTCGTTAACTAGGAGTTTTATGGATTTAGAAAACATATTAAGCGGAATTGAGACAATAAAAATTATTGGATCCACAAAAAAAAGCGTTACAAGCTTAGTTTCAATAAAAAATGCTGCCCAATCGGAAAACTATTTATCTTGGTGTAGTGATAAAAATTTGCATGAGCTCGAATCTTTACAGCAAGGAACTGTCATCGTTAGCTCTCAGGCGCTTCAACAAACAATTCATAAAAATCTTACGCTCATTATTGTGGAAAAACCCAGAAGAACTTTTCAAAAAATTCTTGCTAATCATTTTGTAAGACCAAAATCTTATGGAATAGCTAGTACATCTCAAATAGATAGATCCACGACCATCGGAAAAAATTCTTTTATTGGGCACAATGTGGTTATCCTTGCAAACTGCTCTATTGGTGATCATTGCACCATTCTACATAACACAGTTATTCTTGAAGGTACGCAGATAGGTGAAAATGTGGCTATAGGTTCAAATTGCACTATTGGTGGGACTGGCTTTGGTTATGAAAAAAATGAAGACGGACTATTTGAGCTTATTCCGCATGTCTCATATGTTAAAATTATGGATGATGTAGAAATTGGAAATAATACCTGCATCGACAGAGGTGTTATTGAACCAACTTATATCGGACGAAATGTGAAAATAGATAATCTCGTTCACATTGCACATGGTGTGCACATTGAGGACAACAGTATGATCATTGCGAACTCAATGATTGCTGGCTCTGTGCACATTGGAAAAAACTCATGGATTGCCCCAAGTAGCTGCATCAAAAATGGACTTTTGATAGGACAGAATTCACTCATTGGAATGGGAGCAGTTGTAGTTAAGAATACCGAGGAGAATGCAGTAGTTGCTGGGAACCCCGCTAAGCCATTGATAAAACCATAAAGAGTCACATTAATACCAAATTATACTATCTATTGTCACGAGAGAGGGATCTCCCTCCTCCATTGATATCTCGATAGATGTAGATGGCGGCTGAACTGGCACTTGAATGACGGCAACCAATTGATTCCAGCTAACTGTGACTGAGGTACCATTTACGATAAGCCTTGATGGCAACTCACCAAAAAAATAATTAAAATGTATTTCTACAGTTAAAGTCTGGGCTTGATTTGATGAGAAAACAAATCGATGTGTTGGCGAAATAATACCTTTTGCATTATCTTGAAATCGACCTAAAAACCATAGCCCAGCATTATAAAACTGAACACCACCTAGTTCAAAAAAGACACCGACGAGATCTGCATAACTTCCATTCAACTTACCAAGCTGATCTTGACTATCTTGATCTAAGTTTACTGGGACTATAAACGTTGCCTCTGGATGATCGAGATTTGTATAGATTGACGTAATATATGTTTCAGAGACATAAAAGACGATTCTCGTGGGATCGTAAGGATGCGTTAATTCATTATTTGTATTTACGGCAAACATGCTTCCTGTTCTGTAAATCTTTGCAATCTCAGACATATCAACCCATTTTTTTTGCCATGGAGTTAAAGTGGATTGCATTAGAAGTACATGAGGAGCTTTAGCCCGTGCTTCAGCAATTGATAGTGGTTGATCTGGAGTTAGAGGATCAGCAAAGTATGCACCTATTGATGGATCTACAAAAATCCAATGACCATTCACATACACTTCAGTTGCAGTATGTCCAACTTGAACAGGAACATCAAAAAAACTAGTCCTACGCGTCTGGTAACCTAATCTTTGTAATACATCTTGAAGGATTAGATCTCGAATACCACACGCTCCGACAAGCAGTTCTAATGCATGCTCAGGGCTAGTTGGAGGGGTCGTATCTACAGGCGCCAAAGAAGAGTGAACCCAAGCTGTAACTATTAGTACGGCGGCTAATTCCTCACCCTCTGCGTTTTCTGATAGTTGTTTCGATAACAAAGATAAGTTAGGATTAGTACTCGAGTCTGATGAGGAACAACTGATTACAAAAAAAAGATACACTGTCAAAAAAAACAATTTTGAATAATAGTTTAATACCACTTTCAAATATCGGCATTTATCAAAAAAATCTTTGTTAAATAAATATTTAAAACAGCTTAGACTTTAGTCTATCTTTTGATATATTCGAAGAACCAAATATGAAAGGTCAAAATGACTAATCACAATCGAATTTTTTTTAAACTTTTAATACTTTGCTTAAGCATTTTGTCATGCGACATCAAACACAACTATTCTTCAGAAAATGGTATCCCGACGGATACAATCTTATTAAAGGTAGTTAGAGATGTATCTACTAAGTATGAGCCTGGATCTGTGCCAACATCCTGGTCTGAAGAGAAATACAAAAATGACGGTTTTGCAACATGCGCACAATATGCTCAGATCTTACAGAATAATCTCTTAAAGATTGGAGTCCCCTCACGACTTTGGTCAATAACAACATTTGCTCTCCAATTTCATGGCCTGGTAGAGGTGTTTATTAAAAATAAGTGGGTCTTAGTAGATCCCACAATTGGAATTGTATATAAAAACTCTTTTTTTGAAATACTAAAGAATCCTTCTCTTGCCAATCGATACATAGGCTCCCCCTTTCTAGGCAGAGGTGACACTTATGGCAGTTCATTTTTTGAAAAAACTGCAGTCATAAACTCAGATCTGAATCTAAGTTTTCTCTCTGACAACATTGGCTTAATAGATTCAAATGATATTATTGATGAATCTAAAATTAGGCTTGAGATAAACGGTGTTCGTGTTCCATTCAATGAATCTTTTATTATTAAAAATCCACTTACTGTTAGTATTAAATGGCCACACGATATCAGCCCTCCTTCTTTTTTATCATTAAACTTTACAAATTCAATTCGTATCGAGAATAAGAAATCAGAATACATAAATCTAAATAATAGTAGTGCGGTTATCTACGCGCCACATTTTATAAATTCAAAAAATGAAATTCTTTTGCTTGTCACAAAAAATAGTCTAGAAGCAACAAAGCTACAAATTCGTCCATGGATCAAACGCACTGATGCGGATATAATCGTAAAATCGAGGGTTCCTAATGAGGCTTTATTTTTATTTGAAGGCAGAAAGGAAAATATAGATAGCATGAAAGTAATCTGTGGAAACACCATTGCTTGGGCTCTTGATATTGGTGATGTTAATTCAGAAAATTTATACTGGAGCTACTTATTTTCAAGACCAAACACCAAAGAAAGAAATCCAGATAACTGGAGTGAGCTATTTAATGAGAATAACATTTCCTACCGCACGACTGAATGGTTAGGGAGTAAGGGCGACACTCTTGTAAGATTTTTACCACTCGCAGATATCTCTTCATCCGAAAATTGTTCTCTCGAAATTCGTCATAAAACTTACTCAAATGAAATAAATTTTAAAAATTTTAGTCTTTATTTAAAAAGTTATGGAGAACAACAACCAACTCACATTGCAGATGTTTTGCCTGCCTATAGCTGGGTTACAACAAGTATATTACTTTCTAATAAAATTAAAGCCTCTATTTGGAAGAAAAAATAGTATTTAATTTTTTCTTTTGCTAAGTAGATATTTCTAAATTTCCCTCAGTGAGGAAATATACATCTTCAGTATGCTCACACTTAACTTTAGCCGTGCCATTTAGCGGAAGATTCAATCTTTCGCCATAGCGGCTCATCCAGCCAATCTGTTTGGCAGGAACTCCCGCCATCAAAGCAAAGGATTTAACGTCTTTTGTAATCACAGCACCCGCCGCAATAAAACAGTACTCTCCCAGGGTCACTCCACAAATGATCGTGGCATTGGCTCCAATTGTTGCTCCTCGTTTTACTTTAGTATCTAGATATTGATCTTTTCTCTCGATGGCAGAGCGAGGATTGATGACATTTGTAAAAACCATGCTCGGTCCGCAAAAAACATCATCTTCGAGGTAGACGTTGTCGTAAATCGAAACATTGTTCTGAATTTTGCAGTTGTTACCAATCTTCACCTTGTTACCGACAAAAACATTCTGACCCAGCGAACACTTCTCCCCGATTTGAGCACCTGCACATACATGAGCGAAGTGCCACACGCGGCAGTTGTCACCTATTTGAGCACCGTCGTCGACAATGGCTGATTCGTGTTTATAGTAATTGGCCATCAGAGATTCCTCAAAACGGGATGAGAGGTTGTTTGAATTCCGCGCGGCTCGGCCAAACGGATTTTTTCAACAAGCTCGATCCCCATTCTTGCATCGTCCAAACCAAATCCTTGGCCGGCTAAGGATTTTTCGTAAATGCGTTTGTGAAGTTCGGTGAATCCTTCGGAGAACTCTATTTCTTGGCCATCAACGGTGATGGAACGATAGGTGGTTTTGCCAGCTTTCGCAGCTTCTGTTGGTAAAAATCTTCGATCCACGCTCAAGACCCAGCGAACATCGGCTTTTTCGAGCGACATCAATCCCGAGACCACAGACTCATTTTTAAAGTGCAAATCAACGCTCTCACTGCGACCAAATATCCAGGTCAGCATATCAAAAAAGTGCACACCGATATTTGTCGCGAGTCCACCCGATTTTTTGAGGTTCCCTTTCCAGGACTCATGATACCAAGGGCCTCGGCTCGTCAAATAGGTCAATTCGATTTGATATTTTTTATCGCGCTTTTCTGCATCCACTTTGTTTTTAAGCGCGATCAACGCATCATGGACTCTCAGCTGCAAAACTGTGTTAACTTTTGCACCGTACTTTTGCTCGTACTCTTTGAGCTCGTCAATCTCTCGGGTTTCGAGAACTAACGGTTTTTCACAAATGACATGGGCCCCATGAGAGAGACCAAACTTCATCTGCGAAGCGTGGAGATAATTTGGGGAACAGATACTGAGCCAGTTGATTTTTTTTTCGGTGTCAGCAAACGCTTCCCAGCGCGAAGAAAATTGTTCGAAGTTGGTATAGAATTCCACATCCTGGGTGTAGCGATCCAAAATCCCAACAGAGTCGTTAGGATCGTAGGCTAAAACGGTTTTGTTTCCCGTTGTATTGATCGCTTCGAAGTGGCGAGGTGCTATGTACCCACCCACTCCCATGAAGGCAAAATTCACTGACATTAGGCTCTCACAATCTTATCTGATTTTTCTTTAAACTTACCGCGCGTATCGACGATAAACTGTGCGTGTTTTAGAATCATCGCATAATCAAACTTATCGTGATCTGTCGCTAAGACTACACAATCGTAAGAGGCCACTGTTTCTGGTGTCAGTTCGACAGAAACTAAATCAAATTTATGCTCTCTCATCTTCGGAAAAATAGGAACATAGGGGTCTGAATAAGATAGGATCGCGCCCTCGTCTCTCAGCTTTTCCATCAAGATAACAGATGGTGATTCGCGCATATCATCGATATTTTTTTTGTAGGCGATACCAAGTACTAAAAAATTAGAACCATTGATCGCCTTTTTTTGTTCATTAAAAGCTTTTGCAATTTTTTTGATAACATACGCAGGCATTGAGGAGTTAATTTCCCCTGCAAGTTCAATAAATCGCGTATGTACGCCGTACTCACGAGCTTTCCATGTCAAATAAAATGGATCAATTGGAATGCAATGCCCACCAAGACCTGGACCCGGTCGATAAGCAACAAATCCAAATGGCTTCGTCGCAGCAGCGTCAATGACTTCATGAATATCAATTCCCATTTTGTCTGCGACAATTTTCATTTCGTTCACAAGACCAATGTTGACGGAGCGATGAATGTTTTCGAGAAGTTTCGTCATCTCAGCAGCACGCGTGGAGCTCACCGGAACAACGCGATCTACGATCACTTCGTAAAGAGCAACGCCTGCATCGAGACAGTTTTCAGTCACACCGCCACAAACTTTAGGCGTGGTTTTTGTATTAAAATCAATCCGACCTGGATCTTCGCGTTCTGGCGAGTAAACGATAAAAACTTCTTCTCCCACACGCAATTTCGCATTCGTTAAACGAGGAACAAGCTCTTCATCTGTCGTGCCAGGATACGTGGTGCTCTCCAATGAAATGATTTGTCCAGCACGCACGTGGGGCGCTACCGATTCGGTAGTGTTAATGACATAACTCAAATCGGGCTCTCTGTACTTGTTAAGTGGAGTTGGGACACAAAGAATAATTGCATCTACATCTTTGATACGCTTAAAGTCTGTTGTCGCTTCAAAATGATTCTTTACCGCAAAGGCAATAGACTCGTCTTTGATGTGATCGATGTAGGAATTTCCTGCGTTAAGCTTTTGAACTTTTTCATTATCGATATCAAATCCAATAACTTTGTATTTTTCCTCAACGTATCGAAGCATGAGAGGAAGGCCCACATAGCCTAAACCTACGATTCCAATCGTGGCTTGGCGGTCTTTGATTTTTTTAATCAGTTGAGATTTCATTTATAACTCCACTTGTTAACAGTCTCTAAACACACTTCTTCACAGCATCAATCACTTGCTCAATATCGGACGTAGGCATGTCGGGATACAACGGGAGGCTGATCACGCGTTTAGAGACCTTTTCGGTCACCGGCAAGCTGACGTTCATCGACTTGTAGATGGGCTGCTCGTGCATTCCAAACGGATAGTGGATGGATGTCGGAACTCCCATTTCCTGAAGGCGCTTTGCAAACTGATCGCGGTTTTCGACGAGGAGCGTGTACTGCCCGTAAGCCGACTGTCGATCACCCTTAACCAGAGGGGTGATAAGCCCCTGCAATCCGGCAAATGCCTGATCGTAGGATTTTGCAATTTTTTGACGCTTAGCGATAGTTTCGTCATGGAATTTAAGCTTGGCTCTTACAACCACACACTGAAGCGGATCCAAACGGCCGTTCACGCCGATGTACTCGTGATAGTAGCGTTTGGTCTGCCCGTGCACGCGAATGGCTTCGAGTTTTTTTGCAAGATCAGGATTTGACGTAAAAAGAGCGCCACCGTCGCCGGCCGCTCCTAAGGGTTTGGCTGGAAAAAAGCTTGTACTGCCGATATCCGAAGCACCGCAGCTCTTTTTCCCTTTGTAGCTGGCTCCAAAACTTTGAGCGGCGTCTTCAATTACCACCAGGCCTTTTTGTTTGGCGAGAGAATTAATCTCATCCATGTCGGGCATCTGTCCAAAGAGCGACACTGGAATAATGGCTTTGGTTTTTGACGTGATCGCGCGCTCAATAAGTTCAGTTTCGATATTGTAAGTTTTTTCATTCACGTCGATAAACACAGGCTTTGCGCCGAGTGTGGAAACCACTTCGGCTGTGGAAAAAAAACTAAATGATGGAACAATCACTTCATCACCCGGGCCTACATCCAACGCTTGAAGCGCCATCTGTAATGCAATCGTTCCGTTAGAGACGGTGAGTGCTTTTTCCACACCGACGTATTGGGCCAAATCCTTTTCGCACGCCTCAACCTCGGGCCCTAGAATGTAATTTCCGCTCGATAAGATGTTGAGAATTTGCGGTTCAACTTCGGCCTTGATTTTTTGATACTGAGATTTTAAATCGAGGTAAGGGATCATAACGGAACTCCTTTGCTGTAATCACGAGCTAATTTTTTGAGATACTTTCCATAACCACTGCCGGGCGCCGTCTCGGCAAGAGCCACAAATTTTTCCATGGAAATATAATTTTTTAAAACGGCAATTTCTTCAATACAGGCGATTTTTAAACCCTGTCTTTTTTCGATGGTCTGAACAAATTGCGAAGACTCGAGCAAAGAATCATCCGTTCCTGTATCCAGCCATGCCACCCCTCGCCCCAAAGTTTCGACGAGGAGTTTTGAATCCTTGAGATAACTCAAGTTGAGATCCGTGATCTCAAGCTCTCCACGCTGAGAAGGGCGAAGTTGCGCCGCTCGCTGAGTGACCGAGTTGTCGTAAAAATACAATCCCGTCACCGCCCAATCTGACTGGGGGTTTTTTGGTTTTTCTTCGATAGAAATGGCCTTGCCGTTTTTATCAAAACAGACCACACCGTAGCGCTCAGGGTCATTAACGCGATAAGCGAAAACTTTTGCCCCCTGCTTGAGTTGTGCTGCATTCATCAGCACTTCCGAGAGGTTCTCACCGTAAAAGATATTATCCCCTAAGATCAAGCACACGGAGTCGGAGCCGATAAACTCTTTGGCAATGAGAAACGCCTGAGCAATACCCTCAGGTTTTTCCTGAACGGCGTAAGTGATTTCAATTCCCACTTGCGAGCCATCTTTAAGAAGGGATTGAATCATCGGGACATCGCGAGTCGTGCTGATGATCAGAATTTCGCGAATTCCCGCCTGCATTAGGCTCGAGAGCGGATAGTAAATGGTCGGCTTGTCATAAACAGGTAAAATCTGTTTGCTAACGGCCACTGTGGTTGGAAATAGACGTGTGCCACTGCCACCTGCGAGAATAATACCCTTCATCCCTCTCTCCTTCGAAGAGGTCTTATAACCCCTTTATTTTGTGATTGCAAAACCCTCTTGGGGGAATGTATCAAAAGCGCTGCAATGAGTGATTTTTTCTCCCCGACGCCTATATCGGATTTATTCATTTACAAGCCCAAAGTCTTTAAGGACCAGAGAGGTTCCTTTTTTGAGAGCTATAACGCCTCCCACTTCGAAGCCATGGGCATTTCCTCGCGTTTTGTGCAGGACAATCGCTCCGTCTCGCAAAAAGGCACGCTTCGTGGGCTTCATATGCAGGTTGGTGACTTTGCACAGGCGAAGCTGGTGAGTGTTCTGCAAGGTCACGTCTATGACGTGGCGGTGGATCTTCGCCCCTCCTCCCCCACCTTTAAAAAATGGTACGGAATTCACCTGAAGGCCGAAGATCCAGTTTCTCTTTACATTCCTCGCGGGTTCGCGCACGGGTTTTTGGTGCTCAGTGAGACCGCTGAATTTTTTTACAAAGTCGACAATTTTTACAACAAAACCAGCGAACGAGGCATTGCCTACAACGATTCTGAGCTCAACATCGCATGGCCGCTCGCCGCTGAACAATTGATTCTTTCGGACAAAGACAAAGCTTTGGGCTCCCTTCAGAACTGGGTCAAGGAGTTCACATGAAGCCCACCCTGATTGTCACCGGCGCGGCAGGTTTTATTGGTAGCAACTTTATAAAAAAAATTGCTGCACAAAATTCGGATCGTTATGATTTTGCCATCGTAGACGCCCTCACCTACGCCGGTCGTATTCAAACCATCAGTGAGGACTTAGAAAAAAACAAAAGCCTTTCGTTTCATAAAATTGATATTCACAACAGCCACGAGGTTTCCACACTTTTTCAAAATCTATCGCCTGTCGGAGTGATTCATTTTGCAGCCGAATCTCACGTGGATCGCTCGATCACCAATCCTAATATTTTTGTCGAAACAAATGTGATTGGGACTTTGAATCTTCTCAACAGCTCCTTAAAACTCGCGGAAAAAAATCCGTCATTTAAATTTGTCCACGTAAGCACCGACGAAGTCTACGGCTCTTTGCAAGAGGGCGATCCCGCTTTTAGTGAGCAAACTCCATTGGCTGCTAACAGCCCGTATAGCGCAAGTAAAGCGAGCTCGGATCTTCTGGTTCGTGCTTATGTTGAAACTTTTAAACTCAATGCCTGCATCACTCGCTGTTCGAACAATTACGGTCCCTATCAGTTTCCAGAAAAGCTGATTCCGCTGATGACGATGAGTGCCCTCAACGATAAAAAGTTACCCGTCTACGGAAACGGCCGCAATATCCGCGACTGGATTTACGTGGACGATCACAATCGTGGCGTCTGGCAAGTTTTTGAAAAAGGCCGCGCCGGCGAAATTTATAACTTTGGTGGCAACGCCGAAAAACGAAATATCGACATTGTAAAAACGATTCTTACTCTTCTTAAAAAGCCAGAGAACTTGATTGAATTTGTCGAAGATCGAAAAGGCCACGACTGGCGCTATGCGATGGACTTTTCCAAAGCCACCAAAGAGTTCGGCTGGAAGCCCCAGGTGTCTTTTGAGCAGGGTCTCGCCCAAACGGTGGAGTGGTATCAAAACCGTTTGGACTGGATTCAGATGGTCAAAGAAACAGCGGTTTGAAAAAACTGCAGAACTGTCTAAAAATTGGAACGGCTCTCACCCTCAATCAGTGTCTTAGAGTTCAGCCGTTGGCGCTCAACTTGCAAAGGAAAATACGAATGTTACAGCGCTTTTTCGTCCTGATTTCACTCTCGCTTTTTGCTTCTGTGGTTTGTGCCGAAAATCAGTGCCGCGATCTATTTTCTATTGTTGTTCTTCGCGACCACGAAGAAATTAAACTGTATCCCGATGAGTTTATTTACAGAGACAAAATTCATAAATTTCAGTTTGAAGCGACCCTTTACAGTGATGGCATGATTTTTATTGATGTTCTTCTTCGTAAGGAAAACGGCGCTCGGAGCGAACAACGAGGCGCCGATCTTTACAAACTGATGGTGAAACACTTTGGACTCAAAAATATTCGCGGTTTTGAAGACTCATGGTACGGCGGAGATAATTTGAAGGAGTATTATAGCAACCTCAACAGGGGTATGACGCGCGAAGAAGCCGCTCGCCACACGTGGTCTGGACGGCAGGCCGCAAAGTATGGCTTCACCTATGTTCGCTCTGTGGGGCCTATCAAGGACGACATGGATTTTGAATTTAGTGAGTACGTCCCTGTTGTAAAAAATCATCGCATTTCTCGTGCCATCAAAGCTGTTTTCACACGCCCTCCAGAGAACGAACCTTAGAGTCTATCTTATAAGTAGTCGTAAGATGGCTCTAGGAATTTGCGACCCAATAAAATAAGCGTTCAAAGGCATGTGCTGTGAGGCCATCAATCGTGGGCGATTCCTCTTCGAACAGAGAATCCACGTCTCCCAATTGCAATACTTTTTGCAAAGCCTGGGGGCGAAACCAAAACATTGTACCGGCAATAAACAAAAAGTCTTTCTGAGGAAAAACGAGACCCATTTTTTGCAGCAACTCTTTCATTCGCGCTCTATTCCCTCCGATAAAGAGAGAAACAGGAAGCAGGCTGTTGCTTGGTGCGATGATTCGAGTTGAAGAGTTGCTTGTTTGCAATCTTTCAAAACTCTTTTCACCGAGGAGATCGCCGATCAGATCTTGGCGCCATAGCTCCCCGTCCCGAATTTGCGGTGAGCGTTTGCTGTGGATTTTACAAACCCATTCGTAGGCTAAAAGCTCAGGATAAATTTTTAAAAACGGGTACACATCACGCCCTCGATTGGGAAACTGATAAAGCTTCACCTGGCCTTTATAGGGACTTAACTTTGCAAAAAAATCTTTATCCACAGAAGGACCTAAGGAAATGTAAAAATCCATTCTCTCTTTTTTGACAACGGGCTGATCTAACAGCTCTTGAAGCACGTCGCTGTAGTACAGGTGAGCGCACACGGCTCTTGGCTGTGACTTCTGAAAAACACGATTAAACTCTTCCATCTGTGATTGAACTTGGGCCTGACTGAGCCATTCTGGACTCACTGAGTTGACTCGATAGAATGGAAAAAAATAAGATCGAAAATAACGAGCTGCGCGGTAAAACAGCCAACCACTGTAACCCTTGAGAACCAATCCCAATGCCTTGAGCACGTATTCCATTGTCTTTTTCATTGCGACCTCAAGATAAACAACTGACATAATTTTACAGGTCAGTCCACAACTCCCCTTGCGGGCCTTATTTATATTGATTTTTGCTATGCATTAAAATAGAACCATCTCTCGGTTTTTGTATGAATAAATCTATGAACTTTGACTTGATTGTCTCCATCGTTATTTACAATCCCGCTTTGCCGCTTTTGCAGCAAACCCTCGATAGCCTTTCAAACTCAAAGTTAAAAATCCAAGTGGCTCTTTTTGACAATTCAAAAAATCCATTAAACCCGGCAGAGCTGCGTTGTCAGCAACCTCTCGATTATGTTTTCAACAACAAAAATATCGGCTACGGCTCGGGACACAATCAAAACATGCGAAAATGGGCCCAACAAGCGCCTTACTTTTTAATCCTCAATCCCGACGTTTTTTTCGAGGCCTCTCTGCTCGACACTCTTCATCAGCGCATGGAGCAAGATCAAAACATTGGGGTCTGCGTGCCTAAAATTTGTCATCCCACGGGGGATATTCAGTTGATTCATCGTCGTCTGCCACGCCCGCAAGATTATTTAATGAGTTTTTTAAATAATAAATTTAAAACAGAACGGTTTAAAACTCCGGGATACCAAAAATACTTGCTCGAAGACTTTGACACCTCTCAATCCTTTGTTTGCCCCATTATCTCGGGGTGTTTTATGTTTTTTCGCCAGCAGGCTTTATTAAGTGTGGGCGGTTTTGATGAGCGCTTTTTCCTTTATCTCGAAGATACAGATTTATCGCGACGAGTGTCGGAACAGTTTCAGGCGGTGGTCTTTTCGGATCTCATCGCCTACCATTACTGGTCGCGTGGAGCCTATAAGAGTTTAAAACTATTTACGATGTTTGTACGCAACTTGATCCGTTATTTTAATAAATGGGGTTGGATTTTTGATTCCAAGCGCGACCAACTCAATTCTCTGGTCCGACCTTATTCGCTGCAAGCCAACACAGCTGTCGGCAAAGAAAGTTCTGTTTTGAATCCTGTTCCTGTTTTTGATACTGTTAAATAACTGTTATAAAAAGGAAGTTCTTTGGCGGCGCTGATTCCCATTTTTTTTGTGTACTTCTGTAGCCTTCATTTATCTGTGGCTGCCATGGAAACATTGGGGCCATTGGTCTTTCTTTCGAGCCTTGGTATCGCTATTTATAAAAAATCAGTTATCTGGCCCTCACGATGGACTTGTATTGCCATGGTTGGCCTTTTAACAACAGCCCTTCTGAGCTTTGTGATCAACAGCCTTCCTTCGGAAGATTTTTTAGATTACATAGGCGAATTTCGTTGGATGTTGGGGTTTCTAGGATTCTTACAATTTTTTAATCTTTTTTATAAAAAAATTAATTTCCAAAAACTCTTCTTTGCAGCTCAGTGTGTCCTCATCGTCGCTGGGTTCTATTGCTTTTATCAATTTTTTACAGCACACGATCCCTTCCGTCCCAATGTTGTTTTTCACCAGATTTACGCTGGTTCACCATACTGGCGCCCCAATTCATTTTTTGGTTTGCCGACAACCTACGCCTATGCGAGCGCTATGTTCTTTTGCATGAGTCTGGCATTTTGGTTGCGCGAAAAACAACCCACGGGTTGGCAAAATCGCATCACTCGTTTTTACTTTTTTATCTCTGCATTTAATATTTTTCTTACCTTCACACGAGCGGCATGGGTGGCTTTTTTTGCGAGCACGCTCAATGTTCTTTATTTTGTAAATCGAAAATTTTGTATGCGTGTGGCTTTGGCATTTTTTCTGTTTGTCGCCGCTTTTTATACGAGCATGCCTTCTTTTCAAAACCGAATTCAGTCCATGTACGACCCGACTTATATTGCTAACCACAACCGCATCTACTTGTGGAAGGCGAATCTGAATATTTTTAAAGAAAACCCGTGGTTTGGAATTGGTTTTGACGAGAACCGTAAACAGATTGAAAAATATCTCGCGCCTTTTAATAAACCGGAAGTGATGCGCAATCATCCGCACAGCACCTATATTAACTTCTTAGCCGGTTTAGGTCTTTTTGGGTTTGTCTTTTTTATGATTTTTGTTGGAACAAACCTCAAACACACCATCGCTGGTATACGCTTTACGCAAAACTCAACACATAAAACATTTTATATTGGAGCCTTGGGGCTTCAGATGGTTTTATTGATTGGCGGGCTCACCGAGTGCAATTTTGAAGACATCGAACTCACCCATCAGTACATTCTTTTTACAGCCCTGGTCGAATACCTAAGACAGCAAGATTTTCCCTCTTAGACGGGCGTCTAGATCACTTAAACTTCGATGGTGCCGATACCAAATCCACACTGCTTGGGATTATCGATATACTCTTTGCTCGACGGGTGAAGCTTTTTTAAGCGCGACCAAAAATAATACACCTGGTTCGTTGGAAAGGGCTGATTTTCAACGATATCATGAAACGCCACTAACCCTCCAGGTCTTACAAACTCAATGTAATCGTTAAAATCTTGTTCCACACCTTTTTCTGTATGATCCCCGTCAATAAAAAGAAAATCCACTTTTTGATTATTGAGCGCTTTGCGCACAAGTTCTTTAAATTCTGGACGATGGGAATCTCCCTGCAAGTTGATCACTTTGCATTTTGATCCTGGTGGCGGAAGTTTTTTGTAAAATTCGGTTTTATAGCCAGGGCCATTGAGATCACATGAAACCACCAAATCGGATGCCAACTGTGTCCACGCAAACAGTGTCCCCCCGCGAGCTGTTCCGATCTCTAAAACAACTTTGGGTTTCAGCTCGCTCACCCGCTCCACCAGCGATACAAATTCACTGCGAATTTGAATAGAATCCAGACGGTAATACCCCGAGGACGGGAACTTCATGCCGTAATCGACGATTTCTGCAATCGAGCGTTTTTTTGCATGAAATTTTTTAAGCTCTCTATGGGCAAAAAATTTGCAAAACGGCAGTCGCAGTTTTCGTATCATCGATCTTTCAATGGTTTCCATGAGAGTCTCCAATCAATTCTTCTAATTTTGCAAAATGGTCCTGTGCACGAAAGAGTTGTAGATACTTTTTGAGGCCAGCGTCCACAAATTGTTTTCGCAACTGTTCATTTTTCATAAGCGTACTGATTTTTTGCGCAAACCCTTCAATATCGTTGGGCGAAAAAGTAAAGCCCGAGACGCCGTCTTCGATGATTTCAGGAACACCGCCAGTATTGCTGCCAATCACGGCCACACCAGCGGCCATGGCCTCAATCAGAACAATGCCAAACGTTTCCTGATCGCTTGGCAAGGCAACAACATCAAAGCACCCCATGAGTTCGGATGGATTTTTTTGAAAACCACACCAGTACACGCAGTCTTGTAATTTTTCGCTGAGGATATAGGCTTTGATTTGTTCTTCATAACCGTCTCCTCCCATAAAATGACCAAAAAAGTAAATCTGAAATTCCAAACCTTGTTTTTTAAGAGCGGACAAAGCCTCAAGAAGTCGCCACTGACCCTTGCTTTTTTCGATTCGCGAAAACATAGCCACTTTAAAACGAGTGGAAGGAAATTGTGTCAAAAAGGCTTTTTGCCTCTCCGAATTTAGTTGGGGCTGGGGTACACCGTAATACAAACGTGAAACCTTTTCCGGAGCGAGTGGCACCCTCTCCAAAACGTCTCTTTTGAGTTTTTCCGTCACACAGATCATGCGATCCACCTGTGAATAAACCCAACGATGATACAAGTCCTTTTTTGATCCAGGCATTTCCATTTGACGTGTATGAATAAAAATCATCTTTTGACGACTCAGTTGTTTTGCCAATGCAACAATCGGTAAATCTTTGGCAAAATGCACATGAACGATATCAATCTGTTTTTTTTCAAAAAGCCTGGCGAGCTGAAAAGCGGCGCGCAGCGAACCACCCCACCCTTTTTTGCTGATAAGATGAGGCTCAATTTGGCTTTTAGTCAGAAGCTCCTGAAGTCGGCTCTGTGGCACCGTGACAGCTGTCAGTTTGTGAGGGGTTGTTTTAAAATACTCACAGCACCAATAAAAGTAGAGCTCAAGCCCCCCGAGGGAGTCATTTAAACACACTTCGGCGATGTTCATATCCGAGCCAGTTTCCAAACTGAGCGAAATGTCTTTTGAAGATTCTTCTTTAAAAAAGACGTGGGTAGCCAACGACAAATGGAATTTACAATTTTAAGCTTGAACGGCATCGATTTTTCGTACTCATTTTTCCACGCTTGCATTTTATCACCTGTGGAAAACATATCAACGCCAGCAAACTTCTCTTCAAACGGAAAAGAGTCTTTCCAGAAAAAGCTCATGATGGATTCTGTATGGATTAAATAATATCCTCTTTGCTCCGTATAAGAGAGAGGGGTTTTTTGCGTGAAGTACAATCCGCCATTTTGCGCCTCCACAAACCAACGGTGATGCTGAAAGCCGGTAAAATCAAATCCCTGAACGCCGTAAAGCATTTCTGCGGCACGGGTGGGGGTTTCGATATAACCTGCCTTAGACACTCTCACCATTTCGCTACACACCCAAAGAGGGTCACGAATGTCTTCTAAAACATGGGAACAAATCACAAAATCAAATTGTTTATCTTTAAATGGCCATGGTTTTCGACCACAAATATCAAACTCAATCCATGTGTCTTTATTAAATCGCTCGGGCTGACCAAGCTGGCCAGTTTTACCGCGAGTTTCGTAAGAGAGAGCGTCCATAACATAGTCCGCTCTTTCAAAAGGGTGGGCCCAACCACCGATGTCTAAAACAACATCTGTGTCTTTAATGGCCTTGAGAACTTTGGGAAGATTGTCTTTGTGCATACGAGGATCTCTACTTTGCTGTCTCTGGATTTTTTAAGATAAATATATATTCACCAGAAAATGTCTCAATCCAGCGCCGCGCCGGTTTAAAATAGACCATCCACTTGCGACCCGAACTGGGTTTTATGGGATAACATATTTTTTCAAACTCAAAACCCTCGCGATAGGCGAGTTCATTCATGCAAGTGGGTGTGATCCAACAGGTGTGTTCAAAATTGGGAGTGAGTGTACCTTTGCGAAAAACAGAAAAGAAATGCCCCTTAAAAAACGGATTGGGCGTGGAGATAATCACCCGCCCACCAGGCTTGAGATGTCTTTTTACGAACTGTAAAAAACCCCCAGCATTGGTGATATGTTCAATCACATCTCCAGCGTGGATCAAATCGAATTTTTCCTGAAAATCAGCGTCCCCTGTCGCATCTGCAAAACGGATGTCGTAACCTAACTTTTGTGCGATCGGGATCAGTTTTTGATTCACATCAATTCCGACAACTTTTTTGCGACTTGCAGAATTTTTTTAAAAAACCAGTTGGCGTTTCGCATATACTCTTCGGTGTGTTCGCAAGAACCGATATCCATCACTGTTTTCCCTGAACATTCACGGAGAATAAAATCATCCCGATGAATCACTTCAAAGTGACGAATGGATAAAAGATATTGTCTATAGAGCTTCGCCACCTCTGCATTGCAGGGGTCTTCTGTCATTTTGCGCCAATCAAACATAGCCTTAACTACTGGGGATTGCTCAGCATGTCAATGCGTCTGAGGCGGCGTTAAATCAATAGATCTTGACTCAGGGGGCGGGGCGTCCAACCCGTGATTTTTTGTAATTTTTCA
The DNA here is from genome assembly GCA_964579625.1 of uncultured Pseudobdellovibrionaceae bacterium. GTDB lineage: Bacteria > Bdellovibrionota > Bdellovibrionia > Bdellovibrionales > JAGQZY01 > JANPLN01. The sequence goes on from CAZOGU010000004.1 coordinate 56,558, forward strand.
ATGTTGGCGCAGGAATGGAGGATGTCGCCAGGTCTTGGTGGTGCGTAGTTTTTGGTGACGTAACTCTGGCTTTTTTTAAGATACAAATCGGCCAATTGATCAATGGTAATGGTTTGACCAGATCCCACGTTGAGCACATCGATATTTTGCAATTTTGGGTCTCCGTCCACAAGCCCACGCCCTAGTTGCAAGCACACTTTCACAACATCATCCACAAAAACAAAATCACGTGTTGCTTTGCCGTCACCAAAAATTTGGATGGGCTGATTTGTTTCGGCCGCGTGAGCATAGAGTGTCATCACCCCACTGTAAGGCGAATGACGGTCTTGCCCCTCACCGTAGATATTAAAAAAACGAAGTCCTAAAAAAGGCCGGGATTCAAGCTGTAAAAAATTTCTGAGAACATCTTCGCAAAATCTCTTTTGAGCGGCATACAAACTGAGTGGGGCCCCCAACATCAGATCTTCTTTGAGCTTTGGATGCTGATCTCCAAGGACACCGTAAACGGCACTACTGCTTGCAAAAACAAGAGGGATTTTTTGCGGATGATTGCGCAGTGCTGTTGCAATTTTTATTGTCGATCGAACATTTGTTTCGAAGGAGCCGACTGGATCTTTTTGGCAAAGCGGAACACTCACAATCGCTGCGAGATGATAAATCAGATCAAATTTAAAAAGTTCGTTTTGGTAGTTCTCAATTTCGCGAACATCACGGTGCAAATACTCAACTCCACTCACCGCTTTAAGAGGGGCACGGACATCCCATGACGTCACCTGGTGTCCTTCACTGAGAGCACGTCGAGCCAAATGAGTCCCAATAAAACCGGCGCCGCCAGTGATAAGAATTTTTAGTTTTTGCGAGGTCGTGTTTTGTGTGCTCATGCCAATAAATTGTTATACTGTTTTAAAACGTTTGCACCAGAAAAGTACTTTTGGGCAAGCTTATAATTCTGGTTTACTTTCTTCGCGTACTCTTCCGCCGTCCAGCTCAATGTCTCTTCGACACAGCGACTTAAATGCTCAATATCACCGTCTTTGGCTTGCAGAAAATCAAACCCCATTTTTAAAAATTCGGGAAAAACCGTATTGTCGTAAGTGATTGGCAAGGTTTTGGCTAAAAAAGCTTCTATCAAAGTATTGGGAAGCCCTTCGCCCTTGGAAGGAAAAAGGAGGTATTGAGCTTCGCAGAGTTTTTGAAAAACCTGATTGGTAAAACCCACAAAGTAAACCCGCTCTTTTAATTCGGGATTGTTTTGGACCGATGTGTGCAGTCTTTGCGACAAGGCTTCATCCTCCACGCCTCCCAAAAAAGACAAAGTGGCTGGCCTCTTTTTCTGCGCAAGATGGGCTAGCACTTTGAGGCAGTCTTCGTGTCCCTTACCCTCGGCGATACGCCCCACATGAATCAATTGGGCAGGAGAGGACAGTGTTTTTTCGCCAGTAAAGGTCCAATCGCAAGGAAGATAGACTACTTTTGTATTTTGTTCCGTTGCACCGGGAATGATTTGTATAACGTTTCTTTTGATATGTTCACTCACTGGAATATGAAATTTTACGGATCGATAAATTAGCGCATGAAGTGGATCTTTTTTGCTATGAGATTTTGTCGTCCCATGAAAGTTAAGGATGCGAACCTTCAGTCCTAAACAAGCTAGCGCCAAAGATTTAAGCTCCGAGGCTCCAAAAAAAATCAAATTCTTTATCTTCAGACTTTTTATAATTTGACGAACATCACGAATGCAGCGAAGACTGAAGTTCCCAGTAAAATCCACCACCTCGAACCCGATTCCATCGGCCACTAAACTTTTTTCGCATGTCTCGATATAACTTCCGCGACGACACACAAGTGTCACGGAATGATCTTGAGCCAATAGACGAGCGACACCCATGGCATTGAGTTCCATTCCACCTTTGTTGTTAGAAAAACAGGCGACAACAACAGTGGTCTTCACAATTCCACCACAACAACTTTTGGAATAAGATCCAGACCACAATCCGTTTTGACAATTTTTTCTCGTGCGTGACGTGCAAAGATCTCTGGGAGTGGACCACCCACTTTACGAATGGGATGCCACAGATGATACTGAACCGCCACATTACAGACTGATTTGATTCGTACGCCTCGATTGCGAAGTCGAATGTCCAAATCGGAATCTTCGGCCCCGCAGGACTCTTTAAAACTCATATCAAAACCATTGAGACTTTCGAGGTCCGACTTAAAAAAAGAGACGTTACAACCCACAATTCCGCGGGACTTTCGATTGATCCACTTTCGTAAAAAGGCACTTTGAAAGTAGAGACCTCTTGCCCACTGATTGTTTTTTTGAAAGATCATAAAGAAGAACATCCACCAGTAGTTTTTTTGCAAAAATCCGTTTTTGATCTTGGCGACATTGAGCAAGTTAGAAAGCCACAGAGTCAATTCGGCTCTTCTCCCGGAGAGTGCTGCGCCAGCTTCACGGTTTGTAAAGTGTTCTCTCACAAACTCTGGATGCAGAATGCAGTCTTGATCCACAGTGATGATATAGGGACTTCGCGCATTTATGATGGCTTTGTTAAGCATTTCCACTTTTCGCCATCCATCGTCCTTGTGCCAAAGATGCTGCATTCTTAAAGATGTTGCCTTCATGTAGGCGCGGATGTGATCGACCACTTCTGGGCGCGAACCGTCGTCGCAAATGAGCACCTCAAAATTTTTAAAAGACTGCATTTCAAGGCTTGCCATCTGCAGATCAAAAAAACGACTGTGATTATAAAAACCAACAACCACGCTGACTTCGGGAGGTGTTAGAGATCGATCTTTTTGATTCGAATGAATCGTGTAGTCTAAAATATCCATGAAATCCAATTTTACGAGTAAAAACAACAGCCTGCAATGATCTATTGACCGAAGATTAATCATATGACATTCACATAGGCAATGAAAATATTGTACGTGAATTCCCCAGAGTGGGATTACATGCAGGATCTCCTTTACTCAGGCTTTGTCAAAGTCTGTGGGGCGGAAAATGTCTATGATTTTCCAATGCATAAGCGCTATCACTGGATTGATAAAAAATACCCCAAAAATTTAGGTCTCAACCGTGGTTGGCATTCTTTACAAAGACTTTTTTCACCTTTCCCCAAAGACATTGATGCTGTTGTGGTGGGTTCCAGCAAGCACCATGCGCTGAAGAACTATATGTCTCTTCTTGCAAAGATTCCAAAATCAGTACCAGTTGTTCTTATTGATGGTGGTGATCAACCCGCAATTGGGGGCGATCTTATTTACTATAAATCCCCTTACGTTTTAGAAAACGTTGAGAAGGTTCGTCCTTTTGATTTTATTTTTAAACGAGAATTTTTACCTGAGTATCTAAAAAATCCACGAATAATTCCTCTTCCATTTTGCATGAACATGGATCGCATTCCAAAACCTTTGCCTTCACAAAAAAAATACGATGTCAGCTTTTGGGCGGTGGAGAGCGATCCGATCCGCACCAAAGCACTCACTCTTTTGGAAAATCAATTTGATTGCCGGCAAAACGGTACCACTCGTAATCAAAAGTTTCATTTGTACAAACGCAAAGGTCGCTTTTATCTTGAAGAACTTGCTCGTTGCAAAATTGTTCTTCACTTTCGAGGTGGTGGCTGGGATACCATGCGCTATTGGGAAGTTCCTGCTGTGGGAAGTTTAATGATCACACCAAACCCCGGAATTGTCATTCCCAATGACTTTCAAGATGGACGTCATGTCGTTCATTGCAAAGACGATCTCTCTGACTTGATCGACAAATGTGATTATTATCTTAAGAACGATCAACTCAGAGAAACGATAGCCCAGGCGGGCCATCTGCATCTTCTAACTTATCATCAAGATATTCATCGCGCTCAAGTCGTTATCGATACTCTTACGAAATTTAACTTGTAATGATCGGTATTTTGGTATCCAGGCTGTTCATCATTTCGATGGGATACAAATAGCGACCATTGGAGTCGGGAGGTGGCGCCGTCTCAGTCATGCCGTATCCTGGGCGACCATTGCGGCGATAGTCTGATGGTACGTGACCCATGGCTTGTACGATGTTGGCTGCCAATCTTCCCAAGGGTACTCCCGCACGCAAGAAAGGATTTTGCGGATCATAAATGTTTAAAACCGCGCGATTTTCTAAATTTCTTAAGTCAACAAAATTTCCAGTTTGAAAATAACCATTTCCAGAACCTGCAATCACACACCCCATGCTATTTAAGTCGTGAGTCGTTGGACCCGCTTCATGCAAGTGCATCACCACTCCACGATCCAACAGCGTTTGACCGTTTCCTGCGTCAATTGCATCAAGCTTTCTTACAACCGCACCAAAGAGATTCTCCGATTGCCAACGAAGGTTGCGGTTGTGAGTCAATTGAATAGTGCGACTTCTATTTACTGAGTGGGCTATTTCTTCGTGATAATCGCCTGTATGAAGAAAGTGATCATTATGACCAGAAAGATTCGCGAGTCGAGTTGCTCCACAACTAAAAGAAACTGCCAATAAATCTGTCAACATATCCCAAGCGCGATTATAGTCCGACTGACTTGAGTAATTTGAAGCATCAAATCCATTGTACCCAGAAACCGGCGGTGACACTACATCACTGCATGTGTTAACAACAACTCTATATTTCCTTTCGGTCTCAAACATAAACTCAGCATGTTGAGCGAGTCGCTGCTTATCAACGGAAGAAATGCGACGAGCAAAGCCAGTGGTTCCATTAACAAGTCGATTAAAATCTTCGAGAACACGATCTAATAAAAATGAACGCCTAGCTCGCTGCGCGAGAAGTTGACTATCATTTGTTCCCTGATATTTCAAAAAAAGTTCGTTATAAATTTGCTGAATCGAATCGCCAGTATTTCGATATTTGATTCCACCATTGATCCAAGAGTATTCAAGATGGCTCCGACTCAGGACGGGAGTGGAGAGGGCCGTTCGGTCCGTGTAAAACTTCGGTGAATTCGCCAGAAATTGATCGATTGTGGGCCATGATGGGGACTCCGGAAATATAGACTGAGCCCCGCCGGTAATACTGTGAGAATGGGCAGAAGCCGCCATATATCCATCGATTCCGACAAGCATATTTATTTTAGAAAGATATGGATTTAAATAAGAGCCAAGAATAAACGAAAGTCGTTGCTGACCACCGTCGACGTTCCCTCCATCATGCCCTACACTTGATGTCAATAAATTCGATAATCTTGCTGATCGAATTGTATGGGCAATCCCGTTCTGGCCGCCGGCAGGAATGAGTATACTTGGCGTAAACACACTCGATGTCGGATTATCAATAAAGGGACCAGGAAACCAATCTTTATGAAGACCTGGTCCACCGTGATCTGTACCGATCAACACGAGATACTGTTGTGAGGCTAACGCTTGTGCATGTGCTTCTGAGGTTAATAGAGACGGCAAAACCGGAAGCGCCATTAAGCTGCCCCCAACACCTTGTAAAAAATGACGTCGGGATTGTTTCGAATACTTCATCTTGCTCTCCTCTTTGTAAACTCAGGCTGTGTTGTGATTGCTTTTACTGCACTCAATATACTTCCATCTGTTCCATTTACGCTTTCAAAGACGGACTTAACCGCGCAGGGGTTTTCTTCAACTTCCAAGTTGGCCTTCTGTGCAAAATTCCAGAGCTTAGATGAAAAACAAGCCAACGCATTTGGGTTTTGAGCCAATTTATTACTTAGGTCTACGGCCCCTTTCACTTCACTGTTTACAAAGGGATCGAGACTCATAGAAATTGTGGATTGAACAGGTTTTGTTGTTAATACTTGTCCTTGTTGAGCCGCTCCTTCCGGATGAAAAACTCGCTCCGTTGTGCGAAATTGTCCAAAAGAGTCAAAATTATCAAAAGCAAAACCGATGGGGTTAATGATATTTTTATGACATCCAATGCAGGTTGATCCCTGTGTTTCGGTGATTGCCCGAACTCTTTCTTGATCACTCATCGTATCTAGGATGACCACATTTTCCGGAGTCGCGTTATCAGCAGGGACAGTGAGGTCTTGGCACATAAAGTCTCGATAGACATGCACACCCCTCATGATTGGGCGAGTTGATCCAGAGCCTGTGTATAGAAATTGAGCTCTGGTTAAAATCCCTGCACGTTGAGACGCTGGAGCACGAATTAAATTTTCGGATTCAGATCGACCATTCCAAATAGTAGACCCATAAATACTCGCCATGAATTGATTTCGTGGAAAGACCAATGGACTTGTCATCAGTTTGGCGTAATTGGCTCTTTCGACCCATATCAGATGTTCAAAATAATCGTAGACCTCATTGATAAGGCTCTCTCTCAAAACAGTTGGATCGGGGTTGTTAAGCTCACTCAATCGAGTTTGAACCTCACGAATGTCAGTGCGCAGGTTGGCCGTGTTATCGAGACGCAACCATTGGTTGGCAAAAAATCTGGAGAGCCGGCTTCGTGCTTTTGGATGCTCCAAGAGCCTATCCACTTGGGAGGAAAAAGTTGATGGATTTAGCAAACTTCCGTCTGCAGCAACACGAAAGAGTTCTTCATCCGGCATACTTTGCAAAATAAAGTAGGACAATTTGTTGGCCCGTTCGTAAGCATCAAGTTCGATCAATCCAGTGCTTGTTGCCGATTCTCCAAACTGATTATGGTAATAAAAAAACGGTGAGGAGATCATGGAGACGATAACGTTACGATAGCTATCGGCATGTCCACGCATAACTTGAAGGTAGTAATTACGTGAATCACTATCGACAACGCGGCGAAGAGCTCGTAAACCAAAGTTATCGATAAAACTTAACTGACAAGCTTCTGTTGTCCGATTTGAGGAGCAAGCCCCAAGCATGCGATTGACTGTCGTGGATTGAGATGTGATGTAATCAGCGACACCTTCAGCAAGTAGGAAATGCCTTTCTACATGCGTAGCTGTAACGTCGCCGTTGGCGAGATCCATACCAACATTCACTTTGTTTTTTGGTATGTTGTTAATTAAGGGGCGAATTCGCGACAAGAACTGAGATTGCTGTGTGCTATCTAGGTAAGGCTCAAATAGATCTACAAGAGTGTTTTCCAATTCGAATTGATTCAATGGCAGTAATTGATTCTCATTGGGGAGTCGAGGATCGCTGGGAGAGCAACTCAGTGAAAAAGCTGTCACCGAAGCAAGCTGACTAGAACTATTCGAAGCATGGTAAGGCGCGCAGTTTTGATAAAAAGTAACAACAATGATCATGAGTACTGAATAGAAAAATTTGATCCCCATAACCACTACCCCCTGATCGTCCAAAAAAGAATTTACATTCATTATTATAAGGGCTTTTCGTCATAAATTAAGAAAAGGATTATGGATTTATCAATCTGATATGAAATTCATGGCGTTTGTTTTTTAAAGTGTCTCAATTCAAGATTTTAGACAAAACTTAAAACATTTTTGTGCCTTATTATGCGACCGCGTTGAATCGCAGAATTATTATTACGCCATGGGCTTTTGAGAAGAGGACATTTCCTGAAGTTTGTAATAGCGTGCGTAGTACTGATTCTTCTCAAGCAAGTCACGATGAGTTCCCTTCTCAACAATTTTTCCCTCTTCGAGAACTAAAATAAGATCGGCCGATTGGATTGTTGAGAGGCGATGGGCAACAATAAAAGATGTTCGATTTTGCAATAGTGATGAAATTCCTTTTTGCACCTCGGTTTCGCTTGCAGAGTCAAGAGCGCTCGTAGCTTCATCTAAAATAAGAATAGGAGCGTCCTTAAAAAGGGCACGGGCGATGCTCAGTCGTTGTTTTTGGCCACCCGAAAAGTTGCTACCTCGCTCACCCGTTCGAGCTAAAAAGCCAAGAGGAATCTCTTCGATAAACTTTAAGGCGTTCGCTTTTCGTGCTGCCTCGATCATTTGATCTTGTGTCTTAGATGTATTCCCACAACGAATGTTTTCTTCAATGGTTTCATCAAAGATAAAAGTATCTTGAGAAACATAAGCAATTTCGTCTCTGAGCCTCTTGAGCGAAACTTCGCGAATGTCGACTCCCTCGACGAGAATGGATCCTTGCGTCGGATCAAAAAATCGTTCGAGCAAATTAATCAGCGTTGATTTACCTCCGCCACTCTCTCCCACAAGCGCAACGGTCTGTCCTCGCTGAACGGTTAGATTGATATTGTTGAGAACTTTTTTATCACTGTATTGAAACTCAACATTTCGGAACTCGATGGTTTTCCAGTCGACCGGAAACTGTTTCTGTTGCTCCACCGGTTTCTCTGTGACCACGTCTTGGCTGTCGATGATCTGAAAAACCCGCTGAATGCTCACTTCTGTTTGCTGAATCCCTACAATCGCCTGCTGAATCTTTTTGATGGGCTTTTCGAGGTTGGCGGCCAGAGAGATAAACATCAAAAAGGAGGAGAGATCGGATTGTCCTTTGAGGATCATTCGCCCCACATACAAACACAGACCACCGACTACAAAAGAGACTAAGAACTCATTGATCGGACTTGCGATTTCCATTCGTTTAGAGACTTTTTTACGAACGGCATTGTAGTGATTGATTCTTTGGCGAAAGCGTTCGCGAACATAGTTTTCCAAATTGTAGGAGTGAATCACTCGAATGCCATCCACCGACTCTTTAAAAATTTTAGTCAGAGAATCCAAATTCTCCTGACTTTCACCCGACAACTTTCGCAGTCGCTTACTCACGCGCTGAATGACAAGTCCCACAATTGGAGAAAAAATCAAACAGATCAAAGTTAATTTTGTATCGAGCCAAAACATGGAGGCCAAGCTAATCAAAGCAATAAAGGGTTCACGCACCAAATCCATGTAAAGATTGAGACCTTGTTGAATGATTAAAGTGTCGTTGAGGGTGCGACTCAATAAACTTCCAGAGCCGGATTGGAGGTTTGAAAAAAAACGATAATTGAGTGAAACAAGGCGATTGAGTAGCTCGTAACGGAGCTCGTTACTCACTTTTTCGGCCAAGTACCGAGCGCGATACTGATTGATAAATCGAACAAGGCCCAAAATAAGAAAAACAATCGGAAAGCCAATTGCCGCCACTTTGAGCTGCAATTCATGATCGAGCAAAAAAGATTGAATCGCATCCGCACCAAATTGATTTTCGAGCCATGACAACAGAGGTTTTGGAATCTTTTTGGTGATATCTCTTTGTTCAAGAGCATTGGTCAATAAGCCAATAAGCACAGTCGGAAAAGCCGCCACAATCCCCAGCACAAAACCGGAGACAAAAACAAACACAACTTCCCAACGAAAGGGACGAATGAATTGGCCGAGCTTAAGGATGTTTTTTAGCATGGTTGCTTATATCGAGGTCTATAGCCATTGTCTGCAATTTTTCGCTCATTTCAGAGGCTTAAACTCGCTTATAATCGTCCTGATAACGTTTTATGTCGTCTTCGCCAAAATACTCACCGGTTTGAACCTCGACAAAACGAAGGGTTTTGTCACCCGTATTTTTAATACGATGTTTGGAGTTCGCTGGGATCACAATGGAACTCCCAGGAAAAACATTCACGGCTTGTTCATTGATAACGACGTCCCCTTCCCCTTCAATCACCACCCAATGTTCACTTCGGTGCACATGAGATTGATAAGAAAGCTGGGCTCCAGGATTTACTTTAATGACCTTGATTTTAAACTCAGACGTGTCTGATATAATTTCGTACTGACCCCAAGGCCGAAAATCAAACGAGTGTTCCGAGGTTTTTTTATTCTTCTTTTTATTGAGATCATCAACCAGAGTTTTGATATCTTGCGACGACCCTTTTTTTGAAATCAAAAGAGCATCGGGAGTATCGACCACAATCAAATCTTCGACTCCCACAAGACCCACCAGTTTTTGTTTTAATGAGAAAACAAAATTATTCTGTGCTTTCACCTCGAGAACTTCCGAGTGGCTAACTCCTTGTGAAACTTTGTTTTTAAAGAGTTTTGCAAAATCATCCCAAGACCCCAAATCATTCCAGCCCATCTGACAAGGAATGCAAATTTGGTTGGGCGCTTTCTCCATAATACCGTAATCGATACTGATCGACGGCATTTTTTCGTAAACGTCTTTGAGGTTGGAAAAGTCTGCTTTTAAAAGAGATACCGTTTTCCAAACCTCGGGAAGAAAGGTTTTAAACGCCGCAATCATCGTCGAAACTTTAAAAACAAACATCCCGGCATTCCAATAATATCTCTTCTCACTCAAAAACTTTTCAGCCGTTGCGAGATCCGGTTTTTCGCGAAAGCCGCGCACTTGCTTTGCGTGAAGATTTTCATGATTTGCAAAATCAGCGGTATCGCACTCAATATAGCCAAATCCGGTAGCGGGATAATCGGGTTCAATCCCAATCGTCACGATTTGGTTTTTCTGCGCACACTCAGCAGCAAAAAGAACCGCTTTTTTAAATTCTTTTTCATCGGAAATCATATGATCTGCGGGAAAAATTCCAACAATCTCATCTTCTTTCTTTAATAAATGCATTTTCCAACAGATCAACGCCAAGGCGGGAGCCGTATTTTTAGCAAAAGGCTCATAGATGACTTGCGAAGACTGCATCCCTAAATCGCTGATACACTTGTCGGTAAGAACGCGCAACCCCTCTACGGTGATCACTTCTGGTCGGCCAAGGGCAGACACCCGCTTTAAAGTCTTCTGCAAAAGAGGCTCATCAACAATATCACAAAACTGTTTCGGATAAGACGATCTCGAAATCGGCCACAACCGACTCCCCGACCCACCTGATAATATTACTGGTATCATAAATCTCCCAAGCTAAACTTTGCCAACAAAACACAGGCTTTCTGAGATTTATTTTTACGGGATTTTAAAAACCTTCTTTTTCGGACCTCCGTTGAGCGTGACGCGATCGCCACCGGCGACAACAGCAGAGGTACGGAGGGGCAGAGAGTGCAACTCGTTTGCGAGCTTCGCTCGCACTGCCCCGGACTGCCGTGTCCGAAAAAGAAGGTTTTTAAAATCCCGTAAAAATAAATCTCAGAAAACGAAGCAACCTGTCGGCTTTCATCTCTTACAGCTGACTTGCACTAAGTCTCTTTATAGCTTCACAATTTATTGAAGTGTCGGCAAGGACAAAGAGGTGGACGCCGTGGGCGCCGGTCTTTTTTAAGGACTCTACCAGTCGAAAGAATGGCTGGAGAAGATTGTCCGTCGTCGCCTGTTCTCCCTCTTCGGGAAGTGCTTTGTAATACCAGTCTGGGACGGAACATTGAAATCTTTGTTCCATGACTTTGGCTTGCTTTTTTGATTTCAAGATCCGCAATCCTGGCAGCACAGGTTGGCTGAACCCCATTTTTCTAACATCGTTTAAAAAGACCTCGTACTTTTCGGGGTCAAAGAGCATTTGCGTGATGGCGTACTCTGCCCCCGCCTCGAATTTGGCTTTGATATACTCTTTACGCTCCGTCGGGTCTGGATGCTCAGGGTAAGCGGCAACACCGATGCAAAACTGGGTTTTTTCTCGCGCATCAACGTCAAAGCCTTTGCGCTTAATAAACTCTCCGCGATTCATACGACCGATGTGGGATACAAGCTCATATGCATACGAGTAGCCACCGGGGCGCGGTTTCCATTCTGTTTCGCCCATGGGCGGATCTCCACGCAGCGCTAAGATATTACGGATTCCAAAGTAGTGATGATCCATCAGTTGGTTTTCGACTTCTTCGGGGACCAGATCTCGGCAAGTAAAATGGGCAATGCACGGACGGTTTAACTTTTCTTTGATCACTTGTGCAATGGGAAGACTTCCGCCGCGCAAGCTGCCTCCAGCTCCTTTTGTCACCGATAAAAAGTCCACGCCCGAATCGATAATATTTTTTAATTTTGTAAATGTTTGCGCCTGATCTTCCCCATTGCGCGGGGGAACGACCTCTGCAGAGGTCGTAAATTTTTTGGCTTTTAAAACCTCAATGACTGTTTTATCGATTGAATATCCTAAGGTCATCATTCCACCCCTGCTTTTAAGTAGAGAACAAATCCAAATATGGGCAGATAGGCCACAACGAGAAAAAGAAAACTAAGAGTCGAATAGTTCATACAAAGGGCCGCCATCGGAAACAGCCATAATACAGTGATCAGTACATACAAGGAGGTCACTCGTGCATGTCCCCAGCCTTGTTTGATCAATTTTTGAAAGGCATGCTGCCTATGAGCACTAAAAACACGCTCGCCTCGCCAAGCTCGTCGCGCAAGAGTCCAGGTTGCATCGACTACAAAAAGTCCAAACACAATTAGGTGAATGTACAATGAACTGTCGTAATACATCTTCGAAACCAATGCCAAAGCGCCAAAAACATATCCCAAAAAGTAGGCACCCGCATCGCCCATAAAAACTTTGGCCGGATGCCAATTAAATACCAAAAATCCTGCGAGAGAATACGCCAGAATCAGATAGATAATGGCTAAATCTTCATGTCCTGAAAGGTAAGAAAGAAGAGAAATCAAACCCGAACCCACCATTCCCACACTGGTGGCAAGGCCATCACAACCATCCATAAAATTATAAAGGTTGATAAACCAGGCGATAAACAGAATACAAAACCCCGTCGTCAGCCAAGGCCATGCCGGTAAAAACGAAATCTCAACCACCTTCGAAAAACCCGATGAGATCAAAATAAAAATAAAAAGGGAAACGAGTAAATGCACCGTCAGACGGACCGTAGCCGGAATAGAGCTTATATCATCCCAATAACCCAAAAGCATAATCACCGGGCCCCCCAGAAAAACAGGGAACGTGTACTTCATGGTCAGGATGTCTTGTTGAATGAGGAGCGCGAGGATCAAGTTGAAGCTTACAAAAAAAGTAATTCCAGCCCCTCGCGGAATCGGTTGTTTATGAGAACTGCGTTCGTTGGGAATGTCTAGAATCTTAAAGCGCAGCGCCAATCGACGATAATAAATCGTTAGAAGAACGGAGAGCACAAAACTGGATGAGGCGGCAAAAGCCAATAGGTACATTTCTTTAGTTATATCTGACGATCTCCTTTGATCTCAAGTTGGTTTTAAGCACCCTGTCGCTATGTATTACACCCGCCTGGCGAATTCGAAGATTGATCTCACGGAAATTTCACTGGTATATTCGAAAAATAAAAATAACAGAGAGGTTCTATGACTGTTTTACTCAAACAGCTTTTTGATCTGATCAAACTGCTTCATTCCGAAAATGAAACGACGCCCATCGCATGGGGTATCTCCTTGGGCTTTGTCCTGGGAATGACGCCAGCCTTCTCGCTTCAAAGCGTTTTGGTTTTTTTACTGCTCTTTTTGTTTCGTATTCAAATTGGGGCGGCTTTTATTTCTGCCTTCTTTTTTAAGTTTGTCGCCTTTTTCCTCGATCCCGTGTTCCATTCCGTCGGCGCCATGGTGCTCGAATTAGAGGCTTTAGAACCTCTCTACACTCAACTCTACAATATGCCCATTGTCCCATGGACTCGGTTTTACAACAGCATCGTCATGGGTTCTGGTGTCGTGGCCATTTTGCTGATTCCTTTTGTTTTTATTGGCTCAAAAATCGCGGTCAGCAAGTACCGAGTGACTGTCGTTGCGCGGGTGAAAGAAACTAAATTTTGGAAGGCTTTCAAAGCCACAGCATTTTATAAATGGTATGTCAGTTACGACAACTTGTACGGGGGTGTAGAATGAGTACCGATACTAAAAAGAAAGCTCCTCAAGTGAAAAAGAAAAAAGGACCCATTCGCTTCGAAGCGATCATTCCCATCACGCTTGTGTTTCTTCTCTTTTTTGCCTACTTTAAATTCTTTTTTGATAGTCATCTCAAGTATGCCATAGAGATGGGTGGCACTTACGCCAATGGTGCTGAAGTCAATATCGCAAGTATCTCCACGAGTTTCTTCAATGCCTCTCTTGATATCCGCAATATTCAGGTCACAAACAAAGAAGTTCCCGTGCAAAACGTTCTGCAAATTGGCACGATTCAGTTTAAAGCCAACTGGGATGCTCTCTTGCGCGGCAAAGTGGTGATTCCTCTCGCCTCGGTCGGCGACATCATGATCAACACAGCTCGTAAAAGTCCAGGTCGTGTTCTTCCGGTGAAGAAAAGCTCTGAAAGCAGTGTAGAAAGCATGAAGTCGAGCGCCCTCGATGTAACCAACAAGGTTCTCGAAGGCAGCATCTTTGGTGATTTAGCCGCCATTGCTCAAGGCGATGACTACAAAGAGAAACTCAAGGAGATGGAAGGCAACCTTAAAACTTCGCAGTTCATTGCCAAAATGGAAACCGAACTGAAAGAAAAAGAAAAACTGTGGAAAGAGCGCATCGAAAAGCTCCCACAAAAAGAAGAAATAAAAACACTCGAAAAGCGCATTAAAGCACTCAAAGTAGACGGCAAAGATCCAAAGGCCATTATGGGCGCGCTGAAGGAAGCAGAAAGTCTTTATAAAGAAATTGATAGCAAATACAAAACAATCAAAGACACCAAAGAGAATCTTTCTGGCGACCTCAAAGTTTATCAAAATCTTTATGCCGATATTAAAAAATACGTCGACGAAGATCTAAAAGATCTTGAAGGGAAACTTGGGTTACCTTCACTGGATCCAAAAGACATGGCCATGCGTGTTTTTGGCAGACAGTTTGCCAAAGAAATTTATCGCGCCGAAAAGTACATGCGCCTTGCGCGGGAGTATATGCCGCCACCCAAAAAGGACCGTCAAAAACCGACAATCACCCCGCGTGAGCGACAGGTCGGTAAAGACTATAAGTTCCGCATTACAAAAGGCTACCCAAAACTTTGGATCCAAAAAGCGAGCATCAATTCAAAAGCCACCCCCGATGGATTTTCTGGAACGATTGGTGGAGAAATTCTCAATATCACTGATGATCCAAAAAGCATCACACAGCCCATGGAAGCCAAACTTTCTGGAGAATTTCCAAAAAGCCAAATGTATGACGTCGTTATCCATGCCGTGGTTGATCACCGCACAGAAAATGCCAAAGAATATGGCACAATCAAAGTGGGCGCCTTCCCTCTCAAGGACATCAAGCTGTCTGAATCCAGCGACGTCACTTATGGTTTTCAAGAGGCAACGGGGTCTTCCGTTCTTAAAGTGGAACTTTTGGATGAGGGCGTTTCTCTCAACTTTGATGCCACTTTTGATAAGATCGCTTATTTAGTCGAAGCCAAATCTGTGAAGGTGAAAGAGATTCTGACAAACATTTCGAATTCTTTGGGTGCGTTGTCCCTCAACGGATCAGCCAAAGGGGCTTGGAACAATTTGGATCTGGATCTTAATTCCAACATCGGCACTAAACTGCAAGAGGCCCTGATGCAGGAAGTGAACAAGCAAGTGGCTCAGCTGAAAGACAAACTTCGTAATGAGGTCAATAAACGCGTCGAAGGCGAAAAAGAAAAGCTCATGAGCAAAGTGGGCGATTTTGAAAAGAAATACGGCGTCTCCCTCAAAAACCAAGAGGATGCATTAAATTCCCTCAAGGGTAAAATCGACGAAGAAAAGAAAAAGGCCAAAGGCAAAGGCGAAGACAAGCTGAAAGACAAAGCCAAAGATTTATTTAAGAAGAAGTTTAAATTCTAAAGGGTATGCCGCTTAGTTCCTTTTCCTTAAGCATTGCGCTGAAACCGAAAAGTTTTCTACGGTTGTGGCCAAATATAACATTTATATTGAAAAATGTTATATTTGGCCACATACTAAGCTTATGAATAAACAACAAGAATCAAAGCTCAAAAAACTAGGAGTCTTTACTCGATCACAGGCTGAGACGATGGGCCTTAGCCACCAGAGACTTTCCCGATTGGTGGAAGAAGAAAAAATCATTCGTGTGGGCCGAGGAATGTACTTGCACGCTGATGGCAATCTTGGGAGAGACATCGATTACCAAGTTGCCTGCACGAAATTTGGTCCTAAATCTGTGATTGGTGGACTTACAGCACTCTTCCACTACAACTTGATCGAACAAGTTCCTGGACAAGTTTGGGTATTGGTTCCTCCGACTCAAATCACCCACAATCGGCTTTACCGACTGATTCGCTCGAAAATAAAATTGGATCGTGGAATTATCAGCGAAAATGGTTTTCGCATTGTGACTGTTGAACGAGCAGTGCTTGAGGGCCTCAAGATGGCCAAAAAAATTGGAGAACGAACGGCGGTTCAAGCAGCACGTGCCGCACTCGCTACGCAACAAACAACAGAAGGTAAACTTGGTAAGATGGCTAACGAACTTGGACTCGATGCGGTACTGACAAAATATTTTGAGGTGATCACGACATGACGATGAAATCAAACGGCGATTCCATTCGTAAAAAATTAAGCAATCTCTCTCAAAAGCTCAATGTTCCTTATCGAAATTTGGAAACTATTTTTCTGATTGAAAGATTAGTAGCCCGCTTAGTCGCCGACAATAGACTCAGTCAACATTTGGTTTTTAAGGGCGGTTTTGTTGGCCTCAGAGTGTATGGCTCTCCCCGATACACAATTGATCTTGACGCTCTTCTCGTAAAAGCAAATCTTGATTCTACCTTAGAGCTTACAAAACAAAAAGCCGAATCCGATCCTGACGATTGTGTTTGGTTCCGTTTTGAAAGCCAACTAAACCTAGCTGCTCAAGGTCAGTATGGCGGTGTTCGCCAAGTTTATCGAGCGGGAATCGGTGATATTCTGCCCGACATCAAGCGCGCACAGATCGTTCATTTTGACTTAGGAATTGGCGACCCAATTACTCCCGGACCACATAAAATAGAAACACCCTCGCTCTTTCCTCAGAATGAAGCCATCAGTTGGTCGGTCTATCCAGTTGAAACCATCATCGCCGAAAAACTTCATGCCTTAATCAGTCACGGTGATGCAAACTCCCGCTCAAAAGATGTTCACGATCTATCGGTGTTTTTACCAAAGGCCGATGCTGAAACTTTAGGGACCGCACTCATGCGATGCTTTGAATTCAGGGAAACCGAGCTGCCAAATAAAATCTCGGCGGAGATTAAAAAGATTAATACCTATCGTCTTGAGCATGGGTGGGGCAACTCGGTGTCAACAGTGGCAAATGCACCAGAATTTAAGATTGCATTTGATGCAGTTGTAAAAAACATGGCTCGCCTAGAAAAATCCTTCAAATGAGTAAATCTAAAATTGACCAATGGGCAAAGGCGCTACTTAAAAAGCTTTTCAAGAAAGCTATGAAAGAGATTAAAAAAGAAAACGAAAAAGTGCCTAAGACAAAAGATGGCGATGAACTTAAAAAATCTCACTTGTGGAGACTATGTCCTATCGGAGAACATTGGGTAACAGATCACCCGCTTTGGATTCCCCCCACAGATAATCGCCCAGGATATTACACAACTCGTGATGGGCACTGTGCGATCAATCCTAATCGTGGGAAAAACAAAAAGATCAAAGATTATTTGACTACCGATGAGATGCAGATGATCGCAGATACGTATTTTGAAAACCTATCTGGACCACCCGCCTCAGGAAAATTATCAGATTATTCGGACGCTGATAGTTTTGACCATTTTATTCGCGGCTGGACAAAATATTGGAACGATATTTTTAAACCTGATGAGCCCTTGGACCCCAATCTTGTTAAGGCTCTGATCGCGACAGAATCGACATTTAGATTACAGCCGCCTACGCCGAATGCAGGAATCGCTGGCAAGGCGCATGGCCTTATTCAATTAACAGATCAGGCCATCAAAGCATTAGGCGACCCCAACGGTGAGCTATTGAATCACCTCGTCAAAATCTCAACTGAGGATACATCTGATCCAAATCTTAGTATCGGAGCTGCTGTTCGCTGGCTCTTTAGAAAGCGAGACCTTGCAAGTCATCGACTAAAACGACAGGCCACCTGGCGAGAAGCCATAGCCGAATACAAATCCTATTTGCCAGATATGGTCAGTGGCAAAGACCCGAACCCACAGCAAATGAAAAAGCTTGATAAAATCTACGGACGATTAAAGAAATGAAGTATACACTCCTCATCATTGGACTACTTTTAACCATTTGCAGCTGCAAAACAGGTGGAACCAAACCAATCTATTCTGGCAAAAAAATAGAAATAGTCGATCCGGACTATGGAATTTTATCCGAGACCTATCGAAACAGATCTGGCACACGCCCACTCATGTGGAGATGTTTCCCCATCAATATTGTGGAAGTAAGATATCGCTCCTGGCGAGCCGCTGATGGAATGGGTCGATATGATGTCATTGTAACGATGTGTGATTTTGAAATCTTGGTTAACAGTACACCATTTCAAAATATATATAGCGGAAGGCGTGCAAAACAAGAGGTCTATTGCCGGGAGTTTAAGAATGCATGGAACAATCTCACTCAAGGCGAAGAGTATATCTGCCTTGATGGTGAGACTTTGACTAAAGGTCAGCCGGAAAAAGACGAGGAATCAATGAAGATGGTCACGAGTTGGACTTGGGATAAGATCAAAACCAAGAAGGGATGCTATAGTTTTTGGGATGGATATCAGTGTGCTGATTTTTAAGTGATCTAATCCTCACACCTCTTGGATACCCAACCCTAGTTGTTGTTTGTAAATCTAAATTTCTCTACGAGAGCCATGGACTCTTCGATTTTATCTTTTTGTACATAGAGTTCAAAAGTGCCAGCGCGTTCAAGAAACGTGATGGATCCTGGCGGAACACTCTCGCTAAAAATAAAGTTTGAGCTGATCTGATGCTGCTCAAGAAGCTGCACCAATTGATTCATATAATTTTCTGAATAACCTTGTGTTGTTGAATAAGAATCTAAAAATTCATAATTTTTAGAAAGTTCTTGCCGCAAATCCAAATTTTTCACATCTTGCTCTGCTTTGAGGAGTTGCTGGGGATCTTCTATTATTCTTTCCGTCTCCAAAGGCCATTTGTTCTTTGAATGACGACGCTTTTTAATTAAACGAACAAATACATAAACCCAGATTAATCCAGATATAAGTGCGTAGATGTAATTGCCAGATCCAAGATTTTTCATTTACAAAATTACTTGCAGTCAAGTTCACCTTGTTCAAGATATGAGACCGATCCCATCACATCTCTAACACTTAACTCCAAAGTGGCGGTATCATTTTGGGGCGAAAGGCAAACTTTGATGTCATCTGAAGCGAAGCAGTTATTTGTTTGCTTAAGATTATCAAAAGCAATCTCAACGGAGCCATAAACCCCCTCTGAGTCCATCAATGTTCCAGTCACAGATTTATTTTGTGTATCGATGGATAGATAAACGTCATACGTATTTGTCATCCCAGTGCAAAGCAAAAGACCCGAAGTTAATAAAGTCATCATTTTAATACCCCCAAAAGTTTGATTGAATAAATCAAGCAAACCAGAAAAGTTCAATGTGTTATACCTGGCGCCGATCCAATTGAATCAATCGATAGATCTTATTTGCAAATAAATTCGGCAATATCCGTGAGACCCGTTGAGCCATTCCCGACGTCGGCAGAAAAGAGGGCCATCTTGTCCACAATGCGAATGATCCACTTCTCATCTGCATTCGTACTTTTAAATAGAACTTCCCGAGAGCTTACGATTTGCTTTTCTATTTGGTCTGGTCCAGATCCTGAAAACTCGTCACCATAAGTAATACCACCGACGGTGACCTGCCAACCACCAGGAACGCTCTTCAACAACAACCATGGATAGTCCTGAAAAGTAAAATCATTGATATCTTCATAATCAGAGGAGAGTTGCTTCGAAAACTCACATTCGAGGGAGTCAGAGGCCAATGACCCCGAACAGAAAAGCGCAATGACACTCATTAAAATAAGCTTACTAAAAGTGAACATGAAAACCCCCTATAAATTTGCCCCATGAGTATCGTTTCGAAATAAACAAAACAAGTTCAATTCTAGATGATTGGAGGCGGCGGATCTTTTAGAGGGAGTCGAAGAAGTATTTGGCGTCTTCGTTGAACCAGTTGCGGGTGCCGACGACTT
>CAZOGU010000005.1:0-74431 GCA_964579625.1 uncultured Pseudobdellovibrionaceae bacterium
TGCGAGCGCCTACGCTTCGCCGATGTGCATAGAGCTTTTTAAACGAACGGCTCATGAAGAAATCAAGATTCTTCCTGGTAACATGGAAGTTCTCATAGATTTTAACCTAAGTCATATTGAGCTTCGCGAAAGTCGAACCGTCGAAGGTTATCATCAATCTCTTTATTCTTTAGCAACTGATGCAAACAGAATGCTCGATGAACTCATAGATAATATCTATATTTTGAACACGCAGAAGCTTCCATCTCGCATTGAAAAGGTGTTTGTTCAAAGCACTGAATTTTTGTATGCGAAGATCGATACGACTTTCGATCTTCCGGAAAACGCCCTACAAAACGCTCTTCAGTTGCGCATCCATGAGCGAATCGTTGAACAAAATGCCCTTCAACTGGCAGCACAAATTCGTGCTCCCTTGGGATTTGATGTTGTGCGCAGTAAATCGACACCAGACGGAGAGGTCGCGGAAAGAGCTCCGATCGGTTTTGTTGCTTTCCGCTCTCATGAAGCGGATGGAGAAACTCTTTTAAGAACTCCAATGGGATTCCGAAAAACGATCACCAAAGAAGACGCCGAATCTCCAGTGGAAAAATCCCCGATGGGGTTTGCACTGAAAAAATCGAGTGAAGAGCCAATGGAGACCTTACCTGTTATGCCTGCACCGATTGGATTTGTTCATTTTCCTAAAACCCCGTTGACTGAGGAAACTGTCACCCAACAAATCTACCTCGATTTAAACACCGGTTATTTCGGAATTAAATAAACTCCATTTTGACGATCGACCTTTGAGCCTATAATCTAAAGTCCATGCATGCGCTTCTTATCGAACTTTTAACTTTATCAATGGCCGCGGTGGTTTTTGTGCCACTCTTTCGCAAATTCGGCCTTGGTGCCATTCTTGCCTATTTGTTTTCGGGCGTGATCATCGGTCCCTATGCTCTGCGCCCTATTTCAGACGCCGAGGACATTCTCCATTTTTCAGAGCTTGGGATTGTCTTTTTATTATTCGTTATCGGTCTTGAGCTCGCTCCCAACAAACTCTGGGCGCTTCGACGTTCTATTTTTGGCTTAGGGTTGCTTCAGGTTGTTCTCACTGGAGCTCTTTTTACCTGGCTCGGCACTCTCCTCGGTTTTCCTCTCGCTCTCTCCTACACTGCAGGGTTTGGGCTTGCGCTGTCTTCGACCGCTTTTAGTTTTCAGATTCTCAATGACAACAATCAACTCAATACAACCCATGGGCAAGATGCGTTTGCTGTTTTGATGTTTCAAGACTTGGCCGTTGTTCCCATTGTGGCCTCTCTTTCATTTTTCACCAATACCGCCAATTCCACCTCGGCGCTCGATTGGGTCTTTTGGATGCGAGCCACATCCACCGTCATCTCTGTCATCTTTATTGGTCACTATGTGATTCGTCATGCGCTTCGTCTGATTGCTGACTCTGATACTCCCGAGGTGTTTACTGCTATGTCGTTACTGATCGTAATAGGAGCCGCCGTTTTAATGGAATCCATCGGGCTTTCCATGGGAACTGGTGCGTTTCTAGCTGGCGTTCTCTTGGCGAATTCGGAGTACCGCCATGAGCTTGAAACAAATTTAGCGCCGTTTAAAGGCCTTCTGTTGGGTCTCTTTTTTATGGCGGTTGGGATGTCACTCAACCTGGTTGTTCTTGCGCAAAAACCACATCTCGTCGCTCTGTTAACCATTGCTTTTATGCTCCTGAAGGGTGTGATCATTTTTGGCCTCGCCCGGCTCTTTGGGCGCGGTCGTGAGCCCGCGCGAAACACTGCTCTCAGTTTGGCCTTGGGGGGAGAATTTGCGTTTGTTCTGTTTAGCACCGCGATCAGTCAAAAACTGATGGACTCAGAGACGGCCTCTTTGCTCAATGCCGCCGTGACACTGAGTATGACGATCACTCCACTTTTATTCAGCCTGAACCAAAAGTATTTGCGTCGTTTTTCCGAAATTTCAGAGCGTCCCTACAACGACGACTTTCCAACAGATGTGGAAGTGATTGTTGCGGGCTTTGGACGTTTTGGCCAAATTGTGACGCGATTTCTGAATGCGGAAGATGTGGTTCACACCATTTTGGACCATGATGCCTCTCAGGTCGAAACCGCAAGACGTTTCGGCAACAAGGTCTACTACGGAGATGCTTCGCGAAAAGACATTCTCGAGGCGGCGGGAGCCAAGAAAGCCAAATATTTTGTTCTCGCTATTGATGACCCTGCGCAATCGGTCGAAGCGGCAAAAGTGGTCAAACAGCACTTTCCCAATCTCGAAATCATTGCTCGCGTGCGCAATCGCCAACACGCCATTGATTTAATGGAGCTCGGAATTAAGTCCATTCATCGTGAAACTTATATGACAAGTTTAGAAGTAGCCAAAGAAGTCATGATCAAGCGTGGGAAGTCTGACGTCGCCATCGAGCGCGCCATCAAAAACTTCCGGATTCATGATGATAAGATTTTACAAAAACAGCTCGAACTCCGCCACGATGAACATCAAATGCGCAGCTATACAACTCAAGCCACGAAAGAACTAGAGCGCATTCTTAAAGAAGATCAGGATTCCGACCCCACTCCGTAATTTAAAAATTGGCACAAACAGCGACGCCGGATTGTGTTGGGCAGCTGAGAGAGATATGCATATGATCGTCATGGAGCTCATTTGACGGCTCATAGGTTTTAGGGGAGCCAACGGAACAAGTGCATTCGTTTCCTAAAGAACTCTTCATAGAATTGTCCCAACATGTTCTAAATGCGTCATAAAAATTTTGATTTTGTGTTCGACTTGTTAAATCAATTTTATAAGAACTTGTTCCATTGTGAAGGGTCAGCGCAGAAATATCCATTGCTTTTCCTACAGAGTGTCGGCTCCAGGAGCTTCCTACTCCTGATGGCGTGTTGATTTTTCGATCGGCAAAACCACCCATTTGTTCCAATGAAACATGCGTAGGAATACTCCAGCGCAAGGACGCGGCCGCACTTTTTGCACACAAGGGAATGAACTTTTGAATGGCTTCAGAAAATTGAGAGTCCAAATACATTTTGCAAGTCTCAAGCGGCGGAGCGGCCAATGAGGGGCGCTGTGCAAACACCGTCAGTTGATTGTTACAAACTTCGTTTTCAGAAAGAGTTCTCTGCGGACGCGGCCCAAGCTGTTGTTGTGGCATTTGGGTCGTTTGCGTTCGCTTTTCATTGTCTTTCATGGCCTCTGCATCTTCCGCTTGTTTTCGCAAGGCCTCACGCATACGCGGGTCTTCCACTCTTGGGTCAACAACCACCTCTGCCGCGCACACCAAAGAACCGAAAATAAGACTAAAAAAAATAAGAACTGTTGTCATAATTACAGATTAAAGCACGGAAGCACCCAAACCAACTTGATTTATCAACGCTAGGCTCTAAACTGATTCAAAGTCGTGAGGTAAAACATGTTTGCAATCCTACTAACAATCACCTTCATTTCTCTTGGCGGCACTGCCCAGACTAGAGTCCTGAAAAGCAATTTTGCCCATGTTACAATTGAAAAAGTGGAACGACTCGAGGCTGAGCCCGTCAGTAAGCCCTTTGAAATTTCAGCAATACTTCAGTGCAAAAACAACAAAAACAAAATCACTCAAAAAATAACTCTCCCCGTTTGTGATTTTGATCTTCAAGATAAGGAAACAAAAATTTCCAACAACACAATCTACATCGCCCACTTCGCCTGGGACGGCGCCAAAAGTAGCAACAACTCCGAGGGACGAAACTACTGCAACTCCAAACAAAAACTCTTCCACGAAATAAAAATCTCTGAAATCTGCAAACCAACGGCAAAAAAATAATTCCCTCACTATTTCGAACACAACTCAGATCTTTCGCTCCGCTCAAGATGACGAGAGAGAAGTACTCAAGGCGATGGTATGCGCGTAGACGTTGCGCTCAAAATGACATCCCAAGTGTTTTTGCCACTAAAAAAACTACCGCATCTTTTAATTTCCATTTGAGAAGTTAAAAATCTAGATGGAATGATGATTGAACATTCATTTTTTCGCCAGTACGAGGATGTTTAAATTGCAAACGATAGGCATGGAGTTGCATTCTTAGATCCGACTTCACTCCGTACAAACGATCGCCAACGATGGGTAAACGACTGTGTGCCAAATGAATTCGAATCTGGTGCGTTCGCCCAGTGATCGGCTCACATTCGATCATATGGCGATTTCCGCCCAAGCTTTTTTTATATTCAAAAAGAGTTACAGCCTCATCGCCTTTTTTGTGATCGATTCCAAAACGAAACTCTTTGATGCCAAAAATTCGGTTGATGGGGGCTTCGACCTTCCATCTTTTATTTTTGGGCTCTTCTCCCTGTACAACAGCCAAATACTTCTTATGAATAGACCGTTCTTTAAACTGATCGGAGATGGCTTTGTTGACGGAAGACTTTTTAGTTAACAACACCAATCCGGATGTGTCTCGATCCAAACGATGGTGTAAGCCCACATAGCCAAGCTTACTTGGATTTTTCTCTGTAAGGTAAGCAATCACCGCAGAGTAAAGATGATCTTCGCCCGGTTTTTGAGTGGCCTGTGTTGGAAGGCCCGATGGTTTATCAATCACGATGATCTCTGCATCCTCATAAACAATATGGCTCGCACCAATTTCGAAGGGCGGTTTTGCCATAAGATGATTTGGCACAAGCACAGAGACAACGGTGCCCTTTTTTACAACCACTTGATGGCGTACGATCTTTTTTTCGCGCAGATAAACATGGGAGTCTTTTAAAACCTGTTCTGTTTGTGAGCGCAAAAGATGGCGAACTGAATTGATGGTATTATTTAAAAGTGTGTCTAGTTTAAGTCCACTGCTGACGACTTGAAATAACTTCATCTCGAGTACTTTGTAACTGTTTGAAAAATAGTGCCAAAAATATTTTTTCCCATATCGTCTTTCATTTCGATCTTGATGGTGTCGCCCACTTTCATAAAGGGCGTTTTGATTGCGCCCTCATTCAGTTTCTCAACCATACGTTGCTCGGCCAAACAACTTGAACCCATCTCGTGATCTTCATTAGAGACTGTGCCACTACCAATAATCGTACCCGGCATAAGGTGTCGTGTTTTTGCGGCATGAGATATCAAATCACCAAAATGAAAGTGCATAGCGCCGGCATTGGCTTTACCAAAAAACTGACCGTTGTACTCCACGGAGAGTGGCAGATGAACGCGCCCGTCTTTCCACGCCTCGCCCAGCTCATCAACAGTCACGGCAAAAGGTGCAAAGGCCGAAGAGGGTTTGCCGTGAAAAAATCCAAAGCCCGTTGTGAGCTCCTCTGGAATCAAACCGCGCAAAGAAACGTCGTTGATGATCACGAAAAGAAGAATTTTCCTTAAGCACTCCTCAGGAGTCGAGCCCATAGGAACGTAGTCTGTAATTACACCCACTTCGCCCTCGAAGTCTGTGCCATGCGCGAAATCGATTTGCGGAATCTCTTCACGAGGAGCTAGAAAGTTATCGCTTCCTCCTTGATACATCAGTGGCACATGAAAAAGAGTTTCTGGCATTGGCGCATTTCGCGCCATTCTCACAAGCTTGACATGATAAAGAAACGCCGAACCATCCGCCCACTGAAACGATCGAGGAAGTGGAGAATGAAATTTTTCTTCGTCCACTTTTTGCGCGTCCTTGATTTGACCCGCGTTGAGAACTTGATAGACCTTTTCGAGTTGAGGTTTTACATTCTTCCAATTTTCGAGGGCCTCGCGAAGAGAGGGCGCAATTTGTGGCACTAATACATAGGATTGGTTATCTTGGCTCACAACAACCAATTGACCATCATCCCACTTTTTGGTTTTTAAAGTTCCTAATTTCATACGGACACCTCGACTTAAAACGTCTGTGATATTTTTTAGTTTTAATCAGGGAAGAAGTCATCTTTATTGTTGCGCCGCCCCACCTTGGTGCTTTGTCAGACCATCCCTGAATGAATATGATGTGTTCATGAATTCAAATCTATTGCTCTATTCCTATTTTCGTAGCTCCTGCGCCTACCGTGTAAGGATTGCCCTTAATCTTAAGGGTGTTCCCTATAGCATCGTTCCAGTGCATCTGATTAAAGATGGGGGCCAGCAGCACTCCGAGCGCTATCATGCCATCAATGCCTCTCGCCAGGTTCCCACGCTCGTGGATGGCAATACTATTATTGGCCAGTCGATGGCGATCTTAGAGTATCTTGAGGACGAGTTTCCAAATCCCCCACTGTTACCCAAAAACCCCGCGGATCGAGCCCTCGTCAGACAAATGTGTGAAATCATCAATAGTGGAATTCAACCTCTGCAAAACCTCAGCGTGGTGCAATTTTTGGAAAAGGACCTTAAGCTCGGCGCGGAACAAAAAGATCAGTGGCTTCAGAGTTGGATACATCGAGGTCTGCAAAGCTTTGAAGATCTTCTTCAATTCCATTCTGGAAAATATTGCTTTGGCGATCAAATCACCCTAGCCGATTGTTTATTGGTGCCACAGATTTTTAGCTCACTACGCTTTAAGGTGGACGTGAGTCGCTACCCGCGAAGTGTCGAAATCAATGAGCGCTGTTTAAAACTCACTGATTTCTTGCGCGCTTCTCCCGAACGACAACCCGATTTTGAAGCTTAATTCTCCGATCGAGTTATCTCTCAGGAACTGTCGGCAGTAGCGGTCGCAGGATTTGCAACAGGTTGATCTTTAAAATTGTGATCAACAAGTAAAGTGCCAATCCCAAATGCATCACTGTCATCCAAGCAGGAATTTGCATTTGCAAGTTCATCACGCCCACGGCGATTTGTGAAAAAATAAGTAAAAAGCACTGAAAAACGATTTTCTTTTGCGCAAGCGAGATTTTATTTTTAGCGGCCAGTCGCAGTCCGTAGATAAAATAACCAATAAAAAAGAGCGCGAGGGTATAGGCCATCATTCGGTGAATCACCTGCGCACCAATCGGCCCAGTCCAGGCCGGAAACCACTGGCCGTTACAAAGCGGAAAATCCACACAAGCCATGCCCGCGTAATTCGACGCCACCCATCCTCCCAAAACAATTTGCGCGCAGACCAAAATAAAACCGAGCAATGAGATTTTTTCGAAAGTTGCGTGCGCAAGTGCTTTGTATTTGGGCCCATCGACCTGAAACTGAACAATCAGAAGCGAAATCAAAAACGCCGTCGCCAAACTTAAGTGAGCCGTTACAATTCCAGGCTCAAGAATCTTTAAGACAGTCAGTCCGCCCATAATAATTTGCGCAAGCAACAAAAAAAGCCCAACGGAAAGCATCCAACGGATAGCGCGAAAGCGCGGCTTCAAAAACGCAACCACATACACAACAAAAAAAACAAGTGCAACAAAGCCCGCAACAAAGCGGTGAATCACTTCCAAATAAACCTGCATATCATACTTAGGCAAAACCTTCCCAAAACAAAGCGGCCAATCCGGACACGCCAACCCCGCATCAAGCGCCCGCACCGCAGCCCCAAGCAGCATCAAATCAAACGTCAAAAAAATCAAAAACGCGAGAATCTTAGAATAATGCTTTTCAATCATAACAAACTCCAACCTCTAAAGCTTCCAAACTAAACACACACACACAGCAGATCTTTAGATTTTGGTGCTCGGGATTTAGAGATCTCTTCAAAAGAGACCTCCGTTGAGCGTGACGCGATCGGCGCAGCCGACAACGGCAGAGCCAAGGACGAGCGTGTCTCTTTTGAAGAGATCTCTAAATCCCGAGCACCAAAATCTAAAGTCTCGTAAATACCATTTCGCCCCATTTATCAAAAACGGGAATGATTACAAAAATCAAAACGCTAAAAGTTGTCCATAAGAAAAAGGGCAGCCAACGTTTACTTGTGGGCTCTTTATAGTAAGCCATAAACTCCAACACCACTTTGCCAACAAAAGGCAAGATAACGAGAAGATAGCCAATCCACACCGAAATAAACCAAGGAGAAAAAACCGCCCATGCAGCATAGGCAAATACATAAAGACCAATGTGATAAAGTGTGCGCTGCTCGCCGATAACCACTGGTAGCACGGGAATTCCTGCCGCCGCATAGTCCTCGCGATAGCGAAGCGCCAGGGCCCAGAAGTGAGGCATTTGCCAAAGAAACATAAGAACAAATAAATAAAAACTCTCGCGCGAAATCGCAATTTCGTGAGCGCCATAACCAAGTAAAATTGGCATAGCACCAGGAATGGCGCCGGGAACCGCTCCAAAGGCCCATTTCTTTTTCCAGTACATGGTATAAAGGCCATTGTACATAACGACCGTAGCAAAACCATAAATCAAAAACCATTTGGAGACGAGAAAACCCAAACCCAGCCCCAAAGCTAAAAACACGACGGTTAAAAGGCCCACTGCTTTTTTCGAAAAAATTCCCGCAGGAATGGGTCGATCTTTTGTTCTTGGCATTTTTTTATCAACCTCAACCTCTTGAAGTTGGTTTAGAGCGAAGCTTCCTGAGCTTAAAGAATAGAGAGCGCCGATAAAAAGAAAGAGATGACTTAGGTTGAGCGGTTCATACGGGTTTTGACCCAGAAAATAGGAAGCCGTACCTGTAAACAGAACGAAGCACACAATTCCAAATTTGGTTAAATCAAAAAATGCTCTCACACGCCAATTCTTTCTCAAGAGGGGACGAATTCAAACGGCCTTGGAGAGCCGGACAAAGATGTACGGCCGCTAGAAAACACCAATCAACTAAAGCGTGCTGGTTTGAGTGATTCGAGTCGCCAAATCCAACACACAAAAAATAAAAAGTAAAAACACAAAGAAAAAGCTCGAAGCGATAATCATCTTATAAATTTTTTCGTCATATTTAAGATGCATAAAGTAAGCCATCACTAAAAAGGCTTTTGCTGTTGCGATACTAAAAGCAACAACCCAGTTAAACGCACCAAAATCCATGCCTTTGGCAGTAACCACAGTCAGGACAGTGAATCCAATCAAGGCGGCAAACACCTTGAGGTGTGTGCTTAACGGAATTCCATGATGTTCTTCGTGATGTGCCATGTGCGCCTCCTAGCCAACCAAATAGAGTAAAGGAAATAAAAAGATCCAAATTAAATCCACCAAATGCCAAAACAGACCAACACCCTCGACAGGAGTGTAGTACTTTGAGCTGAATTCACCTTTTTGAGCTCGCAAGAGAACCCAAAGAATTAAACCCATCCCTGCTAAAACGTGAATCCCGTGAAGACCTGTCATCATAAAGTAAAAAGAATAATAAAGACCGATGTTGCTCACGCCTTCTGGAATTTCTCCGTGATACCAGCTCCCAGGCAGCAACCCTTCATGAATTTTGTGCGTGTACTCAAAATACTTTACGACCATAAAAATCGCACCACAAAGAATTGTAGCTGCTAAGTTAGCAACCGCTTTTTTTCGGTCGTTGTGTTGGCAATAATGGATTCCAAGAACCATGGTCAGAGAGCTTGTCAAAAGCACAATCGTGTTGAGTGCTCCAAGACGCCAATCCAAATGCTTTGCACCTTCATGGAAAACTTGCGGATACATATTACTATAGATGATGTAGCCCACAAAAAGCCCACCGAACATTAAAATTTCGGAAGTCAGGAATAGCCAAACGCCTTCTTTACTTGTCGCATACTCGTGCTCTGCGCTGTCAAAATGGTGGGCGTGATGATGATTATCTGTACTCATAAGGACCTGCCGTGACTGTTGGTGTTTTATCAAAATTTTCGTGCGGAGGAGGGGATTGTGTTGTCCACTCCAATGTTTTCGAGCCCCATGGATTCATCGGAGCTTTTGGGCCATTGATCACAGCCTGAACAATTGAATAAAGCGCAATCAAAAAGCCAAAACCAATCGTCCAAGATCCAATCGAAGAAATTTGGTTCAGGGATTCATACGCCGGCAAGTAATCATGATAACGTCGCGGCATTCCCATGTTTCCAAGAACGAACTGCGGAAAGAAAGTCACATTGAAGCCAATAAAAATAAAAACAAAGGACAAACGCGCAAGAGCTTCGTTGTACATCTTACCAGTCATCTTAGGGAACCAGTGATAAGCCCCGGCCATAATTGCCATGAGCGTTCCACCCACCATCACATAGTGAAAGTGCGCCACAACAAAATAAGTGTCGTGAAAATGGATATCTGTTGCGAGTGTCGCCAAATAAATACCCGTGATTCCACCAATCGTAAAAATAAACATAAACCCAAGAGCATAGAGCATTGGGCTGATAAATTGAATCGAACCACCATAAAGTGTTGCGAGCCAGTTAAAAAGTTTAATCGCAGTTGGTACACCCACAAGCATTGTCAACACAGAGAAGGTAATCCCGGCAATTTCTGACTGACCGCTTGTGAACATATGGTGTCCCCAAACAAGAAAGCTGATCGCCGCGATGGCAACAGAAGAGTAGGCTATCGCCGTGTAACCAAAAATGGTTTTTTTCGCATGCGTTGTGATCACTTCGCTGATCACACCCAAAGCAGGAAGAACCATGATGTACACCGCTGGATGCGAATAAAACCAGAAAAAGTGTTGGAATAAAACCGGATCCCCACCAAGCTCTGGATCAAAAATCCCGATTCCAAAAATATTTTCCATCGCCAAAAGAAGAACCGTGATTCCCAGAACAGGGGTGGCTAGCACTTGTAGAATAGCTGTTGAATAAATCGCCCACACAAAAAGGGGAATGCGGCCCATCGTCATACCCGGAGCGCGCAATCGATGCACGGTCGCGACAAAGTTAACACCTGTTAATATCGAAGAGAAACCTGCAACAAACACAGCAAAGGCCATAAGAATGGTCGCCGGTTTGTAGCTGATACTGTAAGGGGTGTAGAACGTCCAGCCATTATCAACTCCGCCCAGTAGCATCGTCGAAGCCGCCAAAAGAAATCCCACCATT
The DNA here is from genome assembly GCA_964579625.1 of uncultured Pseudobdellovibrionaceae bacterium. Taxonomy (GTDB): domain Bacteria; phylum Bdellovibrionota; class Bdellovibrionia; order Bdellovibrionales; family JAGQZY01; genus JANPLN01. The sequence goes on from CAZOGU010000005.1 coordinate 10,885, forward strand.
AAGCAATACCAGCTCATAAGATTTACTCGAGGAAATGCCACATCTTTCGCGCCAATCTGAAGCGGCAAAAAAAAGTTCCCTAAAATCGCGGGAATCCCAGGGATGATCACAAAAAAGACCATCATCGCCCCGTGATACGTCATAAATCGGTTGTAAAGGTCAGGAGAAAAAAGCGCTCCTGTATTAAACAATTCGAGGCGAATCAACATCGCCGCAAGTCCACCGATCAAAAAGAAAAACACCACCGAATAAAAATACAAAAGGCCGATTCTCTTATGATCAAGAGACGTCAACCACGACCACAGACCTTTTCCATGATTCAAATAACTTGTTCCTGCTCCAGCCATAATGTCTCCTCTATTTGACAGTTTTCATAAATTCGATGATCGCCGCCACTTCTTCTTCAGTAACCATTCCCTTAAATGCTGGCATTTTTCCGGCATCATAACCCTTCGCGATCTTTTTGTTAGGGTCCCAAATAGATTCGCGAATGTAGTTTTCGTCAGCCAGTATTGAAGTGCCATCATTAAAATTTCGTGTTGAGCCGTAAAGGCCTTTCCATGTTGGCCCCGTGCCCACTTTGCCATCCAGCGTGTGACAGCCAATGCATGCCCATTTTGCATAAGCTTGACGGCCTTTGTCGGCTAAACTTAATTCTTTACCGCCGCCAGAAGAGTCATCACCCAAAACCCATTTGTTAAAATCTTCTTTTGAAACGACCTTAATTAAAGCCAACATTGTTGAGTGGCCCGTGCCGCAAAACTCTGTGCAAAAAACCTGATATGTTCCAAGTTGATTGGCTGTAAAACCCAAAGCCGAAAAGCGACCGGGAATCACGTCCTGTTTCACTCTGAGTGCAGGAACATAAAAGCTGTGTAAGATGGCTTTATCAGATCGATCCCCTGTATTGGTCGGATTGATCTTTGTTGATGTCATTAAAAGCTTAACAGGTGTGTCAATGGGAACAACCATGGTCGACGGAACAACTTGTCCGTTGTCGCCAACAGAGGCCGTCACTCTGCGGCCATCTTTGTATTCAAATTCCCAGGCCCATTTCTTTCCGTAGACATTGATCTCAAGCGCGTTTTCTTTAAAATCGCGCATCTCGAGATAAACGTAAGCCCCCCAAGCAAAACACACCATAAAAATCACAAAGGGAATAAAGCTCCAGATAAATTCAAGCGTGTGGTTGTGAGAGATGTAAGGTGTTTTGTCATTTTCGGTTTTGCGTTTGTATTTATAGAGAAAATAAATCATCCCACCGATAAGAATCACAAATGAAATCACACTTGCGATCAACATAAAGGCGTAGAGATAGTTGACCTGTTGAGCAACCTCGGAAGCTGCGGGCGGCATGAACGTATTCGCGTGAGCCTTAGGAACGAACCAAAACATGTTGCTTACTCCTCTTTCATTCGTGGTTTCCAAAATAGAAACAGCCAAAAAAACAGAACAACGGCAATAGCGGCGGCCCCAACTCTCATCACATTGAATGCGTAGAAAGCGTACTGGCTCCCTTTGGGGTCATATCTATAACAGAACAGCATAACAGAATCGACAATGTTGCCAACGAGCCCTCGAGACGCTTCGACAATCGAGAGTCGAAACGTTTTTGGATCAAAATAAACGCCGTGAAGATAGCGTGAAATTTGTCCTTCGGGGGTTAACAGCACAGCCGCCGATGCATGCGCCCACTCTTTTGCTTTATCGTCCCATTTATATTTAAATCCTATCGCATCAGCAAGGATTTTCACTGAGTTTTCATCACCCGTCAGAAAGTGAATGCCTTTTCCGTTTTCGGGAAAGTCATACTTTTGTTGATAGTTGTATTTTTTTGCTGCCGCCAAATCAGAGGTTTCTTTGGGGTCAAAACTCACTGCCAATAACTCGTAATCCTGGCCCGCCACGAGCGATAGTTGATTGAGGGTATCGAGCACGGCGTTGAGGTGCAAATTGCATAAGCTTGGGCAGTTAAAATAGACAAGACTTACGATTGTGGGACGTTGCGGCGAAATCCATTTGTCTAATAAATTTGATTTTCCATTTTCGTCGACAAATTGAGTGCTTAAACTACGTAGATTTTTGCCGAGTTGCTCCGTAATTCCAATATTTTCTATCTGTCGGGGTAAATCATTATTTAATGATTCAGTTTCAGCTGGATCATAGGAATGTGAAAAAGGTGTGGCTCCAAAAAAAAGCCACAAAAAAACCAGCGCTCGCTTATTGAGCCGGCGCTGAAGTTTCGGCAGCAGTTGGCGCAACGGGAGCTTCCTTTTGTGCTTCGGGAATTTGAATTTCTTTTAAATCAACACCCGGATGAATAAAGGCAATGTAAATAAAAAAGACCATCGTAAAGACCATGCAAAACATAAAGGCGAGATAACCGGCGCGATTGTAGTCACCTATGCGGTACTCAGACATAGCATCTCCTTGATGCTTTCTTATACTCCCCATGCCAATTTGAAATCAAGTGGATTTCGGCAGGAACTTCGTTGATACTCGGTTTATGAAATTTTTTTTCTGGCTTCTGTTTTGTGGAGCTTTACAGGCTTGTTCCACATCATCACCTGTCGACCTACGTCGGATTTCTATTGGCGACGACAAGGGAGCCGTGTTGCATCAACTTGGCAACCCCACACGATCTTACTATAAAGAAGACACTCAACGCTGGGTCTATAAGCTTCGCGACGATGGACCATCGATTGTCGAGAAGGAAGTTTGGTTTAAAGACGGACGCGTTGTTTACGTGGACTCCCACAAATACAAAGCACCAGCCCCCACAAAAAAGAAAATTGAATACACACCCATTGAATAGGTAGAAAAAATGAAAGCTTACACAGAACAATTTAAATCCATCCGTTTTTCCCCAAAAGATCTTCAGTCCTCCTTGGTTGTCTTTCTTGTAGCACTCCCGCTTTGTTTGGGAATTGCTCTCGCCTCTGGAGCACCCGCCGCAAGTGGTTTGATCGCAGGCATTATTGGTGGTCTGATTGTGGGCTTTTTAAGTCCGTCTGAAGTTTCGGTTTCGGGCCCCGCCGCTGGCCTGACCGTTGTTGTGTTGGCGGGAATTCAAACCGTTGGCTCTTTTGAAACCTTTTGCGCAGTCACGGCCGTTGCCGGATTGATGCAATTGATTCTCGCAGGGGTTCGCTTTGGTTTGGTGGGAAGCCTGATTCCCTCTTCTGTAATCAAAGGGATGTTGGCTGCGATTGGAATTTTAATTATTCTTAAACAGATTCCCCATGCCATCGGCTTTGATGCTGATTACTTTGGTGATGAATCGTTTCTGCAAAATGATGGCGACAATACTTTTAGCGCCCTCACCCACGCGCTTTCATCCACCACCACAGGTGCTATTTTAATTTCTCTCTTTTCATTTTTTGTTCTTCTTTTTTGGGATCGTTTTGCTGGAAAAACACCTCTTAAAGTTTTACCGTCTGCGCTGATTGCGGTTGCACTTGCGGTTATCGCCAATGAGTTTGTTCTTCCCCTTTGGGGCCTGCAGTTAACACAAGAACATCTTGTTCAGGTGCCAGACACCTCGCTGTTTGTGTTTCGCTCACCGCTCGATGTCCTAGGGCTCTTTCAATCGAATTTTTTTGGACTGGCACTCACACTTTGTTTAATTGGATCTATCGAAACAATTCTTAGCATTGATGCCAGTGAAAAAATTGATCCACTGAAGCGCAGTGTGGATCCCACGAGAGAGTTGTTTGCTCAAGGAATTGGTAATTTTGCAAGTGGCCTCTTGGGTGGACTTCCCGTCACGGCGGTCATTGTTCGCTCCTCGGCGAATGTCACTGCTGGAGCACAAACCCGCCTCTCTGGAATTTTGCATGCGACATGGCTGCTTCTGTTTGCCCTCGCTGCCCCCGACCTTCTCAACAAGATTCCCCTTTCTGTTTTAGCCATGGTTTTGATTTTTGTGGGGTTCAAATTGACCACTCCTAAGATCTATCACTCTTACTTAAAGCAAGGCCTCTCCCAACTGATTCCTTTTTTAGTAACTATTCTTGCTATCCTTTTAACAGACCTTCTGGTTGGCGTGCTCATCGGTTTTGTGGTTGGTTTGGTTTTTGTTTTTAAAAACAATCTTCATGCCTCTGTCCTTTTGGTCCATGATGACGACGGCCTTTATTTGCTCCGCTTTAATAAAGACACTTCGTTCCTCAACAAACCGATCTTAAAGAAACTCTTGGCACAGGTCCCTAAAAATTCGGAACTTCTGATCGATGGTTCGCGCGCTGTGTTTATTGATACTGACATTATCAATATGGTGGAAGATTTTGTTGAGGCCGCCCCGCAAAAAAATATCAAAGTTCAAATTCGCAAATCCAGTCTGGCTCTCTCACCCTTCTTTAAGGACTAAGCATGCCGAATATAAAAACAATTTTTTTAGAAAACAAAGCTTGGGTTCTTGAAAAACTGCAAAGCGATCCTGATTTTTTTGCTAACAATTCCAAAACACAAAACCCAAATTATTTGTGGATTGGCTGTTCGGATTCACGCATTCTCCCCAACGAAATCACTGGCACTTCCGTGGGTGATCTTTTTGTTCATAGAAATATTGCCAATCTAATTCATGCCGATGACCTGAATTTAATGTCCGTCGTGACCTATGCTGTTCGCTATTTGCAAGTGAAGGAAGTCATTGTTTGTGGACACTACGGCTGCGGAGGTGTTCTTTCTGCGATGGGCACGCAATCTTTTGGAATTATTGATCAGTGGCTTAAAAATATTAAGGCTGTGGCTGCAAAATATGATTCAGAACTTTCGAAAATAGAAAACACAACAAATCGCTTCAATCGACTGGTTGAACTCAATGTGATCGAACAGGTAAAACACCTGAGCGAAAGCCCTATTTTTACAGAACTTAAAACACACAACGCGCATGTTCGCATTCACGGCTGGGTCTATGATATGAGCACCGGGTATATTAAAAATTTAAAGGCTTAATCAACCTTTACAGCGGATTCGACTTCTTCGCGAATGTATCTTTTTTTGTCGGCTTTTCTGACCTTCACGCGCTGTTCTTTCAATTTCTTTCGCACATCTTCTTCTGTTTGAAGCTCTTTGGAGACTTTAAAGTCTTCACTCAACGTTCTCACGTACTGAGACTGCACAAGTCGTAAAAGCTCATCAAGCTTACGATCTAGTTGAATATCAGGTTTTTGATCCTTCTTGCTTTTAATAGTGGTCTGCTTGTAAAAGCTGAGGTCAGAAAAGGTTTCTTCCTTGGGGTGTTCTTTACGAATGTGTTGGCGCACATCTTCTCGTTTCTTTTTGATATTTAAAAGCTCTTTATGAATATCGGCGATCTCACTCAGAATCTCTTCGAGAGGCTCGCCATCTGGAGTCTGTTCTTTTTTTTCTTTGAGTTCATTGAGCCGCACCTCAAACTCCATCATACTTTGACCAAATGTCTGCATTTGTTGTTTGTGAATAGCCAGCGGTTCTGCTTTAGAAAAAAAGAGAAATGCCAAAATGACTATTTTCATGATTCCACCTCGGGTGCGCGGTCCGCTGAACTTTGCGTGTGATGCCTTTGTCGCCACTCAATCTGGACATCCATCTCCTGGATTCTAAGAACAATCAGCATCGCTCGCACCGGGTTTAAACTGAGGATTGCAAGCTGGCCATCGCGGATCTTGGCACGTAAATCTTCCATCTTAAGGGCAAAGCGTTTGTCCGAAAGAGCTTGTAGTAAGTCTTTTTTGATTTCGCCAGAATCAATTCCGGAAATTAAAATATCGTATAAATACTCACCGTCGGCGAGATTAGAACCACCGGAAGAATCAAATTTTTGAATCCCAAGCGGATCGTTTGAGGGGCGCGTCTCACGCGCTGGTGATTCCGAAGGTTCGGCTTCGGCCTCACCCTCTTCGGACAGAGGCTCTAGAAAATTTTCGTCGTAGGTGGATTCTGCCACAACAGCTTCTTCGTTGATGTCTGCAAAAAGCGGCTCTTCGGTGTGCGATTCCTCGACAGGAGCAGCGCCTTCTTCGTATTCGACATTTTCGGGTTGATTGACGGTACCGTCGAACTCCACCATAAACACGGCCCCGCAGGAACTACAGGTGACCATGCCAAAATTGGCTTCTTGTTCTTTATTGCAATCTGGACACTGAACCATCCTTGGCCCCTCCTCTGACTAAAAAAGTTTTTTCTTTTTCTTGTTGGCCTTTTCGACCTGGCGACGTTGAAGTCGATTGGCTTTGTCGTCGACATCACTCGGGAACCCCTCTGTCGACAGTGTCATTTTTTGCGGTTGTTTCGGCCTGAGTGCCTCGAGAATTTCTTCTCTTCCCTCGTCAAGATCAACGGAAGCATCCGGTCTGTTTTGCTCCATGACAACCTTGAGCTTCATAAATTTTTCTACAACATCCGCGCGCACTCGCTGATTCATTTCCTCGAAGGCTTGGAATGTTTCTTTGCGATATTCCATCAAAGGATCTTTTTGGGCATAGGCTTTTAAGTTAACCGATTCGCGAATACGATCGACGCGATACAGATGCTCTTTCCAATAGTGATCCATGGCTCCCAATAAGAGGCTGCGCTGAATGTCCTCAAAGAGATCTCCCATGATTCTTTTTTGCTCTTCGTATTTTTGTTGTATCGCTGTTTTTACTTTTTCGACCAACTCTTCGGACGAAACGCCGGCATCAAGCGGAAATTCAATTCCAAATTGTTTTTCCATAGCTACGGTTAAAGCTGGCAAATCCCACTCTTGTTTTTTAACATTTTCGTGAGCATAGAGGTCAAGAAGATCCGAAGTCACCTCTCCCATCATATCTTTGATTCGTTCTTCGAAGGCATTTGAACCCGTGCCGTCCTCTTCAAGAAGGGCTCTTCTCATCGCATACACTTTGGTTCTCTGAAGGTTCATAACATCATCAAACTCAAGCAAGTGTTTACGGATATCAAAGTTGTGGCCTTCGACCTTGCGCTGCGCCCCCTCGATCGAGCGGGTCACCATTCGCGCCATCATCGGCTCGTCTTCGGGAATATTAAAAAGCGGACTGTCCATGATCTTTTTAATCCGATCACCGTTAAATTTTCTCATCAGATCATCTTCGAGGGAAAGATAAAATCGCGATTCGCCGGGATCACCCTGGCGCCCCGATCTTCCGCGCAACTGATTATCAATTCGGCGAGACTCGTGTCTCTCTGTACCGATAATGTAGAGTCCGCCCGCCGCTAAGACGGCCTGCTTTTCTTTTTCACATTGGGCCTTAAATTTTTCGAGACTCTGCTTGTAGGCTTCGCTTTCCATATCCTCTTGTGCTGCACGCGCCATAAATTCGGCGTTCCCACCGAGGATGATATCCGTTCCTCGCCCTGCCATGTTGGTCGCGATGGTTACGCCACCCTCTCTGCCGGCCTGAGCAATAATCTCTGCTTCTTTTTCGTGATATTTTGCGTTTAAAACTGTGTGCTGAATGTTTTTCTTTTTGAGCTCGGAGCTCAAGAGTTCAGACTTCTCGATGCTCACCGTTCCAACGAGAACGGGCTGACCCTTTTCTTTGCGTCCAACAACATCTTTGATAATCGCCGAAAATTTTCCCTTTTCGCTCTTATACACAACATCTTCAAGGTCTTTTCTGACCATCGGACGATTGGTTGGAATGGTCGAAACACTGAGTTTATAAATCTTGCGAAACTCTTCGGCTTCTGTATCGGCGGTTCCTGTCATGCCGGAGATTTTTTTATACATACGGAAGTAATTTTGGAAAGTGATCGAGGCGAGAGTTTGGTTTTCGTTTTTAATCTGCACGCCCTCTTTGGCCTCAACGGCCTGGTGAAGTCCATCGCTCCAGCGACGACCTTCCATGAGTCGTCCAGTAAATTCGTCAACAATAACGATCTCACCATCTTTGATCATGTAGTCCACATCGCGCTTAAATAAATGGATGGCCTTAAGAGCCTGATAAATATGATGAAGACGATCGATGTGCTGAGGATCGTATAAATTTTCGATACCCATAAGCTCTTCGAGTTTAGAATTTCCTTCTTCGGTCACGGCCACGGATCTGTTTTTCTCTTCGATCGTGAAATGCAACTCGGGCTTGAGGTGCTTTACCACGCTTTGCACTTCTTGATAAATTCTCGTGTTGTCTTCGGCAGGGCCCGAAATAATGAGCGGTGTTCGTGCTTCATCAATCAAGATGGAATCGCACTCATCGACAATGGCAAAGTTGAGATCTCTTTGCACATAATCCGATAAACGAAACTTCATGTTGTCGCGAAGATAATCAAAACCCAATTCGTTATTCGTAGCATACGTGATGTCCGAACCGTAGGCGGCCTGTCTTTGGGTGTCGTTAAGATCGTGAACGATAATCCCTGTGCTTAAACCCAGATAGCCATAAAGTCGGCCCATCCACTCGGCATCCCGCTTGGCGAGATAATCGTTCACCGTAACAACGTGTACGCCTTTGCCGCTCAGGGCATTGAGGTACACGGCAAGAGTGGCGACGAGGGTTTTTCCTTCACCCGTTCTCATTTCGGCAATGGAGCCGTGATGAAGAACGTGTCCACCGATGAGCTGCACGTCGTAATGACGCATATTCAGACTTCGTCGGCTTCCTTCGCGACAAACTGCAAACGCTTCTGGTAAAAGCTGGTCGAGGGTTTCGCCCTTGGCAAAGCGCTCTTTAAAAATGGGCGTCATCGCCTTAAGCTCCGACTCCGACATCTTCTGAAAACGGCTTTCCAGCTGATTGATTTGATTAATGATCGGCTGAATGATTTTCATCTCGCGATCATGTTTAGTTCCAATTATTTTTGTAATTAGTTTAAGCATAAGCCTTCAGTCTACCTGATCCGTTATTGATAGGGTAGCTATAGTCGTGAGATCTGACGATAGGCTTCATAAATCGCGATAGCCACCGCGTTGGAAAGATTGAGGCTTCGCACCGGTCCGGTCATTGGTATTGTCACCAGCTGATCTTGATTTTTTTCGAGGATATCGGCGCTCAATCCGCGCGTTTCGGGCCCAAAAACAAGAGCGTCACCCGGCTGATATTTCACATCCAAAAAAGAACGCGTGGCTTTTGTAGTAAAGAAAAAGCTCCGACGCAGACCGCGTTGCCGCTCCCATTCTGCAAAGTTTTCATATTCAGTGCTTTGTAAGGACTTCCAATAATCCAGTCCGGCCCGCCGCACTTGTTTTTCACTTAAAGAAAATCCAAGTGGTTTGATGAGATGAAGATGGCAATTCATCGCAACGCAAGTGCGACCAATGTTCCCCGTATTATGCGGGATTTCGGGCTCAACGAGGATAATATCTAACAGGGGTGATTTCAAAGAAAATGACTCACTTCGTGTCCTAGGTTTGTCAGCGCTAAACGACGCCCCTTGTCCACGATGAGTTCAAGTGATATCAATTCCCTGTAAAGCGCCATGTCCACAGGAATGATCTCACGCCCCTTCGCTCGAGACAGCTTGTGAATGTAAATTCGTTGACGATCCGTTAGCTTCTCTAAAAGAGAGCCCGATGTTTGCTGGACAGGGCGAGAGGCTTCGAACTCATCGAGAGCTCCTAAGGTTTGTTCTTTTTTAAGAGGATTTAAGCAATAGCTCGGGAGCTTTACTTCCCCCTCAGCAAGTCCAAAAACATTTAAAGTCTCTTTAATTATAAAGCTTTTTTCGATTGTGGCCGCTAAGCCGCAGCCATTGAGACCATCCAAAAGTGGCCACTGTGATTCAGTAATGTCCAACTCCACGGCCTGGCCCGAAACAGTATTTTCGCCCTCATTAAGAATCAAAGAGAGGCCGCACTGAAGTTTATAAATAGTGCCCTTAACAGTGGCCGGCTGCGAATTCTTGATAAAATTTTTAAATCGATCATGACAGGGCTGTCCCTCGCTATAAACGCCGTATAGAAAAAAATTAAACCCCATTATTTCGTTCCCCTCGATCGTTTTATTTCCTCAAAAGAACAGGGGGTATAGCAAAAAACGCACACAACCGCAAATCGGGCACTCAACGCATATAGTGTTGACACAAGGATCTGCTGACCTTTGAACTATCTTTAATGGGGCCCCGTGATTCTTTGACAGGCCACACAGTTATGACTATCTTGTACTTCCATAATGAAGAAAATCGAAGCCTTTATTAAGCCGTTTAAGCTCGATGATGTTGTGGAAGCGTTGTCAGAGGTCGGTGTCGAAGGAATCTCTATTACAGAAGTGCGCGGCTTCGGACGTCAAAAAGGACGCACCGAAATTTATCGTGGCGCTGAGTACGTTGTCGACTTTCTCCCAAAAATAAAACTCGAAATTGTAGTCAATGATGCCCTCTTAAAATCCGCTGTTGAGGCCATTAAAACCTCGGCTCACACCGGAAAAGTGGGCGACGGGAAGATCTTTGTATACGAAGTTGCCTCTGCTCTTCGTATTCGCACTGGGGAATTGGATGAAGATGCTATTTAAATTTTTAAAAACCATAAACCAAGGAGTTGTCTAATGTCGCCGCAAGAAAGTATTGATTACGCCTATAAACAAGGTGCCCAAATGGTGGACCTTAAATTTACGGATATGCTGGGAACTTGGCAGCATTTAACAATTCCACTTCATCAACTCAAAGCCGATATTTTCGAAGAAGGCATGGGCTTTGATGGTTCTTCCTGCCGCGGTTGGCGCGCGATCAACGAGTCCGACATGGTGTTGATGCCTGATCCGAGCACAACAAAAATGGATCCGTTTTCTGAGATTCCCACCGTTTCCTTACTTTGTGATGTGGTCATGCCAGAAGCGCTGACTCCTTATGACCGCGATCCGCGACAGATTGCAAAAAAAGCGTTAGCCTACCTTAACTCCACCGGTCTTGCCGACACTGCCTTTTTTGGTCCCGAAGCGGAGTTTTTTATTTTTGATGATGTACGTTTTAGCCAAAATCAATTCGGTGGCTTTTACCAGATCGACTCCGATGCTGGCGCCTGGAACAGTGGTCGCGACGAAGGCGGAAACAATCTTGCGTTTAAACCTCGCCACAAAGAGGGCTATTTTGCCTCGATGCCAACGGATACGCTCCACGATATGCGTACAGAAATTTGTTTAGAGCTCGAAAAGCTTGGCATGACTGTCGAGCGCCATCACTACGAAGTGGCCTGCGCTCAGTGCGAAATCAATTATCAGTACGACGAACTTGTCCGCTCTGCTGACAAACTCCAATGGTTTAAATATGTCGTAAAAAACGTAGCTCGACGTCACAACAAAACAGCGACGTTTATGCCAAAACCGTTGTTTGGCGATAATGGCTCCGGTCAGCACGTTCACATGTCGCTATGGAAAGGTGGAAAAAACCTTTTTGCAGGGAACCAATATGCGGGTCTTTCAGAGACGGCACTCTTCTTTGTCGGTGGAATTTTAAAACATGCGCCTTCTCTTTGCGCATTCACAAATCCAATCACAAATTCTTACAAGCGTTTGGTCCCTGGTTTTGAAGCTCCGGTTAAATTGGCTTACAGTTTTAAAAACAGATCTGCAGCCGTGCGAATTCCAAACACCGGCGACAGTCCAAAAGCAAAACGCATTGAATTTAGAACACCAGATTCTGGATCAAATCCGTATTTGTCTTTTGCCGCATTGTTAATGGCCGGCATCGACGGAATTCAAAACAGAATTCATCCCGGCGATCCACTGGATAAAGATATTTATGGATTACCTCCACAAGAGGCCGCAAAAGTTCCATCGATTCCAGGAACTCTCGATCAAACGCTTAACAACTTAACTCTAAAGCACGATTTCTTGCTCAAAGGCGAAGTGTTTAGCAAAGATTTTATCGAAAATTGGATCACCTATAAAATGGAAAAAGAAGTGTTGCCGAATCAAATGCGACCAACACCGTATGAATTCCATATGTATTACGATCTGTAAGAAGTCAGTTGAAAGCAGCGGTATCTGTTTCGGATACCGTTGCAGTTCGGTTTTTAGTTGAGAGAGTCCACCGCATTTTCAAAACTCAAACTGAACTGAAACTGCTTCTGATGCTGTTTCTGACACTACCACAGTCCCTCTTCGATCCTGATCTATCAACGAGCCTTGCTGTCTGGTGGGAAACGAAAGGTCGTTTTGCCCTGTTCATCTAAAAACTGAAGATGCGCTTCGCCGCCCGCTTCGACTTTCATTTCGAGTCGCACTCTTCCTTTTGCGTCCTTTAACTTAATGATTGAGGACCTGTCGTAGTCCCTTCCGATTCTGAGACGCTCTGACATCAGCAACCCTTGATCGCGAAGTGCCTGATAGGCCGCATCTTGTGCTTCTTTGGGAAGTTTGGAGATCTCTTTTTGCTTATTGATCAGATCATTCAATGGCATGTTTTGGTCATTCATTTTTAGACCTGCGAAATAGTCTCCGTTTTTTTCTTCTTGATGAGTGAACTGAATCGTTTGATCCCCGCGAAACTTATCGAAGGTCAGTGAACCACCTTGGCCTTTTCCCGTATTGCCATCGAAAGCCAACCCACCAAGCTCATCTCCCTTTTCATTAAAGAACATGAGTCCCGGAGGGCGTTGTCCGCGGCGCTCCTCGTAAGTGACATCATCAATGACTCCGGGATGCTGGCGTACCTGGTTGGAGATAACCATTCTCAGCTTTCCGTCTTTTTCGACGATGTTAATTCGTTCGACATCAATTTCTTCAAATTTCTTGGTCTTCATTGTTTTAAAAACAAAGCCAAACAAGAGTGTGCAGGCAATGGTCATTAGGAGTGCATAAACTTTTAAAAAACGAAGTTCTTTCTCTATTTTGTTCATGATTTTATTGTTAACTCCGAGACCAAACACTGTCCATAGGTACAATCTTGAATCATAGTGCGTTAGCCTCCTCGAGGCCTTATGTAGCTATGTTTTACGCTCATTTCGATGCAACTCATTTCTTATTACCCGCTATGGGGGGGGCCCAAGGCTCCTTGCGCTCTCGCTCGTATTTTAGTCGGTTATGCACACCACACAAAACCTGCAGATTTTCTAGTTTGTGCGGCCCTCCCCGACTCCAGCTTTTGATATGATCGATCTGTAAAAACCTTTGGCTTGAGCACGTTTTACCGTTTTTATCGATATGGGCACAGACGGCGCTCGGGTGAAGTAGGGCTTTCCGCACCTTTGCTGGTACAGCACTGCGTTTCAAGTTGTTCTGAATAGTGCTCCTCTTTTGTCTACAAACTTGCGCATCTTGGACTTTCACTACCGCTACGGCAGTAGCAGGTTTTGATGTGCGCAATGTCGATCGACGAGCCACTTCTTTTTTAGCCAAATAGGTCAGCGTCTCCGCCCAATTGTTGCTAACCACTGCATGAGAAATCATATTTTGTGCTTGTTCGAGGATTTCCATTTGTTCTGACGTTAATGTGATAGTGAGCGTGACAGAATGATCTCGATGAATCGTTTCTTTTTGTATGGGCGCAGTTGGCAGATCTAACGCCGTGGCGATAATCTGCTCTGTTTCCTTTTGGCTTGAGTTTTCGATTTGTAAAAAGAGTTCTCGCTTCTCCTCAGTGCTGACGATTGTTTTGTTTATTTTTCTATATTCCCGAGCGGCTCGCTGAACCTGCGTCGCTTGAGATAAAGTTAGAGACCCACTTTCAAATTTCTCGACCACCTCCGGCAACTCCCGAAGCAACCGCGCCGCATCGATCCTGCGCATGGCCGCCCCAGGGCTGTTGCCGACGTCTTTGACTAAATAATCAAACAAGCTAGTGAATCCTTTGTCTATGTAAAGGCGTCGCCGATCAATCTCCGCAATGCACTCTAACACCTGGGCTGTGATTTTACGCTCGCTGCGCACAATATTTTCAAAACACGACACAAGATTTGCATTGGATAAAGTATTAAAATTCATGGTTCCTCCAAAAAAAATAAATATAACATGAGTTTTATTTTTAAATTTTTGATGATTTTAAAATCCGGACATATTTAAAAAAGTTTTTATGAAGGCCATTTAAGGGCTAACACAGCCCTCTAGAAATGATGAGTTTTGATGCCCAATGAGCCGTACGGACTGCTTTAAAAAAAGCATTGGCGAGCCAAGCGTAGAGCACCAAAACACAGTCAAATTTATTTTAATTTTTCTCGCCGGATTGACACATCGCTGGTATCGCTAGGGCAGTGAAAAATTGAGTTTTCTTTTTTTAAAATCTTTAATCAATAAATTATTTTCTTTTCATCCCAATCCTTCCCACGAAGGGAAGGATTCAACAATCCATGGATGGACGAACTTCGCAAATTCTGATCTGTCTTAATTAAGACAACTGCGAGAATCTAGGTACTCCAATACTTTCTGCAATCAACAAGGTCGCAAAAAGTATCGAGGTCTCTTTTCGTTACTTAAAGCCCAAAGTTACAATTTCGCTGCCAGAATATTGAACACATATTTGACTTGCTTAGTTCAGAGCGTTTAACACAAAAGATGATCCCGCAAGCGCGGCATTCCCTGCAAGGCAAAAACCTTTCTGTATATCTGGAGCAATACCTTTTTGCGAAAGTCTCTTGTTGTCGCTCATACTGAAGCAAAACTCTGCTTTTTCTTTAGAAATATTTAAATAGGGCGAGATCGTTTCAGTTTTCATAATATATCCACAATACGATTCCATACCACTCGCCGTTTTTCTCTCACTATTTTTCTCTGCAAATACAGAACACGAAAAACCACACACAAGCATAAAAAATATTATTTTCATGAATCCTCCATTTAAATATTGTATTCCTTTACTGACTTACCCCTCCACATCACTCTCTTTGCACTTGCGAAAACTAGCATAAAATCCGGGTGGTTCACTCTCGTGTTTTATTAGAAATTCTTTTAGGGTAAGGGTTGAGCCTGAAAAGTATTCCGAATGGTTCAGATCCTTCGCCGCACTCAAAGTAACGGAGTGGAAACAGGGTCAGGATTTTTTGTGCAGTTTCGACCCGTTTACAAAAACTTAAACTGAACTAAACTGCTTCTGATGCTGTTACTGCTCCCTACCCCTTTTCCAACACACACAGCAGCTCAATATGCGGGGTGTGGGGAAATTGATCGACGGGTTGGGCCTCTTTAAGTTTCCAGCCGCTCTCTACCAAGTTTTTAATATCTCCAGCCCACTGGTAGGGTTCGCAGGAAATATAGACAATTGTATGTAGTTTTTTTAGCGGCTCTATAAACTTATCGAGAAGTGAAAATCCCTCTCGCGGAGGATCTAAAAACAGAATTTCGCTTTCTTGAATTTCTTTTGGGATTTTTTTCCATTCGTTCGGTTTGTACAAGTCGACCTCGAAGCATGCAACGCCGGGAATTTTTTTCGCGTTGAGCGTGCTGACCGCTTGTGGGCTGAGTTCTGCGCTGTTGATTTTAGTAAAACCAAGTTCACATAAGACTTCCGTAAAATTTCCCGAACCACCGAAGAGTTCGATCACCGTCTGAGTTTTATTTTGTACGCCCAGCATCTCGCGCACCCAGTTTTTCATAAATTCGTTTTGCTCCGAATTCCCTTGCTGAAAGGGCAATCGCCGATTGATGGCGGTAGAATCCGCAGGCGTTGAATCATTTACGTCTATAAAATTCCAAAAATACGGCGGCTTTGGTTTCCAATCGGGTCGCGGTAATTGGGCCTTGAGTTTTTTTAAAGTTTCGCGATTTTTATCGCTTAAAATCAAACAGTCTTCGATTGCGGCGATCTCTTTTGTCTCTGGCGACACGTATCCGAGCACTTGACCATTTGTTTTGAATTGGGCGCGATTCCGATATCCGTAAATTTTTGGCGAGGGCTGAATACGAAGCGCATTAAAGCCCTCACTGGCGAGACGATTCCTCTGAATTAAATATTCCACACGTTTTTGTTTTTGCTCGAGCTGGGCCTCATATTGAACGGTGATCCAGGGGCAGCCGCCACACTGACCCGCTTCCCAACCAAAATGGGGACATAGAGATTCTAGCTTTGCTGGAGAACGCTTTTCCAATTTTCCGATGCGGGCGATTCCATATTTTTTGCTACGCGATTCAACAATAAATTCGCCCTCGTCACCAGGCCATGTGCCGCGCACAAAAAACACACGCCCTTCGGGGTGATCGACAACGCCGTGCCCCTCAGATGATATATCGCGAATTCGACCACTAAAAATCTCGTGCATGGCCCATTTCATAAGGCTTTCGGGGCATTTGCGCAATGCCATATTGCGCTTCTTGATTGAATTCTGATTCATTTTTTGAAAGAGTCTCTGACTCACACGGGGGAAATCATGGAAGCCATTACTTTTGACGATATTTTACTAGTTCCTGGATACAACCATCACATGTCTCGCAGAGATGTGGAAACAGTTGTCACAGACAAAACCAACAAGATGACTCTGCAACTCCCTGTGATCTCGGCCAATATGGACACCATCACGGAAAGTGAGATGGCGAACTTTATGGGAAAAAATGGCGGAATGGGCGCGCTTCATCGTTTTATGGCCATCGATAAAAATGTCGAAGAATTTAAAAAATGCAAATTTCCTACTTATGTCTCTGTCGGCGTGAGCGAATACGAACTGCAAAGAGCCGTTGCCCTTGTCGATGCGGGCGCGGATTATTTTGTGATCGATGTGGCGCATGCGCACGCTCAGTATGTCGGAAAACAAATTAAGCATTTGCGTGAAGTGATTAAAGATCGCTGTCTTGTGGCTGGGAATGTGGCCACTTACGCGGGCGCGGATTATCTCGCAGCATGTGGTGCAGATATTATCAAGGTGGGCATTGGTGGCGGCTCGGCTTGTACCACCCGGATCAAAACAGGCTTTGGAATGCCTACTTTACAGAGTGTAAAAGAGTGCTCTCGTGTGGATCGCTCCATTATCGCTGATGGGGGCTTGCGCACTCCCGGGGATGTTGTGAAGGCTTTGGCGTTTGGTGCGGACTTTGTCATGATTGGTGGAATGCTCTCAGGCACTGGTCCAACTCCTGGGGCCGTTGAAACTCTCGAAAGCGGTGACAAAGTGAAGTCTTACCGCGGAATGGCCTCTCTTGAAGCCGTTGAGGATCAATTTGGCGCAATGCCTGAGTGGAAAACCGCTGAGGGCGTGGCTTTTAAGGTTCCTTACCGTGAGAATCATGATGCGATCCTGGCCGATATTCGCGGCGGGCTTCGCTCGGGGCTCACCTATGCGGGTGCTGTAAACGTAAAGGAGCTTCAACGAAAACTCTCGTACATGGTGATCACTGCGGCTTCGCAAAAAGAGAGCGGCGCCCATGGTTTGGATCGCGCGAAGAAGTAGATCTTTCGCTTCGCTCAGATGACGGTAGCCCTTTCCCATGTGACGAGAGGCTTAATTCTGTCATTCTGACCAATAGGGAAGGCTCTCGCGTATGAAAATCTTTCGGTGTAGTGGCCTGGCCTTTTAAAAAGCATGTGTGACATTTACATTTATCGTCTTATAAACGCTCTTTGATCGCTATTATTATAAAATATCAATAGAGTGCCCTCTCAATCTTTTAGAAGGGGTGTTCTATGAAGTTAATCGTTTTTGTTCTTTCGTTTCTTTTGTCGGCATCTGTATTTGCTGAGTCTGTGCAACCTCAACTTCAATCCATCACTTGTTCTACGGGTGAGATGTCGGTTGTGATTTCTGTTCAACCTGACAGCTTAAGAGACACATATGTCTTTACTTTGTATAAAAACAATAAAGCTGTAGGTATTCCAAATAGCTCTATTGAACTTCTGTTTGGAGACTACGAAAATATCATGCTTATGTCCTACGTTTGGGGCTTTGAAAACGAAGAGCTTGGAACACTTGCCGTGGCCGTTGAGTGGGAAGAAAACATCGTGATGAAGCCGGGTACCTATGCAGGAAAATCAGATGTTTACCTAACATCTGGAGATGCCGCGATTGAAGGCTCTTCCATCGATTGCACCGTTGTTACAAAATAAGTACTTAGTCTAAGAGTTCTGACTGAACTCTTTTCCGTCGAAAGACACGATTGTTTGTTTTTCGTCGAAGCTTGTCGAAATATGAACGGGGCGCTTCCAAATTTTAAACAAATTGCGAAGCGTTTCTTCCATATAATTTTGCTGCATTTCTACACCTTCAAACAAATGTCTTAATAACAGTTCGCCACGGTTTTTGTGATTCGCATTTTCGACATGAATGATCGGCTGACCAAAATTTGTTAACTGAAACAACAGCTGCTTCTTGACCATCGGAAACTGTCTTGTATCAACCTCGTACTGCCCTGTTCTCTGGTTAAACCGATAAACAAACATTTTATTCTGGACGCAAAACTCTTCGGTTAAATACTCATCAATAAAAGTGACGTCATTGTAGTCGCGGCGGACTTGGAATATCTTTTCGCGCCCTTGGCCGAGCTTGCGGTCCCAGTTTTTTCGTTCGTTGATATCCGTGCACTCATTCCACTCTTTACCAAACTGCCCCTTGTTCCATCTTTCTTCGATATTGCGGAACAACTCAATTCCGACCTTGTAGGGATTAAAGCTCGTTGGCGACATGGCCAAGGTTCCGGCGCAAGCATCCGCATAATCAATCACTTCACTATCAAGCAGAATCTTTTCAGTCATCATTTTAGAGTGCCAGTAGGAGGCCCAGCCTTCGTTCATGATCTTGGTCATTCCTTGAGGCACAAAATAGTAGGCCTCGGCTCGCACGATAGAGAGCACATCCTGTTGCCAGTTTTTAAGTGGCGCATGGTTCATCAAAAACAGGAGAACATCGCGCTCCGGGCGCTCGGGAAATTTGATTCTTTCTTCAACGTTTTCGATTTTTTCGTTGGCTTCACTATCGGCTCTAAATTTGGCAGCCGAATTGATGTACTCGTCGAGAAACTCTTTTCCGCTCGTAAACAGCGAAGATTTTTGTTGTTCGTCTTGCTCGGCCACATTTGATTTAAAAGACGGCTTATAGGGACTATAGCGATCAATCAGGTTTTCTAAACTTAAGCACTGATCAATAAAAATTTCCACCTCTTCTAGGCCATAGCGATCAATGTACCTGCGAATGCGCGTGGCATGGTTTGCCATGGTGTCCATCATTTTGCGATCTGTCGGCTCAAACCACTTGTTGTTTTTAAAAAAATCACAGTGGCCATAGACGTGAGCCATCACCAACTTTTGGTCAACGGTGCGATTGCCCTCCATTAAATAGGCATAACAAGGATCATTGTTGATCACCATTTCGTAGATTTTCGAAAGTCCGTATTCATAACTTTTTGAAAGCCGCTCGTATTCCATCCCAAAGCGCCAGTGAGGATAGCGCACCGGAAAGCCTCCGTAAGCCGCAAACTGACTCATTTGATCGTAGGTAATGATCTCAAAAATCGTTTCGTAAAGATCGAGACCAAACCCTTCGGCAATTTTAAGAATTTTTTGGCGGGCCTTTTCGAGTTCGGGGGTTAAATTGGCCATTAGCGTGCCTTCCCTAGGAAATCTTTGATCGAACCTAAAATGTGTTCCTTATTTTTAATACGACTCAAAACAACTTTTTCTTCGTTTGGAAATTCTTTTTCTAAATCTTTATAAAACTGGCCGCTGCCATATTTACTTTCAACCTGTCCGTATCCAAAAAAATTCACCTTTGGGAGGAGGTTTTCGACCAAAAGTTTCATGCAAAGTTTTGTGTCGTCACTGCTCCAGTTGTCGCCATCGCTAAAATGAAAGGGATAAATATTCCACTGATCCGCCGGATAATCTTGCTCGATCATGTCGCAACAAAGTTTATAGGCCGAGCTGATCAGCGTTCCGCCCGATTCACTGGTGCGAAAGAATGTTTCTTCGTCCACTTCTTTGGCAGCGGCATCGTGAACAATGAATCGTGTTTCTAATCCTTTGTAATGTTTTTTAAGCCAGGTGTTAATCCAAAAACTCTCGAGGCGCACGATTTCTTTTTGCTCTTCACCCATAGAGCCCGAGACGTCCATAATATAAATCACGACGGCATTGGCTTGTGGTTGAGCGATCGTTTTCGAAGAGCGATATCTAAAATCGCCGCGAATAGGAATAACAACGGGATTTTTTGGATCATAGATTCCACTGGAAATATAGCGCTTCAGGGCTCTTTTGTACGATGACTTAAAATGCCTTAGTGAGTCTGGCCCTGCAGGAGCCATTCCCGTGTAGTTTGTCTTTTCACTTTGGATTTTTCCGCCCTTGGGCTCAATGCGAGGAAGTTGCAATTCTTCGCCGAGAATATCGGCCAATTCATCAAAAGAAATATCCACTTCGAGGCTGTGCTCTCCGGGATCACTTCCCGCTTGACCCTGTCCTGGTTGCTGAGCATCGCCAGCCACGGGATCGCCATCTTTGCCATCACCCTGACCCACTCCGCCCTGCTGCTTAGGTCCGTATTTAAAGCGAGGGATATCGATGTAAGGAACAGGAATTTTAACAAAGTCTTTCTCGCGTTTGCCGATTAATTCATCATGCGTCACGTATTTTTTAAAATTCTCGCGAATTTTACCGCGCACAATATCTCGAAATCGGCTCTGGTCTCTGCGAATCGACATGAAGCTCCTGTCTTACTTGTTCTCTTTCACGTCACCTCGAGCAAAAATACTTGCGACATACTGGAGAACATCCGTTGCTGAAATTTCGTCGTAACCAAAATCTTTAATCAGTCGGCCTTTGACGATATCAATCTTCTCTTGTGTCTCTTTGTCGACCTCAGAGGTGACAAGTGACGTGAGTTTGATACTGTCTTTTTGATCCTCAAAGAGTTTCAGCTCGAGAGCTTTGTGCAGCCTCTCGTTCATCTTGTAATCAAACTTTTTACCCTCTAGAGCATTCGCGCCAATGTAATTCATGATCTCTCGTCGGAAATCGTCTTTTCTCGACTCGGGAATATCAATTTTTTCTTCCACGGCTCTCATCAGTCGCTCATTGGGCTCTTCATCCCGGCCTGTGAACGGATTTTTTACACGCTCTCTTTGAGTATACGCCTTGACGTTGTCGATGTAATTTCCGCACAAGCGTCCAAGCGCGCCTTCATCGGCACTGATCGCTCTTTGCACTTCGGACTTGATAATCTCTTCGTACTCTTTGCGAACCACATCAATCAACTCACGGTATTCTTTTTTAAGCTCTTCATTGGAAAGAAGAGAATGATGCTTAAGACCAGATTCTAACTCATTGAGCACCATAAACGGATTCACAGAGCCGCGATTGTTTTGTTGCGCCTGAATCAATGAATTCGAAATTTTATCTTGAATATAACGAGGAGAAATTCCTTCTAGCCCTTCGCGCATTGTATCCTTGCGCAGCTCCTTGATGGTGTCTTCGGTGTAATTAGGCAACGTTTTTCCATCGTAGAGTTTCATCTTCTGAAGGCGCGTCAGGTTGGCTTTTTTCGGCTTTTCTAAGCGAGTTAAAACGGCCCACATGGCGGCCACCTCGATCGTGTGAGGAGCAATGCTCACACCACGAATGCGCTTTTTGTTAAAATCTTTTTCGTAAATTTTAACTTCTTCGCGAAGCTTTGTAATATAGGGAACGTCAATCTTCACTGTTCGATCGCGAAGAGCTTCCATAAATTCATTGTTTTGAAGTTTGCGATATTCTGGTTCGTTGGTGTGGCCAATAATCACTTCATCAATGTGAGTCTGCGCAAACTTTTTTGGTTTTACGACATGCTCTTGCGAGGCGCCAAGTAGGTCATAAAGGAAGGCGACATCCAGCTTTAACACTTCGACGAATTCAATCATTCCGCGGTTTGCGACGTTAAATTCTCCATCGAAGTTAAACGCGCGAGGATCCGAATCAGATCCATACTCCGCGATTTTGCGATAGTTGAGATCTCCCGTGAGCTCCGTGCTATCTTGGTTCTTTTCGTCTTTCGGCTGAAACGTACCAATCCCTATGCGATCGGCTTCGCTCAAAACCATTCTCTTCACGCGAACATGAGAGAGAACTTTTGTGAGGTCGCCATTGTACTTTTCCATAAGACTTCTAAAAATAAAACGACTCGGAGGAGAAAGTTCTCCTTCGATTTTGATACGATACTCGCCCTGCAGACCGCGGTTGATTTCTTCTTCGACTTTTCCACGAAGAGGCACAGGAACCAGTAGGAGCGGTTCTTCGTGCATTGGACTCATAAAACTTCTCACGTTAGTTCCAAAAAGACTTCCAAGTGCACCTGACTCATCGACCCACTCAAAAGTATACAAAGCACCATTTTCTGTTTTTGAGTAATGCTCCAAACCTTTTTTAAGGCGTCGACAGATGGTCGATTTTGCACTTCCCACTGGGCCGTGAAGGAGAATCACTCGCTTTTCAGTACCATACCCTAGCGACGCCGCCTTTAGAACATTGACAAGTTTCATCAGAGGAATATCAAGACCAAACACACCATCTTTTCCGTCGTTTTCGACGTCATCAAAAAAGTGATATCTTGTGACTTTCTTTTTCGTATCGACATACTCCGACGAGCCATGCTCGAGAACCATGTCGTACATTCTTTGATACGCATTGCGTGTCACTTTGGGATTTTGTTTAACGAGCTTGAGGTAGTCGTCAAAACTTCCGGTCCACGTGAGATCTCTAAAGTCCTCACTGCCCTTCCAACCCTTTAGAATGTCTGTTAAAGTGATGGTCATAATCCCTCCTGGCTTGTTGAGTCCTTATGAGAGCCTCATCCCGAAAGTCTCTCTCTATCTCTAGTATGCACTATCTGAAATTGAGACTCAATTTTAGTCCGTATGTGTCTCGCATTTCGACCTATCTTTAGACAGTGGTCGAGGTCTTTTAGGTGAACCCAAAGTTGCATTTATTTTATCGACTTTTGTTATAGGTCATCAAAGTATTTGTTATGTCGCACTCGCCGACATGTGTTCTAGAAAGTCTGAGTTGTTTTAGTGGTTTAAAACCAAATTCACAGAGGATTGTTTTTTCTTTAAAGAGTGACTTTTTCAAAACCACGAGGAACCAACCATTCAAAACTGACAGATCGCTTTTTGTCCTCGGCGTAATCGAGGTAAATCGTGGACTTTTCGCTTTCGATTTTCACTTTTCGTGATTTCTGATCTTTTTGCCAGTCCAAAAAGAGGGCCACATTTTCACACTTGACCTGGTTGGACTCTGGTTCACGACACTGCCAAGGAAGTGGAAGTGGAAATGCTTCTGCAAAAAGGCTAATAATTTGACGAGGGGTAATCTTGGTTTTTAAAAGTCGCTCGAGGGCACGAGTGCCATCATCGGAACGGAAGTCTTTCCCCTCCATCAAGTTTACAAATTGAGCCTGATCCCCTCTTAAGAGAAGAGTTCCAAGAGGAATATTGAGGATCCCGACGGTGGCATCAATACGAAAGAACTTGGGATGTGATACGGCCATGTAAAAGTAAATGCGCTCATTCTTATTTTTTTTCTTGTCAAAAATTTCTGCTTTGCCAGAAAAAAATTGCGTATTTTCTGGGATCTTTGGACCTCTCACCGTTGAGCAGCCACCCAAAATGAGACTGAACAGTAAAATGACAAAGGGAACTTTACTGGTTTGCAGGAACGCGCTGTTGTTTTTCAATACGCTTTTGCGTTTGAATTCGTAACTCAATGGTATCAATTTTAGAGCGAATTTTTTGCGCATTTGTTACATCTTTTTCATTGTCTGCTGCTCGCTGATACATTTCGCGAGCTTTGTAAGGCATCTCCACGCGAAAGTAAACATCTCCCAAGTGTTCTGCAATTATGCTCTCTTTGGCTTCGATTTGATGCGCTCTTTCGAGAGTCTTCACAGCTTCATCAAAACGACTTTGTTTAAACAAAACCCAACCGAGAGTGTCTAAAATAAAACCGTCATTCGGTCTTAAAGACAAGGCACGACGCGCGAGCTTTTCAGCTACATCAAGGTTCTTTGTCTTGTCCGCATAAAGATATGCTAAATAATTAAGTCCTTCGACATGGTTTTTATCCACTTCGATCAACTTTTCCATCTTTTCCACAGTTTTATCAGACTGACCCATCTGATCGTAAACAGCGCCCAGTTGGTATAAAATCTGTGTGTCTGCAGGAAATTTTTGCATTCCCTTTTCTAATAATTTGCGAGCGTCATCGTAACGTTTTTGCGTCTCTAAAAATGATCCATAGAGAGCAAATATTTTTGCGTTATCATCTAAGAATTCGATATGACTTTCAAGAAGTGCAATCGCCGCGTTTGGATTTTCGAGGAGTTTATAAAGATAAGCCATGTGCATCACAGAGTCGGCAAAATATTTGCTCGATTTTGGAATTTCTTTAAACTGCTGAATGGCCGCTGGGAAATCCTTCACTTCCTCGTAAACAGCGCCAAGATAAAAACGCACGCGATCGGACTCGGGAGTTTGGTGAAGAATTCCTTCGAGAAGCGGGATCGCTTCTTTAAACTTTTTCTGATCCACGAGGATAAAGGCCATTTTGAGTTGTGCATTCAGGTTGCCCTGATCCAATTCATTAATGGTTTTTAAGTGTTCATAAGCTTTTTCGTACTCTTCTTTGACGAGATAAGCTTGCACAAGACTCTCTGCCACAGAGACATCGGGCCCATGGTGCTTTTGGTAGGCTTCGTAGAGTGCAATGGCCTTTTCGCCCTGATTGCGCTTTTCGTAGATCGAACCAAGCTCGATCACACTTTGTACAAAGTTTTGTTCGTTTTTAAGAGACATTTTAAATGCGGTCTCGGCATTTGCCATTGCATTGGCGCCTTTTTTCATCAGATATGTGCGGCCCAAGTAATACCAAACGATGTGTGACTTTGGATTCTTTTTTGCCAACCCCTCAAAGTACTGAGCAGCTTGATCGATTTTGTTTTCATCAAGATACGTTGCGCCCAATAGGATTTGCGCTTCTTGGTTTTTAGGATCCAAAGCCAAAAGCTCTTGGTAACCTTTGCGCGCTTTTTCGTGGAAACCCAAAACTGAATTAAGACTCGATTGTAAAATTCGCGCTTCTGCAAAATCTCTCTTGATTTTAAGAGCTTCGTCGCAATGCTCTAAAGCCTGACCCACAAGGCCCGCTCGCACATATTCACTCGCCAAACGGAAGTGACTGCGAAAGGATTTTTTGTCGTAAACCAGACTCATTTTGTAATTTTCGATGGCCTTCGACCACTCGCCTTGCATGCTGTAAGATTCAGCAAGTGTGAAGTGATAATCGGCCTTGCTTTGCTCTTGAACGTTGGTCATGTCTTCTTGTTTTTCGGGCAATGACAGACTGGCAGGTGCGTCACCTTTGATGTCATAAGCTTCGCTTTTAAAGATTGCCGGAGAGGACAAATTCCACGTGGCACAGCCTGAAACACCTAAAAAAAGTACAATAGTTCTGATAGTCACATTTAGACGCATTACGTCTCCCTCAAATATCTATCGGAGGGGAAACGGATTAAATGAAGTGCTTTTCAAAGAACTAATCTTTAGTTGAGCTATAATTTATTTAGTAATTACAGCATCTTATGGGCGGCATAAGGTTTTGTTTTGATTTAAAAATGAGGCGTTTTTAGCTCTAAAATAAGAGGGCTAGAATAAAATATGCTCGAATATTGGACTGCTTGACAACACATGGCGGCAGCTCTATGTTCGCGCTGTGCTATAGACAAATTTAACCAGCTTTCTGTCTATTGATTGGGCGCGTAGCTTGATAATTGAGAGAGTAAATCTGGACAATTGACGGGAGGACCTTTGCTAAACACAAACCAAGACAACAAAAAAGTGAAGATCATCAAAAGATATCAGAACCGAAAACTCTACGATACCCAGCAAAGCTGTTATGTGACGCTTGATGATATCGCTAAAATGATTCGCTCTGACGAAGAAGTGATGGTTATCGATAACAAAACTAAAAATGACATTACTGCTGCAACTTTGACGCAGATCATTTTTGAATCTGAAAAGAAAGCCTCTCAGTACTCTCCTCTTTTCACATTGCGCGAAATCATTCAGCACGCAAACGGAAGCATTTCGAGCTACCTTGCAAAACTTGGCGCCTTCCCTAAAGAATACATTGTGAAAGCAGCTCAGCCTTCGACTTCAAAATCCACTCAACAGGATTCTGTGATCGATAAAGCGGCTCAGACTTACGACACTGTTAAGCAATCCATCGAAAACCGTATTGCTCAGGCAGCAACGCAAGAAAATACAACAGGCTACACAACTCTTCCAGTTCCAGAAGAAACTCCAAGCCTGCCAAATCCAAACAACAAGTTCTAATTTAAAATCTCCAAGATTTTAAAAACTAAACGAGCCCGCCAAAAGCGGGCTTTTTTTATGCCTCGGTAGGACCGAAGACTCCGTCTCTCAAGAATATCTAACGGCCTTAATACGCTCGCTGGGTGATGAAGGTCTTTTTGTTGGGTTGGATGGTGACGTCGCCTTCCCAAACTGTGGTTTGGTTGTTGTAGCCCATCACCTTAATATAGTGTTTTCCTGGCGCTAAATAAACGCGGGAAACTTGGAAACTGGCTGGTAGCGTGGACCATTGGCGCAGATCGGCCGTGTCCATGGCTTCGAAGAGAAATGTGGCCAGTGCGGCCACCTGGACTGCGGTGTGTTTTTGGTTTTGGCGGGCGGACTCCCGAACGGCAACGCGCGCGGCCTGTCGTGCGAGGGCGCGGGCAACGAGTTTTGCAAAAATCGCATCCATTGTTTGGATCGAGATTAAATCGAGATCATACACTTTTTCGGAGTGGATTTTTTGGTCGCCAACTAAAACATCCACCGAGCCAATGGTTTTGGCAACCGGCACCATCATGGGAAATGTTTTGTTTTCGGGGCGCATGTGTTTTCGTGCGATCCATCCCTGCTGAAAAATAAATACAAACTCTCCGCGCCCTTTGGTGTTTTTGATATCCAAAGATTTTTCAAGTGCTGGCCATTTTCTTTGGTACTTTTCATAGTCTGTAGCGCGACCTGAGCGCTTTGCGGTAACTAAAACGTCGCGCTTGATTACATCCACTTCTGGAGCCATTTCGTGGGCTTTGGAATAAAGAACAAAGGCGTTATCTAAGTCGCCTTGCGCCTCCCAAAGCATTCCCGCCAGGTAAGCAGCAAAAGAAGCTTGGCGTTTTTTGGTATCGGTATCCATCTCTGTCGAAAGTTTGTTGAGCTTTTCGTTGAGTTTACGAGCCATCACCTGGGCGTTGTCGTAGTCGCCTAACATGAGATAATTAAGTGCTCTATATATAGTGATTAAAACAAACTCAAAAATTTCGGCCTTATATTGAACAATGCCTTCCTGAACAATCATCGCCCCTGTTTCACGAGACACACTGGTGTAATCGTTGAGCTCAGACATTTTTTCGGCTTGTTGGAAGGCTTTGTTGCTCTCTTCGTAGCGGCCGGCTTGATGAAGGGCCGTGGCGTACTCTAATAGATAGGCGAGTTGGTCGCCATTGGCTGTTTCGTATTTCTTTTTAAAAACCTCGATGGCTTCGTCATGACGGTTGGCCTCCATCGACTCTCTCGCCGACGAGACTTGGCTTTGATAGGTGGCACAACCTAAAATGAGAAAGGCGCCCAAAATACAAAGGCGCCCGATCAATTTATTTAAATTCATTCATTAAATGCCAACGCGGCGTTTTTTAAACTTCTTACGAATTTCTTTTTGATCCGCCCACTCATGCTCGCTTGTTTTAAGATTGGTCATCATAAGAGTGAGTTTGTAATAAACAGTTTTTTCTTTTCCAACTTCTTTAACAATCGAATCCAAGCGACCATTGATAATGTAATCCGCTCCGGACTGACCACCTGGACCTTTTTTAGTGTCCTTACCAACCATTCCAGAGTTTTGATATTCGTATTCATCTGCGATATCTTGGCGAGCTTCTTTGTCAATAAAGCGAACTTTGCCTGCAGACATAAGATCCACTTTCACCATATCCATAATGCTTTGGCCATCAATCACTTCGCCCGTTTTATTTTGCAGTTTTGTGACCATCACCAATGGCGGTCTTTTGGCTTCTGCAATGGAGCGATTTTTTAGTAGGCTTGCAACCAAATCGTTCACTGCTTTTTGCATGTCTGTTTCTGACCAGAGATCATCGAGTAAGTTTTCGTTACTAACGTCGTCGTAAGACCCCTTCGAAAATTGTCTTGTTCCGCAGCCTTGAAGTACAAGGGAAACAAAAACAACTGTTAATATATAAAAAGATCTCATTTAAACCTCCAATGATTTCCCTAAATCTATCAATTAATTTTTAAAATGCGAACTCTTTTTGGTCTCGACCCGACGAGTAGACCTTCTGGACCCACTTGGTCGCCCGGCTCTGCGACTCGGCAGAGTGGGTTTGTTTTGGGGTGGGGTTATTCGAAGTCTTCCTCTTCGTCATCCATAGAGTCGACATCGATGACTGGGTTGGATTTGATGAGTTTTTGCTTTTCGATTTTTTGAACCTTAATGACTTCTAAATTTTCATTCAATTCGACGGCATAGCCCATAGCTAGCGCTTTCTTTTTATACTCGGCTGCGAACTCTTTCTTTTGAATGACGTTCATTTGATCTGTTTTTTGCTCATTCAAGAGGCGTCGATTGATTTTGTTTTCTAAGCTCTCAACGGCCATACCACTCAATTCGGCTTCGCCGATATCTTTTGCTGCCGCACTCACTGAGGCCTCTAAACGGAGACCCTCATCTGGCGCGGGAGCGTTTTCCGAGGGGTGATACGCATCGCTGATTTGTGGTGCTTTTTTATAATTCTCAATATGAACTTTTTCGCGCTGAAGTTGTGACTTGGTTTGTTCCTGCTTGCGCGCCTTATCAACCTCACCATATGTCACCCTGTTTGGTGATGGAGATGAGGAGTTTTTTTGCCAAAAAATTAAGGCCAGAACGACCATCGCGCCCGCACCCAACATGAGATAGTTTTTATTGATTTTTTCCATAAGTGCTTATCGGAGACTTTATTGATCTTCTAAAGCCGGAAACTGGAGCTCAAAAACGGTCCCTTTTCCGACCTCAGATTGGACTTTGATTTCACCACCGTGCCCTTTAACAATACCATAGGAAATACTCAACCCAAGTCCAGTTCCCTGCCCCACATCTTTGGTCGTATAGAAGGGGTCAAAGATTTTATCCATGTCCTCTTGGCGGATGCCGGTGCCGGTGTCGGCCACTTTGATGCTTACCATTTGCTCCTGCTTTAAATAGCGCACTTCAATTGTGACTTGGCCTGAGGGTAAATGGATCGCCTGAAAAGCGTTGGAAATCACGTTCATAAAAACCTGGCTCACCTGGTTGGGGTTGCCAACGATCAGCGGAACAAACTCGTCGTATGTTTTTACAATTTTAATTCGCTCATTTTTGACAGCGCCTCGCAAAAGATCCAGAGTCGAATCGATACAGTCGGTCACGCTGAATTTCTTTTGGTCTTTGTCACTGGAACGGGAAAAATTTCTCAAACCCGTCACAATATCCCGCGTTCGGCGAGCCCCCTCTTCGCAAGAAGCAATCAGCTTGGGAAGGTCTTTCGCAATAAAGTCATAGTCGTATTTCTTTTTAATCTTCTCAAAATTTTCATTTTTCTTACTGAGATCCTGAATCATCGAAAGAAGTGAATCTGTGTATTCTCGCAAGTGTTGCATGTTGCTGTACACAAACCCGATGGGGTTGTTGAGTTCGTGCGCCACGCCGGCGACGAGCTGACCCAGTCCTGCGAGTTTGGCCGATTGAATCAGTTGGTTTTGCGTGGACTGAACTTCGGTGTTTGCCTTTTCGAGATCTTGAATTTTGGCTTCGAGGTCCGAACGATAACCGTAGATGGTCTGTGACATCTCGTTAAAACTTTCGGTCAGGAGTCCGATTTCAGTACGACTTTTACTTTCTACGTGGACCGGTTCGCTGTAGGTTTTCATGCGCTGCAAACCCTCCACCAGTTTGGTGAGCGGTTGAATAATTTGTTGGGTGAAAAAATAACTAAAAGCCAAAAGACAGAGAACTAAAAAAACCAGAGCCACAAGGAGCATGGACATTACGCGCGATAAACTACGGGTTAAGGCATTTTTAGATGCGCCGATGGCAATTAAAAATTTTTGTCCCCCCCAAGAAACAACGGTGGAAATAAAACCAAAGCTTTGCCCACGCAGCGGAACATCAAAGAAGTGATCGTTTCCGCGAAGAAAATCTTTTGAAAGCTGTTCACGCGTGAACTGCTCGTCTGGCAAACTTGTAATAAAGACATCTCCCTTGGGGCCAAAAAAGATAATATCCAGGCCCTGCTGTGATTTAAGTTGTCGAGCCATTTCGTCCTCGAGAACAATCACCTTTTCGATGTATCCACTCCAATCAAGGCTCTCATCTTTAATTTTTTTAACAACACTCATCTGCAGCTGAACTTTGTTGTCTGATGAAAAGTAAAAAGCGTGAGTGGTTGTGCTTTCACCCTCCGAAAGAGCAGCGACAATTTTACTGTCGATCGCGCTGGGGCCCGTGTTGGCAAAGTCGCGACTGCCTGTTCGCAAAAGCAAAACTCCCTGCTCGTTATAGACAGCATATGCGGTGGGGATTTCTTCTTCGAGAATTTTTTTAAAATAAGTTTGAAGCTCATCGATGGAAGACGTTTTAAGGAGATACAAAAAGGCTTTGTCTTCGGCGATTTCTTGAAGTCGCGTGCGCGAAAAGCTTTCGTACTCGTCAAACAGATCTTGCACTTGTTTTGTATAGACGATCAGGCGCTCAAAAATTTCCTTTTGAACTGCCGACTGAAATTGGCTTGCAAACAAAACCACAACGAGAATAAGCGGTAAAACTGAAAAAAGAACAATCCAGCGTACAAAGAGCGTTCTGAGGGAAAGATATTTTTTTTCTGTTGGCACAGATCTATTCTGTGATGACTTGTTTTAACAAATCAAGCTCGGCGAGCACTTTGCCAGACCCCATAACCACACAAGTTAATGGATTTTCCGCAATCGACACCGGAAGACCTGTTCGCTCGCGCAAAAGGATGTCCAAGTTATGCAGGCCTGCGCCACCACCGGTCAAAACAATCCCATTATCGACGATGTCTGATGCCAGTTCTGGTGGAGTTTTTTCGAGCGCTGTTCTTACAGCATCAACAATTTCACTGAGTGGATCTGTTAACGCATCATTGATCTGTTCGCTGGTGATTTCGATGGTCTTCGGCGCTCCGGCCACAAGATCTCGCCCTTTGATTGTCATGGTACGCATTTCGTCAAACGGATAAGCATTGCCAATGGTAATTTTGATTTGCTCGGCGGTTCTCTCTCCGATGAGGAGATTAAACTGACGACGAACATAGTTAATAATGGCTTCGTCGAGTTTATCTCCGGCCACTTTGATCGAGCGGCAATACACAATTCCACCCAGAGAAATAACCGCGACTCCCGTTGTACCACCACCGATATCGACCACCATGCTGCCAATGGGCTCCGTGATGGGAAGACCGGCGCCGATGGCTGCGGCCATGGGTTCTTCGATCAAAAAGACTTCACGAGCTCCAGCAGAAAGTGCGGACTCGCGAACGGCTTTTTTCTCAACCTGAGTAATGCCGTAGGGAACACAAATAATAATTCGCGGGCGAATAAAGCTGCGACTGTTGCCCATGGATTTAGAAATAAAATATTTAAGCATGGACTGGGTGACTTCGAAGTCGGCGATAACGCCATCCTTGATGGGGCGAATCGCGACGATGGTTCCCGGCGTTCGACCGAGCATTTCTTTGGCTTCTTTGCCAACAGCAAGAACTCGATTTTGCATTCCACGATAATTTTTTTGAACGGCTACAACAGACGGCTCATCGATAATGATGTCTTCAGCAGCTTTGGAATAAACAAGTGTGTTTGCGGTTCCTAAGTCGATCGCGATATCATTTGAAAACATGTCAGAAAATTTATGCCAAAATGCCATAGCAAACCTCTTCCCTCGAGTTCCAAGACTGATTCTAAGACTAGGGTTTTACAAAATAAGAGTCAATACGATGGTTTAAACAGTTGGGCAGCTCGTCAATTTTTAACTTTTTGCCACGGCGCTCATTTCGCGTGCGATCAGCGTGTCGAGTTGCTGAATTTGTTCCTCAGTGCCCGCCCCGCCGACTTGGGCTTGGACAGATGCAAAATGTGAAGCAAGAGCCTTGGCATATCCTCGTCCATGATCTTTGCGAAATAAAAATAAGGGACTCCGTCGGCAATAAAAATCAACAAGATTGAGACACATTTCATTCTCGATACAAAATTTGACTTCTGCCTGCCAAAGCCGCTCCTCTTCGGACCCCTCTTTGATGAACTTCATCAACTGAAGCACTGTTCTTGCATCTTCGCCGCGGCGGTTGATTAAATATTCAACAGTTTTTAAAGAAACTCCGCTCTCTTCGGCCAGACTTTCTGCGCCCAAAGTGAGGCGTTCTATTCTTTCATGGGTTGCGCCAGGATTTAATGGCTGAGTAGTTTGCGGTTTTTGCAGCGCCATTCTTGCCTCAAAAGAAAAATCTCGGAGACAGACCTCCACAATTTCCTCAGCCATAGCACGGTACGTGGTGTATTTCCCCCCAGCAACGAGGGTGAGATGTGGTGCGGGCTTAAAAATTTGATGCTCGCGACTGGTTTTTCCTTCGGTGTTGGAACCATCTTGAACAAGGGGCCGCACGCCGCTGTAACAAGAAAGAATATCCTGTCTGCTTAATTGCAGATCCGGAAAATAATCATTGGTGACTTTTAACAAGTAGGTGACATCTTCGGGGTCAACAAGAACATCTTGAGGATTTTTTTTGAAATCTGTATCTGTCGTTCCAACAATTACCACGTCTTCACGAGGGATCACAAAAACAATTCTCTCTTCCACAGCCATAACAATGGCCTGATTCACCGGAATCCGCTCGCGCGAGAAAAGAAGATGGACGCCTTTGGTAGGACGTAAAACAGGCTTCCACTCAGGAAGCACTTTCTCGCCCAAAAGATCAGTCCATGGACCAACACAACCGACAAGATGTTTTGTGGAAACCTTGTGACGTCGGCCGGAGAGAGTATCGAGGACGTCGACGATATAACCCTCATCTGTTTCCGTGCAGCCCTCTACAGAAATGTAATTTGCAATCTTCGCTCCTGCTCGATGCGCCGAGCGCAGTGTTTCGATGACGAGGCGATCATCCTCCATATAGGCATCCGAATAAATCACCGAACCCGTGAGGTCTTTTTGTTTCAGAAGTGGCTCTTTGAGCGACGTTTTATTTTTGAAATGAAATTCATGAATTTCGGGAGCTTCGAAAAATGAAAGAAGATCGTAAAGAATCATCCCGGCTTCCATTTTGACAAGACCCACGCGTGATGATTTATAAATGGGAATCATAAAGCGCAAGGGGTGAACCATGTGCGGAGCCATTTCCAAAAGGTTCCGGCGCTCCATGAGGGCTTCGTGAACCAAACCAAACTCAAAGTTTTCGAGATAACGAATGCCCCCGTGAACCAATTTGCTCGAACGTGAGCTTGTGCCAAAGGCAAAGTCGTGCGCCTCGAGCAAAAGAACCTTGAGACTGCGCTGAGCGGCATCGCGAGCGACACCAGCTCCCGTAATACCACCGCCAACCACCAAAAGATCAACGGTTTCTTCTTGGAAAGAGTCGATGGCTTTTTGTCTGGCATGGGCATTGAACATCTGAACCTCTACAACTTGGTGCTCGAAAAACTTCCCACTTCGATTGGGTTTTGAATTTTAGCAAATGTGGTCTCATTGACCGACTTTAATTCTGTATTGAAAAAAACTTTTTGTAAATGTTTGTCCCGCGCCCAACGGTACGCCACTTCGATCATTTCATGAATATGCGCACTTTCTGTGCCCGCCACGTGCTCGATCCATAAACTTTGCGTCCAGCCTTCAAAAAATAAGAGCGGCTGACAAAGAATGTACGCCACCAGTTGGCCATCGATCTTTTTACTAAACGACCATCCCAGGGGAAGGTAATGTTCCAGAGCTTCTTTGCGCCAGCGAGCATGCCAGGAGGCCATTTCTTTTTCAAAATCCGACCCCTCAAGATGCGCTCTTTCGAAGGACATGATTTCTTCTAAATTTTGTAGGGTTAAAATCTTTATTTCAGTCACAGGAAACACCTTTTTAAGTTGTCTGCTTCTGCTGCAGAAGATATCCTTTGGCGCATGATGGTCAAGGCTTTTTCACCGACTCTTTTAAAACAGATGCTCGATCCGATTGATGCATATCTCTC
The DNA here is from genome assembly GCA_964579625.1 of uncultured Pseudobdellovibrionaceae bacterium. Taxonomy (GTDB): domain Bacteria; phylum Bdellovibrionota; class Bdellovibrionia; order Bdellovibrionales; family JAGQZY01; genus JANPLN01. The sequence continues at coordinate 44,969 of CAZOGU010000005.1, forward strand.
TCGTAATTCGGGGCCCCACTATGCCGCCTTTGACGCCGACGGAACCCTGTGGAACTCCGACGTGGGTGAAAATTTTTTCCAGTACCAGATGGATCATTGTGCGCTTCCTGCCCTGCAAGGCCTTGATCCCTGGAAACATTACTTAGCTCTGAAAAAAAAACATCCACCAGACGCCTATTTGTGGCTGTCGCAAATCTGTCACCCTTATCCGATTGAGCAAGTTCGCACTTGGGCAAAAAATGCAATAGTGGCTCACCCTCTTGAGGTTCTAACTCCGCAAAAAAATCTCATTTCGGAATTGCTGCAACGAAAAATTCAAGTGTTTGTTGTGAGCGCCTCCACCCATTGGGCCGTAGAAGCCGCTGTCAACTTGGTGGGCTTGGATGCGACTTCGGCCGTGGGAGTGAAAACCAAAGTGGTTTCTGGAAAAGTGACGCTTGAACAGGATGGGCCGATTACGTGGCGCGAAGGAAAGCGCACAGCGCTTCTGGAAAAAGCAAACGGCGTCGCACCGCTTTTTTGCAGTGGTAATTCGTCAGGTGATATTCATTTGCTTGAATGTGCAAGCCTTGTGCGGCTGGCGGTGCAGACACAAACGGCGACCTCTCCACACGCTGCGCTTTTTGCCGACGAAGGAAAGCTTTTAGCTCTCGCTGAAGAGCGTGGGTGGTTGACTCATCATTTTTATGAGTAAGGCCGAGATCCTTCGCTGCGCTCAGGATCTTGTTACTGAGGAACTTCTTGGCACTTCTTATTAAGACATGCCACTTCTGATGGGCCGACGTACATGCAGTTACTAAACATTCCGTCACTCAACGCTTTGTACTCTTCTTTGAGTTTTACGTACTCTTTGACTTTGTCTTTTATCAATCGAATGGACTTGTTTCTCTTCGAAAGAAGGAGGTAGAACTCTGGTCCTCCACAGGATTTTTTTCCTACCTCAATAGAAAAACATTCTTTTGTGGATTTACAGCTGAGATCCTCCTGCCGGAGTTGATCAATTTCCGTGTTCAAAGACTCAATCTTTGCTTTGAGGGTTTGTTTTTGGGCCTGTTCGGAGGACGCCTCTCCCGGAGGAGCCACTTCTGCGAAACTCAATTGAATGCAAAATAAAAAGACTGCGATCATGCTAATCCACCTTTGGCCATCACAGCCTCGATTTCATCAATCTCTTTGGGCGCCATACTTGTCATCACTTCATGCCCATTTGCGGTCACAAGGATATCATCTTCGATACGGATGCCAATGCCGCGATACTCTTTAGGAACAGTGTCATCATCGGCGGGAACGTAAATGCCTGGCTCGATGGTAATCACCATCCCCTCTTCGAGAAGGCGAGATTGACCATTCACTTTGTAAAGACCCACATCGTGAACATCCATTCCCAAAAAGTGGCCGATGTTGTGAGGATAGTATTTGCGATACGCCAGAGAATGAATGTTTTGATCGACGGTTCCTTTTAAAAATCCCATCTCGATCAGCTCTTGAGTGAGTTGCTTTCGAGCCGCCTCTTGGATTTCTTCGTAGCGAATTCCCGGCTTCACCATGGTGATTAGATTTTTTTGCACCTTGAGCACACGCGAATAAACATCTTTCTGTTCTTTGGAAAATTTGCCGTTCAGAGGATAGGTGCGAGTGATATCTGCCGTAAAATAATTTTTTTCAGCTCCCGCATCCACGAGCAAAAGATCGCCGTCCTTGCTTGGTGAATTATTATCGCGATAGTGCAGTATGGTCGCGTTGGCGCCCGCTGCGATGATTGAAAAATACCCCTCTCGGTGAGCTCCACGAGAGTAAAATTGATCAAAAAGAATGGCCTGGATTTCCTTCTCATTCATCCCCGCGCGCACTTTTTTCATCAGCTCGCGGTGGGACTCAGCGCTTAAGCGACACGCTTCGCGATGCCAATCTCGCTCTTGCGGGCTTTTTTTGTTTCGCATTTCCCCAATCACTTCTTTTGGATCATGAATGGGTAGCATGCCGCGCCCAGAACGACCCAGTGTCGTGATAAACTCCTTGATCGCGCGCAAGACGACCCAGTCCTTTTCTGAACCCTCAAGTTGATAGTAGACGTTATCGACACCGGCAAGAAATGTCGGAAGAAGCTTTGAGAACTCTTGAATATCGTAGGATTCATCCGCACCAAAAACAGACTTCGCGCCCTCAAGCCCATATCGAAAGCCATCCCAAATTTCTTTTGCTGGATCGCGGGGACGAACAAACAGGCGATAGGGATTTTTTTGTCCGGGCAAAAAAACACAAATGGACTCTGGCTCTTCAAAACCTGTCATGTAAACAAAATCACTAGCGACGCGAAAACGCTCCCAGCCTGATTCACTTCCGGAAAATAAAATCAACGCCGAGTTGGGAGCTTTTTTTGCAAATTCGTTTCGACGATTTTGAAACTCTTGTAAGTTTTGAAATGTTCTGTTCTTCAACGAAGACTCCTGGTTTTTAAAAATTATACTTGTTTTGAATTTGCTGTATGGACGCAGCTGTTCCCTGTTTACCAAGCTGAATAAGGCGAAGACGTTGGCCCAAGTCCGACATTTTGTATGTAGATGTGTCAATCGTGATCATCTCGTGGACACCCATCACTCGAGCATTTTTTATCGCATTAAGGACCGGCGACCAGGCCAACCAATTCCACTCGGACTCATCCCAATCCGCAAACTGCTTTTTATCAGCACTCTCCAAGACGTTAATAAAGAGAATCAGCTCTGCGCCTTGAGAACGAACAAACTCAACCGCTTCGGCAACGGCAAATGGTGCGGCCATGGAATCACTCATCGGAAAGATGGGTGGGTACTGCCAGCACGCCCTCAAATTAACTCGCGCAGATCCTTTGGTCGCCATAGAAACGCGACCTGCAGGGCCTCGAATGTAGGGGCAAGCAAAGGGCACTTTGCTTTGTTCGAAACGCACATCCGAAAAAACTTTTTGCAAGTAAGCATTAAATTCTTTTTCATCTGTTGCGCGCATTTTTTGTGAAAATAAATTTTTACTTGAAAAACTAAATTTAGGAAGTTGCGAAACCTTCCAATCCACTTCATGGCTCTGTCCATTCATCGCATAAAGTGCGCCAATAAGCGCGCCCCACTCAAGACCGGCAACCGCCGCGATCTCGATTTTATTTTTTTCGAGTTCTTGCAGAACTCCAATTTGTGCAATGGCTTTCGCACCACCAGGACCTAAGATTACGCCCACCTTAGGAGCTCTCTCGCCAACAAACTGGGGGACGTGAACTTGCGCTCCACCGCTGGGTTGAGACGACGACTCTGGCCCCTTATTCGGCATTTGAATCACTGGGTCTTGAGGAGCCATAACCGGGCCCGTTTGACAGCCAAAAAGTAAAAAACCAAACGCAATGATAAAGCCGCGTTTAAGATTTTTTTTGCAAATAAATAAAGTGCTCTTGATTGCCATCTTCTCCCCTCAACGCCGACGGGCGTGAGCCTAGGACCGTCTTGCCACTGTCTGCTAATGTTGTAACTGTTTTTTCTAAAACACGCAAACCTTCAGCATCATCCACGAGCCCTTTTTTATCGAGACTTAAAGCTCCCGCTTCGAACTGTGGTTTAAACAAAATGACCGCCTTGCCCCCAGGCTTTAACAGCCGCCATTGCGCCTCCACCACCGGCAACATCGATATAAACGAGACATCCACAACCATGAGGTCAAAAAGATGAGGCCCCTTGGTGTTGCCAAAAAAGTCGCTCAACACTTCACTGCTGAGAGGATTTTTAGCATTCCATTTTTCCAGTGAATAGAGTTGCGAATGGCCTTGCAGCCGTGCATGCAGCTGAGAGTGACCCACGTCGATCCCTAAAATACGACGCGCGCCCTTTTGCAACAAACAATCACTAAAGCCCCCCGTAGACAGGCCCACATCTAAAACCACAAAATCTGATACGTCCATCTGCCACTCTTCGAGAGCCTGATGGAGTTTCGCCCCGGCGCGCGACACATACTGAAACTCAAGATCAGTGATGATGCGCCAGGTGTCTGTCGGCAAAAACGAAATCTCTTGTGAAACTTTTTGTATTTTTATTTCTTGCTGATGACGGACCAAAAAGACCAGTCCCTTTTGAATAGCCACTTGCGCTTTTTTGCGTGATTCAAAAACACCTTGTTCAAACAGAACGACGTCGGCGCGTTTCACAAAAAATCCCTACTTCTGACGTTCGCGATTGTATTCAAAAAAACGCGCGAGGCTTTGATACGATGGAGATAGCCGCGAAAGCCTCTGAAGCCCAAGCTGAGTTTGCTCTTCAAGTGCTTTTTGTGTTTTATCTGTGCCCAGAAAATGGAGATAGCTTTTGGGTGATAGATCTTGCTCAACATCGAGAAGATCGTCTTTGATTTGAAAACACAACCCTAAACAAAGACCTAATTCTTTTAGATGCTGTCGAATCTCCGAGGAGCTGTTCTGAACAACCGCCGCCCCCTCAAGAGCCACCGCAATCAAGGCGGCTGTTTTTGCAAGATGGACTCGTTCAACCGCGGCCACGTCCGAAAGTGTTGCTCCTAAGTTCATATCCATGGCCTGACCGCCGACCATGCCACTTAAGCCTGCGGCAGACGACAAGAGCCCGACAAGTTCCTGCGCCACTTTGGGCTCGTTTCTGTAGGAATCACTGAGAATAAAAAAACTTTCTGTCAATAGCGCGTCGCCAGCCAACAGCGCTAAGGCTTCGCCAAATTTTTTGTGGTTTGTCGGCAGTCCTCTGCGCTCATCATCGTTGTCCATGCAGGGCAGATCATCATGAATGAGAGAGTAGGTGTGCACCATTTCGATCGCTGCTGCGAGAGGAACGGCTTTTGGTTCGACCATTAAACAGAGCGCTGGTCGAAATCTTTTGCCGCCCGAAAAAAGTGAGTACTCGATTGATTCTAAAAGCTGGGGCGATAATTTGGTGGCCTCACGACTGCGATGCTTGAGATGATTTTTAATAAAGGCGTCCACGACCTCTGTGGTATCGAGCACTTCGCAGCTGTTAAAAAAATCTGAACTCATGCTTTAAATGGCTGAGTGATCGCTTGTCCTTGGGCATCTTGGCCAAGAAGCAGCTCTACCTTTTGCTCTGCATCTTCGAGATCTTTTTGACAGGTGCGCGAAAGCTTTACGCCCTCTTCAAAAAGTTTCAGCGAGTCTTCAAGCGACACGTCGCCGCCTTCCATTTTGGCAACAATCTCTTCGAGACGAACTAATTTTTTTTCGAAGTCCATAAATTCTCCTCTGTTTTTTTCATTTTTGATTCTGCCTCACCAAGCACACTGACTCGCAGGGCGCCCTCCGCCAATTGAACAAATAGCTCTTGATCTTTATTGACTTGCTGCGGATTTTTCACAATTTTGTCATTTTCGAAAATAAGTGCGTAACCCCGATTCACCACCCGCAGCGGACTCACCGAGTCGAGCACAGACATTTGTTCGCGAAGTTTTTGCATGCGCGCTTGCACCGTGTGTTTGACTTCTTTTTGCAGATTGCGAAACAGGTTGTTTACTTTTTGTCGCTGAGCTTCGATGTGCGACTTGGGACTTTTGAGTTGTTCGCGCGTCAGTCGAACTTGCATTTTAAGATCGCGAACTTGTCGTTGCCAAGACAGAACCATTCTCTGTTGAAGCTCATCACAGCGCAAGATCAGATCTTGCAGTTTGCGTTTTGGATCTATCAGCTGGCTTTGTAATGTTTGCAGCTGGCTCATCCACTGACTCAGTCTGTACTCCCACATTTGTTGCAAACGAGCTTGCAAATAGGTGATTTTTTCCGAGAGCTCATTCGCGCTCTTTGCGACAAGCTCTGCGGCCGCTGACGGCGTTGGGGCTCGCACATCGGCAACAAAATCCGCAATTGTAAAATCAATTTCGTGGCCAACGGCAGAAATAATAGGAATTTGAGATGCAAAAATAGCGCGCGCTACTTTTTCTTCGTTAAAACACCACATGTCCTCGATAGATCCACCGCCGCGACCGACTATCAAGACATCAAAACCGCCAAGGCGATTGGCAAGTTCGATCCCGCGCACAACCTCGTCACCAGAGCCCTCGCCCTGAACACGGGCAGGAATCACTGTGATTCGACCGCTGCGATAACGACGACCGAGAACATTAAGAATGTCCTGGATGGCGGCTCCTGTTGGCGATGTGACGACACCAATGTGTTTTGGCAAGAGTGGTAGTTTTTGTTTGTGTTCCGCACTAAACAGTCCTTCGAGCTGAAGTTTGTTTTTGAGTTGTTCGAACGCTTTTTGCAAAGCGCCCGCGCCCACCGGCTCCATGGATTCACAAAAAATTTGGTAATTTCCGCGAGGTTCGTAAACGGTCACTCGTCCACGAACCAAAACTTCCATTCCGGAGTCCGGACGAAATTTAAGCCGGGCATTGAACCCTTTAAACATCACGGCGCTGATTTGTGATTTGTTATCCTTGAGACTAAAATAATAATGGCCCGAGGTGTGGGCTTTAAAATTCGAAATTTCTCCCTGCAACCAAATGGACTTAAATTCGTTTTCGATTTGGCCCTTGATCAGTTGATTCAAGTGGGTCACGGTTAAAACTTCGGGCGTGTCCGTATCACTCATGGTGAGATCCTTCGCTTCGCTCTGGATGACGGGGGCGGAGGATTTAGTTGCAGTTGGGTGGTCTTCTTCACTCTCAGTCGGCACTGAAGCTTCGAGGTTTTTTTTGCGCAGTTCTTGCGGGCTTGGCTCTAAAAGAGTGGACCATTTGTTAAATTGCATTTGATCTTTTGACACGGCAAGCAGCTTAGAGGGCGGTTTGTCCGAGGTCAATATCTGGAAGAAAAAAAAGAAATTCTGTGGCAGCTATGAGAAACAATGAAATCCCAAAACTCAGCAGGTGGGTGGCCATTTAACAACTTTAGGCTTCCCAGCTTAAACTGGGCCTGCACACCATCGTCAGGGACAGCCCCCTTTGTATGCTTGTAGGATTTCTGTATTCTCCGCTATACGCCACAGAATCCAGAGTCCATACTAGCAGAAGTCCGCTGCGACAGTAATGAATTTCGCTCGTTTGTGCCAAAAGTCGATGCTTTTTTCTCAATCTTGACTTTTATTTTTTGCATGCACTTCCGATACCGTTTTATGACAATACAAATGATCGATTCTATCACGATGTGGCTTGCATTTTCCTACGGAGCGCTTTTGTTTTTTGTTCTCGAAATCCCACTGATTCAAAAGCTGGAAACTAAGTATCCCGAACGGTTTCTCATTTTGAGACGCCACCAGCCCCTCTCATTTTTTTGTTTGTGGTTTGGCGGCCTGTGGATTGTCCAGGATCTTCTGCTCTCCCTTTAAGCCCGCAAATTTCCATCAGATATCTGATATCGGATTTCTGATATCAGATATCTGTTTTTGTGCTTACACCCTTAAGTCGAGACACACTTCTGCCGATAATGAGACAGTATTTAGGGGGTCCCTATGAAGCTATTCCTTGTTTTGATTTTAACTTCTGTTTCCACCTGGGCGGCTGAGAGCGAATTGGAAGTGCTCGGCAAAAAATGTGAAAGCGCGTTGAGCGAAGCAAAAGACGAAGTTTATAAATGGAAGCAAGACCTTTTTAACCAAACTGTCCCTTCGGCAAATGCCGTCGATGCCGCCTCAGCACAGCCAATAAGCACTGGTAATCCTATTACAGATATGTACGCAAAACTGAATCAATTAAATCAACAGATGGCCGAAATTAAACAACAAGAAAGCACGGCCATGGCAAGTGCGGAGGATGACTGTTTTAGCAAATTTGAACAAAACGAAGATGAGCGAGAACAAAATCGTCGCAAAGGATATGAGGGCCTTGAACAAATTGCCATCGCCGAAAACGAAAAGCAAAAACAGCTGAATCAAATTCGTGGAACTTGTCTTACAAAATCGATGGAAATGGCAATGGCCGATCGCCAACAGCTCGCGAAAAATTATAACCAGCGCCTGGTGAGCACTGTCGGCGGCGCCACACAAAGTAAAAAGCAGCTTGCGAACTTGCCTGCTCAATACAACCAACAGTGTCTAAAGGCTGCGAAATACGCCTTTGAAAGCGCTGATCAAGATCTCGCAACTAAGATGCGAATTTACAATATCCGAACGGAAGAAATTATTTCAGCTGACAATTATCTCGATCTTAAAAAAGAAAAGCTCAGTGCCTATTGTGAACAGCGGTATGATCGAATTACAAAACAGGCTCAAGATCAGAAAAACATGATCGCACAGAATCAAATTCTCGCTTATGTTGGCACAGAAATGGCCATGAAAACAGCAAGTGCAAATGGTGCAGAACAAGAGAAGATCTACGGAGCTGCGCAAAGTTTAGAGCAAATACTAGAGCCTACGTTTTGGAAAAATTTAGAAATCGGCTGTGCCGGTCAATTTCAGGAAACAAACGGCGGTACGACTCGCGTACCAGCAGACATTTGGCCTGAGTTTGACGACGTAAATAAATATTGCCGGCCGCCAGGTGCCCCTGCAACTCAAAATTGTGTGACCACCCATGGAACACCAAGCTTAGAAAAACAAAAACGCGATGCGGGTTCGAACGGAACGATGATTTAATGGATAAAGGGCCAGGTGTTTGCCTTTAAAATCAGCCGCTCTCTCGTCTTGTCATGGGTTGCCTGAGACGAACTCTTCATTTACACTGTGTAGATGTCTCAATTTCTTAAGCGTCTTATCCTCATCAATCTTGGTCTTACGTTTGTCGTTTTTCTTCTCGGTGTGGGTTATCTTTACTACTCTTATCTCACTCTTCCGCAACTGATCACCGTGCAAGATTACAAACCTCTGCTCTCCAGCGATATCTACGCGCGCGGCGGAGAAAAAATCGGTGAGCTTTATAGCAGCAAACAAGGGGTGCGCATTTTGACGCCTTACAAAGACATTCCTCCGCAGCTGACAAAAGCTTTTCTTGCGGCGGAAGACGATTCGTTTTTTGAACACAAAGGTTTCAACATCTCGGCGATTCTTCGTGCGGTTTGGATCAATGTGCTTTCGGGAAAAAAGAGCCAAGGGGCCTCCACCATCTCTCAACAAACAGCACGAACACTTTTTTTAAGTTCCGAAAAAACGTATCTTCGTAAAATAAAAGAAGCTCTTCTTACCTACAAAATGGAAAGCAATCTTGCCAAAGAAGACATTCTTTATCTTTATCTCAATCAGATCTACCTTGGGCAGGGAGCTTATGGTGTTGCCGCCGCGGCGGAAACGTATTTCCGTAAAGAGCTGAAGGATCTCACTCTGGCGGAAATGGCACTCTTGGCCGGTGTTCCCACCTCACCCAGCCGGTTCAATCCTGTCGTGAACCCTAAGCGCGCCAAGGAGCGCCAGGTCTATGTTCTCAACCGTATGGCCACAGAAGGTTTTGTCACTGAAGATGACGCCAAAAAAGCGGCCGACGAAGTTCTCAAAATTCAGGCGAAAAAAGTTTATAAAGAAACCGGCCCTTATTTTGTCGAAACTGTTCGTCAACTTTTAGTTCAGGAGCTGGGCGAAGAAATGCTTCTTGAGCAAGGACTCAAAATCTACACCTCGCTGGATTTAAAGGCCCAGATGAAGGCGATCGAAAGCGTGAATGCCGGCGTGCGAGCGATCGACAAAAAACGCGGGTATCGCGGCGCCAAGACCTTATTAAAAATCGATGACACAGACGCGGTTGAAAAATTTTTAACCGACTCTCGCGAAAAAATAATCAAAGAAAAAAACACTTCGCTTTATCTTAAGCCCGATGGCACTTTGGTTACATTTGAACCTTTCGCTGAAATAAAGAAAAACTCAAAAGAGATCCAAAATATTCCTCCCTACATTAAAATCGGCGAGATTGTGCAAGGACTCGTGACAAAGGTCGACGATACTGCGGGACTTGTTTATGTTCGTTTTGCAGAGTCGCAAGGAATTCTGCCTTTGAGTGAAATGCTCTGGGCACGTCCTTTCAATCCGGATCTCCATCCGGGCGAGCATCTGAATATCAAGCGACCTTCGCAAGCTGTTAAACCGGGTGATGTCATTGATATCAAAGTCGTGGGAAATATATTTACGCCAACAAAACCAACCGGTAAATCAAAAACTCCGCCACCAAGCTACAAAGACTACGCCTCCCTCTCGCTGGAACAAGAGCCTGAAGTGCAAGGCGCCCTTTTGTCTTTTGATTTAGAAACCGGTGATATCACTGCCATGATTGGTGGACTGGATTATTCTAAATTTAAATTCAATCGCGCTTACCAAGCTCTGCGCCAAACGGGCTCTGCCTTTAAGCCTATTGTTTACGCCGCCGGACTCGAACAGGGCCTCACCGTGGGAACACCGATCATGGGCGCTCCGATTGTTTATGGCGCGAAGACAGAAGAAGAAAAGGCAAATCCGACCGCGAAAAAATTAACCGATCAGGAAAGCGACGAAGCGTGGAAACCTGAAAACTACGACGGAAAATTTACTGGCGATGTTTTGATGAGAACCGCTCTGAAGCGCTCTTTAAACACTCCAACGATTCGTGTTTTAGAAAAAGCGACGATTCCTTATGCGGCGGCCTACGCTCGTCGCCTTGGAATTTTTAGCCCGCTCAACATGGACATGTCTCTGGCTCTCGGCTCAAGTGGCGTTTCGCTTTACGAAATGAATAAAGCCATTGCTGTTTTTGCACGCAACGGAAAACGGTTTGCTCCCATTTTGGTTAAAGAAGTTAAAAATAACGCCGGCGAAACGATCATTCAAAACTTATCTCTCGATCAACGTTTTAAAGAAAAACTAGATGCACTCGAAAATGAATTTAGCGACCGTCGGACCGAATACAAAAAAGCACTCGCGGCGTATCAGCAAAAAAAGTCTCAACAAAAAGTAGCTGACGATATGGATGATGAGAAAAAAGATAAACCGCCAGTGAATGGATTCTTCTTCGATAGTCCGGATCAATTGATTTCTCCACAAACAGCTTATCTCGTCACCAACATGCTCCAAGGTGTGGCCACTGAACCCGATGGCACGGGAGGACGCGCAGCCGCACTAGGACGTCCTGTCGCAGGAAAAACGGGAACAACCAATGGCTATTACGACGCTTGGTTTTTAGGATACACGCCACAAGTCGCAACAAGCGTTTGGGTGGGCCTTGATACAGAGAAGACTCTTGGCAAAGGCCAAACCGGCGGCGACGCGGCACTCCCTATTTGGCTCCCCTACATGCAAGCCGTTCATGCAAACTTACCGGTCAAAGATTTCGAAATCCCACCGAATATCGAGTTCTTTATGGTCGATAAAGACACTGGCAAGCCCGCCGTAGGCGAAACAGCAATCCGCCTCCCCTTCCTCCGTGGCACTGAACCCAGCGCCACCCCACGCACCTTCGAAGAAAAACAAGTCGAAGAAAAAGACTTCCTCCGCGAAAGCTTTTAAGTTTCGTTGCCGATTGTGGATAAACGGGTTATGTCTTGAGGATTATGGAAAACATTATCCTCAAGAACATCACTCAGAACAATCTCAAAGGTGTGGACCTCGAAATTCCCGTCGGCTCTTTTACCGTTGTCTGCGGCCCCAGTGGTTCTGGAAAAAGTTCTTTGGCCTTCGAGACTCTCTATGCCGAAGGACAACGTCGTTATATCGAAAGTCTTAATAGTTATGCTCGACAGTTTTTAAACAAAGCGCCAAAGCCCCATGTGGAATTTATTAATAATATTCCACCGGCGATTGCTTTGGAGCAAAAAAATTCCGTTCGTAATTCTCGCTCCACTGTCGGCACAAGCTCTGATGTGATTGATTATTTGCGGCTGCTTTTTGCGAAAGTGGCGCAAGCTTATTGTCCCAATGGACATGGCGCCATCGAAAAACACGCTCCGGGCGCAATTGCAGATCTTACGCTGCAAACTTTAACGGATCGACGAATTTATATTCTCGCTCCTGTTGAGAAAAGTTCGCAGATTCTCCCAGATCCTAAATTTATTAAACTCCTTCTTGCCGAAGGGCTCACTCGACTTTACATTCCACCCGCAAAGGCCTCTGTAAAAGTGGGAGAGTTTTTTGAAGTGACGGCAAAGTCCAAAGGAACGGATCTTCCAAAAAAAGATTTTTTTGTCGTGGTCGATCGCTTGGCTGTTAAAAAAGAAGATCAAGGACGGCTCATTGATTCTCTCTCACAGGCGTATCGCACCAGTGTTCATCTCAACAAAGGAACCAATTCGGGCCGACTTAAAATCCTCACCGTTGAGGGTGATCTGTTTTCTTACAGTGATTCCCTCAGCTGTGCGACCTGTAATTATCAATTTCCCCCTTTGTCTCCGCAGCTCTTTAGTTTTAATTCGCCGGTTGGCGCCTGTAGCAAGTGCAATGGTTTTGGAAATATTCTCACCTTGGACGAAGAAAAAGTGATTCCAAATCCGAATCTCTCCTTGCAGCAGGGCGCACTCCATCCGTTTACCATGCCCAGTGCCGCACAAGATAAGCGCGAACTAATTAAGTTTTGCCGCGACAAAAAAATCGATATCACCGTCCCCTGGAATAAACTTCCCAAAAAACAGCAAAGCCAGGTTTGGAATGGCGATACAAAGTTTTGGGGGGTCGTTGGTCTTTTTGATTACCTCGAAACTAAAAAATACAAAATGCATGTGCGTGTCTTTTTATCGCGCTTTAAAGGATCTTTTCCTTGCGATGATTGCAAGGGCGGACGACTTAAAAATTTTATTAAGCATATTCATGTGAATGGCAAGTCCATACAAGATGTCGTAACAATGACTTTGGCTGAGGCTCATGACTGGTTTAAAGGGCTCACTCTGACCACAAAACAAAAACAATCCGTCAGTGAAGTTTATAGCCAATTGCTTTCTCGCTTGGATTTTTTGGTCAAAATCGGCGTCCATTACCTCACCCTTGATCGTCAAACTCGCTCTCTTTCTGGTGGAGAGTTCCAAAGATTAATGCTTGCAAAACAACTGGGCATGGGTCTTTCGGAAACTCTGTATGTTTTGGACGAACCCACGATTGGTCTTCATCCGCGTGATAACGATCGATTGATTGAGCAACTTAAAAAACTCAACGAGTACGGAAACACCCTCGTGATTGTCGAACATGACGAAGCGGTGATTCGCTCGAGTGACCATGTCGTCGAAATGGGCCCCGGCTCGGGATCTCTTGGTGGGGAGATTGTTTTTACCGGTATCACGAGTGATTTTTTAAAAAATAAAAACTCCCTGACTGCTGGTTATCTTGACCCGCAAAAAACTAATAAAGAATTGCTTCAGCCCCGACCCGTGGATATTGATAACTACAAATACCAAATCGAAATTGATGGATGTCGAGGTCATAATCTTAAAAATGTGCACTTTCAACTTCCGCTCAATCGACTCGTAACGGTGACTGGCGTGAGTGGCTCTGGCAAATCGACGCTTGTCACGCAAACACTTTACCCTGCACTTGCGCGCCTTCTCGATGTTGAACATATTAAAGGTCAGCCCTTTAAAAATATTAAAGGCGTCGATGGAATAAAAAATGTTCTCTACATCGATCAAGAATCTTTAGGCCGAACGGAGCGAAGCAATCCTCTCACCTATTTAAAAATTTACGATCTGATCCGTGATCTTCTCGCGAGCACTCCGATTGCTCAGGAGCGCGACTACGCACCCGGAACATTTAGCCTCAACGTTGACGGTGGTCGCTGCCCGATCTGTCGCGGGCTTGGTTATGAAGAAGTGGATATGGTTTTTATGGATAACCTCAAAATTCCTTGTGAAAGCTGTAAAGGGAAAAAGTTTCGCGAAGAAATTCTCGACGTCACTTATAAGGGAAAAAATGTTTATGAGATCTTAACCATGACGGTCCAGGCGGCCATGGACTTTTTTATTTCTCATCCACAGATTCGCCGCCCTCTTGCTTTTCTTCGTGAGGTTGGACTTGAGTACTTACAAATCGGCCAAAGCACTGCCACTTTTAGCGGTGGCGAAATTCAACGAATTAAAATCGCGCGCGAGCTTTTGGACTCGAACCACAAAGACACGCTCTATATACTGGACGAACCAACAACAGGGCTTCACTTTCGCGAAGTTCATCTGCTAATGAATGTTCTCAATAAAATCGTCGAGATGGGCGGAAGTGTTTTATTGATCGAACACAATCTCGATGTCATTGCTCGTTCCGACTATATTATCGATGTTGGGCCTGAGGCTGGTGAAAAAGGTGGTAAGATTGTTGCGCAAGGATCACCTTTTGAAATCGCCACGAAAAAAACTCACACCGGGATCTTTTTAAAAAAACATCTTGAATCACGCGCCATCAAAGGCTGATGCGTTCCAATTTTTAATTTAAAGGGAGCGGTTGAAAGTTGTTTTGTATTTTTGTTCCCACTCTTTGGCTTTTTCTTCTTGTTTTATCACGCGGTACAATTGGATGAGGTATGGATAGGATGGGTGGAACCTTGGGGATATTTCGATTGCCTTGAGGAGTAATTTTTCTCCTTGTTGGAAGTCGTTTCGCTTGAGGTAAATCAGCGCCATATTGTGATAAGTCTGTGGATAAGCTTGTGGATCTTGCTCTAAACTTTTTTCGTACTCTTTAAGGGCTAAGTCTTCCTGTCCATTATCACTGTAGGCCATGGCCAGATTGTGTCTGACTCGTGTCACCTTTGGGTTGAATTGTAAGATGCGGCTAAAAAGCGTGATGGGACTTTCCCACATTCGGTTTTGTCTATAGGTGAGCGTTCCTGTAACAAGGACGAGCATCATTGTTATTGTGGCTGCAACTTTTGTTGGACTTTTTTGAAATATCACGGCCACTGTCCAGAAAATAGCGATGGCTGGTACGTACAGCCAGTGCTCTAAAAAGAAGCTATTCATGGGAACGAGGATGCCCGAGTGTAAACTGTGTGCGGCCACAAACCACATCGTCATTCCTATTAAAATGATAGCACTTTTTTGATGACGCCTCCAAAGCCAATAACAAATGAACGTGTGAGCAATGAGGATAAGTAAACCGAAAGCAACTGGAAAATCAGTGATCTTTGTGTAAACGGGGAAAGCACGATCTATGTGCAAATTCACTGGCCAAATAATAAGTTTTAAATACTCAGGAATTGTTGCGAGGAATGTAAAAAAACGGACATGAAAATTTTCAGTGTAGATGTTTTGGGTTTTATAAAAGTGAAAGTCTCCGTTAAAATTTAAAATCGACGCTCGCAGCCCAACATATATCAGCGCCATCACCAGATACAGCGCGACCGGCCTATAAGTCTTCCAGTGCCATCTTTTATCGGAGGTCAGAAAAAGAACGGCCATCGCAAGGCCTGGAAAAACTACGGCCACCTCTTTGCTCAACATTGCACATACAAATAATAAACTGGAGAGAACGATTGAATATTTTGATCTCGAGAGCAATACAATCAGTGCCGACAAGGAAAACATGCATTGAAGTGGGTCCGCCGTTCCGCTGATATAGGCGATGACCTCTGTGTGAACAGGATGTGCCGCCCACAGTGCTGCTGCAAAAAAAGCGCCCGATTGCTTGAAGCCCAATCTCAATCCTAGAATAAAAATAAGAATTGCGTTGAGCAAATGGATTAAAACATTCAGTAAATGAAACGCCCACGGCTCTGCACCAAAAATTTGCTCCACGAAAAGATAAAAGGAAAACTGCATCGGTCGATAAAACGAATCTTCGAATCCCGAACCCGCCGTGGAATTGGTTTTAAAAATCTTACCGATATTTTCAAATGAACTTAGAAACTGGTTTTTTTGGATATAAAACTCATCATCATAAACAAAAACCATATCGTACACATTCGAATAAATGACTAGAACCAAAAGTCCCAAAATGATATTTAATACAATCTTACGTTCGAATGCACTTTTTAACGTCTCTATCACAAATACAGATTAGGTCCGTGCGCTCGACATGAAAAGCATTAATTTCATTCTCAACTCGCTCTTATGAAAGCTCCCTCTACTTTTGTCGAGTTCTCCAAAAACAAAGGTCTGGGTTTCTCAAGTTGTTTAAAAAATTGACGATATGGTGTTGAGAGTTTTTACACATAGGGAGTTTGCATGATGATCAATTGGGATGAATTTGAACATATACATGTGATTAAGAAGTTAAAACAGATTCTGGCTTCTTGGTGGAACATTGATGTTGTTTTTACTGATGAAACTGGCGCCATGCGCGGATTTAATCAGCTGGAAATGAATCCTGTTAATAAAGCCGTCTACCAAGCACTTCAAAACTCGTCCGCTCGCGAAAATCTGACTGAGATGGTGAACCAAAGCTTAACCGAGTTAAGACAATCTCAGAATCGTTTTGCCATCAAGAAATGGTCCCATGCCGGTTTTGATGTGGCCGTTTTTCCGATTGAAATTGAAAGAGAATTTATGGGAACGGTGTTGGCTCTTGGGTTTGTGAAAGATCCCTCCGAAACCAATCGCGGAAACGAAATCGTGGAACACCTTCGTGGCCACAGTATTCCAGACGGTGAAGCCAAAGAGATCCTATCGACCATAAAATTTTTGACGTCTGATGAAAAAACTCATTTTCTTGATCTCGTCGAGCTCATCTCTCGAGAGATTGTGACTCTGCACCTCGAGATCACAAGCCGCGAAGAGCGCATCAAAGAACTCAATAAAGAATTGGGCAGCCGCTACAAATATGACAATATGATTGGTAAATCAAAAGCCATGCAAAGTCTTTATGCTTTGCTTGATAAAATTAAATCAGCAGACAGCACCGTTTTGATTCAAGGTGAAAACGGAACTGGTAAAGAATTGATTGCGAAATCGATTCACTACAATTCATCTCGCAAAGATCGTCCTTTCGTGATTCAAAACTGCTCGGCCTTTAACGACAATCTTTTAGAGTCAGAGCTTTTCGGACACGCCAAAGGCTCCTTCACTGGCGCTCATAAAGACAAAAAAGGTCTTTTTGAATTGGCCGACAAAGGCACTTTCTTCCTGGATGAAATCGGAGACACCTCTCCGCAGATGCAGGTTAAACTTCTTCGCGTTCTTCAAGAAGGAACATTTACGCCTGTCGGTGGGCTCGAAATGAGAAAAGTCGACGTCCGTATTGTGGCTGCAACCAATCGTGACCTCCGAGGCATGGTTGAAGAAGGAACGTTCCGTGAAGATCTTTACTACCGCTTGAATGTTATTAATCTTCGTGTTCCGCCTTTAAGAGAAAGAAAAGAAGATATCCCACTTCTCTCTGAATACTTTATCGAACATGCCTGCAAAAAAGCGGGTCTTCCTAAAAAAATTCTTACAAAACGTGCACTTGAGAAGCTCTACGACTATCCATTCCCTGGAAACGTCAGAGAACTGCAAAACGAGATGGAGCGCGCGGTTGTTCTTTCGGGAACCGAAAATAAACTTTTGGCGGATATGTTATCTCCTAAAATCTTTGAGACCAACGACGCTGTTAAAATTCAGGGCGCTCGAGTTGCTGGATCTTTAAAAGATGCGATTGAGGATTTGGAAAAAGATCTTATTCGTGAAGGTCTTCGCAGAACCGGTTGGAACAAATCCAAACTTGCTAAGGAACTTGGTATCAGTCGCGCGGGTTTAATTATGAAGGTTGAGAAGTACGGTCTTGATAAGAGACGTGTTCTTGCCGGCGCAGGGGCGACCAAGACTTCGTAAATTGCGTTTATTGACATTTGTAAGTGCAAATTAGATAAAGAGGAGTGGCAAATCGATGGCGCTCCTCTTTTTTTTATTTCTTCTTTGCGATCATTGGCGGCACTTTTTCGGCTCTCTTGTTAAACCTGTTTTACGCCAACGTTTTTAAAATCTTACCTCTATTTCGTCTTTTTTTTCTAAAAACCTTTTTGGTTTGCCTCTTACTCCAATGGTGGATCTATTCTTTTGCAGCAGACTCCCTGGTCGCACCCTTCACGCTTCGTGAGTTGCTCAACGACCCTTCGGCCGTTGGCGCCTCGTCACTGTTAGGATTACTTCTCTCCTGGCACTTTTTATTCTTAACACGATTGCGTCACCAAATTGATCTTTACCAGTTTGTCCAAAAGGAGCGGCCACTGATCCCGAGTCTTGTGTGCTGTGCTGTAGGAGGACTCTTTAATATTCTATTTGTGAGTGCTGTCTGGCATGTTTCGCTTTATTATTAACTTTGATTCGCTTTAATTATTATCCCATGATTTTTTAAGCTGGAGAAGCTGTCCGCCAAAAAACACAATGATCAGGATAAGAATTCCAAAGATAATGATATATCGCAAATAGTCCCCAAAGGAGAGTCCAAGCGTAAGATCCGACTGAGCGGGTTTTATCTTAAATTTCGCCATGTCCACAGGAATCTTTTTTTGCGAGCCGCCGTTTAACTTTCCTTTGAGGTCAATTGTCTTGGCGATAGTTTTATCTTTCTGTGCATTCGATTTTAAAGAAACTCGAACTTGTCCATTGTTTCTCTGCTTTTGAGCTCGGTAGCCAGACGAGGAGCTGTCGGACCCTCCACCGCCATCGAGACTTCTGGGGGAATTCTTTTTAACACTTCCAGCCGCAACTTGATTGCCTTGTGACCGTTCGGCATTGATTGATGAATTGTTACGCGTGACTCGAGAGCTGGAGCGATCACCACGGCCTCCGCCATTTCCCCCTCCACCCGCGCCGTCACCGCCAGATGAACTCCCGTCCCCCGCGATTAATGGACGGCCATTTTTTAAAGAAAATTCTTCGTACTCCGACTCACAAGAATCGGCATTGACGCCACCGCCGCCACCTAAACTTGGCAACTCACCGGTTTCGAGCAGACACGCTACATAATCACCAAAGTAACTTTGGACATATTTTTTGAGTGCTGTGTTTAATTGGTAAAGGACGCCGAGCGCAATTCCAACAACGACGATCAATATGAGTAGGTATTCGAGAACGGCCTGCCCTGATTGTGATCCAAAATGAGACACAGCAGGACTTTCGCCTGGTGTGCGACTCTCTTTTTGTAAGATGTTTTTTTTCTTAAACATCTGGATCCTCAAGGCTTTTCTGTTTATTTCCGATACATTTATTGTATGTATCTTATCGGTTCGCCTCTTATGAGACTGAAATTTTTCTTACTCCTTGGAGTCTTTTGTCTCTTATCACTTTTTGGCATGAGCCAATCCCATGGACTTGATCGCCTTCTCGCGCCAGAGGAGGTTGAAAAGCTAAACAAGAACATTCGCCAAGATCCCAACAGTCTTATTTCTCGTCGATTTCTTATTGATCACTACGCGAAAGAAAAAAAGTGGAGTGAACTTGTGGCGGTGGCGCATCCCGTACAAAAAAACCTATTCCCCGCTGAACAACTTATTTTAACTCGCGCTTATTTGGAATTAGAAGATGGAAAAAGTGCTCACTCCGTGATCGGATTTTACCAAAGTGAACACGGAGCCACGTCCGAAACAAAATTATTAGAAGCAAGTGCCTTGACTCATTTGGCCGAGAAGGATCCTGTCGAAGCCAGTCGCCGACAAAAAGCGGTCGATATCATTGCGATCCTTCGAGAATCGATTCGTTTAGATAATCAAAACAAACAAGCTTATCTTCAATGGATCGACACTCTCGAAATCTTTTGGACCTCGTACGCAGAAGATGCTCTCCAAGTTTACACTTTACTTGAAGCCGCAACTAAAGATTTTGTTTCTTACCTCAATGAAAAGTGCGCACTGTATGTTGACGCTCAACTTTGGGATCAAGCCCTCGATAGCTGTAAAAAAAGTGTTCGTCATGAAACTGCTCACCAAGAGAGTTACATCCATCTTGCAAAAGCCCAAGGCATTAAAGAGTCTTTGCAAGAAAGCAAAAAGACTTTAAAAACTCTGGTTGAGCGATTTCCAGACTCTGCCATTGGCCACAAGGCCCTTGCTTATGACTACTACACTGAGAATAATTTTATTTCGGCAGCGGATCACTACAAAAAGGCCACTGAACTCAATCCCAATGATTCGGAATCTTTTTTGTATTTAGCTCAATCCGAATTTCGACAAAAAAAATACCTCGAAGCGCTCGAAGCATTTAAGAAGAATTGTCATCTTTCGCGCACCTTGGCCAGTGAATTTAAGCACTCCACAGGTGAGCTTCGCAGCCAGTACCCACTTCATAACAAGTACAAAAAAGCCATGTCATCTTGTCAGAAGTAACAACCTCGTGTTAGGTTCTTAAAATATGTCCTATTTTCACTACGCCGCATTTCCATCTTATTCGATCTTAACTTCTTATTTGCAAGACCTCGAGCCGCAAGATGAATTGATCGAATGTGGGCAACTGCATGGCGGCGAATACACTTTATTTTTTACTTCTAATAAAAAAATACCTCAAATTGCAACAACTACAGATTTTTTTGTCACTGAGAACTCTGCAAAAGATTGGCTCCGCGCTTACCATAAACAAATCCATCTGCCCCTTAAGCACGGACTCCTGCTTATAGAAAGCACTAAACTCTCCGGCCTTTTTGCGTTTCTAGAAAACAACCCCGCGCTTGAAGCACACCTCTTAGAAATCACAAGAACCGCAATCCCTGGCGGCCTCGCCCAAGCCACCTTCGTCAACGTCGACTCCTTCGATCCCAAATCCACACCCAGCGCCCTCACCGCAACCTTCCACGCAAAACCTAACCAACAACTCTTGTCGCTCTATAACTTTTAACATACACCAAAGACAAGATCCCCTTCGCTTCGCTCAGGATGACCATCCGTCTTAGCTCTGAGTTTCAATCGTATAAGCTTCAAAGTGTTTTTTAGTGTCTGTGCGAAAGATAACTGGAACGCCGAGTTCTTCTTCGAAAGCATCCATCATTTCACTCTCTTCGCTATAGACCCAGTTCACAATATCGGTGTGACAGTGAACGATCATGGGCTGCGTGATCGTTTTTTTAGTGAGTCGATGAGAGATTTCACGAAAAATTTCGCAAACGATGGTTTCTTTTTTCTTGAGCGTGCCGAGACCCTGGCAATAAAAGCAGCCATCGGTGAGAGTGCGACGCAAGCTGGAACGAATGCGTTTCCGAGTCAGCTCCACAAGCCCAAGGCTTGTCATCGAAATAACCGAAACTCGGACGCGATCTCTTTTAACCTCTTCGCTGAGGGCTTTCAAAACTTTATCTCGATGCTCTTGCTCCATCATATCGATAAAATCCACAATGATAATCCCGCCGCAATCGCGCAAACGAATTTGCAGTGCGATTTCTTTTACCGCCTCCATGTTGGTCTTAAAAATAGTGTCTTCTAAATCTTTTTTACCAACAAACTTGCCGGTGTTGACATCAATGACAACGAGCGCTTCTGCTTCGTCAATCACAAGATATCCACCCGAACGCAGCCAGACTTTGCGTGCTAAAGCCTTCTCAACTTCATCGTCGACACCGAACTTACTAAAGAGTGGTTCTTTTTCGAAGTAATGATGAATTTGACTTTGATATTGCGGAAGGAATTGCTGGATAAATTTTGAAATTTTTTGGTACGTTTCTTGGCCCTCAACCCAAACACTGTCGACATCGGGATTCAGCATATCTCGCAAGGCGCGCAAGCTGTACTCCACTTCGGAATGAATCTCGCCCACCTTGCTCTGACTCGAAGAGTATGTTTGCTGTATTTCTCCCCAGAGTTTTTGCAAATACTCAAGATCTGCTTTGAGCTCGGGCTCGAACATCCCTTCGCCGATGGTTCTGACGATCACTCCGCCTGTTGTTACGTTTTTCTCGAGCATCTCGGTGAGTCTTTGGCGTTCGGTTTCCACTTCGATTTTTCTTGAAATTCCAAAATGGGTTAATGTTGGCAAATAAACAATCCGGCGAGACGCTAACGAAATATGAGTTGTGATTCTTGCGCCTTTTGTTCCGATCGGGTCTTTAGCCACCTGAACAAGAAGTGTTTGTCCCTCGGTGAGAAGCTCCTGAATTTTTGGCTTTTCGCGGTGAATCCAAACATTGGAAACGTCTTCGTTTTCTCCTTCGAAAACAAAATCCTCTTCGCGCACATCACCCACATATAAAAATGCGGCACGCTCTAGACCAATGTCTACAAAGGCGGCTTGCATGCCCGGAAGGACTCGAACAACTCGGCCACAAAATACGGCCCCCACTAAAGTCGGTGAAAGTTTGCGTTCGACTTTGTAATCTACTAGTTCGCCTTTTTCGAGATAGGCCACGCGAGTTTCTAGACGATTGGATTGAATCAAAATTTCGGATTTAACCATCTTCTTCTCCAGTCAGGCCTTAATTGTGAGCCCGCCTCTGCCGAAAAGGTATACGAATTGAGGTGTTATGGCAAAGCTTGATGATTTATTCAGAATCATGGTTAAACAAGGGGCGTCGGATTTGCACTTGACCACAGGGGCTCCACCGATTTTGCGCATTAACGGCGAGATGGAACGTCTTGAATATCGCGATCTTACTAACGAAGAATGCAAAGCCCTTATCTTTGAGATCCTTAACGACCAGCAACGAAAAATGTTCTCCGAAGAGTGGGATCTGGATTGTGCTTACGCGGTGCCCGAAACAGGTCGCTTTCGCTGTAATATCTTTATGCAAAGAAAAGGCATTGCTGCTGTCTTTCGACATATTCCAGAAAAAATAAAAACCTGCGAAGAGCTTTCTCTTCCAAAAGTGATGCAAGAGATTATTAAGGCCAGCCAAGGTCTTGTGCTTGTCACTGGCCCCACGGGTTCTGGAAAATCCACGACACTTGCTGCTCTGATTAACGAACTGAATGAAACACAAAAACTTCATATCCTCACGCTCGAAGATCCCATTGAATTTGTTCACCCAAATAAAATGGCGCTACTCAACCAGCGCGAAGTGCACACCAATACAAAATCATTTGCAGGTGCCCTCCGAGCCGCGCTTCGCGAAGATCCAGATGTCATTCTTGTGGGTGAAATGCGTGATCCAGAAACGATTGGTTTGGCTCTCAAGGCGGCAGAAACTGGTCACTTGGTTTTTGGAACCTTACACACAATGAGTGCACCAAAAACAATCGATCGTATTATTGATAGTTTTCCTCAGGATGAACAACCACAGGTGCGCTCGATGCTTTCAGAAAGCTTGCGTGCCGTGATCGCTCAAGTTCTTTTGCCGAAGGCAAATGGCAAGGGGCGCGTTGCTGCCCATGAAATTATGGTGAACAATATTGCCATCGGGAATCTCATTCGCGAAAATAGGATTTTCCAAATCAAATCGACAATGCAGATTGCGCAAAATGAGGGAATGCAAACGCTCGATGCTTGTTTGAATCGATTGATGCAAGAAGGCGCCATCACTCCTGAGGTCGGAAAAAGTATGTTGGGAAAAAGTATTTCGGCGACGGCAAATCAAGCAAATAACCAAGCTTCTGCTCCTGCGGCCCCAGGTCGCCCCGGGATCCCCGGGATGCCAGGAATTCCTGGCATCCCGGCGACGGGTGTCCCCTCGAACAATCCCTTTAAAAAAACAAGCTAGCGTTCGCCATTGCGGAGAACTTTGACATCTACGCAGTGACTCTGTAGTACTGGGGAAATGAAGAACCATGCGTCTCATTTCTCAAAATTCATCGATCACACTCTACTGCGTCCAACCGCCACAGCGTCAGAAATAGAAACTCTTTGCAAAGAGGCGATTGAATATTCTTTTTACTCTGTTTGTGTGAATCCCTGTTGGCTCTCGGCCTGCAATGAGCACCTGAGTTCGTCGTCTGTAAAACTTTGCACCGTGGTGGGTTTTCCGTTAGGCACTAATGAATCCCAACTCAAACTTAACGAGACCGAACTCGCTCTAAAAAGAGGCGCGCAAGAAATCGACTGTGTACTTAATATTGGCTTTTTAAAAAGTCAGATGCTTTCAGCCACGTCCGAAGAAATAAAAAATATTGTCTCTCTCTGTCGTTCGCAAGCGCTGGTGAAGGTAATTGTTGAATCGGGTGTTCTTTCGAATGAAGAATTAAAAACGGCCATCCATCTTGTGAATGAGAGCGGTGCCGAGTTTATTAAAACCTCCACGGGGTTCGCCAGTGTGGGCGCAACCGAAGAGGCCGTAAAACTGATGCGCAGCCTGGGCCGTTCGGATTTAAAAATCAAAGCCAGTGGCGGAATTAAAACAGCAACCGACTTTAGAAAATATGTCGACCTTGGCGTCTCTCGCATTGGTGCCAGTCAGAGTGTCGCCATTCTTAAAGATTTAATGGAGACCTAATGTCCTTTATTCCTGCGAACCTGATTCGAAAAAAAAGAGATGGACACGCCTTGTCCCGAGAAGAGATTCATTTTTTTATATCCGACTACTTTCGCGGAAGCATTCCCGACTACCAAATGTCCGCTCTACTGATGGCCTGGACGATTCGTGGTCTTGAAAAAAAAGAAGCCGCTTTTTTAACAGACGCCATGCTGAAGTCTGGAGAACAAATCGAGTTTCTAAAACAGAACTATCTCCCGGTCGATAAACATAGCACCGGTGGTATTGGCGACAAAACCAGTTTACTGATTGCTCCCATCGTGGCTTCTTGTGGCGTGCTTGTTCCCATGATTGCTGGCCGAGGGCTTGGCCACACGGGTGGAACACTGGACAAAATGGAATCCATTCCTGGCTTTAATATTCAGTTGCCGCTAGCGACGTTTAAAAACCAAGTTCTCTCTCTGGGTTGTGCGTTGATTGGCCAGACCGCAGAAATCTGTCCTGCGGATAAAAAAATGTACGCGCTCCGGGATGTGACTGGGACGGTTGAATCCATTGGTCTGATTTGCGGAAGCATCTTATCTAAAAAAATCGCCGAAGGAATTCATGGCCTCGTGATGGATGTGAAATGTGGTTCGGGCGCATTTATGAAAAATCCAGAGGATGCCCGTGAACTCGCAACCTGGCTCTCAGAAACTGCAGCGCTGAATGGAGTTAAGACGTCTTGCTTCATCACGCAGATGAACCAGCCTCTGGGACGCTTTATTGGCAATGCCATTGAAGTGCTAGAGTGCCTCTGTTTGTTTCGAAAATCGTCGGCGCTAGGTTTTGATTGGCAAAGCTTTGATGACACACTTGAGCTGTCTTTAACTCTTTCTGCCGAGATGTTAGTGCTTGCTGGGCGATGCAAAGATTTTGATGAGGGTTATTCTCTGGCAAAAAAGGCCATGGATTCTGGCGAGGCTTTTGCCATGTTTGAAAAAATGGTCACAGCTCAGGGCGGTCGGCTTTCTGACTTTTCTTTTGATGAAAAGGGAACTTGGCTTGATATTTTAAGTCCAACAAACGGCTTTGTTGAAAGTTACGACGCAGAGGCGATCGGTTACGCCGCAATTGCTCTTGGCGCGGGACGCAAAAAAACGTCTGACACAATCGATCATCAGGCCAGCATTATTAGTCATAAAAAAATTGGCGACCCTGTTTTGCAAGGTGAAAAACTCTTTTCATACACCGCTCGTTCGGCCGAGCAGAACGAAAGCGCTAACCAATTCCTGACAAAGTGCTTCAAGATTTCCTTGCAAAAAGTTAGTAAGCCCAGTCTTATATTAGATCGAATTATGCCAACGATTTAAGAAAGGGGGCGCCCATGGGTGTTATTGAAAACTTACAAGAAACCACCGCGTTTATTCGCGCCTCCAGTTCTATAAAACCCAAGGTAGGAATCGTTCTTGGTTCCGGACTCGGCGCCTTTGTTAAACAGGTGCAAGTCGAAACAACAATTCCCTACGATCAAATTCCTCATTTTGCACCACCGACAGTGGATGGCCACTCGGGTCGCTTGGCCATTGGACATCTGGGAAATATTCCCATTGCCATATTACAAGGCCGTGTTCACTACTACGAGGGACACACGATGGAGTCCGTGGTTTACCCCGTTCGCACGCTGTCCATGCTCGGAGTCGAAAAACTCATTCTCACGAACTCGGCCGGCGGTTTAGACCCCGCAATGTCTCCAGGAGATTTTACTGTGATTGAGGACCATATCAACTTGATGGGCATCAATCCCCTGATGGGTCCAAACATTAAAAATCTGGGACCGCGCTTTCCGGATATGACTGAGGCTTATGATAAAAAAATGACTCAGAAGATGTGTGAGTCTTTAGATAAATTAAAAATTAAATACTGGCGCGGAATTTACTGCGGTGTCAGTGGGCCCGCCTACGAAACTCCTGCCGAAGTTCGTTTTTTGCAACTTATTGGCGGAAAAGCCGTGGGCATGAGCACTGTGCCTGAGAGCATCGCTGCCAATCACTTAGGACTTCGTGTCTGCGCTCTCAGCTGTATTACAAACTTGGCGGCTGGACTTGGAAAGCAAAAATTGACCCACGATGAGGTCACAGAACGTGCCAAATCCGTGGAAGAAAAATTTTCTCTTTTTTTAACCGATTTTATTTCCTCACTCGAAACGTCTCCAGCAATATAATCAAGCTGAGACCCTAGGACCTAGTCTGGTCTAGGGTTTCCTGGTCTTCAGCACTTCCTAAAATCATGCTATCTTTTTAATTGGAGCTCACAGGATGTGATCTCCTCGGTTCTTGCCGGAAAGGTCTGTGACATGGATGTCAAACTCACACTTCTGATTTCGATCTGCCTCTTTCTGTCTGCTTGCGGTTCAAAAAGCTCTCAAGGTGAGGACACAACAAATAAAGCCGTTGATATTTGTCTCGATCAAAAACTTTTTCAACAACGATTGATTCGCTGGAAAAATGGCAAGGTGACAAAACATGATCTTAAAAAAATAGGTGAGACACGTTTCCAAGAGTTTCTCAATCGCAACCAGCAGGACATCGAATTTATCGAAGATAACTTTAAAATTCCTAAGCCACAACCGGCTCCTATTTCGCTTTTAGGTTGGGGTGGTTATCTGAATTGGGGAGTTGATGCCATTTCTGCAGAAACGCTTTGGCAGCAAAATATTTTAGGAGAAAGTGTGATCGTTGCTGTTATCGACTCCGGGATCGATATGCAGCACCCGCAATTGGCCCAACAACTTTACACAAATCCAAACGAAACAAGAAACGGCCTTGATGACGATGGAAATGGTCTTGTTGATGATCTTCATGGTTACGACTTTCCGAATAAGTCGGGCGATCTTTACGATAGCTCGGGCCACGGAACACATGTTTCAGGAATTATTGCCGCCGATCATGGCACAGGCTCCGTGAAAGGTGTTGCTCCCAAAGCGAAACTCGTTATGTTTGATTTCTTTTCGGACGATGGCGATGGTTCTGTTTTTGATGCCATTGCCGCGATTCGTGCGGCCGAAATGTCTGGCGCAAAGGTGATCAACGCCAGTTGGGGCGGACCTTCTTGCTCGCGCTCGTTGCGAGCGGCAATAGACGATCTTGAAGACAAGAATATTCTTTTTATCACCGCTTCTGGAAATGAGTCTTTGAATATTGATCGTATGCCCACATATCCCGCCGCTTACACGTCATCTGCTCAAATCACCGTTGGCGCGATGACCGCGGATGAACTGACTGCTGGGTTTTCGAACTACGGAGATCGTGTGCACATTGTTGCTCCAGGCGTGGATATTGTAAGTACGTATCCCTTGCCTGATCTCACCGCTGTCGAAGATGGAACCAGTATGGCCGCACCGTTTGTGTCTGGCGCCGCAGCCCTTTTGTGGTCCGCATTCCCAGACGCGAGAGCTCAAGATATTAAAAAAGCCATTTTGGACTCCGCGAAGTCTGGCCCCTATCCCGTACTCACACGCGGCTCACTCGATGTAACCGCCGCCCATCAAGCGTTAAAAATCAATTTAGCACGTCGACGTAAATAAAAACACAACGTCATCCTCGCTGCGTCATTTACAAAAAATTGACATCGCTGAAAATTGAACGCAGAATTTTTTTATGGCGCAACAAATGACTTTTAATGGTTTTGAAGACTTGGGCACCAAGCGCTTTGGTGGTCTGCATCTTAAGGGAAATCCAAGAAACGCTCGTCCCATCTCCCTTTCGCGGCCCATCCATCTGGTGCTCAAGTCAGAGCTTGCAAAAGGCAATCGGTCTTTTTTAAGAAAGACCTATGCCTCGCGCATCGAAGCCTCTGTTCGAAGACTTTCAAAATTAACAAATCTCCGCGTTTTTCTCTTCGTCAATGCGGGAGATCACATCCAGTTGATTTTGCAAATTCGTTCGCGCAAATCGTTTCATAAGTTTGTGCGTGCCCTCTCGGGTCACATCGCCCGCATCGTCCTCGATGCCGAGCGCGGCCGTGCCCAAGAAAAAAAGTTCTGGATCGCCCGTCCCTTTACGCGGATCTTGAATTGGAAGCAGGAGTTCGCAAAGTGCAAACTCCTCATGGAAAAGAAATTATTTTACGCGCTGGGGTTTTTGAACACAGCGCCCGATACGATTTCGAGCGCCTAGTTAGGTTTTGGATTTTGAGAGGCAGAGTTTATTGAGACCCGTTGATGCTTTTGTTAAACATCTCGAAAACAGTAAGTTTTCTCTTGCGATCAAATATTTGAGCGCTAACGTCGTTTACAGCTTTCGTGGCCAGGACATTGTTGGGGCTGATAATGTTATGGCCTGCTACCAAGGAAGTTATGAGTCCGTTAATAGGCAACTCGATGAAATCATTTTCGAATCCAAAATAATTGATCTCGGACGGGATAGATTTCAAACCAATTATACGGACATTCTTTTAAAAGATAACAAAAAGCACATCCATCGTTGCTATCAAATCTTGCAATTCAACGGTTCTAAGATTCTGAAAATACAGCATTTTGATATCGAAGGAGAGCTCCCAGCGCTTGAAGCTTTTTTCAAAGAAAATAACATTGTCAGAACCTCAAAGTAGTACCTTACGAATTGATTTAATACCCGCCGTGAGTCGTTTTCTTCATTTTAATTTATAGCAAAAAAGCATTGAATTTTTTAAACAATTTTGATTTCTGAATGTAGAATTTTATTGCAATTTTTGTGAATGATATTATATTGCCCTTAATCTATGAAAAACCAAGCTTCTCTTTTTGATTACTTTGACACCAAACAGACTCGCAAGAGATATGGTCGAACGATTCATGGCGGCGCTAAAACTAGCGGTCATCGAAAACTGGAGCGACCTCTCTCAACGCGCAAATGGCTTCATTTGATTTTAAAATCAGATAAGGCTCGAGGAGAGCTGAGTTTTTTACAAGCCAAAAACCAAACCTACATTCAGAAACTGATTCAATCGAAAGCGAAAAAATTTGGAATCAAGGTGGCACAGCAGGCAAACGTGGGTACTCATCTTCATCTCAAAATTAAAATATCCTCACGCGAAAATTTTCAGAAATTTTTAAAGTCTCTTACAACTCTTATCGCTCGCTTTGTGACCGGAGCTAAAAAAGGGAAGCCTTTCGGAAAGTTTTGGCAAGGCCTGGCCTTCACGCGGGTGCTTTGCTCAGCCAAAGAAAATTGGATTCTCGACGGCTATATTGCTGCCAATCGAATGGAAGCAAACGAAGGGCGACTCCAACGCGAGGTCTTTCTCTCGCAATTTCAGAACTGGCTTTACAAAGAGAGGGCTCGATCAAAGTCCCTGGGGCGTGTTGAAAAACCCTCTAATGAGCTTGATTTTGAGTTTATAAGTTGAA
>CAZOGU010000006.1:0-1721 GCA_964579625.1 uncultured Pseudobdellovibrionaceae bacterium
ATTTTTTTGCGATCATGGAATCGATTCCGGTGCCCGTGTCTGAGATGTCGCATTCTAAAAGCCAAAGGGAGTCTGATTTTCTAACAACTTGCATTTTAACATGGACTATTCCTTGATTTGTAAACTTAATCGCATTCCCAATCAGATTGACGAGGATTTGTTTGATTCGCAATGGATCGCTATAAAGATAGGTCTCGGGCGTGGAGTCTAAGATATCGATATTGAAAGCCAAACCTTTATCTTCTGCTTTCAATGTCATCAGAGTGCGAACTTCGTTGACCAGTTCGGACAGTTCAAAAACCTGATAGTCGATGCTCAGTTTATTGGCTTCAATTTTAGAAAGATCTAAAACTTCATTTACAATTTGCAGCAGCTGATGCCCACTTCGATGGATGACTTCCAAAAATTGTTGTTTTTCATGTTCGCCAGGGTTTGTATCCTTAATCAATTCGACATAACCAATAATCGCCCCCAGAGGCGTACGCAGTTCATGCGAGATGTTGGCGATAAAACGCGACTTTGCTTCGCTGGCGGCCATGGCTTCTTCTTTCGCGGCGTCGAGGAGTTCCGTTCTTTTTGCGACAATTGTTTCTAAATTTTTATTTAAAGCGGTTAACTCTCTTTCATTTTGTTCTGAAAGAAATTTTTCGATAAGTAAAAGCGATACAAGAAACACAGATATGATAACAGTGTCCAAAAGTAAAACAGAGAGAGGAGACTGGGACGAATTGAGGCCGGTGATGGGAAGAATTTTGGAGTGATGGAGATAATCACTCAAGGGGAGGCCGAAACTCGACATTGAAAGACAGAACCACCGGGCTCTTAGATGTTTGCTCGAAAATGCCACCACACTAAAAACAATTGCTACAAAGAAAATGTAGTAACCGTTAAAAGTTTTTCCAAAAAAAATCAGAGCGAACCAACCTGTGAGGTTCATAAGCGTAACCGCTAGAATTCGCGCAGGCACAAGATGACCTTTACAGTTGATATAGAGAATCGTG
This sequence comes from uncultured Pseudobdellovibrionaceae bacterium, assembly GCA_964579625.1. Classification (GTDB taxonomy): domain Bacteria; phylum Bdellovibrionota; class Bdellovibrionia; order Bdellovibrionales; family JAGQZY01; genus JANPLN01. The sequence continues at coordinate 1,002 of CAZOGU010000006.1, forward strand.
AGCGAGGCAGCGGCAACGACATAGTAGCTCAGTAAGTAAAGACCTGAAAATCCAAGTTGTATCAATTGCAAATGAATCGTTGTGGCTGCAATAGCTCCAAAAACAGAAAATACGTTGCAAAAAATAGTGATGCGATTTTCCGCTGTTGAATAGCGGTCTTGTGTGCCTAAAAGAATAAAAGCTGTCAATTTAGACATTAAATTTTTAGCGGACACACGAACCTCGTTATGATTCTAAAAAAACTACATCCCAAGGCCCATGCAAGTTGAAATCTATTTTATAGGATGAGGTTCCATGCGTATAGCATAGAAATATTTTTTTTTATATACTGTAATCACAATTCGCTTGTAAAGTCGGTATGTTATAAAATCGCAATATATGATTGTTGTTTATTCAGGAAATTGTAAAATTAATAATGATAGCTATTTATCCGAAAATATGAGTTAATCATGGCTCACGTCGTTTAAGTATTTCACGAGATTGTCTTATGTCTACTGCGAATGGCCCCAAAAAGCTTTTACAGGAGGCATACATGGGAAAAAAATTATACATCGGTAACCTTTCATACTCAGTTGATTCACATCAGTTGACAGATCTTTTTGGTCAAGTTGGAACTGTTGATTCAGCCAACGTGATTATGGATCGCGATTCTGGACGCAGTAAAGGTTTTGCCTTTATCGAAATGTCCGAAAGTTCTGCGGCCGAAGCAGCTATCGAACG
>CAZOGU010000006.1:1821-20180 GCA_964579625.1 uncultured Pseudobdellovibrionaceae bacterium
AATAAAGCGATTCGAAGTTTTAAGAAAATTTTGGATTTCTGACCGTGCTTCTCTGAGAGTGTTCATGGTTTCTAGGCTTTGTGTATTTTTGAGCGAGTCGAGAGAATCGCAGGCAATCGATGGAATGTCCTCGGCAACGCTAAAATTTAAAAGTAAGTTGGCGAAAAGAAATACAAGTATGGACATACAAGCCTCCTGAGCGGATTCTTTATATGCCTGTTCTTAAGACTATTGAATAAGATTATGGGAGGTATGAAATAACTATAATCTAAAATCGAAGAATCATTATTGCGCAGTAGGAAGCTTTGAGGGCACCGTCTCTTCGGGAGGTGTTTTGTAGTACCTCCATGTATTTTCTGGAAACAGATTGATTGTTTTTTGACCCAGAAGGAGAGTCCCGTCGGAAAATGCAGCATCAATTCTGATTTTTTCAATCTGTCCGCAGTGTAAGCCGAGAGGCTTTTTATTTGAGGGATCTAGGCTGTTGAGCGCGCAAAGGGGGATGTTGTTGACTGAACTAATAAAAGTGTCTTTGCAGTAGGATTTCAAAAAGCAATCTTGTTGGATAGCATTGATAAAGGATGACGACTCAATCAGTGGATTTGTATTTTCATCCATGAGACGGAAACAACTTGTCTTTGTTAAGCTAAAGTCATCTCCACAACTCGCGCTCGCTCGTAGTTTTGCAAGGGCAATTCGGCCGTCGGCAAAGACAAAGTCTACAACATACGGTAATTTATCTTTACCAATGATCACTAAGCCGGCAGCGATTTTGCGTACTTCTCCTTGAAGAGTCAGAGTGGTTTGTTTGACCTGGGAAATAATTTTTTGCGGTTCAACTTCAAATGAATCAGACGTTTTATTGTGACGGGATAAATAGTAGGAATAATTGACAACCGTTTTGGAGGGATCTCTTTTTTTAATTTTTGAGCCGTCGAGAACGGTACCAATGATCCAACCATATTTTGGATGTTGCACGAGCGAAGCTTCGTTCTTAGGTTCTAGAGCAGAGGTCGAAAACAACAAAAACAGAGTCAACTTGATAAGATACATACAAATAGGCTGCCATGTTCTGTGCTTTAAAACAATCCCCCCTAGAGAAATCGAGTGGCAATCCACCCCCACTTTATGCCAATGTCCAAGGTGTGAGCCTCAGATTTGTTGGCATTTATCTGGCTTTAAATTGGTTTTTAGGTAAAACCCTCTATTTTTCTTGTAATTGTTGTCCTAAATAGGCCAAATCCTTGTGGCTTTCGTGTCTCTGTGCTAGGTTTTGCCGCATGTTATCAAAGGGCATATATCTCGATTACAATGCCACGGCTCCGATTCATCCGGAACTCAAAGCACAGCTTCCACTCTGGCTCGAAGCTTGGGGAAATCCCAGCTCTATTCATGGTCATGGGCGTGACGCTAAAAAACTTTTGCGTGAAGCACGAGCGAGTTTTGCAAAACTGATCAGCTGTCATTCTTTAGAGATTTTATTTACCAGCGGCGGCAGTGAAGCGAATAACACTGTGATCAAAGGACTCCTGCGATCCGAGCTCGCCACCACTCGCCGAGAACTGATCACCACGAGCCTCGAGCATCCCAGCGTGTTGCGCGCGATGGAGTACGCTAAATCTTTGGGTTTTGTCGTTCATCGTGTGCCAGTGAATCGTGAAGGACAGTTTGATTTTGATTATTACCGCAAAGTGCTTTCCTCAAAAACACTTCTTGTTTCGGTGATGGCAGCGAATAACGAAACGGGAATTCTTTTGCCACTCGCACAGATTTCAAAAATGGCAAAGGACCAAGGAGCTTTGGTTCACACGGATGCTGTGCAAACGTTGGGACGTGTTCCGTTTTCCGTGCAGGAGCCCTTTGTGGATTTTGCTACATTTTCAGGACACAAATTTTACGCTCTCAAGGGATGCGGAGTTTTATTCACTCGTCGAGGACAAGCGCTCGAAAATCTCATTCATGGTGGCGGGCAGGAACGTGGTCGTCGCGCGGGAACTGAGAACACGCTCGCGATTGCTTCGCTGGGATTTATGGCGCAAAGGATTTTGAGCGAACCTCGCACTGAGTTTTTAAAATCTTTACGTGATGAACTTGAATCGCAAATTCTTAAAAACATCAGTGGTGTGCGAATTACTACCGAAAAGGCGGAACGCTTGCCGAACACTTCGAGCCTTTTGATCGATGGAGTTCATGGAGAGTCGCTGTTGATGAGTTTAGATGTGAAGGGATTTTCTGTCAGCACCGGCGCCGCGTGCAGTTCTGGGAGCCCAGAACCAAGTCATGTTCTTTTGGCTTTGGGACTGACTGCCGAGGAAGCGCAATCCTCTTTGCGCCTCAGTGTTGGATGGATGACAACGCCCGAAGAAATTTGCGCCTTTGTCATTGCTTTGCAAAAAACAGTATCTCATTTACGTGCACTTAAAAACACCAAGGAGGTTTTGCATGTCTAAAAAACCTCGCGTTCTGGTAGCGATGAGCGGTGGTGTGGACAGTTCGGCCGCAGCGGCTCTCTTGGTCGAGCAAGGCTATGAAGTGATTGGTGTGACCATGCAAGTTTGGGATTACTCCCAGTGCAATATCGAAGAAGGGCTTGGCACCTGTTGTTCCAGTTCCGATGTGGACGACGCTCGCAGTGTGGCTGATACTTTGGGAATTCCTTTTTATGTGATCGATTGCGAAGACGAGTTTAAAGAAAAAGTAATCAATCCATTTGTGAACGATTACATGAACGGCAAAACTCCTCTTCCTTGTGTGAACTGCAACACCTATCTTAAATTTGATCACTTGATCGAAAAAATGGAAGAGCTGGAATGTGATTATCTGGCGACAGGTCACTACGCACGTGTGGAGAAAAATACAGCCAACGAGTGGACCATCGTTACAAGCACCGACGACTGGAAAGATCAAACTTACTTTTTATTTACGATTCCCCAGACAATCATTCCAAAGTTGATGTTTCCCATTGGCCATCTTAAAAAACCGGATGTTCGTCTTTATGCTGAACAAAAAAATCTCGTTGTGGCTCGAAAAAAAGATTCCACAGGAATTTGTTTTGTGGGCAATCAAGGTTACGACAAATTTATCGAAGAGCATTACCCAAATAGCCCCGTTAAAAAGGGCGTCGTCAAACGTCACCCATCGGGTGAAGTTTTGGCGGTGCATTCGGGGATTCATCATTTTACTTATGGGCAAAGAAAAGGTTTGGGCTTTTCGGCAGAACAAGCTTTGTACGTTCTCAAGGTCGAAGCTGACACGGGTATTGTTTGGGTGGGTGAAGAGAAATATTTATTTAGCACAGAGATGGTGGTCGAAAAATGCCAATGGCATGTGGCACCCAAGCCCGGCCAAGAGTTAAACGTAAAAATCCGTTATGCGCACAAGGGTGGCAAAGCAGTGATCGAAACTCTCAGCGACGGAAAATGCGTTGTGCGTTTTCAGGAGCCGCAAAGAGCCGTCACTCCAGGGCAAGCCGCCGTGGTGTACGATGGCGATCGCTTGTTGGGCGGCGGGTGGATTTGTCTATGACGTCACAGTCTTTTGATATCAAAACATTTGGTTGTAAGGTCAATACCTACGACACCGGTCTTTTACAAAAAAGATTGGAAGCTTCGGGTTTTTTAAAACCTTCCGAAAATCCTCAGATTCATATTCTCAACACCTGCGCGGTTACGCACGAGGCGACCAAAGAGGCCATGCGCCAAGCTCGTAAACTGCGTGTGCAAAACCCGCAGAGCACCATCGTGCTCACAGGGTGTGCGGCACAAGTGGATGGCGTGCATTTGGATGAATTGCCAGGCGTTGATTTGGTCGTCGCCAATTCCCACAAAGGGGACTTGGAAAAAATTCTGCAAAATTATTTTGCTGGTGATCGATCGCAAAAGGTTTTTCGTTCTAACATCTTTCGCAATGAGAATCTTGGTGAGGGCGGTGGAACAGAACTTCATCACACACGTTCTTTTTTAAAAATCCAGGATGGCTGCAATAGTTTTTGCACATTTTGTATCATCCCTTATGCACGCGGCAAGAGCCGCAGTCTGTCTGTGGCCTCTTTGGTGCAGGCGATTCAGGAGCTCCACGCCAATGGGGTCAACGAAGTGGTTTTGACGGGAGTGCATATTGGCGACTATCATGATGAGTCGACTGAAGCTCGTCTTGAAGATCTGATCGAAGCCATTTTAAAGCAAACCCATATTCCTCGCCTCCGTTTGTCGAGCTTGGAGCCCATTGAGCTGAGTGAGCGTTTGCTTTCGCTCTATTCTGATTCACGACTGTGCCCGCATTTTCATATGAGCATTCAAAGCGCCCAGAGCAAAGTTCTGCGCGAAATGAAACGCAATTATACAGCTGATAAAGTCGAGTGGGCGCTTTGTGAAATTCAAAATCGCGTTCCAGGAGCCTTTGTAGGCATGGATGTGATCGTCGGTTTTCCTGGCGAGACGGAAGACGATTTTGCCGAAACAGTGGAGCGTCTTTCGCGCACACCGTGGACGCGGATCCATGTTTTTCCTTATAGTGAACGACAAGGGACTCGCGCGGCCTTGAGTGAGCAGGTTGTTCCCATTGCCGAAAGAAAAAAACGCTCCCAGGTTTTGCGCGATCTGAGTTTTGAGCGCTATTCTCTACGCGCCAGCGATCAAATTGGGATGATGAAAAAGGCTCTGGTTTTAAAAGAAACCAAAGTGCACCCTGTGTCGCGAGCCCTCAGTCGAGATTACTGGAGTCTTCAATTGAATCAAAAGTTAAACGATGAGTTTTTGGGGCGCGAAGTGGATGTGCGTATCACCGGAGCGGATACTCAAAATGGCGAAGAAGGTGTGTTGTTTGCGGAGGTCGTCAGTGGAATGGCTTAACGCTTTACAAACACAAATTGCCTATCAGGCGAGAAACACAGCGCTTCTCATGCAGGCGATGACTCATAAGAGTTTTATTAAACGCAATCCAAAACACGAAGTCGGCAATAACGAACGATTGGAGTTTTTGGGCGATGCCGTGGTGGATTTAGTCATCGCCGACGAGCTTTATAAAATGTTTCCTGGAGATAATGAAGGCTCACTTTCGCGCAAACGCGCCAGCCTTGTGAATGAAGACACTCTTTATAACCTCGCCATGCGTTTAAAAATTGATGAATTTATGTTGGTAGATGATGACAGTGAGCGCGGTGGAGCATCGCTGAGAAGCAGTCGAAGGCTGTTATCAGGAGCCTTAGAGGCCGTGATCGGTGCGATTTACGAAGATCAAGGGTTTGAGGCTGCAAGCCAATGGATTCGCCAGCTCTACCGTGATGAAGGATTCTATCGTTTTAACGATCATGACTTTGAAAAGGATTATAAAACGCGGTTTCAAGAAAAAATTCAGGAAAAATTAAAAGTGACACCTATCTATCGCACCGTTGGAATTTCGGGGCCGGATCATCAAAAATTATTTCAAGTCGAAGTGTTGGTCAGCGGTGAGGTGTATGGTTTGGGTCAGGGCGAAAGTAAAAAAATTGCCGAACAAGTGGCGGCAGAAAATGCCCTCAAAAGGATGAATGATGTCGTATAAAGCAGGTTTCGTAGGAATCATTGGACTTCCCAATGCTGGAAAGAGCAGTCTTCTCAATTTATTACTCAACGAGCACTTATGCATTGTGAGCCGCAAGCCACAAGCCACACGAAAACGCATCCATGGTGTGATCTCGCACAAAGACTATCAAATTGTTTTTGTGGATTCTCCTGGGTTTCTTAAGAAAGGTAAAAACTCGATGACCGAGTTTATTGCCGAAGAAGCTCGCAAGGTGATCGATGATGTGGATGTGCTCCTGTTGATGGTGCCAGCCGATTTAGAATCCAAGCGCGAGATGGAACCTTTGTTGCAAGTGATCGAAGGGGCCAAAAAACCTGTGCTTTTTTGTATGAGCAAATCGGATCTCAAAAAATCCAAAGCGACGGAAGAGCTTTTATTTACCTTGAGTGATAAAGGTTATATGGGCTTCCCAGCTTCGATTAAGAAAAAGTCTCAAGAAGACAAAGACAAAATTCTTTCGCAGATCGCGCAAGCTCTGCCAGATTGTGATGCCCCTCTTTATGATGAAGAGCTTTACACGACAGAAAAGATGCGTGACATCGCAGGCGAACTGATTCGCGAGCAGTGTTTTGAACTTTTAGAACAAGAGATTCCTTTTGGCATAGGTGTTGTGGTTGAGAGTTTTAAAGACGAAGAAAATATTATCAGAATTGACGCTTCGATTATTGTCGAAAAAGAAAATCACAAAGGAATTGTGATCGGTAAGGGCGGAAGTGTTTTAAAGAAAATTGGCGAACAGGCACGCAAAAAAATTGAACTGATGCTAGGTCAAAAAATTTATCTAGGGCTGCACGTGAGTCATAAGCCGAATTGGACAGATCAAAAGCGCATGATGAAAGAGTTGGGTTATGTCTCTGAATAGATTGACTTCGATCGCAATTATTGGCCGCCCCAATGTGGGGAAATCCACCCTGTTTAATCTTCTCACCGAATCGCGCAAGGCGGTGGTCAAAGATCAACCTGGAGTGACGCGAGATCTTCTCTTTGAAGAAGCCGAGTTGTGGGGTAAAGAATTCGAAATTATCGACACGGGTGGATTGACCGAGGCCGATGATGATTTTTCTCATCTGATCATGGAGCAGGTGGTCTCGTTTTTAAAATCCGTCGATTATTTATTGGTCGTGATGGATGGTCGGGATGGGCTGTGCCCCGAAGATCGCAACATCATTCGTATCGCAAAAGAATCAGGTAAGCCTTTTTTAATCGTTGTTAACAAAGTTGATAAGGTGACGGAGTTGGATGTCGCTGGAGCTGAATTTTTTGAGTTTAGCCAAGATGTCGTCACATGTTCCTTTGAGCGACGCTTTGGTTTGGATCCTCTACTTCAGTGGATCTTTGATCATGCATCGTCGGCGTCATCAACAAAAACAGATGATTTTACTTTGGCCATCGTTGGTAAGCCCAACGTTGGTAAAAGTTCACTGTGCAATCGCCTTTTGGGACAAGATCGCTTGCTGGTGTCTGATGTTGCAGGCACCACCACAGATTCTGTTGAAGTCCCATTTGTTTTTAATGATAAAAAATATGTTCTTGTGGATACGGCTGGGTTACGTCGCACCAGTCGCCGATATGACGATCTCGAAATTATATCTGCTTTTAAAACTCAAAAAGCGATCCATCACGCAGAGCTTGTTTTGTTGGTGATCGATGGTATCGAAGGCCCGAGCGATCAGGACTCAAAGATTCTTGAATCGATCATGGAGTCCCACAAAGGCGTTGTTCTTGTTGTGAATAAATTGGATCGTGGTGAAGAAGAAATGGATGAGTTTCGTAAAACACTTCGAGCCAAGATCGAAAAAGAATTTCACTATTACAACGACATACCCGTGGTCTTTATTAGCGCGCTCACCGGAAAAGGCTTGAAAGATCTGTTTGAAACCATCGAAGAGGTTCGTCAAAAGCTTTACATGAAAATCCCGACCAATCAACTGAACGACTTTTTTATGCAAGTCATTCGCCAAGCGCCCGCTCCGGTTTATGGCGTGAAAGATGTGAAGTTCTATTACTTAACGCAAACCCGCCAGTTTCCGCCAAGTTTTATTGCCTTTGCCAACCATCCAGACGGGGTGGACAATTCGTACCGACGTTTTATCTCTAAAAAACTCAAAGAGGAATTTGGCCTTGAAGGAATTCCAATTCGCATTTTTGTCATGAAGAGCCGAGGGCGTTCGTGAAAAATGAGAATTTCTTTGGACGCAAATCGTGGAGAACCTCTATCGGGTTTTACATCACGATGTTGTGTTCGTCGTTTGGGTTGATCCACATTTGGCGATTTCCATATGTGGTGATCGAAAACGGCGGCGGTGCATTTTTATACATTTACTTTCTTGTCGCCGCGATCCTAGGAAGCTGTTTTGTTATGGCGGAACTGATGATCGGAAAACTTTCGCAAAAAAGTTTGTGGCTGGCATTTGATCGCTGGACCAAAGATCTCGTCACGCTTCGACCGCAAACCACGTTGACACAAAAAACCATTTACTCCATTGTACGCCGTTTGAGTGAGGTCTCGATTGCGGCCAGTATTCTTGTGGCGGCTTATTACACTGTGATCAGCGGATGGGTTTTGGGGTATCTACTCAGCTCGTTGTTTCATAGGATTTCTGCCAACTTATTTTTGTTAAAAACCGATGCCAGTGAAGAAAGTTTTATTACGCAATTGGCTTTTTCGATTCTTCACCTTGGACTGTGTACGATTTTTGTAAGGCGTGGCTTTCAAAAAGGACTCGAGCGACTGGGCTATATTGTTGCTCCTTTATTTATAGCTCTCCTTTTTTATCTTTGCTTTCAATCTCTGTCTCTTCCGACAGCTTCCGAAGCCGTGCGCTTTTTGCTCTATCCTGACTTTACTAAGATCACAAAAGCCTCCTTGAGTCAGGCCGTGGGGCATATGGTGTTGAGTCTGGGTTTAGGGCTTGGAACGATTATCACTTTTGGAAGTTACTTTCCGTCCCAAAGAGATATTACATCCGCAGGCACGCGAGTGGTGTTGCTCTCCATCTTTATGTCTGTCCTCTCCGTTTTGATTTTGTGTCCGATGGTGTTGGGTGCGCCCTATGCAGTGTTTGGGCCTAAGCTTCTGTTTCAAACAATACCAGAGTTGATTTTTAAATTTCCAAAAGGTGAACTGATCCTGACGCTGTTTTATGTCACACTCTATTTGGCATCGCTTGTGGCCACAACGGGACTTTTAGAGTCTCTTGTGACAAATCTGACCGATCGTTGGCGCTGGCCGCGCAAGAGTTCATTGCGTTTAAGTCTTGGCGCAATCATTCTTTTTGCCATTATTCCAATTCTGAGTTCCACGTTGCTTAAAAACTTCCGTTGGATGGGAGGGGTGAGTTTGCTCGAAACCACCGATGGAGTTCTTGTGAACTTTGCTTTGCCTGTGCTTGCGATGAGTGTAGCGATTGGTGCCTCACTTTTAATTCCACAGAAAGCCATTTCGCACGAATTCGATGGCAAAGAGATTCACCAAGAGATCAGCCACTTTTATCCCATCTGGAAAACAGTCATCTGGTGGGCAGCACCGGGAGTCATCCTCTTCGGCTTCTTGCTGCGCTTTTTCTAACTCATGAGATTGGTATTTAAAAATTGATCCCAAGAACAAAAAGGCCGGTGATGTAATCTCCTCGGAGATAGATGCCTGTGGGGTCGGTGTCGGAAACCAGTTCTACGTTTTCGTCTGAGAATTTGACGAAATGGTAAAGCACTTGAGTGCCTAGATACATTTTGTTGCGAGCGATGGGGATCTCGATGCCGGCGCCAAAATCGAGGCCAGTGGGGCTGCTTTTCGCAACAGCGCTTTGGCCGGCGAGAGTGATGCTTCTGTAGCTGGCGCTAAAGCCGCCAATGAGATACGGATTGAGGTCGGCAAAACCACGCGTGATATTCTGTGTGTTAAAGTAATACTTCATGTGTGCGGAGATCGTCGAGAGGCTTGTATTTCCGCCAAGGGCATCAAAATTATCTCCATAGGCAAAGCCCGCAGGAACTTGAAAATCATGATCGCTGTGGACATAGCTTACTTGCAGGGCCGTGCGAATATCGAAAAAGTAGGCAAAGTAAACTCCATAGCCCATGCTCATCTTGTTATATTCACCTAAATCTTGAGTAAAAATTCGTGGACCAAATAGTAAAGCCATGTTGAAAAAACGACCATTTTTAAAGAAGTGAATATCGGCTTCTTCGTCGGCAGAGGCTTCAAATTCACTATAATCGGCAAACGGGTCATAGGCGTCGTCGCCGGTAATATCGCTATCTCCCGATTGTGCATGGGACAGCGTCGTTGCCAGAGTCAAAACCAGAAAAATGAGCCCTTTTTTCAACATCAAAACCTCTAGCAACCTATCGGTGATCCTGAAACAAAAGTTGAGACACGTCTGTCTCACTATGAGACGCATTCATGGGCAAAATAACGCAAGGCGAAATATATGAAAAACCTCAGCAATTTCTATGAAAGTTTTGAATAAATAACGCTCTCGCTGTAAAAGAAAACAACGCGAAAAAAGGGAGCTGTTATGGATTATAAATCCGCAGGTGTCGACGTCGAAAAAGGCGATCAACTTGTCGATTGGATTCAGGGCACCCACGTCAAAGGTCCATTGGACGACAAAATGATCTCAGGCGTTGGCGGTTTTGCCTCGATCATGCGTTTTGATTTCCCGGAATATAAAGAACCTTGCATTGTTAGCTCCACCGACGGCGTCGGAACCAAACTTAAAATCGCTGTTCACTTTAACGAATACAATTTTATTGGCCAAGATCTCGTCGCCATGTGTGTGAATGATTTGGCCTGCTGTGGAGCACGACCACTCTTCTTTCTCGATTATTATGCCACCGGAAAACTTGAACTCGATCAGGCACAACCTTTTTTAGCAGGCGTTCGCAAAGCCTGTCTCGAAGTGGGTGCACAACTCATTGGTGGCGAAACGGCCGAAATGCCCGGTGTGTACCATGGGCGTGATTTTGATTGCGCTGGATTTTCCGTCGGCGTGGTCGATCGTTCGCAAATACTTGGCTCTCACCGCGTGCAAGAGGGCGATGTGGTGTTGGGTGTGGCGAGCAGCGGCTTTCACAGTAACGGTTTTTCTCTCCTGAGAAAAGTTTTCGAAAAAGATCTCGACCAGTGGAAAAAAGAACTTCTCGAGCCCACCGCGCTTTACACCAACTTGGTGCTCGATCTGCAAAAACACAATGTTCACGCTGTGGCTCATATCACAGGCAGTGGGATGGAAAATATTCCGCGTGTGATTCCGCAAGGACTCTCGTTAAGACTGCAAGACTGGAAGTGGCCAGCTCCTTTTGAGGAAGTTCAAAAGCGCACAGGCATGACTCGCAAACAGATGCTAGGAACACTCAACTGCGGAGTGGGCTTGGCGGTTGTGTGCGCGGCACAAGATCAAGCGGTGATGACAAAAACTATTCAAGATCATGGCTTTCAAATTTACGAGTTGGGAAAAATCGAAAAAAACTCAACACCACTTTTTTACCCGGGAGACCTGTGAAAAATCCACGTTGGGCTCTTTTTATCTCAGGACAAGGGACAAACATGTCGGCCTTGCTGGATCAAAAGTGGGATCTTGACGTGGGGCTTGTGGTATCTTCGAGCGATAAAGCGCCAGGGCTTTTGCGCGCTCGTCGCGCGGGAGTTAAGACGCTGGTCTTGGATAAAAAAATCGATTGGCAAAAACTCCATCAAACACTTCTTGAATATCGAATCGACCATCTTTTTTTACTTGGCTTTATGAAGATTGTTCCGCCTGAGTTTTTAAAAATGTGGCAAGGCACGATTCTGAATATTCATCCCAGTCTTTTACCAGCATATCAGGGACTCAAAAGCATTGAGCGCGCTTATGCAGACAAAGCAGATATTGGCGCCACGGTTCATCATGTCACTCCCGACATTGATGGCGGAGCCATAGTGATGCAATCCATTGCAGTCACTGCAAAAGAGGTAGAAGCCATAAATCTGGAAGAAGTGACGGAGCGGGTTCATCGCTCGGAGTACGCTCTCGTTCGTCGAGCCGTTGGGAGACAGTATGCATGATGTGATTGTGATCAATGCTTTTCATCGCGGGGATTGGTTTATCGATCAGCTCACAGCGATGGGTAAAAAAGTGCAAACCTTTGATTGGTCCGAAAAAATGGGTGAGCGTTCGGATTCCGAAATGCTTGGACCCTTTGGTTTATTTGGCGAAGAAAAAATAAATCCCGAACTCCATCGCTGGATGGAAAAAAATTACGAAAAAAAACTACAACAGTCGGGGTGGTCGTTGTGGTCAGACTTTGGAACCTTTGAAGCTCAAGGCCCATTTCGTGTTCCACAGTACTTTCAAAACGAAACTTGGATCGAAACTACATTTAAAAACTTTACCTCTAAAATGGATTGGCCACGAAAAAAATGGGCCGAGGTTGAACGGCAGTTGAACCCAATTCACGATTACTGGACTTTGTCGAGCGCTGGACCCAAAGTTCGCGGAATCAGTCTTCTTCCCGAAGATCAAGTGACTCTCAATATATCGCGACAACAAAAAACATTGCGTGTGAACGAGCAAGAACACTCGGCTCCATTTTTTGTTTTCTTCCTCAACAGTTATGAAATGGCGCCCTTCTTTGACGAAGGGTTGGCGGGTGCTGTGCGCGGTGAGGTTTTGCGTCCGCGAATGTGCTGGCAAATGATTCAAGTGCAACTCAGCACTCCAGTGGCTTTGCAAAATATGCCACAAAGAACACTTCTGATTCATCGCTCCGAAGACACTTGGAGTGAAGGGAACTTTTTAGTTCTCAATAAAACAAAAAACGAAAACACCTTCGAAGTTTGGTATCGCTCTTATTTTGATTTTCATCAGCGCGAAGAGTACTTCCAAAACGTGTATCAAGAAATCTCACGAGTGCTTTCGCAAAAATTTGCGGCATCGACTATTCAGTGTGTGCAAAAGCCACGTGAGCTTTTAAACGATAATCACCAGTCCCTGTTTCCGATTTACGATCCTGCGGCGTGGGAGACTCAGTCTTCGTGGTATGCGGATGGTTTATTTTATGTGGGAACCGAAAAAGTGAGTGATTTTTTATTCTCGACGTACTGGGCATTGCAAAATCTGATCCTTCAGACGCTCAAAGAAGGGCAAAGTTCATCGTCTTTAAAAGCGGAGCGCGCAATAACTACAACGGAGAACAGAAATGGTTGAGCGTTATACACGAAAAGAAATGGGTGATTTGTGGACGCCCAGTTCGCGTTTTGAAAATATGCTTCAGGTCGAAGTGGCTGTGGCCCTTGCACAGGGTGAGATGGGGTTGATTCCCAAAGAAGCTGCGCAAAAGATTCAGCAGAAAGCCGCGTTTCAATATGATCGTATTTTAGAAATCGAAAAAGAAACCCGTCATGATGTGATTGCCTTTGTGAGCAATATGGCCGAAAACGTCGGTCCCGAAGGACGTTACATCCACTACGGGCTCACAAGCTCCGATGTTTTAGACACAGCTCTCAGTGTCCAAATTCAACGTGCGGGAAAAGTTTTGCTGGGTTCCGTCGGCAAGCTTGCTCAAGCGTTAAAAACTCTCTCGCTCGCACACGAAAAAACTCTCTGCGCCGGACGAACGCATGGGATGCATGCGGAGCCCACCACTTTTGGTTATAAAATGTCGGGCTACTATTTTGAGATCAAAAGAAATCAAAAGCGCCTTGAACAATCCTTACAGCAAATGGCCGTAGGTAAATTGAGTGGCGCTGTGGGGACGTATTCTTTTTTAACTCCAGAGTTCGAAAAGAAAGTCTGCGATCGATTGGGCCTGCGCCAAGAGGTTGTAGCCACTCAAGTGATTCCGCGCGATCGTCATGCCGAAGTTTTAACTTCCATCGCGATGCTCGGTACGGCCCTTGAGCGTTTAGGGACGGAGATTCGTCATTTGCAAAGAACCGAAGTCAATGAAGTGCAAGAAGGCTTTGCGCCGGGACAAAAAGGCTCGAGTGCTATGCCTCATAAAAAAAATCCCATCGGTGCCGAAAACCTGACGGGTTGCGCACGACTTTTACGCAGTTATGCCTTATCCGCTCTCGAAAACGTCGCTTTATGGCATGAGCGCGATATTTCTCATTCCTCTGTGGAACGAGTGATTTTTCCAGACTCTTTTATTCTCGCGGACTATGCTTGCGACCGCTTGGCGACGATGATTTCTCAACTGCAGGTGAACAAGGAGCAAATGCTCTACAATATGACGCTTTCACAAGGCCAGCTCTTTAGCTCCCATCTTTTATTGCATTTGGTGGATCAAGGGCTCTCGCGAGAAGACGGTTACAAACTTGTGCAGAGTGCGAGCCATCAGTTAAAGTCCGGTGAAAATCTCAAAGACAAATTGGCTACTTCACCCGAAACTAAAAAATATTTTGACGATAAAACACTTCAATCTATTTTTTCCGGCGAGCGGCATATCAAGCACACCGAAAAAATCTTTGCAACTTTAAGGAGCGAACCATGAGTTGGCAAAAAGCAGAACAGATCTACGATGGCAAAGGGAAGCGCATTTTTTCCCTCAAAGACCAAAACGGATACGTCTTGCAAGAGTTTAAAAATCAACTGACGGCTTTTAATGCTGTTAAAAAAGAAGAACTCGACGGCAAGGGAGAACTCAATTGTTTGATCACAACGAGTTTGTTTAAATATCTGGCTGATCAAGGTGTGCCCACTCATTTTGTGGAAAAATTATCAAACACCTCTATCGTCACCAAAAAATTATCGATGATTCCCCTCGAAGTGGTGGTGCGAAACATTATGGCGGGCTCAACGGCCAAAAAATTAGGAATGGACGAAGGCACGGCCATGGAAAAACCACTCGTGGAGTTTTACTACAAAAAAGACGAATTGGCAGATCCCTTTATCAGTGATGATCAGGCTTTACTGATTAAGGCTGTGGATTCACAACAAGATCTCGATGAGCTCAAAGCGTTGGGATTAAAAGTGAACAGCGCTCTTAAAACATTTTTTGCCAAGTGCGAAATTAAACTGGTCGATTTTAAATTGGAGTTTGGCAAAAATCCGCAAGGACAAATTGTTTTAGGAGACGAAATCTCTCCCGACAGCTGCCGCCTTTGGGACGAAAAAACCAACGAAAAATTAGACAAAGATCGTTTTCGTCGCGATCTCGGACAAGTGAAAGAGAAATATCAAGAAGTTTGGAACAGAATTCAAAACAAATGGAGTCAGTATGTATAAAATGGGCGTAAGAATCATGCCACGAGCCGAAGTTTTAGACACTCAAGGGCGTGCTGTAGGAATGACACTCAAATCTAAAGGATTCCAACTGGCTGATTGCAAAGTTGGTAAATACGTTATTCTTCAGCTGGAGGCGGAGTCCAAAGATCACGCCAAAGCGCAAGCCACAAAAATTTCCGAAGATCTTTTGTGCAATACATTGATTGAAACCTTTCAGATCGAGGAGCTGGCGTGAGCGAAAAGATCGGAGTCCTTCGTTTTCCGGGCACCAACTGCGATCGTGATATTTACAAAGCGGTCGAAGAAAGTGGCCATCAACCAACGTATCTTTGGCATCAGGACACGTTTTCCGTCACAGATTTTGATGGCTACATTGTTCCTGGTGGTTTTAGTTACGGAGATTATTTGCGCTCCGGCGCCTTAGCCGCGCATGCACCAGCCTTGGATTCCCTTCGCGAAGCCGCGCAAAAAGGCTATCCGATCTTTGGAGTCTGCAACGGTTTTCAAATTCTTTGCGAAGCCCAACTTCTTCCTGGGGCTTTGATGCGCAATGCGGGTTTGCGATTCATTGATCAGATGGTGGAACTTAAAACTCACAACAGTCACCAGCGCTTTGGTCAAAAACTCAAAGCGGGTCAGATGACCAAGATGCCCATTGCCCATGCCGATGGACGCTATGTGATTGGCAGCGACGATCTTAAAAAATTGCA
Source organism: uncultured Pseudobdellovibrionaceae bacterium (assembly GCA_964579625.1). GTDB lineage: Bacteria > Bdellovibrionota > Bdellovibrionia > Bdellovibrionales > JAGQZY01 > JANPLN01. Next base: position 17,303 of record CAZOGU010000006.1, read on the forward strand.
AGACCGAGGACAAATTTTTTGCACGTACTCAGAAAATCCCAACGGCTCCATTGGTGATATCGCCGGCGTGATGAACGAACAAAAAAATGTGGTGGCCATGATGCCTCATCCAGAGCGCGCTCTTTATGAGTGGATGGGTAGCTGCGATGGACAACTTTACTTTTAGGAAAAAACTATGAATGAACTGCAAGCCAAATTAAAACAGTATCGATTAAACCAGGATGAGTATTCACAGATCCAAAAACTATTGGGTCGTGATCCGCAAGGTTTAGAGTGGGCGCTTTTCTCGGCATTATGGAGTGAGCACTGCAGTTATAAGAGTTCGAAAGTTCATCTTAAAAAACTTTTTAGTCAGTCGCCGAGAGTTTTACAAAGCTTTGGGGAAAACGCGGGGATTGTGGATCTTGGTGAAGATGAAAAAGTGGCATTTAAGATGGAAAGCCACAATCACCCGAGCTTTATCGAACCGTATCAGGGCGCTGCGACAGGTGTGGGTGGAATTTTACGTGATATCTTTACCATGGGTGCTCGCCCCATTGCTCTTGCCAATTATCTTTGTTTTGGCGAACCCAAAGCGCATCGGATGAGTTCCCTCGTCGATGGAGTTGTGCGCGGGATTGGGGGCTACGGAAACTGTGTGGGTGTACCGACTATCACAGGGCAAACACATTTTCATGCATCCTATAACGAAAATATTTTGGTCAATGCGATGGCCGTTGGCTACTTTGGAAAAAATGATCCGATCTGTCTTTCGCAAGCCAAGGGCATTGGTAATCTCGTCGTGTACGTTGGTGCAAAGACGGGTCGCGATGGGATTCACGGTGCGAGTATGGCCAGTGAATCTTTTGATGACAACTCGGCCGCCAAACGCCCCACCGTGCAAATTGGTGATCCTTTCTTTGAAAAACTTTTGATCGAAGCCTGTTTGGAAGTGATGAAAAAAGATCTCGTCGTTGCGATTCAAGATATGGGAGCGGCGGGTTTAACAAGTTCCACTTTCGAAATGGCCGAAAAAGGTGGCGTTGGGATCGAGATGGATTTGGACAAAGTTCCACTTCGCGATTCCACACTGACGCCAGAAGATATTATGCTTTCAGAAAGTCAGGAGCGAATGCTTTTGATCTGCGAGCCTTCACAGCTTAAACCATTGCAAGAGGTGTTCGAGCGCTGGGGACTTGATGCCTCGGTCATCGGCAAAGTGACCAAAGGCCCTAACATCCAACTCCGCTGGCACGGCGAAGTGATCACGGATATGGATCCAGCGATGATCGTGAGCCACGCGCCTCAGTATCAACGTCCATTTGATAAATACAATTCTCCTTACAAGGCCGCGCAACCTATGCCGCAGGAAACAGACTCTGCGCGCGAAACGTTGGAAAAAATTCTTCTCTCTGAACACGGTGGGAGCAAAGAATGGATTTACAAACAGTACGACCAGCGTGTAGGTGCGGCCACTGCTCGCGATTGCGCCGATGGCGTGGGAGTTGTTCAACTTCCAGAATCGGGAAGAGCTTTGGCTGTGGTCTTGGGCTGTCGACCTCACATTATGCGATTAGATCCTCAATTTGGCGGTCGAGATTCGATTGCGCATCCGGCATTGCAATTAGCGTCGCAAGGTTTTGAAACTCTAGCGGTGACGGATTGTCTCAACTTTGGAAACCCAGAAAAAGTCGAAACCATGACTCAGTTTGTGGCGGCCCTTGAAGGTATGAACTCCGCGTGCAAAGAGCTCACGGCCCCGATCATTAGCGGGAACGTGAGTTTTTATAACGAGACTAAAAGTAAAAATATTTCTCCCACGCCGAGCACGGGGCTTGTGGGGCTTCGCGATAGTATTAAAAATATTCCAAGCCCTACATTTCAAACAGTGGGTGAGGATGTTTGCACTCTTACGTGGAGCGATTGCTGGACAGATGGTCTTCTTGCCGAGATGAAGGGTTCATCTTTGAAGGCCTCTTTGGATTTTCCAACCGAAGGTTTTGACCGTTTTGTGCGCGAACTGACCAAGTGGGGAGCCACGGATTTATTCACAAGTTCCCGCGTGGTGGGCAAGTTTGGTTTGCTCTATGCGCTTTCTCGCATGAGTTTGAATGGAGTGGGTGCAAAAATTGAGTCTTCACAAAATCGTTTGACCGAACCGCTTTATCAAGTTGTGATCACCACAAAAAGAGCGGCAGAACTCAAAAACTTTGTTAGCAGTCTTGGTTTGGCTCCTTTGCGCTTTTCAGTCATTGGTCAAACTCAAAAAGATCTGTTGAGTTGGGATTCGCTACAAATAAAAACCACTGATCTTAAAAAAATGTATCAAAAGTCTTGGGAGGCTCAATTTGAAAACCTGGCGTGATGAGTGTGCTGTTTTTGGTATCTGGAATCATCCCGAAGCGAGCCGAATGACTTACTTGGGGCTCTACGCTCTTCAACATCGCGGACAAGAGGCTTCTGGAATTGTTTCTCTTTACGAAAAACAACATCTTGAGCACAAAGGTTTTGGTTTGGTCGCTGACGTTTTTCAAGAAACGGATCTCGATCGCCTCAAGGGGCTTGCCTCCGTGGGACACAATCGTTACTCCACGACAGGGGAGAATGAACGTTTTAATATTCAGCCCTTGAAAGCAGTTCTTTATAATGGCCCGGTGTCTCTCGCTCACAATGGCAACATCGTGAACAGTGCGAAACTTCGCCGCGAGTTGCAGTCCATTGGTTCGATTTTTCAAGGAACAAATGATACGGAAATCCTTTTGCATTTGGTTTCGCGAAACAAAAGCAATAATTTGATTGAGTGTTTAAAAGAAGAGCTTCCGAAGCTCGAAGGTGCTTACAGCATGGTGATGTTGAGCCATGACTCCATGATTGGCATGCGCGATCCTCAGGGATTTCG
>CAZOGU010000006.1:20280-61831 GCA_964579625.1 uncultured Pseudobdellovibrionaceae bacterium
CTCGGTCGCCAACTCGCCCGGGAAAACCCGATCGAGGCCGATATCGTGATTCCAGTTCCTGATAGCGGTGTGGCGGCGGCCCTTGGATACTCGCAAGTGAGTGGTCAGCCTTTTGAGCTTGGAATTATTCGTAATCATTATGTGGGACGCACATTTATTGAGCCCAAACAAAGCATTCGTAACTTTGGTGTAAAAATCAAACTTAATCCACAGCTTGAGATTTTAAAAGGAAAGCGTGTGGTTGTGGTGGATGACTCCATCGTGCGCGGTACGACGAGTAAAAAGATTGTCGGACTGATTCGTCAGTTTGGCGCCAAAGAAGTCCATATGCGCATCGCCGCACCACCAACTGTGAGTCCTTGCTACTACGGTGTGGACACACCTCAAAAGACAGAGTTGATTGCAGCAAACAAGTCGGTCGAAGAGATTCGTCAATTTATAGGTGCCGACACCTTGGCTTACGTTTCTGAGCAGGGATTGATCAAAGCGGCCCAATCCGAAACCGAAAAGACGTTCTGCTCCGCCTGTTTTGGCGGGGTTTATCCGACAGAGATTTACGAGTAGTCGCAAAAAGAAGTTTATCTGAGAGAATTTTTGACTATTTATCGAATCAGTTGAAAACACTTGCAAAATAAATTTTGTTTTTCTCTTCTCAAAAAGCCCGTTATCGCGGGCTTTTTTTATGCTTTTTTAATTCGCAGAAGGAAATCTCTCGCCGCCCAAAAATGTGGATGAAGATGTCCATTCGGGGAGAGTCTTTAATAGCTCTTCTGCTGATGTTTGGAAAATGCTCATGTGCTCACGCGGTACGGGTTCTGCTGACGGAAATTTTTTGCTGAGCGGGTCGATGTATCTTCCGGATTGATAAAATTCAAAATGCAAATGGGGTCCAGTGGAGAGCCCCGTGCTGCCAACGTAGCCAATCACTTGCCCTTGTTTCACTCGGGCTCCCGTGTGAACACCTTTGGCGTAACCATGTAAATGTTTATAGGCTGTTTGATAAGTGGCATTGTGACGAATCTTTATCACATTACCGCCACCACCACTGCGAGCGGCAAAAATCACCGAACCATCACCAACCGAGCGAACCGGTGTTCCTGTGGGTGCTCCATAATCCACACCTTGATGGGCGCGGTACACTCTGAGGACCGGGTGAAAACGACGGCGCTTAAAACCCGAAGTGATACGACCATAGCGAATGGGACTTTTGAGAAAAACTTTTCTTAAGCTTTGTCCTTCGGGTGTAAAGTAACCGCGATCTTCGCCGTCCAAGCGAAACAAAGCCGCGCGATGAGATTCGCCCACATTCACATATTCTGCAGCGAGAATGGCTCCCCAGCCGACGGGCTGTCCTTTGACCTTTTTTTGTTCCACAGACAAACGCCAGCGATCATTCACGCGAACGGCGCGCGCGAAATCCACTTCCCAGCCAAAAATATCAGCCAGTTCCGAAATTAAATCCGGATCCATTCCCGCTTTGACGGCGGACTCCCAAAGGCTCGATGTCACTGTTCCAGAAAAATGAACCACCTGAACATCCACATGCTCGACGATTTTTTGCGCGGTCCAATCCGTGTGCTCGCGTTTAAGTATTAATTTTTCCAGAGCCGAAAGGCGAAATTGAATTTGTGTGAGCTGGGTTCCGCTGAGGGAATCGTATTTAAGTTGGAAGCGAATGCCAGGATGAAGTCGTGCTAAATTATAGACGGGTTTTGAGGACTCAACGATGGCGTGGATGGTGGCAGGGTCGACTTCGAGTTCGCGCAGCACTAAAAACAAACTCGATTTCGCTGGAATCACATGGGGAAACTCCTCCTCAACGGGAACAACAGGGAGGTCGACTATATTGCTCGAAATTTTAGCATCCGTAGGACCAATTGGGTCAGAGATGTCAGGCGAAGTCGTATTTAGGACCATAAAACCAATTAAGGCGCCAAAAAAGACAGAAGCAGATAACAGCAGGAGAGATTTTTGCGGAAACATTCAGTCAGTATGGACGAGTTTGGCCCCAGGGGAAAATCGCACTGCGTGATGTAAAAACAGCCTGAAAAACTGTCTTATTTTTAGACAGCTGACGAGCCTTTTGCGGCTTTTGGCAAAATCAGGTTTTTAATCATGGCTGATTTCTGCGGTGTTTTCAGTAACTTACATCGTGCCAGTTTTAGGAACAGGTTTTGTACTAGTAGTGGGTGTGAAACAATTAATAAGTAAAGTGGGGTTTATATGAAGGGTTTTAAATTTTGGATGAGTTTAGTGATGCTGGCTCTTGTAGCAACAGCATGTAGTAAGAAAAAAGATGGTGGCGCGGCTGCTCCTAAAAAGGATTCAAGCTCTTACTATCTAGAGAATAACGTTTGTTACGATAAAGACACTGATAAAAAAGTTTCTCGTTCGTACTGCGATGATGATGGTTATAGTCAGAACGCTTGCGTTGGGTATGTTTATTACATCAATCTAGAGCAAGGTTATATGGATCGTTTTGATTGTCGCAATCCAAATGCAGTGGATGTTCATTGCCAAGCTCCTAAAAAGTATATTCAGGATGGCGAAACATATGAGTGTTTCGAAACCGATGAAGATGACGGTTACGACAATTACTATCGTTAATTAGATCTTGATACAGCTAAAAACAAAAAAGGAGATTCCAGTGGAATCTCCTTTTGCATTTGAACTTGTTTAAATCTTTTTAGAAAGAAGAGTTCATCATTCCGCCGACAAACAGAGATTCATTTTCCATTTGAAGAGCAGATCCTTCGCTTTGCTCAGGATGGTTGGTCTGTGCAGGATGAGAGAGTTCGCTGGCTTGGCCGACGTGGCCAGCTTTTTCGGCCCAACCGTACTGAACTTGGGTCATTTCTTCGGGGTTGATTCTCATGCGGCAGACAAGAGTTTGAAAATCAGAGATTACTAAAGTTTCAACAGTGGCGCCAAAAGAACGGTTTGGCTTTTGAGCGGTGTACACAGTCACTCCGCATGCGCCAACTTGTTTAGAGATCAAAGGAAGAGTGATGGTCTCATCCGCAGGGCGAAGTGCGCGGCAAGCAATTTGACCTTCACCTTGGGACGGGCAAGGATTCTTGTAACGAATTGAAAGTTGAGCCATTCCATTTTCTTCGTCGATAAAAACTTTTGCAGTTTCGATCTCGAAGGCGAAGCGAGACGTGTCGACCTGAACTGCATTCAAAGTTGTTTCAAACGCAAAAGCACTGTGGCTCATCATAAGTAGTGCAAGTGTTGTAAAGATCGTTTTCATAAATTCTCCCTGGTTGAAAACAGTTGTAGGCCTAAATAATTCATAAGAAAAATTATTAAAATTGTAAATAGTTCATTAGTAATGCTACTGATAAAAAGGATTGACTCAAACCAAAGTCCACTTAAACTAAAGTAGTGGAATTAATGGCGTTAATTCCGGTTCGTTCATGAAGAATGAAGATAAAGATACAATCTCACGGAGGTGATTGGGTGCGTGTTGTCCTATTAGGTGGCGGTCTTGGCCATATTCATTATATTCGACACAAGGCGAAAAATCTCAACTTGGATGTCGAGGTTGTCTTAGTTCATAGCAAACCTCAAGTTTTTTATAGTCCTGCCTTCGAAGAATGCCTCACTGGGCGCCTTTCCTTTCAGGAGTCCATGATCGATCTTCGCAAGATTTGCACACTCGCGGGTGTGACCTTTATCCAATCGGACATAGAAGGCATTGATACAGATAAAAAACTGATTAAGTTTATCGATCGCGCCAATCTGCAATACGATTTCTTGTCGCTGGAAGGAATTGGTGAGGCGCGCGCTCATCACCCCAAGGGTTATTTGGAAAACGGGTTTTACGTTCGCGATCCCATTCATTTTTTTCATAAACTCAAAGAACTTGAACAGGGGCTTGCGAAAATGCGCCCGTCGCGCTTTCAGGTGGCGGTGGTTGGTGGTGGCGATTTGGCCGTGACTCTGAGTCGCTACTTGCCAGAAAAACTCAAAAAGTTTTCTCCGCATATTCATTGGGAGATTTTTGAAAAGCAGGAATCAATTTTACCCACTTATCAAATTCCTATTCGCAAAATGGTCGAAAAGGAACTCAAAAGCAAAGACGTGCTGTTGCGAACTCAATTTGTGGTGGAAGATGTGATCGAGTCCACATTGGTCAATAGCAATGAGCCGCGCCAAACCTTTGAGGCGGATGTCATCTTTTTTACAACGCCGACGCAATTGCCTCCTTGGCTTAAAAAATCACCATTGCCAGTGACAACCGATGGCCATGTGGATTCCCATCCTCATTTTGTCGTAAAAAATCATCCCAATATTTTAGCGAGCGGGGATGTGATTGGCTTAAAATCCACAGAGCGAGATATCGAAGATCACGCCAATGCCATTGAACACATCGTCAATCACCAAGAGATTGCGACAAAAAAAGTATTTAATAAAATCAAAAAGAAAGACGTTTTGTTTTTTGACGGCAAGGCTTTGCAAACTCAGTGGGGTTTTGTGAAGCAAAGCGAAAAGCTTTATCTCGATCATCAAAACGCTCTTAAAAAACAATTGGAATACTTACGCGCAGTGAAAGAACAAAAGCACACGCAGACGTATCCCGTCGTCGAAGAAAATACATTTGTCGAAAAACTCAAAAGACGTCTGACTTTGGATTTAAACGAAGAGGAAATGAATGCTTTGTTTTCTCAGTCGTTGCAAAATTCTTACTCGATTGCTGGTTGGTACGAGCGCGAGTACAAAGATGTGTTTAATGATCACTATCTTTCAAGCTTTCATACAGGGCTTGATTTGATGGATCAGAGTTATTTGCAAGGCGGTAAGCCCCAGTACTTGCGTTTGTATGTCAGTGCCCCAAGCAGCATTAAAGATGTGGAGATTTTAAGTCAGATTATCGTTGGAGCTTATCGCGCCGGAAAAGATCGTTTGCAAATGAAAATTCACCTCTGTGGACAAGCGATGAACACGGTGCAGTTTTCGTTGGGAGCAGAGGGGCCTCTTCAGCAAAACAAGCTCACTGAATCCATGGCCTATGTGGCGCTCACGCGACCCATGGGTTTGTACGCTCTTTTGGCTCAGCAAGGGAAATCTATTTGGCAAGGAGAGTGGCTGAGCGAAATTTGGCCGGTTTTAAATCAATCCCATCAAGAGATCGTCAATGAAGTGCAAAAAGTTTCGAAAACGGCGGGAGTCCTCCAGTTGTCGGAATCGGGATTTATCAATGATATGGTTCGTTTTGTTGGTCCTGAAGGCTGGAAGATTTGTGTCAACCTCAGCCAGCTCCCTCGTTGGAATGGTGTGGATGAAATTTTACGAGAGCAACCCATGGATGTTTTGGTGGAGCGCAATTGGCAACGAGGATTTCGTTACTGGTCAGGGAGGGGAGAGGCGTTTCCGGAATCGCAGTATTTACTTTGGGAGCCTCATTTGGTTCGTCCGAGCGCGTGTCTTTTTATTGAACCTAAAGATTTGGATTCCGTGGCCTCGCACTTCGAAAAACTGGGACAGCCCCTTCATTTGATTGGCTATGTGGAGCAAACCATTCAAAAAGAGCAGACGTCCTACAAATTATCGGATTGGGTTTACGAAACTCATAAAAAAACGTCTTGGATGCGCGAGGAGAATCATCTTTGATGTTAGACAGTCATGAGCTCAAAGTTTTTCGCACACCGTTTAAGCTCGATGAGGGGCAAATCCTGCGCTTGCGTTTTGGACCGCTGGATTTGTACATCGGACACTTTTTTCAGGAGTGGCGGGTGAGTTGGCACTCCACCAACGATTATTTGGATAACTCGTTTCAGTTGGAAGTGCCTTTTAACGGGAGCATTCCCGAAATTCTGAGTTCGCAAATTCGCTACACTTATTCTCGTCCGTGCAATAGTTTTATTAAAATCACACCGATCTTAGGAGATCTTCCCTTTGTGGCAAAACCGACGAAGCCGCTGATGGTGCTACCTGGGGAAACGGTTCGAATTTTTATGAGCATTCCGCTCTTTTTGCGGATCGAACTCGAAGAGCCCTATTCCATGATCGAAGAGATACCTGTGCTCCACAGTCCTAAAACCTGGTTTGGTGAAACCACAATTATTGGACATGTTTGTTATGCAACTCGCATCAAAGCCGTTCTTGATAAAAAAGAGCTGGTCAATCGGCCCTATCGTGCGATCTCGCAACTGGTGATCGAAAATCGCGGTGAAGACTCCCTGAACGTGGAGCGACTCAAGGTGCCGGCTCCGCACTTATCCCTCTTTCAGCGCGAGGATGGTTTGTTTGTGACGAGCGTGATTCATTACATTCGCGATTCATCGGGACAAATTAAAACTGTGGATATTATTACCAAAGAAGATCCTGATGAGCTCTTTTTTATGTCAGGATCGCGAATGAAGCCTGATCCTTCGATTTTAAACCCCATTTCTTACTTCTTTGGAAACCATGATTGATGCAAATTCTTTTTTAAATATTTTAAGCAGCGAAATGACACTCAAACTTCTCAAAGTGGGTTTGGTGCTTGTCGCGGGATTTTTAACCAACAAGCTTGCGGCCATGATTATCGAGGCCTTTCTTAAAGATCAAAAAGATGTGCAGCGCTCGTTTGTGGCCAAAAAAATAATTAAGTACACCTTATTTATTTGCACGTTGTTGATGGTTTTAAAAATCTTTGGTGTGGACCTGAAGGTGATTCTCACTGCGGCTGGAGTGCTGAGCTTGGCGGTGGGTTTTGCCGCTCAAACTTCGGTGTCCAATCTGATCAGTGGTTTGTTTATGATTTTTGAAAAACCTTTTGTGGTCGGTGATCTGATCGAAGTGGGTGGGGTGAAGGGTGAAGTTTTGTCGATCGATTTGTTATCGATGCGAATCAAAACGGTCGACAATCTGTTGATCCGTGTCCCGAACGAAGTGGTCATGAAGGCGCAAGTGACCAATTACAGTTACTTCCCGATCCGCCGTCATGATATGACCTTTTCTTTGTCCTACACGGAGGATTTAGAAAAAGTGAAAAAGATTTTTCTCGATCTGGTCGAAAACAATCCCTACTGCTTGGATGAGCCGGAGCCGCTGTTTATTGTCGAAAAAATGGGCGAATACTTTATGGATATCAAGTTTGGCGTGTGGGGCGAGAGCAAATCCATCTTGATGCTCCAATCCACCTTCCGAGAGCAGGTGCGTGAGGCGTTTATCAAGCACAAGATCGTGCTTCCACAGAGAACCATTCGTCTAGAAAACCTACACAACATGACTCTCTAGCGCTTCGCATTAAATTGCGCGTTGCAGGTTTAAAAAGCGCGTGGCACCTTTTTGCGTTCGATGGTACGTCTTCTTCTTTAATAAAGAGGGGGCCACGATCATGGCAAAAAGCATAGCGGAAAAATTTCCACCACAAATTAAGTACATCATCGGTAACGAAGGTTGTGAGCGATACAGTTACTACGGCATGCGCGCCATTCTGACCACGTTCATGACTCAATACTTAATGCTTCAAGAGGGGCATGCCACTGAAGTGATGCATGCTTTTATGGGGGCTTGTTATTTGCTCCCGCTTTTGGGTGCGTATGTGGCAGATCGTTTTATGGGCCGTTACTATACTATTTTATACTTCTCGCTTTTTTACTGTTTAGGGCACGGTGTTCTCGCACTTTTTGAAAACGAAACGGGACTTTATTTTGGGCTCGCGCTGATTGCGCTCGGTGCGGGTTCTATTAAACCTTGTGTCTCTTCTTTTGTGGGCGATCAATTTAAAAAGGGCCAAGAAGGGATGATCACAAAGGTTTATAATCTTTTTTATTTTATCATTAACTTTGGATCGACCTTTTCGAGTCTTTTGACACCACTCACGCTTGTGTGGTTTGGACCGAGTGTTGCTTTTGGAATACCTGGTATTCTTATGGCCATTGCGACCATTATCTTTTGGATGGGGCGAAAGCATTATGTGATTATGCCGGCGACGGGAGCAGATCCTCATAGTTTTTGGCCAGTTCTTGGGACGGGTCTATTTGGTGGATTGCCGAAAGTGGTTCCAAGCATTTTAGCGGCTGTTGTTTCTTATCTGTTCTATGCCTTCTGGATGCCAGAGGATTTTGTTAATCTGTCGACTGTTAATAAATCCATCGCACTCTTTCAGTTTGTTTGTTACGTCTCGATCAGTTGGGCTGCGTTGATGATTTTGGTCAACCTGGCAATGGGTCGATTTTTGAAAGCGATCAACGATAAGCATCCTAAGACTCGCATCGAAGAGTTTATGGCCGTGCTTAACGTGATAAAAATTTTTGCGGCGGTCTCTGTGTTTTGGGCGCTGTTTGATCAGCATGCTTCAACATGGGTTTTGCAAGGTCAAAAAATGAAGCAACAACTGAATCTTTTTGGTTTTGATATCACGATTCTTCCTTCACAAATGCAGGCCGTAAATCCGATCCTCGTGATGATTTTAATTCCTATCTTCGTCAAATTTATTTACCCAGCCATTGATAAAGTTTTTCCGCTCACGCCGCTTCGTAAGATGACGTTGGGTATGATCCTTGCTGGTTTTGCGTATTCGACCGTGGCGTTTATTCAGTATCCAATGGATAACGGCCAAGAGATGAACATCCTTTGGCAAGCGGTGCCTTACCTGTTTATGACAATCGCCGAAGTGATGATTTCGATCACCGGGCTTGAATTCGCTTACACGCAGGCGCCAAAAACTGTGAAGTCCACAGTGATGAGCTTTTGGCTGATGTCTGTGTTCTTGGGTAACATGATCACCATCTACGCGGTCCATGTTAACTTTTTCCCACTGGGTTCTGGAAACTTCTTTATGTGTTTTGCAGTCCTCATGCTATTCACAGCGGGGATTTTTGGAGTTCTAGCGAAATTCTACAAACCACGAGTTTACTTGAACTAATAAGCTTCAAACCATCGGATGACATTCGTCATCTCTGAGTGAAACGAAGGGTCTCGACGAGATCTTTCGCTTCGCTCAAGATGACGTGTTCAGCTAAAACGGGCGGGGGAAGATTTCGACTTTGTTGCGAAACTCCGTGGGGATTTTTTGGTCGAGAATTTCTAAAGCCTGTTTCGTCGAATAGCGGGCTGATAAGTGAATCAAAATAATTTTTTCTGCTGGAATTTCTGGAATGCGTTCGACCCATTCGTCGAGGTGAATGTGTCCCCACTCGCGTGCAGAACTGACGGGTTTGAGATCGTCGATGAAGGTGGTTTCCATAAATAAAAACTTTACGGGTGTTTTGAGATGCTCTAGGAATTCGATTTGCGTATCACCTGTAAAAGCAAGAACTCCATCTTGAAAATGGTCTTCCACTTCGATGTTTTGCTGACGCAGTTTTTTAAGCTCTTCGGGATGTTTTTTCTGGAACTCGGTTTTGAGTTTCTTTTTGGTTTTAAAAACCGTGTAGCCCTGCGAGGGGACGCGATGAATTGTTTGAAATGGTTTTACGATGTACTCTTTGCCGATCGCTACTTCTTCGCCGGAGCTGAGGCCATGCAGTTGGTATTTAAATTCGTAGCCTTCGATCTCTTGCCAAAGATTGAGAATCTTTCGAAAGTTTTCAACATAGTGAGGCAGACAGTAAATCTGTGCCGGCGGCTGATTCCAAAGTGATCTTTGTGAAAGCACGTAGGCGATTCCACCGGCATGGTCCGAGTGTCCGTGAGTGAGAAAGTAATGTTGTTTTCCCATATGAAATGGAACACCTTGGCCGATATCAAAAACCACTCCGGCGTTTTCATAGACAAGCGATGTGGTAATCCCTGCGATGGAATACCCCACAACGTGGTGATCCTTGTGCGACCACTTGAGCCCCATGTTGGGAAGTAGACTTTGAGAGGATTTATTTTCCATCTATTGAGTATCGCATAAATAATTACATCTTTGTAAGCTGTTCGGCGAGAACGTCATGACCGAGCCACAACACAGGTCTTCGCGGCTTCCAGCTCTCATGTAACATAATTTTTCCAGTGGATTTAAAGATCTCTTCACTCAATACAAAGGTGATTAAATTTTTTGGATCTTTGTGCATTTCGATCAGATGCTCGGACGAGTTGAGTAAAAGTTCCATCTGTCCCTTGGAGTTGTGCTGCGGCCACTTTTCGAAAACCATGTGCGATTGAATGAGTGGGTTGTTAAAAAAACGATTGGTAAAGTCCATAATCTCTTGGATCGAATGATCTGGTTTTAACAGAGCCAAACATTCGGCCACCACTTTTTTTGTCGCGGGATTATTTTTATTCTCGAGAGCGCCTAAAAAAGGATACAGCGGAACTTCCACGCCTTGGAAGATGCTACTTGAGTTGGTTAAAATCTCGGGACAATTGTAAACGGAGGTTTTAACTCCTTCGGCAAAGTATTTTTCGCAAAGCTTTTCGAGTTCAATTTTCGCCCAGCCTTGAATGTACGGAGAATAGGTTTGCCAGCGCAGTTCATCTCCATGCAAAACATCAGTGCCATGGTAGCCATAGGCCACGTAGGAAACATTATTGCCAGCAGATTCGATTTTTTTTCTGAGAGAGGATGAGAGCTCAACAAGGTGTTTGAATGTGTACGCAGTGACTTCTTTAAAATTAATATCACAAAGCTTACCGAGGTCTGAGTTCCAAAAATCTTCCGAAGAAATAAAACGCTCGTCGCGCCCTTTAAAAACTTTATTCATCACCGGCATTAAAATTTTTGTGCGTGGAACGCCACCGGCCATGGTGTGAACAAAAAGAACGTTGCTCCCATCAGGGATGTGCTTTTCGAGTTGCGTGAGATAGGTTTTCACATTCTGAACGAAGCGAGCTTCGCCGCGCGCGCGGGATTGCTCAATACTCGCATCGCTGAGTTGAATCTGCGACCATTCGTCCATTTTGTAGCCCTTGAGATAATCACAAGGGGTTTTTCCGGAGTCGTCAGGTTCCATGTCAAAACCGGCCTCAAGTGGAACATTAATAAAAGGCTGTGGGATGTCTTTGATTTCTTCGGTATTGAGTGCGCGAAGTTCTGTACCGTCGCGACGACCCACAGTGGTTCGGACAATCGTCATTCCTAAGCGCTGGGCTTCGTCCACGATTCCGTTGGCATAGCCGCGGGAAAAGAGTTCGCCAAATAAAACAAGAACATCGCCTTTTTTATAAGGAGCCAGTGGGGGAAGCGTGCGCAGTGGTGTAAACATAAGTCCTCCGTAAATAGACTTTTAATAAAGTCCTACGTGTTTTTCGATTTTTTGAAAACGTTTTTCATGTTCGATGAGTTTTTCGTAAACCGTCATGAAGCCATCCATTGCGACACGATTCCGATCATTTTGTTCTTCAATGATGACAAGCATTTTTGTGATTTTAGTATCTAATGATGCAAGTTGAGTGTCTATCTGGGCAAAACGCACATCGATTCTTTGAAATTCTTTACGATTTTCAAGACGCAGGGTTGTGAGATCGCCTTCGATCTTCTTTTGAACGAGCTGAAGATGTCTTTTTGAAACGGGCAGAGTTGCCTCATTCAATGGTTTTAGTGCTTTGGTTGATTTAGCCATAGGATCCTTTCTACATGAAAATGATATTCTGATCATTGGAATTCAACAATTGGGCCGGAGCGAAAGAAGGATGTGGCAGCGCGTGCTTAAAAAAATCCGTTATTTGAACGGAAAAAGCCAAGAACGTTATTTTTTCTTCTTCGTTTTAACTTCGGGAGTTGCGAGGATGCCGCCCAGATTGCCGACGTTTCGGCGCTGGGTCCAGATCATGAGGCCGAGGCCAAATAAAAACATCCATAGAGATAAAAACTGTCCGCGCGATAAGCCTAACGGGAGTTGACTCAAGTCAGACAATTGCGCGTCAGGCAGGCGATACATTTCGTCGATGATACGAAAGCTGCTGTAGATCAGTAAATAGAGAGAGCAGATCAAGCCAGGCTTGCGCGGTTTTAGCCAAACAATCGTGAGAATAATAAACGGGATTAAACCTTCCCCAAGGCTCGCATAAAGTTGCGACGGATGGCGAGGTTCGAGAACAAGAGAGACGGCATCGATCACATTCTGTTGACCATTTTGGATCGCCTCGATCAAACGATCGGTGGCACCGTAGAGCCTGCCTGCTGAGCGATTTTGCACCCACTGAAGCCATTCGCTTTCGGAAATCCCAATCTCCTTCATAGTTAAAGTAAGACTTGAGAGTTTTTCTGTTTCGTACCCAATCCAGCGATAAATATCCTGTGGAAATTTGACGGCCCACGGCACATCGGGACCGGCCACGCGCCCCATGAGTTCGCCATTTATAAAATTGGCGATACGACCCAGAAAAAATCCAAGAGACGTGCCCAGGATGGTCAGATCCCCGAGGTGAAGTGGATCTTTTTTATGGCGCCATGCGAATAAAATACAGGCCAAAATGACACCGATAAAGCCACCATGGCTCGCCATGCCACCTTCCCACACGGCCAAGGCACCCCAAAACGGAAAACCAGAGCGAAAATCAGTCAGAAGATCGGGGCTATAAAACACGACATAGCCCAATCGTCCCCCCAAAAGAACACCAACAATGAGGTAGGTTAAAAAATCAGAGGCTTCATCAACAGTGAGCTGGGCTTTTTTGTTCTTCGCCAGCCAACTCATAAATAAAAAACCGAGGGCAAAGCCAGATAAATAGGCCAATGAGTACCAGCGAATTCCAAAGTTTGCCGTGAACTTGATTAAAAAAGGATCAAGATTGTGAACCCAGACGTTAGACATGCTCCGATTATGTAAATTCTCTGGAATAATTACAAGCTTCGCGACGTATTTACAGAATTTGTCGCAACGAATCCTACGCATCGGAGTTGCTTGGTATAACCCCTTAAAATGGTGTAAAAAGTAAGATCAACCCAACGAGTCCCCAGTGCTCAAATGTGAGGCAGCCGTATGTCATCATCGCAATCGCTCAGTTCCGAAAATTTACAGTACATCGAAAGTTTATATTCCATGTACAAAGCGGACCCACAATCCGTGGAACCAAAGTGGCGCGATTTTTTTTCGGGAGTCGATTTTGCCACAGTGACAGGTGGCGGAATATCAACAAAAGAACTCAATGTTTACAATTTGATTCAAGCCTATCGCGATTACGGACACTTTCAGGCGCAGTTGGATCCGCTGGCGATGCGCGCGCCTTCGGCGGGAGATCTCGCTCTGCAAAACTTTGGTCTTTCGGACAAAGATTTACAGGCAACATTTTCGGTGGGTTCGATCATTGGTCTTAAGAACGCAACTCTTGCGCAAATCATTCAACATTTGCAAAAAGCCTATTGCGGAACTATCACGGTGCAGGTTTCTGATGCCGTAAAAGGTGTGCGGGAGTGGTTTCATCAAGAGATGGAGAAAAACTCTTTTGCGTTGGATGCCGAGAAAAAGAAGCAGGTATTGCAACAGCTCGTACGCACAGAAAGTTTAGAAAAATTTATTCACACGCGCTTTGTGGGAACAAAACGCTTTTCCATCGAAGGTGCGGATTCTTTGATCCCGATGATGGAACATCTCACGGTGAAGGCGCGTGAACTCCAGGCCGAAGAGATTGTGGTCGGCATGGCCCACCGAGGACGTGTGAATGTGCTTGCCAACTACATGGACAAAGCGCTCGAAGTGATTCTCGCTCAGTTTGAGGGGATCACCGAAGACATTCCGGACTATGACGGCGATGTGAAGTATCACATGGGATATTCAACCGATAAAAAAACGCCGCATGGGGAGTGCCATGTTTCCTTGGCGTTTAACCCAAGCCATCTCGAAGCAGTGAATCCGGTGGTGTGTGGAATGGCTCGCGCCAAGCAGCGTTTTCGCAAAGACACCACTGAAAGAAAAACGGTCATCCCTGTGCAAATTCATGGTGACGCGGCTTTCGCGGGGCAAGGTGTAGTTTCCGAAACTTTACAGCTCGCCAATCTCAAAGGCTATACCGTTGGTGGATCGATTCATATCATCATCGATAACCAAGTGGGTTTTACCACTGACCCCGAATGCACACGCAGTTCTCCGTATTCTTCCGATGTGGCAAAATCTCAGCAAGTGCCGGTGATTCATGTGAATGGAGATGATCCCGAAGCGTGTGTGCGCGCCATGGATATTGCCATTCGCTTCCGTCAGCAGTTTAAGCGCGATGTTCTTATCAATCTCTTGTGTTACCGCCGCTTTGGTCACAACGAGGGAGATGAGCCAGGTTACACACAGCCAACGATGTATCAAACCATCAAAACTCACCCGACGACATGTGAGATTTACAGCAAAAAATTAATTCAAGAAAAAACCATCGACGCTTCTTTTTACGAAAACTTCTACAAAGAGAAAATGGACAATCTGCAAAAAATTCTCGAAGGCGTTCGAAAAACTCCGCCCAAGTATCAACCACAGGCGTTTGGTAAAATGTGGAAAGGCTTTCGCCGTTCGGAGGCCAAAGATTTTTCTAAAACGGTGGAAACAAAAACCTCAGCTGCAAACTTAAAAAAAGTCACCGAGCAGATGACAACGCTCCCGAAAGACTTTCATCTTCATCCTAAGTTGACAAAGCTACTCGAGACCCGCAAACAAATGGGCACGGGCGAAGCGCCCATCGACTGGGGAATGGCCGAGCTCTTAGCTTATGGTGCTACAATTATCGAAGGCAACTCGGTTCGCTTGTCGGGCCAAGATTGCATCCGCGGGACTTTTTCGCACAGGCACTCCTGCTATTTTGATTACGTGACCGGGGAAATCTACAACCCGCTTGAACAGCTCCGCGAGGACAAAGAGTTTTGTGTTTACAACAGTTCCCTTTCGGAGATGGCAGTTCTTGGTTTTGAATACGGAAATTCCAGCTCCGATCCAACCTTCCTCACGATCTGGGAAGCGCAATTTGGTGATTTTGCCAATGGGGCGCAGATTATCATCGATCAGTTTTTATCTAGTGCCGAACAAAAATGGATGCGTATGAGTGGTTTAGTGATGCTTCTTCCGCATGGGTATGAGGGACAAGGACCAGAACACTCGAGCGCACGACTTGAAAGATTTTTACAGCTTTGTGCGCAAAACAATATGCAGGTTTGCAATCTGACCACTCCAGCGCAGATCTTTCATGCTCTTCGTCGTCAAATCAAACGTGAGTTTCGTATTCCGTTGATAGTAATGTCTCCAAAGTCTCTTCTTCGACACCCGCAAGCGGTGTCGACGGTGGAAGACCTTACGAAAGGAACTTTTCAGGAAGTGATTCCCGATGGCAAAGTGGACATGGCAAAAGCCAAGAAATGCATTTTTGTTTCGGGCAAACTTTATTACGAGCTGGCTGATTTTAGAGAAAAAAATAAAATCACCGACACAGCGATTGTGCGCGTGGAGCAGTTGTATCCGTTCCCGGAAACACAAATCAAAGCCGCACTTAAAGGTGCCAAAAAAATGGAAATTATTTGGACGCAAGAGGAACCGCAAAACATGGGAGCATGGACTAACATTGTACACCCATTGACAGCCTTAATGGATGAGATGGGTTTGCCAGCGCCTCAGTATGTGGGACGAGAGCATCGTGCCTCTCCAGCCACCGGAACCACGAAGCGCCATATTCAAGAGCAACAAAAAATTTGGAAAGATTGTTTTAAATGAGGAATTATAAAGCGAGGATCAAATGAGTTTAGATATTAAAGTCCCAGCTGTTGGTGAATCGATCACAGAAGCGACGGTGGGTTCATGGCTAAAAAAATCGGGTGATTTTGTAAAACAAAACGATGTTCTTCTTGTGCTCGAAACAGACAAGGCGAGCGTGGAAGTTGTTGCCGAGAGTGATGGAGTTCTGACGATCACCACACCGGAAGGCCAAACTGTGGCTATTGGTGCAACGGTTGGAAAAATTGATCCGTCGGCAGCCCCACAAGCCAAGGCGGTTCCTGCCGCCGCGACCACAACATCCACTGCGCCCGCGCCTGCTAAGCCTGCGCCGGTCGTGAGCACCGGTGCTGGGGCCGATATGCATTTGAGTCCTGCCGTTCGTCGCATTGTAGATGAAAAGGGCATTGATCCCAAAGCTGTTGCCGGAACGGGCAAAGATGGGCGTCTTACAAAAAAAGATGTTCTCGATATTCAACCAAAAACATTAGTGATCCCAGAGCCGATGAAAGCTCCTGCCGCAACGGCTGAGAAAAAAGCGGTGCCTGCGGGGTCCATCGACCGTGTGCCGATGACAACCATTCGTAAAAAAATTGCCGAACGCCTCGTGCATGCTCAGCAAACTGCCGCGATTCTCACGACCTTCAACGAAGTGGATATGACGGCGGTGATGGAAATTCGCGCCAAGTACAAAGATCAATTCGAGAAGAAGCACAACGTAAAGCTCGGCTTTATGGGTTTCTTTGTGAAGGCCTGCATTCAAGCGCTCAAAGAATTCCCAGCGGTCAATGCCTCCCTCGATGGCAACGACATACTCTATAAAAACTTTTACAACATCGGTGTTGCGGTGAGCACACCGAAAGGTTTAGTCGTCCCTGTGATTCGCAATGCGGATCAACTCACGCTGGCCGAGCTCGAAGCCGCGATTGGTGAGTTTGGGACCAAAGCACGCGATGGAAAAATCACCGTTGATGATATGGCCGACGGCAGTTTTACAATCAGTAATGGTGGCGTGTTTGGCTCTTTAATGTCGACGCCGATTCTCAATCCTCCACAGTCTGGTATTTTGGGTATGCATAAAATCGAAAAGCGCCCGATTGCGGTGGGTGACAATGTGGTTGTTCGTCCGATGATGTATTTAGCATTGTCTTACGATCATCGCATGATCGATGGTCGCGAGTCGGTGAGCTTCCTTGTGCGCGTGAAAGAGTGTATCGAAGATCCTTCACGAATTTTGATGGAGATTTAAATCATGGATCAATTTGATGTGGTGATTATTGGAGCGGGACCGGGTGGATACATTTGCGCCATTCGTTGTGCGCAATTGGGTTTAAAAACGGCGATTGTCGAAAAAACAAAAACCTTAGGTGGAACTTGCCTGAATATCGGCTGCATTCCCTCGAAGGCTCTCTTGGATTCGAGCGAACACTTCGCGCAAGCGCAGCACGAACTTTCTGAGCACGGCGTGGATTTTACCAAAGTCTCGCTCAATTTATCAAACATGATGAAGCGCAAAGATAAAATTGTCGGCGAACTCACTCAGGGAATTGTTTACCTGATGAAAAAAAATAAAATCGAGACGTTTTACGGAACAGGAACAATCACAGCCACAGGAACCGTGGAAGTGGCTGGCGAAAAGCCGACAACGCTTAAAGCAAAAAATATCGTTATCGCCACGGGCAGTGTTCCTGTGGAATTGCCGTTTTTGAAATTTGATGGAAAAAATGTGGTGTCCTCGACCGAAGCTCTCAGCTTTGACAAAGTTCCAGAACATCTGATTGTTGTGGGAGGCGGAGCGATCGGCCTTGAAATGGGTTCCGTTTGGCTTAGGCTCGGCGCCAAAGTGACCGTCGTGGAATTTGCCGATAAAATTTGTGGTCCGATGGATAAACAAATTTCAAACGATCTTTTACGCATCCTTAAAAAACAAGGGATGGAGTTTCTTCTTTCGACCAAAGTGACTGGTGCCGATATCAAAGGTAAAAAAATCACTGTGAACTATGAGTCCGTGGGCGATGGGAAAAAAGGGACTCTCGAGGGTGATAAAGTTTTAGTGGCCGTAGGACGGAAACCTTTTACTGATGGCGTGGGTCTCGAAAAAATGGGTGTCAAATTAAATGACCGCGGACAGATCGTCGTGGGCGAAAGATATCAAACATCAACCGCGGGAATTTTTGCTGTGGGTGATGCCACACCGGGAGCGATGCTCGCACATAAAGCCGAAGAAGAAGGCGTGGCACTTGCCGAAATGTTTGCGGGGCAATCAGGACATGTGAATTATCACACAGTGCCCTGGGTGATTTACACGTGGCCCGAAGTGGCGGGTGTTGGTTACTCGGAAGAGGAATTAAAGGCTAAGGCGATCGAATACAATTCTGGAAGTTTTCCGTTTTCTGCAAACGCTCGCGCCAAAGCCATCGGGATGACCGAAGGCCGAGTTAAAATTTTAGCAGATAAAAAAACGGACGAAGTCTTGGGTGTTCACATTGTGGGCCCCAGAGCATCCGATATGATTGCCGAAGCGGTGGTGGCCATGGAGTTTGGCGCGAGCAGCGAAGACATTGCGCGAAGTTTTCATGCGCATCCAACACTTGCCGAAGTGATGCGCGAAGCGGCCTTGGCGGTGGATAAACGCGCTCGTCAGTCTTGATATAATTTTTTTTAACTTGAGAAGGAGTCAAAATGAATAAAGCACCAAATGATGTTGTGATTGTAGATGGGGTGAGAACTCCTTTTGCGAAGGCCGGAACTATTTTACAAGACGTCCATGCTGCAGAGCTTGGACAAATTGCGCTTCAGGAACTGATTGCGCGTACCAACTTGGATGTGAAAACCATTGAAGAAGTCATTATTGGCTGCGTGGGAAATCCCGCTGATGCCGTTAACATTGGTCGCGTTGTTGCGCTTCGAGCAGGAATTCCACAAAATGTTTCTGCGCACACAGTTCATCGCAATTGCGCCTCGGCCCTCGAGAGCATTGCGACGGGTTACAATATGATCAAAGCCGGTTCGGCAGAGGTTGTTGTTGCTGGTGGAACAGAAAACATGTCTCAAGCGCCCTTGATGTTTGGCAAAAAAATGACAGATCTTTTTGCCAAACTTCAGTTTTCAAAAACCATGGGTGCGAAACTTTCGGCGTTGATGCAATTTCGTCCTTCGTTTCTTGCACCGCGTGTGTCGATCATGGAAGCGCTCACAGATCCTTTTGTTGGGATCAATATGGGAATGACTGCCGAGATTCTCGCTAAAGAATTCGGGATTTCGCGCTTGGAACAAGATGAATTTGCTCTCCGCTCGCATCTACGAGCCATTGATGCGACGAAAAATGGCAAACTTCCGCAAGAGCTGGCGCCTGTGTTTATTGGACCCGATTACAAAAAAGTTCTCGATAAAGATTCTGGTCCTCGCGATGGACAAACTCTCGAAGCCTTACAAAAGTTAAAACCTTACTTCGATCGTAGAACGGGTACAATCACGGTTGGGAATGCCTGCCCACTCACTGATGGAGCTGCTATGGTTTTATTGATGAGCCGTGCAAAAGCAGAAGCGCAAGGTTACAAACCGCTTGCACGCATTCGCAGTTACGCTTTTGCTGGGCTTGAGCCCGAGCGCATGGGGCTGGGGCCAGCTTATGCGTCTCCGATCGCTCTCAAAAAGGCGGGGCTAGAATTAAAACAAATGGATTTGATTGAGCTCAACGAAGCCTTCGCTGCTCAGGTGTTGGCGTGCCGAAAAGCTTTGGCGAGCGACAAATGGTGCCAAGAAAAACTGGGAGCATCGGGAGCTTTGGGTGAGATCGATATGGAAAAACTCAATGTCAACGGTGGCGCGATTGCCATTGGTCACCCTGTGGGGGCGACGGGAACTCGCTTGGTATTAACATTGGTTAAAGAAATGAAACGACGTGGATCTCAATATGGACTTGCAACCCTTTGTATTGGCGGTGGCCAAGGTGGAGCAATGATTGTGGAGAATGAGGGGTAATGATGAGTATTCAAGAAAGTTTAAAAATTGTTCCTAAAGGCGAAATTGCACTCCTCGAGTGGGATCATATTGGCGAGAAGGTCAATAAGCTGAGCACTCCGATGATGATTCGTCTGAAAGAGATTCTCGAAGAGCTTAAAAAATCTTCGTACAAAGCCGTCGTTATTATTTCGCGCAAGCCGAAGATTTATATCGCCGGTGCGGATATCGAAGAGATTAAAAACTTAAAATCAAAAGACGATTTTCGTTTTGCCGTGGAATCTGGCCAAGGCATTATGAATCTGATCGAAGATCTACCGATTCCGGTCATCGCCGCGATCAACGGCGCTTGCGTTGGTGGTGGTTGCGAAATGATTTTGGCTTGCGATCATCGTATTGCGAGTGATGATAAAAGCACAAAAATTGGTCTGCCAGAGGTGAAATTAGGAATTATTCCTGGCTTTGGTGGGTGTGTGCGCTTGCCACGCGTGGTGGGAGTGATGAACGCTCTTGATATCATTTTGGCAGGGAAAACAGTTCCCGCGGTAAAAGCTCTTAAGATCGGCCTTGTGGATGCGGTTGTTCATCCGAGCATTCTTGAGTCAGAAGCGTTAAAGCTGGCCGAAAAAGTCATTAAAGAGGGCGGAAAAAAACGTCGTAAAAGCTTCTCCGGAAAAAATCTGCAAGAAAAGCTAATGAACTCTCTTATGCTTCCAATGGTTTATTCGGGCGCCAAAAAACAAGTGATGGCGCAAAGTCATGGGCACTATCCTGCGCCTCTCGAAGCGCTCGAAGTTGTTAAAAAATCCCATGGGAAATCGCGCGAAAAAGCCTTAGCGATCGAATGCCAAGGGTTTTGCAATGTGGCGGGTGGTGAAGTCAGTCGCAATCTTGTGAGCCTCTTCTTTATGATGGAAGGGGTTAAAAAGCGCACCGGTGTGGCGGATCCTTCTGTGAAAGCACGCGAAGTAAAAAACATTGCCGTGCTCGGAGCGGGAACCATGGGTGGAGGGATCGCGTATGTGTCTGCCGACAACGGCGTTCATGTGCGCATGAAAGACATCAATACCGACGCCATCAGTAAGGGCTTTCAAGCGGCTGCGAAAATTTGGGATAAACTCCTTAAGAAAAAGCGCATTACCAAATACGAAAAAATTGAAAAATTAAGTTATGTCACAGGCGGCTTGGATTACGCCGGTTTTCAGTCGATGGATGTGGTGATTGAGGCCATCGTCGAAAACATGGACATCAAAAAGAAGGTGATTGCAGAGACCTTCAATCATTGTTCACCCAATGTGATCATTGCCACGAACACATCATCTTTGAGTGTGACAGAGATGGCCGAGGCGCATCCACGCCCCGAAAACTTTGTCGGCATGCACTTTTTTAATCCAGTGGATAAAATGCCACTCGTGGAAGTGATTCGCGGACCAAAAACCAGCGACGAAGCCACAGCCACCATTTTTGAGCTTTCAAAAAAAATGGGAAAAACTCCAATTGTTGTAAAAGACGGTGTGGGATTTTTGGTAAACCGACTTTTGATTCCGTACCTTATCGAAGCAGCGTTTTTTCTGCAAGAGGGAATGGACATTCAAAAAGTGGATGACGTGTTTGTGAAAAAATTTGGAATGCCCATGGGCCCTTTCCATCTGATGGACGAAGTGGGCATCGATGTTTGTGTGAAGGTTTCAAAAATCTTTAAGAAATCTCTCGGCGAAAGACTGCAACTTCCAGATACGCTTGTCAAATTGGAAGACTCCGATCGTTTGGGTAAAAAGAACTTTAAAGGTTTTTACAAGTACGACTCACGAGGCAAAAAACAAGAAGTGGATACGACGATCTATGCAGAGTTGGGGCTTGGAACACCCACCAATCAAATTTCTGACGAAGATCTTATCGGTCGCGCGATGTTCAATATGATCAACGAAGCGGCACTGGTACTTTTGGAAGAAAAGATTGTCGATACAGCAGAGGAAGTGGATTTGGGCATGATTATGGGTACAGGTTTTCCGCCATTTCGTGGAGGCTTGTTAAAGTATGCAGATTCCATTGGCTCTGAGAAAACGGTGGACAGTCTCGAACTTTACGCTAAAAAGTATGGACACCGTTTTAAGCCTTCGAATCCTTTAAGGAACATGGCTAAAACCCAGAGAACGTTTTATCCGTGAGTACAAATTATCGGTTTCGTCGTCATAATATGGAAACACTGATCGGGGGGATTTCTCCTCTCGATCTCGCCACCATTTCGATGGAATCCATTGATGACGCGACAGATTTTTTGCTGTCTTATGGCTTTGATTGGAATGATGAGGCCGATCGCAAAGAGCTTCTCAATTATTACCAAAAAGCCTTGGTCTTTTTGCAATCCGAAATCTGCCGAGAAGGGGAAAAAATCCCCACTTTGCTGACGGACATAAATGAGCTGAGGGATCTTCGAAAACTTTTTATCTACGTGAATGACAAGACTCCCTCTGTGAGTAGTGACTTGCGGGTGTGGTCAGGAGCGCTTTTAAAAGTGCTTCATGTGGTCTTGCTCTATAGTCACGATATGTTTTCGATCTTTCCCGAAGAAATTCAAAAGCAAATTCTTGGCCCTGTTGAACAGAATTTGCACTCCGATCCTCTTCTGGGGGCATCGATTTTACGTAAGAATTCGACGGAAGAAGCCATTCGCCTTTACAAGTTTGAACAAAAGCCGATCAAAGAATTCCGCAGCAGTATTTTAAAACTTCTCGCCAAACGCAAACTTTTTGCGATGAATATTTACGACAATATTGGCTTTCGTTTTGTAACGAACAGCACGTTTGATTGTTTTCGGGTGTTACGATTTTTAATGTCCAATTCCATCGTCAATTCGTTTCACACCATTACGGATCAATCGGTGAATACGGTCTATCCATCCAATCTGTTTTTAGAAGTGATGGATCACTTGCGCACCAAAGGCGAAAGCATGGATTCACTCGAAGTAGACGGGGTTTTACAAAAGAAACTTTTAGAAAACTACGACCGCGCAGAATACCTGATGAAGGAAAATAACTTTTCCGGTGAAGGCTACAAATTTATCAAGTTTGTCAGTCGTAAACTCATCCGTGTGAACGTCAACGGTTACTCCCATCGCTTCTTCTATCCTTTTGAAATTCAAGTGCTCACCAAAGACGCTTACCTCTTAAGTATTCAAGGCGAACAAGCCCACCACGAATACAAAAAACGCCAAAGACTCGCAGCCCGAATGAGACTGCTTGGGGATATCTAAAGCCTAAAATTCATCGACGTAAATATTGCCAGTCGCGGCCGCGGTTCGCGGTGTAGACGGAGACGGTTTTGCTTGTTCCTACGTCCAATTGCAACACGATTTGAGAGGAACTTCGGTTCATTGTTTGGATGTTACGGATTTTGATTTGGTTGAGCGAGGCGATATTGTTTTGCTTGAGGGTTTTTAATAGATTTTCCCAAAACACAAAGGGCGTAAAGTTTTCGCCGTTATCAAAACTGATTTTATCTTCGACAAGAAGAACTCCATCGGCGGCGAAGGCGAAGGCGGGGTTTGAATTTTCAAAACCTTTGAGCGGTGTCCAGAGGACGCCGTCGGTGCTGCGAAACAATCCCTTGGCGGAAGCGATCTTTACATGTTGAAAGAGGGGATTTTCTTTGACCTCTTTGATGGTGGAGATGGGAAGTCGCACGAGTTTTTTAAAAATTGTTCGATCTTGTGGAAGGGGCCACCACACTTCGCCCAATTGCGACACTCTCGAAAGCGCCCACTCTTGTTCGATGGAGTCCTGCTGAAGAAGATTCTTCCAGGCCGAAACTTGTCCAACGAGGGGCGAAGAGGCGGAAGGCGCTTCAAAAAGTGGGACCGAGCGTGCGCTCGAGCCCAACCACAGTGGGTTGACGTAAATGGAGAATATCTTTTCTCCCAAGCGCGAGCGTGATGGCGCGACGATCCCTTGATCTGTTCGCAAGCGGGAAGCGATGTCGATGCGTGCAATGACATCAGAAAGTGGGACAAAACCCACTTCGTTTTCAAATTCCACTTTGGCCCATGGGCGGTGAATTTCTAAAGGGCGAAATCGCGCGCCAGCGGAAACTCTCTTGAGATGAAGGCTTTTCACTTTTGGTTGTTTTCGCAACACGATATCTTTTTTTGCATAAAAAAGGCCAGGGTCTTTTTCCAACGGATAAAGAAATTGAGTTTGTGTCCAAAGTTGCAAGCGGCCTACAGAGATCTGGGCCCATGAGTTTTGAATATCAAGGATTGAAACTGTTTGCTCTTCTCTGATTTTAAGGGTGCGATCGGGCCATGGATCTTGTGGCAGTCGATAAAGGGGACTTCCAGCGACCAATTTGGCCTTGGTCGAAAAGTGAAGCGGGGTGAGTAAATTTTGTCGAGGTGTCCAACCTGTTTGACCGTTTTGATCTTTAACGAGAAGCCACTGAATTTTTTCCTGGCGAATTAAATTGGCTTTCAGATGATCGACGTTAAAGTGCCCCGTTGGCACGGCGGAGTAGGGTTTTAAGTAAACAGGTGAGGACTGCGGGACATTCACCGATGGATGGGGGACGGCCATAACAAGAGGAGTCACAAAGACGAGCATGCTTAAAAACAAGGCTTCCATTCTTTTCAGTTTGAGGGAGCTTAAAACAGCGATCAAGGACGGGTTGGTTTTCCGGTCTTAGGACCACCTTGCAACCCCTTAAAGGCTTGATTTTCAATGGGAGTTTTGAGACTTTGACGCCATTCAGGAGGTTCTATGAAAGTATCGCACATCGGTGTTGTTGGTGCCGGCCAAATGGGCAATGGAATTACGCAAGTGTTTGCCGCAAAATCCTATCAAGTGACGATGATGGATGTGAGTGAGGCGCAAGTTGAAAAAGGCCTTAAAACTATTCAGACAAGTTGTGATCGCCTCGTCGCAAAAGAAAAAATGACAGCGGAGCAAAAAACACAATTGCTCTCAAAAATCAAAGTGTCGACGGACATGTCCGCTCTTACGGACTGCGATGTGGTCATCGAAGCAGCGACCGAGAATCTCAATCTCAAATTAGAAATCTTTCGTCAGCTTGATCAAAAAGTAAAAAAAGAAGCTCTTCTCTGCACGAACACTTCGTCGATCTCAATCACTAAAATTGCCGGAGCCACCTCGCGCCCGGAAAAAGTCGCAGGAATGCACTTTATGAATCCCGTTCCGATTATGACATTGGTCGAGGGCATTCGTGGTTTACAAACTTCCGCTGACACTTTTGCGACGATCAAGCATCTTACCGAAGATTTAGGGAAAGTGTTTGTCGAAGGCCGAGACATGCCGGGCTTTATCGTCAATCGCATCCTGATGCCGATGATCAACGAGGCCTGTTATGCGCTTTACGAAAACATTGCGAGCGTCGAAGACATCGATCAAGCGATGAAACTAGGAACCAATCAGCCCATGGGTCCACTCACTCTCGCCGACTTTATTGGCTTAGATACGTGTTTAGCGATCATGCAAGTGCTTCACGAAGGCTTGGGTGATAGTAAGTATCGCCCCTGTCCGCTTTTGAAAAAATATGTCGAAGCCGGATGGTTGGGTCGCAAAACAGGGCGCGGCTTTTACAAGTACGAAGGACGCTAAGCCATGGAAACACTGAAGTACGAAAAAAAAGATTTGATCGGTGTTCTTACCATTCAGCGTCCCGAAGCGCTCAACGCTTTAAATACACAAGTTCTTAAAGAGTTGGACAGCCAGCTCAATCAACTCAACGAAACACAGGACATTCGTGCGCTGATTATCACAGGTTCTGGCGAAAAAGCATTCGTCGCCGGTGCCGACATCAAAGAGATCGACACCTTGGATACAAAAACCGCCAGTGACTTTGCCGGTTTTGGACAAAGTGTTTTTATGAAAATCGAAAATCTGTTTTGCCCGGTGATTGCTGCTGTGAATGGCTTTGCCCTCGGTGGTGGTTTGGAGCTTGCACTGGCTTGTGATTTTATTATCGCCTCAAAAAACGCCAAACTGAGTCTGCCTGAGTGCACTTTGGGTTTGATTCCTGGCTTTGGTGGCACGGTCCGTTTGGCGCGACGAGTGAGCCCAGGGCTTGCTCGCCAGTGGACGTTTTCGGGTGAAATGGTGACAGCGGAAAGAGCTCTGCAAACAGGACTTGTCAATCAACTGAGCGAGCCATCAGAGCTACTTGGGGATTGCGAAAAAATCGCAGGCACTCTTGCGCAACGTTCACCTCAGTCGTTAAAGTTGATTAAAAAATCCATTTCGGAAACCTACGGACTTTCTTCTGTGCAAGCGATGGCCATCGAAAAAAATATTTTTGCCAGTCTGTTTGGATCTTTTGATCAAAAAGAAGGAACCAAAGCCTTTATCGAAAAACGAAAACCCGCATTTAAAAATTTGAAATGAGTTCAAAGATGATTACAGAGCCCTACAAAGTAAAACATCCTGTAAGAGTTGTGACGGCAGCCAGTCTTTTTGACGGTCACGATGCCACGATCAATATGATCCGTCGACTTTTACAAGATTCTGGGGCCGAGGTGATTCATCTAGGGCACAATCGCTCTGTTCTCGATGTGGTCGTTGCCGCTCTTCAAGAGGGAGCGCAAGGGATTTGTGTGTCGTCTTATCAGGGCGGCCACATGGAATATTTTAAATACATGAAGGACTTGCTTGTTTCCTGCGGAGCCCCTTACGTCAAAGTTTTTGGCGGAGGCGGCGGTGTGATCATTCACGAAGAAAAGCAAGCTTTGGAAAAATACGGTATCGATTTTATTTTCCATCCCGAAGACGGTCGCAAACTCGGCTTACAAGGCATGATCAACATCATCCTCGAAAAATGCGATTTTGACCTTTCACAAGTGGCGGCCACGTCGTCCGGCGCAAAAGCCACCGTCGAAGGGCGTGAGGATCTTGCTCATCGCTTTTTAGGAATCGCGATCGATGAGATCGAAAAAAACGGCAAGGTGAGTGCCGCAACCGACGAAAATTTAAAATCCTTTCTTCGTCCAGACCAGAAACCCAAGGCTTTGATTCTCGGTATCACCGGAACAGGCGGCGCCGGAAAATCCAGTTTGATCGATGAACTTTTGCAACGATTCCTCAATGCCTTTAGCGATAAAAAAATCGCTGTGGTTTGCGTCGATCCCACCAAACGAAAAACAGGTGGCGGATTGCTCGGCGATCGCATCCGGATGAACTCCCTTCAGCGTCCCAATGTGTTTATGCGCTCTCTCGCCTCTCGCGGTTCGGGGAGCGAAATCGCCAAAGCCTTACCACTGGCTTTGCAACAACTCAAAAATTATGACTTCGATTTTATCATTGCCGAAACCTCCGGCATCGGCCAAGCGAGCACTGCGATCACTGAGGTCAGTGATTTAAGCCTTTACGTGATGACGTCGGAGTTTGGCGCGCAATCGCAGCTCGAAAAAATTGACATGATCGATTTTGCTGATTTGATTGCGATCAACAAGGCCGATCGTCGCGGTTCTTTGGATGCTCTTCGCGATGTGCGCAAGCAGTACAAAAGATCGCGTAAAATGTTTGAGGCTGTCGACGAAACACTTCCAGTGTTTTTAACTCAGGCCGCGCAATTCAATGATCAGGGTTGTAATGAGTTATTTTTTAAATTGATCGAAAAACTCGATGAAAAGCAAAAAATATGGAATCTAAAACCAGGGTATAAAGAAAACATTCGCGGCGCCCATCGCCAGTTTATTGTTCCACCAGATCGTCAAAACTATTTGGCCGAAATTGCGACTTCCGTTCGTCGTTACAAAAAAGAAACGGAAGAGCTTGCACAGAAGGCTTCACAACTTGGTGCTGTTGAAACTTTAAAAGCGCAACTTCCCAAAGAGCAGGTGGAAAGCCTTTCGCAAATAATCACAAAAGAAATTCCCACACAAGAGCTCGCACAAGTTCAAAAATGGGATCAGCTTGTTAAAAGTTATCAACAAGATGAATTCGCTTACGAAGTTCGTGGAAAAACCATCACGCAGCCCCTTGTTCAAAAAAGTCTCAGCGGTTTAAAAATACGTCGTGTTGTTCCTCCGCGTTTGTCCGACTGGGGCGATCGTCTGCGTTTTTTACGTCTTGAAAACATGCCGGGATACTTTCCGTATACGGCGGGTGTATTTCCGCTCAAACGCACCGGCGAGGATCCCAAGCGTATGTTTGCTGGGGAGGGCCCACCCGAGCGCACCAACAAACGTTTTCATTATCTTTCTAAAGAAGAGCCCGCAAAACGTTTGTCGACGGCCTTTGATTCCGTCACTCTCTACGGCCACGACCCGCATGAGCGTCCAGATATCTACGGCAAAGTGGGTGAGAGCGGTGTGAGCATTTGCTCTCTCGACGACATGAAGCGTTTGTATGATGGTTTTGATCTGTGCTCACCAAGCACGTCGGTGAGCATGACGATCAACGGTCCGGCGCCGATGATTTTAGCTTTTTTCCTTAACACTGCGATTGATCAGCAAGTGGAAAAGAAAACCAAAGAGCTGGGACGAGCCTTAAACGATAAAGAATGGCAGGACGTTGCCACATGGACGCTCAGCCAAGTGCGAGGGACGGTTCAGGCAGATATTCTTAAAGAGGATCAAGGTCAGAACACTTGTATTTTCTCCATCGACTTTGCTCTCAAAATGATGGGCGATATTCAGCAGTATTTTATCGACAAAAAAATTCGCAATTTTTATTCAGTCAGTATTTCCGGCTATCATATTGCCGAAGCGGGCGCAAACCCGATCAGTCAGGTGGCCTTTACTCTCAGTAATGCATTTACGTTTGTTGAGTATTATTTAGCGCGCGGAATGAAGGTCGATGACTTCGCGCCTAATCTTTCCTTTTTCTTTAGCAATGGAATGGACCCTGAATACAGCGTGATCGGTCGCGTGGCTCGTCGTATTTGGGCGGTGGCCATGCGCGACCTCTATGGCGGAGACGACCGTTCGCAAAAGTTAAAGTATCACATTCAGACTTCGGGGCGCTCTCTCCATGCGCAAGAGATTGCCTTTAACGATATTCGAACCACGCTGCAAGCACTGATTGCGATCTCTGACAATTGCAATTCCCTCCATACCAACGCCTACGACGAAGCCATTACCACGCCGACAGAGGAGTCTGTGCGACGAGCTATGGCG
Source organism: uncultured Pseudobdellovibrionaceae bacterium (assembly GCA_964579625.1). Taxonomy (GTDB): domain Bacteria; phylum Bdellovibrionota; class Bdellovibrionia; order Bdellovibrionales; family JAGQZY01; genus JANPLN01. The sequence goes on from CAZOGU010000006.1 coordinate 48,913, forward strand.
ATCCAGATGATTATAAACAAGGAGTTTGGCGCCGCTAAAAACGAAAACCCCAATCAAGGCTCCTACTTTATGGAAGAACTCACAGAGCTCGTCGAAGAGGCCATTCTCGACGAATTCATGCGCATCAGTGAGCGCGGCGGAGTTTTGGGAGCGATGGAAAGCCAATACCAGCGTGGAAAGATCCAAGAAGAATCCATGTACTACGAGCATCTCAAGCACTCCGGCGAGCTTCCGATCATTGGTGTGAACCAGTTTATCGATCCGACAACATTGGTTGATGGCTACATCCCGCCCAAGATCGAAATGGCGAGAGCGAGTTACGAGGAAAAAAACCTCCAACTCAACCGCGTGCGCGAGTACCAAAAAAAGAATCAATCCACGGCCGAAAAAGAACTGCAAAATCTCAAAGACGCTTGTCTTAAAGGCGAAAACATTTTTACTGCACTGATGTCAGCTTCGCGAGTGTGTTCGTTGTATCAAATGACCCAAGCCCTCTTCGAAGTCGGCGGTCAGTACCGAAGAAATCTGTAAGGATGAGGACAAAGATTCTCATCCTTGGGATTTTGATACTTATTTGGTTTATAGTTTACTATTATAAATCGATTTCAAAAAAATAGACCTAGCTTACCGAGTTCGATCTCCTTTTCCAGAGAAATAGATCTTGTGAGCCAAGCTGCGTAGCCGGGATTGATAAATTGATTGGTCCATACATGAGTGTCGGGCCAGAGCAATCGAACGTGACGAAAGAACAACCTCTGGTCATTTGGATAAATGGCTTTTTTGTCCTGCCTCAAATTAAGATCTTTAACTCAAGATAACGCTCTTAAGAGGCGAGGAATTATAAGCTTATGTAAAGGCAAGATTGAGTAGAAGTAGATCCTTCTAAAGAGGTTATGAAATTGCACTTGCGTGGAGCAAATGAAAGTCGTCGCACAAGTCTCAAAGACGATGAGAAAACTCAGATGTTTATCGTCTCCACGAAAAATGGCAGATTGATAATTCAATTCTTCAACCTGAATAAAGCCCATGAGGTCCCCTTTTTTCATTTGGGAAATATCAAAGTGACCGGCTTCGGTTTTGAGTCCAAAAAGTCTGACAATGACATTTCGGGCCTGTAAAAGAGAGAGAATCCAACGAGGTGAGTTTTTTAAAATTCGATCCAAACACTCTGGAACAGTCAAAGGCGTCTTTAACTCTTGAGAATAACTATCTTCGTAATGAGTGACTTTCAGGTCGTTCACTTTTGGCTCAATTCTTCCCAGCGGGCATAGAGGCCATCGACTTTGTTTTTTTGATCGAGATAATTTTTATTTACCTTTTGAATTTCAGTGAAAGACAGCGCAGAGTTTGACATCTCAGCCTCCAGGTCTTTTAAAAGTTTTTCCGCGGTGCGAATGGTTTCTTCCATGTTGTCGAGTTCGAACTGCTCCTTAAATGAGAGTTTTCGATTGGACTTTTTAGTGGATGCGGCTTGAGACGCAGAAGTTGCGGCTGAAGTTGTTACTACAGCGCCAGCTTCTTTCTTGCTTTTGATCCACTCCGACCATTGAAATACATTCGCAAACTTTTCAATCTTCTTTTCAACTTCATCAATCGCCAAAATCTCCGTGCACACTTGATCAAGGAAAAAGCGATCATGGGAAACTAAAATCACGGCACCAGGAAAAGTGGTGAGGGCGTCTTGCAATGAATCCAAGGTTTCGATATCCAAATCGTTTGTTGGCTCATCGAGAATCAAGACCGATTTTGCTCCTAGCATTAATTGCGCCAATAACAAGCGGCTCTGTTCGCCTCCCGAAATTTTACCAACTGGTAAACCCATCTGATCATGACGAAAATGAAAGCGAGAGAGATAAGACTTGGCGTAAACCGCTTGCCCTTGGAGCTGAACATAATCTCCTTGGGGACAAATGGTATTAAGCACACTCACTTTTGGATCGAGATCTTCTTTCTTTTGCGAAAAATAAGAGATTTCTACACCATCTGTAACTTTGACTTTACCTTCGGTAGGCTGGACTTCGCTCATCATCAATTTGATCAAACTCGTTTTGCCGCTTCCGTTGGCGCCAAGGAGACCCGTTCGCGCACGACCACCGAAAACGTAAGAGAAGTTTTCAAACAAGGTTTTCGAATCGCGTGTTAGCGATACATTTTCCAGTTCGATGATTTTTTTAGGGTTGTGATCTTTTTCTCCAAAATCAAAGGTGACTCGCTTTTCTCGCATGATAAAATTGAGGTTTTGCACATCATCTTTTAAATCGTGGGCGCGATTGATTCGCGCCGTCTGTTTGGTCTGCCGCGCCTTGGCTCCACGTCGGAGCCATTCGGTCTCACGCCGGAGTGTGTTTTTTTGCGTCGATAAGAGCGTCTTTTGTGAACTCATCAGCGAGTCTTTGAGGTCCAAAAAATCGGCGTAAGTACCTTCAAATTTAATCAAGCCATCGGGATTTTTAATATCGAGATCAAAAATCATATCGCAAGTGTTTTGCAAAAAGAGACGATCATGCGTAATCACCAAATAACCCAACAGATGCTGAGAGGATAAAAATTCCTCCAACCACTGAATACTCACCACATCCAAGTGGTTTGTTGGTTCATCAAGTAAAAGTAAATTCGGTTCTTTCATCAGCTCGCGCGCTAAAGCCACACGCTTGAGCCAGCCCCCGGAAAGGGCTGAAACTGATTTTTGTCCGTAGTCTGTTTCATCTTCCAACTGAAGTTTCGAAATCAATTCATAGGCCCGCGCTTGCGAGGAGGCATCTTCGGCATGGGCCACGCCGGATAAAAGAGCATCAATCACCAGTTCGTCTTTTTGAAAGGTGGGATTTTGCTCCAAGTAGCCAACGACCAGAGATTTTCCAAAGCTGACATCGCCCTTATCCGGTTTTATTTTTTGTGCGATGATTTGTAAGAGCGTCGATTTGCCGGCGCCGTTGGGGCCAATCAAACCAATTTTTTGACCATCTTCGATGGAAAAAGTAATCTCTTTAAAGAGATTTTGAATTCCAAAAGTTTTAGCAATCTTATGTGCCGATAAAAGAACTCCCACTTAAACAACCTCTTTTTGTAAATCCACAAGACAACGACCCGCAGTTTCTCCACGAATCATTTTTTGGCAATAATCAACAACTTGCGAGCGCCCAAGCTCAGCTGTTTTGACAAGCGTCCAGGGGGCCGATGTTTGTGCAATGTTCTCCCACACTTTTTCGCGAAGCGGGCGGGGACAAGTGGCCGAGCTAATACCGAGCAAATTCACGCCACGTAAAATCAATGGGAACACCGTCGTATGAAGCTCCGCACTTTGCGCAAGGCCAATACAGGCCACACTACCGTGCGGCTGAACCTGAGAAAATAAATTCGCAAGAATAGTTCCGCCAACGTTATCAATAGCCGCCGACCATCGCGCGGATTCCAAGGGTCGAGATTTTTCGCTCGGAGGAGCTTCTATTTTGTCAGCACCCCATTTTGTAAGTAAATCATTGAGTTGAGATTTTCGTGTCCACGCTACAGTTTTGTATTTTTTTTGTTTAAGCATCAAAAGGCTTAATGCGCCCACTCCCCCTGTGGCTCCAGTCACAAGCACTGGTAGCTCGCTTGGGGTTAAATCATTTTTTTCAAGCTGATAAAGAGCTAAACCGGCTGTGAAACCGGCCGTACCCAAAACAGCAGCCGATTCAAGCGTGAGCGTCGACGGAAGCGCAACCACCCACTTGGCAGGAACGGTGATCACTTGCGAAAGACCGCCATCCGCAGTTTCGCCAAGGCCACAACCTGTCGCGAGAATCGAATCGCCTTCTTTAAAGGAGGCCGAACGACTTTTTATCACAACACCTGTGGCATCAATTCCCGGAGCAAGCGGAAGCTTTCGTAAAATCTTCCCTTTTCCCATCACGGCAAGTGCATCTTTATAATTGAGGCTCGAATAGCGAACCGCAATTTGCACCTCATCAGCCATGACCTCGGGAGGAGTCCGCTCGATCCATTGACATTGAATGGAGGCAAAATCATCAGTGTTTCCGGTGGCATTTGAGGCCATCAGAGAAAGAAATGTTTTCAAACAAACCTCCCATGTGAAGTCGGTCAACCCAGGCTGTATTTTTGCGATCTTACCCTCCTTGCCTAGACAAAACAACAAAGCCTTTGTTATGGTTGGCGCCATTAGAGGTGATCGATGTTTGAGCGTTTGTCTGAGCGACTTTTGGGAAGTGTAAAGCTTTTAAAAGGTCAAAAAAAAATCACAGAAGAAAATATTCAGGAAACCATTAAAGAAATACGCATGAGTCTGTTAGAGGCCGACGTTAACTTTAAAGTGGTCAAAACCTTTATCGATCGAGTGAAAGAAAAAGCTCTTGGCCAAGAAGTTTTAAAAGGTGTCGATCCCGGCCAGCAATTTATCAAAGTCGTCCATGACGAACTTGTCACCCTTCTCGGTGGCTCTGCGACCGAGCTCCAACTCACGGGCACACCCAGTGTGATTTTTTTAGTGGGTTTACAAGGGGTGGGTAAAACCACCACGGCTGGAAAACTCGCAAAATTTATCAAAACAAAACTCAATAAAAAAGTGGGAATGGCCTCGGTGGATATCTACCGACCGGCGGCGATCGAACAATTAAAAACTTTGGGACGCGAAGCCGATGTTCCTGTTTTTGATACCAATCCTCAGCAAAAAGTTTCGCAAACAGCTCAAGACGTAAAGCAGTGGGCTCAAGCTCAAGGGCTTGAAGTGTTGCTTCTCGATACGGCCGGTCGCTTACAAATTGATCAAGATCTGATGCAAGAGCTGGGAGATTTAAAAAATATTTTCTCACCGCAGGAAGTGATTCTTGTGGCCGATGCCATGCTTGGTCAGCAGTCCGTCAATGTGGCGGAGGGCTTTCACCAGCAGGTGGGCTTGAGTGGCTTGATTCTTACCAAAGTGGATGGCGATGCCCGTGGTGGAGCAGCACTCAGTATCCGTGAATCCATTGGCGTTCCAATCAAATTCCTCGGAATGGGAGAAAAACAAGCGGCCCTCGAAATTTTTCACCCCGATCGTTTAGCCTCGCGAATCCTCGATATGGGAGACGTTTTAAGCCTGGTCGAAAAAGCCCAAGAGGTTTTCGACGAAGAATCCTCCAAAGAATCTGCCCGCAAAATGATGAACAATGAGTTCACGGTAGAAGACTTTCTTGCCCAGATGCGCCAAATGAAAAAGCTCGGAAGCATGGAAGGCTTACTTAAAATGCTCCCCGGCATGGGCCAAATGATGAAGCAAATGAAGACCATGACTCCTCCGGATGAGGAAATGAAAAAGATCGAGGCGATCATTTGCTCAATGACCCCTCGTGAACGCCAAGACCACAGAATCATCCATGGATCCAGGGTCGTTCGCATTGCCAAAGGCAGCGGAAATCGTGTTCAGGACGTCAATAAGTTCCTTAAACAGTTCGAAATGGCAAAAACCATGATGTCTTCGATGATGAAAATGGGCCTCGGAAAAGGCGGCGGCGGGGGCTTTCCCGGCATCGGAAAATTGCCATTTTAGTCCGATTTATCCGGACTGTAAGACATTAAGATTCCTTAATATTGGTCTCGAAACAGGGAATCTTAAGATAATTTTCTACAGTCTCAAAAATTCCCTTGCTGAACTGGGGTGTTCCATGTAGATCCTACTGATTATTAAACAACAGTTGAGGTGTTGATGGTCGTTATTAGATTGGCCCGCTATGGTGCAAAAAAAGTCCCTAAGTATCGCATTATGGTCGCGGATTCTCGTCGTTGGAGAAATGGGAAGTTCATTGAGAATATTGGATACTACAATCCAAATCCTCAAGGACAAGACAAGAAATTGGTTCTCGATATGGCAAAAGCCAAAGAGTGGGTCCTTAAAGGGGCACAACCTTCAGATCGCGTTCAATCTCTTATTAAAATGGCTGAGGCAGGCGCGTAACAGCGCTTTTTTTTAGGGCGGCGAAAAAAAATCAGTTTAGGGAGTTATATATGGGATTTGATCCTTCAAGTTTAAAAGATCTAGTGGACTTCATGGCACGATCACTTGTTGACCAACCAGAAAAGGTGAGTGTTAACGAAGTGGCTGGCGAGCAGACAACGGTTGTTGAGCTCTCTGTTGCAAAAGAAGATCTCGGAAAAGTGATTGGTAAGCAGGGACGTACGGCAAAATCAATGCGTACCATTTTGAACGCTGCAAGCACAAAGTTGCACAAAAGAAGCGTTTTGGAAATCATGGAGTAATTCCATTTTACAAAAAGTTCTAAACAAAGGCGCCATGAGCGCCTTTTTTTTTATCGATGGCAAAAAATAAAAAGTTACACCTCATTGGAAAAGTTCACTCATCGCAAGGTTTGCGCGGGCAGATTTTTGTGGTGTTAAAAACCGAGGACGTTCCATGGCTTAAAAAATGGAAAACCTTAATCCTCACGACCAGCGAAACAGAGTCTGAGACTCATCAAGAACTCCCCATCGTGAATTGCAAAGAGCATTTTAAGCAAGGCAAATTGGGCTGGGTTTTAAATCTGAAAGAAATCACAGATAAAACCATGGCCGACACTTTAGTAAAGAAGTGGGTGTGGATTCCAAAAGAACTTTTGGTTTCCAAAAAAGGCGAAAAGATTTTTCTTCACGAGATCGAAAAATTTTTGGTGGTTGATAAAGCTCGTGGTCAAGTGGGTCCTATTGTTGGTTTTTCGAGCAACGGCGCACAAGACCTCATTCAAATCCAAGCCGAAGAAGGAATTTATGATGTTCCTTTGGTTGAGGCCTTTATCGAAAAAATCGACTACGAAAAGCAGATCATTTTTATGGACATTCCTCTTGGACTTTTGGGGGATGAGTGAAGTTTTCGGTACTCACTGCGTTTCCGCAAATGATTCAAGAAGCACTCGCATGGGGCGTGGTTGGAAAAGCTCTAGAGAAGAATCTTTTTACTGTCGAAACACTCAACCCAAGAGATTGGACATCGGACGTGCATAAGACCATCGATGATCGTCCCTTTGGCGGTGGAGATGGAATGATTATGCTTTACGAACCACTGGCAAAAGCCATGGAGTCCTCGCAAAGCTTAAAGTCTTCGCGAAAAATCTTTTTATCTCCCACTGGACGAATTTTAAACGAAGCGCTTGTTCGCGAACTTTCGCAAGAACCTCATGTGACTTTGCTCTGTGGGCGATACGGCGGCGTGGACCAACGTTTTTTAAATCACTACGGGTTCGAAAGCATTTCGATGGGAGACTACGTTGTCAGTGGGGGAGAGCTCCCGGCACTTCTTTTGATCGACAGTGTGGTTCGAAAAATTCCCGGAACCTTGGGGCATCAGGATTCTGCAAACCAAGATAGTTTTGCTCAAGGGCCCTTTTTTGAAGCACCGCTTTTTACCAGGCCGCGAGAGAACGAGGCGGGAAAGGTTCCCGATATTCTCCTTTCTGGCGATCACAAAAAGATTGAAGAATTTCGTCAGGTCATCGGACAAGCGCTCACTTTGCAAGAACGGCCCGAAGTGGGAACTTTCGTGAACCTGCCTGAGCTTAAGAAGTCGCTAAAAAAAATATCTCGTGAGGACTTACAATCCATGGGTTTAACGAAAGCGTTTATTATTCAATTGTTGGGAGATGATTTTTGAAGAATATAGAATTAGCTGTGGGACTTGTTCATTACCCCATTTTGGATCGCGCTGGATCCATTGTCGCGACCAATGTGACCAACTTTGATATCCACGATATTGCGCGAGCCTGTCGTGTTTACGGCGTTAGTGATTATTTTATTATTCATCCGGCAGAGGAGCAGTTGATGTTTGTTTCTCGGGTTTTGGATCACTGGAGAACCGGGCCGGGCTCAAAAATGAATCCAAAGCGCAAAACAGCTCTTGGGCCGGTAAAAACGGCGGTCAGTTTAGAGGCCGCCCTTCATCAATGGGGCAAAAAAGATGTTTCCGTGGTGGCGACCCATGCCCGGGAGAAGGAAAAATACAAAAATTACACGTTTCGTGAGCTTCGCGATGAATTGCCCAAAAATCCGCATTTTTTGGTATTTGGGACCGGATTTGGCCTGGCGGAGACGGTTTTTGAGTCCTGCACTCATTTATTAGAGCCTATACGCGGTGCTCCTCCCGAGGATTATCGCCATTTATCTGTGCGTTCGGCAGTGAGCATCTGTCTTGACCGCCTTAGGGGCACATGGTAAAAAACCCCCTCTGTTTACAAGACTTAAGGAGTCCACAATGTTAGATCTGATTCAGCGCGCAGTTAAAAGTTTTAATCCAACAAAAGCGTTCCCCAATTTTCGCGCAGGTGACACTGTGGAAGTTCACGTTAAAGTGAAAGAGGGTGAAAAAGAGCGCGTTCAGCTTTATCGCGGCGTTGTTCTTAAAATCCAAGGCAAAGGAATCGCTCGCAGTTTTACAGTTCGTAAAATTTCTGATGGTATCGGCGTCGAGAGAACTTTTCCATTCACAAGTCCTTCAGTTGAAAAAATCGAATTGATCTCAAACGGTCAAGTTCGTCGCTCTAAACTTTACTACCTCCGTCGTTTGGAAGGTAAAGCAGCAAAAGTAAAATCAGAACTTGCGACAGAAGCTGATCAAGCTCCTACTCCAGAAAAAGCGTAATTCTTTTTTTACAAATTAAATTTTTAAAAAGCCAAGGTGAATCATCTTGGCTTTTTTATTTGTGAAGTGGGCTTGCGCCTGTTTATGATGGTTCGACATCTCGGGGGAATCATCATGGCAACATCCGGTCGTTCATCAAAAGAGAAAATCAAAGCCTTTCCGATTTACGATTGGCAAAGCCAAACACCGCCGGTGGTCGGTGTGGATGAGGCAGGGAGAGGTTGCCTTGCCGGTCCCGTCTGCGCAGCCGCGATTGTTTTTAAAGAGTCTGCAGATCCATCTCTCTATACAGATTCGAAACTTCTTTCCGCCAAGCGGAGGGATGAACTCTATGACCTTATTTATCAGCAAGCCGATGTGGGTGTGGGTTTTGCTTCTGTCCTCGAGATAGAACAAATTAACATTCTCAAGGCGTCACTTCTAGCCATGAAGAGGGCTGTGGAAAACTTAAAACAAGTTCCCGGCATTTTATTGGTGGACGGAAAATTTAAAGTTCCTGGGCTCAATGTCCCACAGGTGGCTTTGATCAAAGGCGAATTGAGAGCTTCCCCGATTGCGGCGGCTTCGATCATTGCGAAAGTCAGCCGGGATCGTTTAATGGATCGTTTGCATGATGAACTTCCTGAATATGGATTTCTTAAACACAAAGGCTACGCCACGGAACTCCATCGTGAAGCGATTGCGAAGTTTGGGCCCACTCGACACCATCGACTCAGTTTTGCAGGGGTTAAAGAGCACATCGAACGCTTCCCGCAAGTCGTCGCAACAAACTGAGTATCAAGCCCTCAAACACTTTCAGTCGTGCCATTACACACTTTTGTACTGGCGAAAAAAAATCTTCAAAACAGAAATCGATCTGATCTTTTTAAGCCCCGATGAAAAGCACTTGGTCTTGGTCGAAGTGAAATCCCTCAAAAGCTTATGGAATCTTCCATACCGGGTTACAGCAAAACAACGCCAACGCCTCGAACGCTGCCGCCTCCTCTGCGAAAACAATTACGCCGTATTGGTCGAACTTAAATACGCATATGTATATCGAGATGAAGTAATCGTTCTCTAAAAAGAAAACCTACAAACACGTTAAATTAATTTCCAAATTTAAAATTAACCATGATGGTACCGCCGAAGTTGTCGACGTCGAGGGTTTTGAAAAGGTTGGCGGTGATTGTCCAGCAACGTCCGGGAGGAATAATTTCGGTATTGAGTCGCCATTGTTTCCAGGCGTCTTTTTCTTCGTCTTTGAGGGAAAATTCTACTTGTCCAGAGAGAGACAAGTACTCTGTATTAAATCCCGCAGAGAGCCACATGGTTTCGAGACGCTCGTTGAGGTTTACGTTCTCTGGCAGGGCGGGAACGTTGAGGTAGTTGGAATAGATTAATTCAACATAATTTGTACTCACAATGTTCATGCGCACGCGCGAACTGACGTTGGTCACCTTGTGATAAGGAAAGTGAAAGGCCTCGGTAAAACTATTGATTTTACCCAAGCGAATATTCATAAGGCCACGAATATCCTGCCAGGGGCGACCGTTGTCTTTTTTGGCTTCGATAAAATCGTAGGCTTGAGAAAAAGAAAGTAAGATCGGTTGGTCATACTGAAGACCTAAAGACGACGACGACTTTTGTACAAGTTTATTGGTGATGCCTAAATTAATCAGGCGCCGCCCAATGATTCGATCTTCGTAATCAAATTGAAGCCCGCGCCCGCCGGGAAGCAAGTCAGTGTCTTGAAGGGGCTGAGTTTGTAAAAAGTAGGGAATTTGTTCTTGGCTGCCAAAAAAAGAATGATTGGTTTGTGAAAACCAAGGGATGGTTTGAAAATCGACACTGGGAATGATGGAGTGACGGTAGCGATTTTCGCGAGTGCGGTAGATGGCACTGAGTTCAGTGGAAGTATAAACTCCTGTATGAATATAATTTCTGTGGGGAAAGAAATCAAAATTTTGCGACTCATTCACCGCTCCCAGAACATACTGAGTTTGTCGATACCCAAAATAAGGAGTGACATCTAAAGACTTATTGAGAATTCGGTAAGGTGCATAAAAAGTAGGTTGCAAATCAAAACGCTGTCCAGTTCGAATAATATCGCGAGATGGGTCAAAGACGCCTGTTGGCGCGGGAAAGGGAGAAGTTGGGTTTGATGCCCCAGAAAGCGAACCCCCTGGGCGATAGCCAACATTGTTCGAGCCAGCGATGGTGTAAGGGGAGTCGTATCCCAATCCCTGTCTTGAAAAATTCACATACTGTGCACTCATCCGAAAGAAGATGTTGGCGTCTTCTGATATTTTTTGATCCGACAAAGTAAAACGAATTTCCGGGAGTTTGTGCACGGAGGTTTCTTTTCCTGCATCAATGCTTTCTTGAATCATGCTGGAATAAAAACTGGAGTCCAAGCTGAGTTGAAACGTCGAAAAGTTTTTTGTGATTGATGTGCGATTTTCGATTGCAGATTCTCCACGAAATGGGAAATGGATAAAGTTATTTCCATAACTTGTATCTGAAACAGAATTGATTGTTGTTCGTTGAATAAAGTCGTTAGGTAATTCGAGATAGTGAGTGTACGAAGTAAATCGACGAGCTTTGTGTTTATCTGGAGTGTAGGCGGCATCTTTAAGGAAATAAGTTGTAAGTTCGCCACTGGATTTTTCCGACAGACGATAGCGATAATTAAGGGATCCTTGCACGCCACTTTTGTCAGAAAGGCGTGTCGAAAGGGTCATATCTTGACTGCGATTGATGGCCCAGAAAAATGGGAGTTCTATGGAAGCGCCAGAATAAGAGGTCACATCAAACGAGGGGGGGAGCAAGCCCGTTTGCCGATCGTTCTTAAGTGGGATCACCAAATAAGGCATATATAAAAAAGGAACTTCGACAAAATGAAGCCACGGATTTTTAATATACGCATAACCTTCGATTGTTGCATCGACATTGTCGGCGGTAAAACTCCAAGAGGCGGGGCAGGTGGTGCATGATGTAAAATAAGCGCTATCGGCATTGTAGGAATCGGGTCCTGTCTTGTCGATGACGTCGCCTTGTATGAGGACTTGGCCAGAGACAATGGTGCCATTGAAGATTTTTCCAGTTTGTTCTTGAAAGTTATAAATAATTTTGTCGGCTTTGATGTCGGATTTACCTGTTTTTAATAAAACATTCCCAACCGCGACGATTTCGTTTTTGGACCACAAGATAATGGCCTCATGGCAGCTAATAAAATTCTGTTCCAGGATCACTTGCACGTTGTCGCGCAGAATGGTGATGTCTTTTTCGTTATCGCGTTCGATAAACTGGGCATTGAGGAGAACTTTGCTGTTTTGTTTGCTAGGCAAGATGGATGTTTGTGCTGCGGCCTCAAATAGGGGTGAAAAAAGCAGCAGAATTCCCAGCAAAACGTGAAGCTTCATGAATACTTAGCCTACAACAGGACCCCCTTAAAAAGCACCTACTTTTGTATTGGATTAAGACACTTTAGGCTAGAGTTCGGCTCTCATTTTGAAAAACAAAGGTATTCCCTGTTATGATAGGAGTTCAGGTCTTAGGGGGGAACGTATGGAAGCCAAAGTTCAACGCAAAAACGGGATCACTGTCGTCAATCTCAAGGGCTATATCGACGTCGAAACTGCTCTTCCCTTTCGCGACGCATGCCTCAAATCTCTAGGTAAAAACAGCGACAAAGTCGTCTTTAATCTCGACGGCCTTAATTTCGTCGGTTCCAACGGCATCATCCCCTTTGTCGAATCGCTCCATGACCTGGTGGACCAAACATCCGCCGAAATAAAATTTTGCAAAGTCAGCGCCGAATTCCAAAAGATTTTCAAAGCAAGCCCACTTCGCGACATTGAAATCTTTAACGACGAAAACGGCGCCATCACAGCACTCCTCCAAAAAATCGAAGACATCGTCGGGTAATACTGACGTTTTTTCCTCATTTTAAAAACCTTCTTTTTCGGACACGCCCATCCATGGGCTCTGCTCGCAATACACAACGTCGTGTTGGCGAGAGGTCCGAAAAAGAAGGTTTTTAAAATGAGGAAAAAAGTAAGCATCAGGGCCTTTGTAGGGGTGACAAGTTTTCAACTCATTAAGCAAAAAATAATTTTTGTCGTCATCTTGAGCTAAGCGAAAGATCTCGTCGAGATTCTTCCCTTCGCTCAAGATGACGAAGGAAATTCGGTGAGGGTGACGATGGATACGCAGTCAGGATGTTGTGGGATCTGTGGTCAAAATAACGATTGTAGCTGCAGCTCTGTGGTTCCATCCATTTTTAGCCATAAGGGAATCTCTGAGAATTTAGACGTAAGCCAATAAAGCGTTTATATTTCT
>CAZOGU010000006.1:61931-71915 GCA_964579625.1 uncultured Pseudobdellovibrionaceae bacterium
AGAAATCGCTGTCCAGTTTAAACTTCGATGTTTTTTCCGTTGGTCATGTATTTTTTTAGGAACTCTTCTTCGTAGTTTGTCGATGTTTTTGAGCGTTGGAGTTCGACGGAGAGTTCGCGGTTGAGCTTTGTGAGGGCGTTGGTTTTTATTTTTTCTTTTTCGTGCTCAGCTTGCAGCTTGTACCAGAGGTTTTGTAGGTTTTCGATTTGTTTTTCCAACTCGGCGTTGTCCTTTGAGAGCGTATTAATGCTTTCTTCGCAGGTTTTTAGCTGAGACGTGAGTTGGGTTTTTTCGGAGTGCATATTTTTTGTGATCAGTTGCAGGTTTTTAAGCTCCTGGCGAGTGTTCATCAGTTCGTTGCTGAGGTGGCTTGTGGCGTGGTCTTTTTCGCGTTCTTTAAGGATCAAGGCGTTTTCGAGTTCGGTTTTTTCTTCGATCGCTTTGCGATTGAACTCGACCTGCTGAGTGAGGGACTGAATGGTCCCTTCCATTTGTGTGATATTTTCGGACTTGCGCTGAATTTGCGCGCGGAATTCTTTGGCTTCTTCTTCCTTTTTTTGCAAGTAATTGCATAATTCTTCGATTTTCTTTTTTAAGAAAGTGTTTTCGTCTTGGAGAACAAAATTGTCTTTTTCGAGAGGAAGAAGTCTTTCGAGGTCTTTTAACTTTTCTTCCAATTCCTTGACTGTCTGTTTGGCCTCTTCTTCTTTTTTCTGATGAAGACTGTGCAGTTCGGTGTAGCGCATTTCGAGAAGTTCTAATTCTTTTTTAAGGCTCTCGGAGTTGGATTGCAGGTCGCGAATTTTTTCGTTTTGTGAAGAGTCTTTTTCTTGTAGAATTTCTTGTTGGTTTTTAAGGCCGTTGAGTTCTTTTTCTACGGCTTTTGAAGATTCTTCGAGCTCGAGGGCGCGTCTTTCGAGGACTGCGTTGCGACGGATTTGAACTTTGAGTCGTGCAGTGAGGTCTTCTGTTTGCGAGATTAAGGTTTCGACGGTGGCGGAGTGAATGACACTAATGGGAACGCGCGAAAGATCAGGTGGCTCGGGAATCTGAAAAGGGAGCGGGACCGGAACAAATTCGTTTTTATCCTGATCAGACATCATTAATCCTCCGTGAAAGTCATTGGAAGCGCATCCTTACGGCTCCATGATATATTTTGAGCTGCAAAGCGGACGTATGTCCATGTTTAAATCCCTGACGCGCTGACGCTACGATCCATAAAAAGCTTGGTTGCAACCTAGGGCGTGTGGACAATTCAAAGTGTGTTTATTGATTTAAAATTGATCTGAATCGAGGCGCGAGGAGGAATTGCTAGCAAAGCGCTAACAAGACGACGAGCAACGAAGAGTCAGATCAATTTTAAATCAATAAAAACACACTTTGAATTGTCCACACGCCCTAAAGGTTCTCTTTTAGAAATCCGATAGATAGAGCCATGAGTGCTGCCGAAAATCATTCCAATAAAGAAGAGAGTTCAAGCCCCTCGACAAGTGAACGAGTGGCGTTTGATATCAGGCATTTAGAAAAACGGCTTGCTGGTTTGATCGAACGTGACGAGAAGGATAAGAGCCGAATTTCGTTTGGTTTTGTTGTGCTCACTTGCGTGGCTCAAGGGCAGTACGATCGCGCGCTCCTAGAGTTAGATGCCGTTAGCCACGGTTTCGAGGAATATCCCGCCTTCGAAGTTCGTGCGCGCCGATTTATCGAGCACGCCAAAGGTCTAGTGTCGGCCATCCGAACAAAACACCAAGTCGGAAAATCGCCGCATGTTAATAAATCCAAACAAAAAGAGCTCTCGGATCGAATCACAGAACACTTTGTCGATTTAAAAAGAACATTGATTGTGATCGAAAAAGTTCAAAAGAGTGTGCGGGCCACAGATCTTAGCAGCACCATTCTCTTTTTTAAAACATGCTTTTTTGCCTTGGTGGTTGTGTTTTTATTTTATACCGCTTACCAAAACAGCGCGTATTCAAACACCTTTTCGTTGCGCGATCTTTTTGATCTGTTTACGTTTCAATTGCCAGATTGAATTTTTTTATAAATTTCTTGCAGGGTTGGAATGTGCGGACCACCCTGAAATAATTTGTTATTAATAAAAAGTGTTGGTGTGCCTTCGATGCCTAAAGATTTTCCGAGTTCAATCTGAGCTTTCACATCGGCGAGTGTTTTTGGATCCTTTAAACAGGCTTCCATCTTTTGATCATCCAAAGAGAGTTTTTGATTCATGAGATTCACTTCGGCTTTGATGTCGGAGAGTTCGGCGAAGATCTCTTGCATGGTGAAAATATACTCTTGGGCCTCATTGCCCTTGTCTTGGAGGTTGGCGCAGTAAGAAATCTTTGCCAACTCACAACGACGACCCGGATTTTCTGCCGAGCCACTGCAGCCATCCAGCGGCCATGGTTGAAACAGAATTTGCACATCGCCCTGAGCTTTGGCAAAAGTGTGCAATTTCGGAAACGCCATTTTACAGTGACTGCACAAAAAATCAGCAAACTCGATAATTTTCATTTTTGCCGAATCGGGTCCAAATTTCTGCGGAGATACAAGCGCGATAGATTTTTCAGGTTGGCTCAACCAGTTTTGAATACGTAACTGGGTCATTTGGTCAAAATCTTTATGTCTGTATTTTTGCAGTGTCACAGCACCTGTAGCCCAACCACCAGCACCAAGAATGGCGGCTGCAACGAGGACAGGCTTAATAACTTGCGAAAGAGGAGAGAGACCTATTTTTTTAACACTGAACCAAGTGCCCGCCAAAGTGAAAAGCGAAAGGACATAGGCCGCCGTACAGAAGGGGCACAGACTCCCGACGATAAAGACAGAGATCGCGCCCATTACAAGGCTGGCTACGACTGAAAAAGCCGCAAATAAAAAGGCAACCGTAAGGCTGTTTTTCTTTTCGCGAAGATCATCGGTTAAAAAAGCCTTCAAAAAGAAGAATAAAATTAGAAGTTGAGTCACCAGACCAAAAATGGACAGGGGAGTTCCTAAAAATTCTGAAAAGGAGCTAACGATCGACGTGCTGCAATTGAGAAACGCGTTGATGTTACAGAGCTGGCTCCCTTCGGCCAAGGTGTACTTAGTGATGATGTGCTGTTGGGTGAGGTATAGGTGAACACCGACGGCGGCAAGAGCGCTGAGGATTGTAAGAGCGGAGCTTCGGCTGGTGATTTTACTTGAGTCCATAGTCTGTCTTCCTTAATCTAATGTATGAGATAAACATGTCATAATGTATACTGAGTCGAAAACTGTTGCAATCATTGAAGTGGGGTCCATTTGGGGGTTCAGTCAGCCGCGGAGAGTTTGAAAGTCCGCCAGGATATCCTGCAAAAAATTAAAAACCAAGTGCAGTCCTATCTGGGGAAAGAGCCCTCCAGTCTACGTCGCTACGCTTTGTCATATAAGAAGAATATTGAGCGATCGCGTTGGAAGCCCTCCAGCATTGCTGAGGTTCTTGGCACTATGAATTCCTCGCAAGTGATTTTCGGTGGGGACTTTCATGCCTTTTCGCAGGCTCAAAGGGTGCATCTTCGTCTTCTTCGGGAGTTGACACAAAATTTCTCAATGGTTCTTGCGGTTGAGTGTATTCAGTCGCGTTTTCAAAAAGTTTTAGATTTGTTCATCCAGGGAAAAATCCAGGAGGACGAATTTTTACGGCGAGTTCAGTGGAATAAAGCCTGGGGATTTCGTTGGGAGAACTACAAACCCTTATTCGAATTGATTCGGCAGCGTGGCGGGCGTTGTTTGGCCCTCAACATTCAAAAGCCAATGACTCTGAAGGGACTTCGGGAGCGTGATCAGCATGCGGCGCTGTTAATAGCCAATGGATTTAAAACTTTAAAGTCGACGGAAAAAATCTATGTGATCTATGGGGATTTACATATTGCTCAAGACAACCTACCCACGCTCACCTTAAAGAAGACTCACAAAAAAGCCAAAACAGTCACACTTTATCTCAATCCCGAAAAAATCTATTTCCAACTCTTTAAAAAAAACTTGGAAAATAAAATCAATGTCGTGCAGTTTTCTAAAAGCGAGTACTGCCTTTTAGAATCTCCTCCGTGGGTGAAGTGGCAAAGTTACCTGCTCTATCTCGAAGAAAATACAGATTATGCACTCGAAATGGAAGAGCTCGATTTTGGCGAACATCTCCAGTCTTTGATTCGTGTGCTGTCCATGGACATGGGGCTCTCGTTTGATAAGGATTTTTCTGTTTCGTCGTTCAGAGATCATGATTTTTTAGATCTTCTGTCAGAGGTTCTTACAAAAGAAAACTATGCGATTGCGCATGAGTTTGTTGAGAATGATATGAATTTTTTTGATCCAGGAACTCGTCGTGCGTACCTTGCGCGCAGCACGGTGAACTATGCGGCGCAATTGGCGGGTCATATTTTCCACTCTCATTTGTGTGGCCTTTCGTCGCTCGCAAAAAGTTTTCCCAGCGACTTCGAAAAACAAATTTGGCTCGAAAGTGTTGGATTCTTTTTTAGTAAACTGATAAATCCGCATCGGAAGTCACCTACGATGAACGATCTAAAAAAACAACTTGCGGCTTTTTCGCCGCAAGATAAGGGAGAGCACGCTTTAAAGTTGGCTTTGGATCAAAAAATGCGCGAGCTTCTCTTCAGCTATGAGGACTTTAGAGAAGGAGATGGCGCGCCTTTGAAACGGAGTGATTCACGCGTGACGTATCTTCACGCCAGTAAAATATTGGGTTCCATGTTGGGAGAAAAAATCTATACATTTTATAAAACTAGACGTCTGTCTCGGTCGCTTTTACACAAATGGCTTCGTCAGTCTGTAGAACATACCGATTTTCGAAAATTCTATATTCAAGTTTTGAAAGAAATTGATAAGCTGGGTGCTGGAGATATGAATGGAATCTAAATCGCAGTGGTATTATGAAAATCAAGGAAGAGCCGAGGGACCTGTATCAACCATCGAGTTGGTTCACAAAATTCAAGAGGGTCAGCTGAGCCTTTTAGATCTTATTTTTAAAGAGGGTGAAGGGCAGTGGATGCCGGCCGAACATTTTCCCGAAATCAAAAATCTTATCAAGATGACTCCGACACAGTTTAAGGCCGATTCAGACTGGATCGTTCTGAGAACGGTGGAAGTGAATGGAAGAGATCAATTTGAACAAATCGGCCCTTTCTCTATCGAACAAGTTTTACAATTGATCGACAAGGGACGAATTAAATTTACAGATTTTGTTTGGCGAAATGGATACGAAAACTGGGTGCCGCTGGGACAGGTGGATCAGTTTGAAAACCCGCTGGAGTCATCGGTTCAAGTGGATTTATCCATTTACGAAAAACCTCGGCAGGAAGATCTTCAGGCAAAAGCGCCTCTTACAAAAAATTACAAACCTGCAGAAAGAATAAACAGTTCCGTAAAAGAAGAACCGAAGCCGGCTGAAGCAAAAGGCGAAGACCTCGCGCGCGCAAAATGGGAAGTGGTGGCAAAGTCATCACCAAGCAAAGAAAAGTCTCAAACCCCTGAGCGACAAAAACCGCAAGAGAAAGAAGCCGCCCCGATTAAAGAAAAACCATCGGCGCCTGAATTGGAACCGGTCGATGAAATAACGGAAAATACGGAACGCTTCGAGCAGCGAGCTGTGGCTCGCGGGCGATGGCAAGCGGTGGCTTCTATTTTAGTTATTTTTGTTTTTATGGCGGGAGCGGGATTGTTTTTTGTTTACGGTCAAAAAGCGTATCAGGCTTTCCAAAATCGTTCGCAAAATATCAGTTTTGAACCGGTTGCGGTATTTAAGAAAACACCACAGCCCTCCGCGCCTAAGCCAAAGCCTGCGCCACGACCCGTTGTGACCGCTCCGCCAAAAGCGCCGCCTGCTGAGGTAAAGACCAGTCCATCACCGCAGGTTGAAAAGCCTGTCGTTGTTGCAAATAGCCCTGCCGTTGCACCCAAGCCCATAAGCAACGACATGGATTTTTCTCAAATGACCGCAAAACAGAAATCCTACTTTTCTAACAAAGAAAGAATGTTTTTGTTTTACCAAGCCCAGAAAGGTCAAAAGTTAGTGGTGGAGATCAATAAAACAATAAGCAAGCCCGACAAGAAAAAAACCACTCTTAAAAACAAAGTCGACGCGTGGCTAAAGCAAGTTCAGGTGCTTGCCAATCAAGTGCGTGGAGAGTCGAAAGAAACTCATTTGTACCCCGATTTTTTTAAGAGACTGGCCTCAGTCTCTCAGGAGCTTGAAGAGAGAGGGCGCGAGGCTCAGTCTCAGCTTGTCAATGGTCGAGGCCCCAGCAAAGAGTTTACGCTGAAAGAAATTGAAGCCGAGTTTAAAAAAATAATGATGCAGGCAAAGGATCTCGACTAAGAGCGAGTGCTTTCTTAAAAAAATCGCACATTCATGAATAAAGTTCAGTGTTTAAAACGCCGATAAACACATTATGAAAGTCTCTCCCTCGATCTCTGCGGCAATGATTATGACCATCTGTGCGTGTTTTGCACTTTGGCGCGGAGAAAAAGAATTTTCCTATGACAAGCAGCTCAAGCAGCGTGTTCATCATATTTCAAAAAAATTGATGCAGGAAAAGTTAAAATCAGAGATGGTACTTGCTCGCTTTCAAGACTTTAAGCAGGAAGTGGGTCTTCAGTTGGGAGACCAAAAAAAATTAAACGAAAGTTCTTCTCTTCGGGATCTGGCGAGTGTCATACCCCATCAAATTATTCTCAATCGCGATTTGGAAACCGAATCACAAAAGTATTTTAAAATTGGACACCAAGCGTTTATGGACGGTGAATACGATAAGGCTATTCAAAAATTTTTAGAGACCGTCTCTAAGTATCCAGATTCTACTTCACAGCTTGAAGCCTCTTATTTTTTGATCCGAAGTTTTTACATTACCGGCAATAAGCAAGAAGCCTTATCGTGGTCGGAAAAAATGCTCAAACAGTTTCCTGACAGTCAGTGGACTGCAAAATCGATGATTGTGATGGCGCATGTCTATATCGACCAGAATCGTAAAAATGATGCTCTTGATGTTTTTCAGACAGTTTTGAATACATTCAAAGAGCCTGAGATCCAAGATGAGGTTCGACGTCAGCTTGTAGAAATGGGCCTCTGATGTTTATCGAGTTGGTCATGCTGTTTTATTCAAGTCTCTCGATGGGTTCCGGAACACAGTGGCCTGAAAAATGTCTATCACAAAAAGTATTTCCTTGTGCTGTCTATGCCTACAAAAAAACCTACTTTACTCTCAACGACAATCAGTTTTTTATATCGAAAGACACTTTGATAGAGTTTCAATCACCCTCCGATGCGACCTTTGCTAAAGGTGTTGTGTGGGGACATGTGAATGCTGATTTTCGACTGAAAAATCCTTATGGCGAACTTTCTTCGAAAAAAGAAAAGGGTCAATTTGTGATCGACTCTTCAGAGGTCGGAGCGTCCTTGCGTATTTTGCAGGGACAATTTGAAGTGAGTGCACGAGCCAGCGAAGAATCTTACTTATTGAGTTCCGGTCTTGGTGTGCAACTGGGTCCAGTTGATTATGGTCGAAAAATGGCAAGTGTGAGCTTGCCACAAGTCTTTTCGCTGAAAGATTATATAAAAAGTATCGAAAGAGTATTTCCGTTTTCTGAATTTAATTTTCAGGAACATATTGATAAAGTCGCACACTCTGTTCGCAAAGGTCTAGAGTTGCAATCACGATGGAATCAGACAATCGTCGAGCAAAAATTAACGGATGCCCACCACAAAAAAGTTAGACAAAAGTACGAGGCCGAGTACACATCTCGTCGAGATAGCTATCTTCGCAGTCTATTTCGACAAAAAAGTAATTTCGAAGACTAATAAGACATGTTAGAATTACATAAGGCTTAGGTTTTTCCATGGAGGGAAAATGTCAGCAATCAATGGTAATGATCCGTACGATGATGTTAAAAAAATGCGCGAGTACTATAAAAAGCGCGAAGCTGATCTTAAGGCGAAACATGCCAAAGAAAAAGAAAAGCTCACAGAGACTCATCGCGCCGATATGTCTAAAACAGACACCGGACATCAAAAAGAGCTCAAGCGTCGCAACCAGGCTGGTCAAAATGCCATGAGCAAAAGCGATATGAAGTACACCAATGATATCGAAAAATTAAAGAGCATACACAATAAGCAGTTGCGCGAAAACAGAGAGACTCAGGCCGCTGAAGAAGCCAAATACAAAAAAGAATATAAAAAAAATCTCGAAAGAAATGACAGTGTTTTACGCTCTCAGCTCTCAGAAAAAGAAAAATCATATCAACAGACCATGCTGGAGCGTGAACTTGCAAGTCAAGATGCTTACGCCAAGCAGAGTCAAAAAACAGATCAGGCTTTGCGGAATCAAAAAGAAAAACTAGGTCGGGAATTCTCCGAGAAAGAAGACGTCACTTTAAAAAATCAAAGAAAAAACATGGAACAGGTGTCGAAAGAGTATGACTCTTATCGCAGTACGAAAGAGAGTGATACAAAGAAAACACAGCGTAAGCACAATTACCAACTTGAAACGACTGAGGAAAAATATCTTCGTTTATTGGCTGAGAAAGACCGAGATCAGGCGGCTATGCTCGAAGAGATGAGAGAACTAAGTCGCGATGGAATAGCACACGAAAAAAGAAACATGCATAAACAGATCGAAAAAGAGCGCCAAGGAGTCGAGAAAGCGCGCGAGGACCTCGAAATTGGCCGTAACGCAAAACAAATTGACCATCTTAAATATGAGCTAGATAACGCTAAAAAACAAAATCAAAGAGACCTCAGAAAGTCAGATCGAGCGAAAAATAGAGAAGTCGAAAATGTAAAGATCGCCTATCAAGACAATGTGGACTCTTTACAAAAGGAAAGATCTTCGCAATTAGCTCTGCATCAAAAAATGAGATCCGAACAAGCTTCTGGGTCACAAAAGCAGACTGAAGAAAAAATTAAAAACGCCCATGATTTTTTTAATGACCACGTGATGGAGGAAGCAGATCGCCATGATACTCAGGTGGCTCGCCTGCAACGTCAATATTCCAAAGATTCTATTCAAAAGCAGGCCATGTTGGATCATCGCTTTCGTAAGATTCAGGATGATTACACGAAGGATCGAAATAATTTACAAAAGCAGCATTCCAAAAATGTTGATTCCTTGCGCGGTGAGCAGCAAAAAATTCTTCATTCGGAGCGCAGTAACCATGCCCAAGAGCGCGATGGAATGCAGGAGCGATTTCAGACTCAAATTGCAGATATGCAGAATAAGCATGAAACCGATATTTACGAAATGCAGGAGCGGTACGAAGGGATGCTTTCTCAGTTAAGAGAAGATTATCAAACTCATCTCAATGGCGTTGAGCAAAAGAACAAAGCACAAAGTTTAAATGAACAAAAGAACCAAGAGATGGTGCTTAAGCAAAAAGAACAGCACTTTGAGTATCGTCTTAAAAAAATTGAAGAAGCCTACAACGAAAATTTAAAAAGAATTAACGGACGTCACGAAGAAAATATTAAGTCTCTTTCTCAGAATAAAACGACAAAGAGCAGGTATGTGTAAGGCCTTTTTTGTTCTGATTATTTTAGTCAGCGTCACAAATAGCTTTGCAACCTTGTCCGAAATAGAAAAGCAATGCGCGTTGATGTATAAAAAAAAGTGGCCTTTGGCAAAAATAAAACAAATCTGTTTTTGCGTTACAAGTAATATTCATGAGCGCTTTGATAAAAATAACATCGAACTGCTCACCAGTATTTATTCGCGCAGGAACGGACGTCACGAAGCCTCCAAAAACGATGCGCTCAAAGCTCTGGTGGAATTTGACTACTTTACCCACTCCAATTGCCAAAAAGACTCTTTGTGGAGATTTCCAAAAGATGATCTTGGACGTCCTGATGGAATTGAGGACTGAAGTTAAAAACAGGCCAGAAGTGTCTCAATGAGAGACAAAATGTATTTTTTGAATGCCCCATTTTTGTTCAAAAACTTGTTTTTTTCGTCAGATGAT
>CAZOGU010000007.1:0-6834 GCA_964579625.1 uncultured Pseudobdellovibrionaceae bacterium
ATGCATTTTGTTTTAAAATCCAAGAAAGCGATCCTTCTTATTCGGAATCAGAGGAGTTTAAGGAAGATCCTTAGTAAACAAGCTGGGACCTTTGGAGTTAAGATTTATTCCGAAACAGTTCAAAAGGATCATTGGCACATTGTTTTGAGGATTACGAATCGACGTTTGTATCGAGGGTTTATTCGCGCGCTTACTGGGCTTGTTGCGCGATTGCTTGGGAAGGGTGTTTGGCGACTTCGCCCCTTTTCTAGGTTGGTTCATTGGGGTAAGGATCTTGGGCAAGCTTTGGACTACCTCTTATTGAACCAATGCGAGGTGGATGGGGTTGTTCCTTATGCGATTCGCAAAACCACTTCCCAAAGGGCGCAGAGCTCCTGAGGCAATTCGTTGACCTTAATGAATGTCCATCAGGATTGAGATTACTTCTTTGTGTCTTTTAGGTGACGTAGGACTTGCAGGCTGATGACGAAGAACACTGCACTCAAAAGCATGGAGAGTGAGAGAGGGCCGAATTGAATTCCGCGGGGATCGTCACGGAAGAACTCGATGATAAAACGACTTACTGAGTGGCAAAGAAGCCAGAAGAAAAACAAGCGGCCTTCGTGTTTTTGACTCCATTCGGTTTTTTCGAGCTTTAAAAGAGTGAAGAAGAGAGCCAATTCCAAAACCACAGCATAAAGCTGAGTAGGATGGCGGGAAGCAACGGCCCACGGGAGATCACATACCTTTCCGTAACAGCAACCTGTTAAAAAGCAGGCCATCCGTCCGCCCGCGTAGCCGAGCGATACAACAGGTGTAAAGAAATCGAGCCAACTTAAAAAAGACTGCTTTTTAATTTGTAAAGCGATCCACCCACCCAGAAAACCAAAAATCAAACCGCCATAAAAAACAAATCCACCGTTCCAAAACATCAAGATGGCAGTTGGGTTTGCTTGGTAGTAGTTCCATTCCTCAAAAATAACATGAAACAGACGTGCACCAACGGCACCACTTAAAACAACGGCAAAAAATAAATCAAAGGCGGTGGTTCCTGAGTAATGTTTTTGTCGAGAGCGCTCATTGATCCAAAACACCAATCCCAGCGTCAAAATGCTAAGAATAATAAAGTAAGTCGGAAGTTGAACAGAACCGAATGTAAGAAATGGCAACGGACCATGTGAAGCGGCGCTCATACTAAGAGCCTATCTTAAACAATCTAGAGTGCAAATAAAATAGAAGTCTTAATTTTTTAAAGCTGCCTTTTTGCCAACACTCACTTTTCGTGAGTTTAAAAACTCAAGGAGAATCATCACGGAGATTCCAGTCACAATGGCAATATCCGCCACGTTAAAAGCCGGGTAGTGGGCATTGCCGTAAAAGAAGTCGAGAAAGTCGACCACAAAGCCATAACGGAGGCGATCGATGTAGTTGCCGATAGCGCCACCAAAAATGGCCGATAGTGAAAGGATCGACACAAGGTCTTTTGAGGGGGTCGAGCGAAGCATTAGGAAAATAATGACGGCGGCCATGGGAGGAACCACTAAAAAGAAGGTTGTGCGAAAGCTTTCGCTCATGCTGCCTAAAAAACCAAAGGCCGCCGCGCGGTTTTGCACGTAGGTGATGCTAAAAAAGTTTTGCAACACAGGAACGGACTCGCCTTCCAAGAAGTGCGTGTGAATGTAAATCTTGGTCAGCTGATCCAAGCAAATAATAAAACCGCCGAGGGCCATCAAAATTAAATATTTTTTCACGTCAGGGCTCCTGTACATTTTGGACAAAGAGAAGGGTGTTCTTTATGCGTTCCGGTGTTCTCACTGTAGTACCAGCAGCGTGGGCACTTTTCGCCCGGAGCTGTGGAAGCGTCGATTTGTAAAGCGCCTTCATTCAGAACGACTTTCGAAACAATAAAGAATTCACAGAGAAAGTTTTCATATTTTCTTAAAAGTTGAAAGTCATCGCCAGAAGCGGTGATTTTAACTTGTGCTTCAAGACTGGCACCAATTTTTTTCTCTTTACGCATGTCTTCCAAGAGTCGAGAGACTGTGGAACGAATTGTAAAAAGCTTTTCAAAATCGGCACGCAGTGCGGTCTGCGTCCACGCCGTATTTGGCACAGGGAAGTTATGCAAAAAGACACTTTCTTTTTTATTCTTATCGACAGAAAAATCATTCACTTCTTCCGCGAGAAAGGAAGTGATGGGCGCCATTATTCGCATCAAAGAAAATGTGATGTGATAAAGGGCCGTCTGTGCAGAACGTCGTTCAATCCCTGTCGTTTTCCAGGTGTAAAGACGGTCTTTAAGAATATCAAGATAGTGCGCCGATAATTCCACCGTAAAGTAATTATTAAGAGCGTGGTAAACTTTGTAATACTCATAATTTTCATAGGCGGCGCTCACGGTTTCAATCAAAGCGTTAAGACGATCGAGGGCCCAACGATCCATTGGAAGCATCTTTTCGAGTGGCACTTCGTCTTTACCCAATTCAAAATCACCGATGTTGCCAAGAAGAAAGCGGAAGGTATTGCGAAAGCGTCGGTAAGATTCTGTGACTCGCTTAAAACTTTCGGCGCTGTAATTGATATCTTGTCCGTAATCCTGTGAGGATGTCCAAAGGCGCAAGAGTTCTGCGCCACTTTGCTCAATCAACATCATCGGATCGACCACGTTGCCTAAACTTTTACTCATCTTGCGGCCGTGCTCATCATTCACAAAGTTATGGGTGAGAAGAGTTTTAAAAGGAGCTTGTCCTGTGGAGGCAATCGAGGAGATCAGACTTGTTTGAAACCAACCACGATGTTGATCGCTTCCTTCAAGATACAAGTCTGAAGGAAAGTTCAGACCTTCACGCTTTTTTTGCACGGCTGCATGGCAAATACCACTGTCAAACCACACATCGAGAATGTCTGTGCCCTTGGTCCAATCCGAAGCAGAGCATTTTGGACAGGAGACGCTTTTACCGAGGAGATCATCGACAGTTCCCTCGAAATAGGCCTCGATTCCGGCGCCATTTTCCATGCGGTCGGCAATCTTCATTAAAAGATCTTCGGTGATATGAGTGTGTCCACACTTGGAGCAGAAAAACACCGGAATCGGTACACCCCAATTGCGTTGTCGACTGATGCACCAGTCGGGACGCGCCGAAATCATGGCACTGAGGCGCTTGACTCCCCAGTCGGGAACAAACTGAATTTTTTCTATCGCACTCATAGCCATTTTTCGAACATTGTATTTTTCGTCATCCATACGAATAAACCATTGCGAAGTGGCGCGAAAGATCAGCGGCGTTTTGCTGCGCCAGCAGTGTGGATAACTGTGTTCAATCTGTTTATGAAAGATCAGGCGTTCAGATTCTTTAAGTCGTTCCACAATCAAGGGATTGGCCTTAAACACATGGATCCCTGCATACTCGGGAACATCTTGTGTAAACTCAGCGCGTTCATTCACCGGACTCATCACTTCGAGTCCGTACTGAAGACCCACGATATAGTCGTCCTGCCCGTGGCCAGGAGCTGTGTGCACAAGGCCCGTTCCAGCTTCGAGACTCACATGATCGCCCAGAATGAGGAGAGAGGTGCGATCGTAGAATGGATGCTGTGCTTTTTCTTTTTCGAAGTCAGCGCCTTTAAAACTACGACCGGTGTCTTCGAGCGCAAGTCCCGTTTCTTTTTCGAAAAACGCTTTCATCTCGCGCGCGAGGAGCCAGTATTCATTTTCGTGTTTAAAAAATGTGTAATCAAAGTCTTTATTGAGGGCGATTCCCTGATTGCTCGGCAGAGTCCATGGAGTGGTTGTCCAGATCACACAATAAACGTGGTGATCAAAAGAGCCAAACTTGCTAGCCGGTGAATAAGGAAATTTAACGTAGACCGAAGGACTCTTGTGATTGGCGTACTCGATCTCTGCTTCAGCAAGAGCGGTTTGCAAAGCATAGCACCAGTAAACAGGTTTTTGACCGCGATAGAGAACACCATTTTTTAAAATGCGTGCGAGTTCGCGAACCTCTTCGGCTTCGTACTGAGGGTGAAGAGTGAGGTAAGGATTTTCCCAGTCGGCTAAAATTCCCAAACGAATAAATTGTTCGCGCTGATGGTTGACCCACTTGAACGCCTCTTGACGACAGAGCTCACGAATCTGTTTTGGTGTGTGCTCTTTTTTTTCAACCGGTGTTTTGTCGGTTGATTTTTTATCTTTAGAATCTTTACCATCAAGATCTTTAAGCACTTTGTGTTCAATCGGCAACCCATGGCAATCCCATCCAGGAATAAAAACCGCTTTTTTCTGACTCAGGTTGCGATACTTGAGGGTGATATCTTTAAGGCATTTATTGAGAGTGTGGCCCATGTGCAACCCGCCGTTGGCGTAGGGAGGGCCATCCGGCATGGTGTAAAGCGGCTGCGATTGGCGCTGGGCGATCATTTTTTCGTAGATCTTTTTTTCTTTCCAGCGGGCGATCCACTGTGGCTCGCGTTGAGCGAGATCGGCCTTCATTGGAAAATCAGTTTTAGGAAGATTGATCGAGTCTTTGTAGAGAGCTTCTTGCGACATCCTCACAAGCTATAATTTCTCAATCAGGGGGTCAAGTTTTATGGCCAGTGCGCGATCTGTTTGGTACCGACAGCAACAATCATTCGAAGGGCTTCTTGAGGCGTGCTGAGATTAAATCTCTCCTGCACAATGCGAATGGACTGCAACGATTGCGCATCCAGCGCGCCGAGCAGGGACGCCGCACTGCTATTGACGTTCATGGATTTGGTTTCGGAGACTGTGGTGGTCTGTGTAACCTGAGTTTGTACAGAATTTTGCATCGACGAGGGCGCCGAATGTGACATCACTTGCGGCGGGCTGAGTGTTTGCGTAGAACCGCTGCCATCATCAAACTGAGCCATGTCTTTTTTAAGATTTTTAAGATCAGAAAGAAATCGCTTCGAACTCACCGGCGCATCTACGTCGATGTGATCCAGGCCTTGTCTCTGTGCTTTGAGAAACAAGCCCACCAGAACATCTGGCGAAACGGCGACCTGTTTGACTTGGTCGGGTTGGTATTGCAGCCAATCAAACGCCTTTGACAGGGTCTCTTTGGTGTAGGCTTGCGGTGGTAAAAAAGACATAGGAAAAAAAATCTAATGTCATCCTACTTAACTTGCAATCAATTTTTAAGCAGTGAGCCGTTAGTTTCTTTTATTCAAAAAAAGCTCAGTGGATACGGCCTTGTTTTCTGGAACGCCAAGCTCCATCAGCTGCTCCGGCGTTGGCGAAATCGTGTTGACATCGTCCATGGGCCACTCAAATGGTTTGGTCTCTAAGAAATTCATCACTGATTTCATGTATTGAGTCCAAATAGGCAAAGCTCCCGAAGCTCCCGATAATTGAACCGGAGTGTTATCATCATAGCCCGTCCAAACAACGGCCACATGATTGGCTGTAAAGCCTGCAAACCAAGCGTCCTTAAAGTTTGTCGTTGTGCCTGTTTTTCCGGCAGCCTCAGCAGTCAAGCCCAGCGCCCGAGCTGCCTGTCCTGTCCCAGTCAGCATGGCCTCATTTAAAATTTTGACGAGGCTTACAAAGGCCCCTTTTTGCAAAACTTGATTCTGCTCTGCAGGAGGAGGAGTCCAAAGGGTGACGCCTTCTAAATTTTCAACTTTTTTAATCAGATGCAAACGGCGAGTTTGTCCCCACAAAGAGATATTGGTGTAAATTTGCAAAACTTCGATCGGTGTCATTTCAAACGCCCCAAGACTGAGGGACGCATACGGTTTGATTTCGGAGGTCGCGCCGAGATCTTCGGCGACAGAAATAATTTCGTCGAGTCCCACGTCAATCGCCAAGCGAGCGGTTGGGATGTTGAGAGATTCTTTGAGCGCATAAAAGGCGGGGACTTGTGGCGAGGTTTTTCCATCGTAATTTTTGGGACGCCATTTTTGCCCGTGCGAGACATAATCAAAAGGTTCGTTGGTCAACGGTGAGAGAGGGGAAAACTCATCCAACTCCGCAAAAGCTGTTAAATAAACAAGAGGTTTAAAAATCGATCCCACTTGACGAGAGCTTTCGATCACACGATTGAAAGGAGTGCTGCGATGATCGCGCCCGCCAACGAGAGCCAAAACTTCTCCTGTTTGCGGATCGCTCGAGACAAGAACGGCCTGTAAAGAATGATTTTTATTTTTGATATGGTACTCAGACGTTTGTTCCAGTTGGTTGAGGTGTCCTTGAACGGCTTCTTGCGCAGATCTTTGCGCTTGTAAATCAAGAGTTGTGTAAATTTTTAAACCCGACAGATCATAAAAGCCCTCACTGCGCAGAGTTTTAATCACGCCATCGATAAAGTAAGGAGCGGTTTCGCGAATTTCCACCGCCACTCGTTCTGGCAGTGGTTTTTGCAGGGCGGCTGCCTTTTCCTCGGGGAGAATGCGATTTTGCTCCTCCATGGCGTTGAGAACTTTCTCTCGGCGCTGGAGGGCGCGCTCTTTATTTTTAAAAGGATTAAAAAGTCCTGGGCTGTTGATAACGGCCGCAAGCAAAGCGCAGTCTGCCACATCGAGGTTGGAGAGATCTTTTTTAAAATAAAATTGCGCCGCCGCCGCATAGCCACGGATTTGAAAGTTTCCTTGCTGTCCTAAATAAATAATATTCAGGTAGGTTTCTAAAATCTGATCCTTGGCGATGGCGCGTTCGACCAAAAACGACATTAAAATTTCTTTGATCTTGCGGCTTATTTTTCTCTCGGCAGTGAGGAAGTGGTTTTTAACAAGCTGCTGGGTGATTGTGCTCCCACCTTGAGCCATGCGACCACTTTTTAGATTGACCCACAAGGCCCGTAAAAGTCCGCGAAATGAAACACCTTGATGATCCAAGAA
>CAZOGU010000007.1:6934-68209 GCA_964579625.1 uncultured Pseudobdellovibrionaceae bacterium
TGACCCACAAGGCCCGTAAAAGTCCGCGAAATGAAACACCTTGATGATCCAAGAAGGTGGGATCCTCAATCGCGAGAGCGGCGTCGAGGCATTGCCGTGGAACTTGAGGCAAGCGGATGGGCTCTTGAATGATTGGCTTTTCGCCTAGATATTGAGCAAAGATCTGCGGAAACAAGAGCAGCTGTTCAAGATTTTTGGCCTCTTGATTTTGCGGATCAACTTCCAATAATACGAGCACGCGATCCAGTTCGTCCGTGGCGATGATATGAATTTTTTTAAGTTCATGATGGTAAAGGGCGTAGCATTTAAAGCTTTGCGCATAGATTTTTTCACAATCTGCACCTTGGCTCATTGCATAGTCCGACAGTTGCAGACGCGTGCCCCAGGGTTTTTCGCGATACTGATTGGTGAGAAGCAATTTTATAAAATTCTTTTCGGAAAAAGATTCATTGAGGGAAAGTTGGAGGGAGTTCGAATAAAACTGCGTCGGTGCAATAAAACGCCCCGATGCAAATTTTTCTTTGACGAGGAGATCGGTGCGAATTAACCACACAACAAAGTAAATGATTGAGAGCGTCAGCAATCCAAAAAGAATGTAAAAAACCGGCTTCTTACGAATCATCGCGCTTGACTTTAAGTCGCTCTGCGCATTTAGTCAAACTATGCGTTTAAACCAATTTCAGATCGAAAGTTTGTCTAAAAAAATTCTATCTTCTCTCGAGGAAAAACGAATCGTTACTTTTCGCGAGGGCAAAGAAAAAGCTTTTAAAAAAGCGATAGAAACTTTAGAACGCGATTACGAAGAAGAAAAACAACTCGAACTTGAGGTCAATGCCGCCTTGGATAGACTCGAAAAGCAACAGACCGAAGGTTTCGATCGCCATAAAATGTTTAAAATGATGAAGAAAAAAATGGCCGAAGAAAAGGGAATGATCCTGTGATTATTAGTGAAGAACGTCAATCCTACTTGGCTCGCCTGCTGATCGACGAACTGTGGGGCGATGAGCTGATCGACTTTGATGAAGAACAAGAAGACAACATCATTCGCCAGACACGCTTGATTATCGGCCAATGGGTTCAAGAGCAGGGTGACATCGACCAGAACATTCGTGAGAAAATCACTTCGATGAAGCGTGGTGTTCTCGAGGGAACTGGCGAATGGAATATTTTATATAAAAAATACTTTCAGGAAGAAATGAGCCGTCGAGGATACAGATAGCGCAGCTGTTCGCACAGCTCCGTGAAAGGCTTGCCAATGGAAATTTGAAGGAGTGTGTATGAAAGCAGTGAGCTTGTTTTGCGTTTTGCTATGTCAATCGTTCGCCTGGGCCGGAGACATTGAGTGGACGGGAACGTATCGCCTTGAAGGTGTGAAAGTTGAAAACGCGGAGGCCAATGATGTCGGCCGCAACAAACAATACATTCTTCACCACTTGGTTTTGAGTCCTAAAATCACTGCCTACGATGGCCTCACGATTCATGGCCGTTTTGATATCCTCAACTCCGGTGCGTATCCACAATCACAGCTGGGACAATTTTTTGGTTCGGGACTCGAATCAAATCCACCTGTTCCAGCGTCGGCGGGAAATGCGGATAACAACATCATGAGCGACCGTCAGTCTTCGGAAATGATTGCGGTCAACGAGCTTTATCTCACCTATGTGCATGAGTTTGGTGTGTTCACAGCTGGCCGCGCGCCCCTCCAGTTTGGTTTGGGAATGAGTTACAATGCGGGCAAAGGCGCTTTTGATCATTGGTTTGATAACCGCGATATGGTTTCTTACAAAATGTCTTTTGGAAATTTAACGTTTACGCCAATGATTGCCAAAGTGGTCGAAAACGATGCCGGATTCGAAGATGACATCGACGATTACATGATTCAAGTGATGTATGAAAATCCAGACACAGAATTAAAATTAGGAGCGATGTATCGCATTCGCCATGCCGCTCGTTTTGGAAACACAGCGCCCACGGCTCCTATCTTTGGTGATGGAAATACGTCTCCACAAGGTTCCGCAGGTTTTGAAGGCGAATATATGAATTTGTTTTTCTCGCGCTGGGTGGGAGATTCTTTTAAAATTGGTTTAGAAGCCTCAACGCAAAAAGGGGAAACGGGTGTCGTTTCTACCGGCGGAACCGTTTCCATGGACGCTTATGGTGTCGCCTTGGAAATGGATTGGATGCCAAAGGCTTCGTCATTTCATATGGGACTTAAGGCAGGTGTAGCGAGTGGTGATGACGATAACACTAAAAATGTTTACGAAGGTTTTATCTTTGACCGCAATTACGATGTTGCGTTTCTTCTTTTCAATCATCCGATGGGACAGTTTGATGTCTTTCGAAACGCTGGCAACAGAAACACAACACTTTCAAATCCTGGAGAATTATCTTCTCGTGCGGATGAAGAGGCGATCAGCAACGTGATGTATTTTGCGCCACACTTTAAGTACAAGTGGTCCGATACCTTCGATTCGCAATTGGGGTTGACATACGCCCAATTGAATAGCGATCCTATAGCTGGAGTGACTGTGGATAAGGCCGTTGGTTTCGAAGTGGATATCACACTGAACTACAAACCTTACGACAATGTCCAGTGGGTCAACCGTATTGGTGTTTTTTCTCCAGGAGCCGCGTTTGAAGGCGGAGGCCAGTACGATACAAAAACTGTGTATGGTTTAGAGACTAAGGCCGCGATCACATTTTAAGACAGCTCGTAAGCAGCTCAGTACGACAGCCAGGACGGCATTTGAAAACACAACATGAAAGCGGTTGCAGGGGCCCCGGGGACAAAATCTCCGGGGTTTTTTCAAAGGTACGCCGTTCCCTTTCCTTAAGCGGCACGTTATAAAAGGGTACGCCGTACCTTTTCCTTAAACGGTATATAAATCCGAAAATCAGACGAAAACATTATGGGCGCTTAGTTATTCGTCTTGAGGTGGTATTTTGGATTGCAAATTTTTTGAAGCATGGGAAAACGCAAAACGATTCTGCAGTCACAATTTCCCTATCATTTGACTGCGCGAAGTATAAACAAAGAACATTTTTTAATAGATAAGAAAATTTTATGGAAAATTTTTAGTGATTATCTTTTTTTTATTAAATACGAATTTAAAACAAGAATTCATTCTTTTGTCCTTATGGATAACCATTTTCATTTAATTATGAGTACTCCCGAAGCAAACTTATCCGATTGTATGAATTACTTTATGCGCGAGATAAGTAAAGAGGTTGCGAGAAATAACAATCGAATAAATCAGACATTTGGTGGTCCTTACCATTGGTGTATTTTGGATTCATATAATTATTATTTAAACGCTTACAAATATGTTTATCGTAACCCAGTGGAAGCTGGTCTAGTGAATGATTGCGGGAGTTACGAATCAAGCACAATTTTCGGCCTTCTTGGAAAATCAAAGATCTTCATCCCTATTGAAGAAGATACGCTTTTATTCGATGGTGATATTTCGAAAACATTAAGTTGGTTAAATCAGGCTCATCCAACACATACTTCTGCTGTAAAAAAATCTCTAAAAAAGAAGTACTTTCGATTTCCGAAAAACAATTTCACCGGGAAAGCAGAGTTTGCTTCAAACTTTGTCTTTTAGCGCAGTGCTTAAGGAAAAGGTACGGCGTACCTTTTAGATGGCCGTGGTGATGGGTTTTTCTTCGGGCATGATTGGGCCGATAAATTCTGCGGAGTCGTTTTGAGGCGCTAAGAATTCTTCTTCGGTGGTGGCGTTGCTGTTGACGGTGCCTGGAAATTGTTCGGGCATCGGAGCGATCGTGGACTCGTAAGGTGAAGATAAACCGGCAAAAGTTGTACTCAATGTAGATGAACTTGCCTCAAAAAAGACATGAAGAACATATCCTAACAACTCGCTCACGCGACGATGGGATTCTGGTTTAAGACCAATCTGTGTGGCTGCGTAATTCAATTGAATATCGTGATAGGCGAACTGGCTATTGGCGGCTCTACGGCTCTGCAAAAGCGCAATACGATCTTGCTCAGCGCGAATCGCTTTCCTGATCTCCGAACTCGAATCCGCTGAATTGTAACTGGTGCCCATCGACTTTCGAAGCACCAAGAGATGACGAAGATTTGAGTAAGCTTTTTCAACTTCTTTTTTAAGTGCGATTTCTTGCGGTAAAAAACCGTTACCAGTATCGAGATTAAAATAAATCTCTTCGATGTCTTTCATCGAAACAACACTATTTGGGTTCAGTGGAGGTCCTAGCTTTCGAGGCGCTGGCGCGACCACGGCATTCTCTGGAGCAAGAAAAGCAGAATCTCCAGAAAAATTTGGATAGCTAGCAGGATTTCGATCTTGATCGATTTGAATCAAGTTAAACACCAACAAGTGAGAAAAAAAGCAGGCAATAAAAAAGTAGCGCATAAAACCCCCACACTTTACGTATACAAAAACAATGCCGCATTGAACGGGTTTATATTTAAGCTAGAGGGAGGAGAGTGTCAGAAGTATGGACATGCCATCAGCCTATCAACGTCTCAAAATAAGACGCGTAAGTTGTATTTTTAAAATTAAAACTGAGAAACAAAACGCAAAGTTTCAAGATCACCTTCAGAAAGCTCAATGGGTCCCTTTTCAAAATCATAAAAATGTGTGATGCAGTAATTCATAATCGACTCAGGATCGTAGGCACCAACCAATGTATGAATTTGCAAATTAAACGAATTATTTTCATCAATACACGTCGAGTCGGGTCGGACCTGTTCGTGATCTATTCCAAGTGTGTGAAGCACTTCGTGAAGAGCAATCGAAATGAGTAAATTTTTTTGTCCTAAAGGGCCCAATCCCTTGGATTGCTCAATAAGATTTGGTTTTACATTTTCGAACCGACTTGTCAGGACGACGTCCGTCAGATTCTTTTTTGTCCAAAGACCTCGAGAGTAGGTTCTTGGGTGTCCTGGAAAATCCGTAAACGCTGTGACACCAATGACCTCCGCCGTGAGTGCCGGTGGATTGTCGAGACTGTCGTAAAAGACGAGCCCGATAGGATCCATAGGTTTTTGAATGCTCAAGCAACGAGAATGAAAGCGAATTGAAAAACCAGCTCGCTCGGCCAATTGCTGTTGCAAAAAATTTTCGATTTCAATTTGTAAGGGACGTGTGACCGAATTCTCTTTGACCAGCCAACAGATTTCGATGAGTTTGTTTTCGTCAAAAACGAATTTATTTTTTAAGGGAACATTTAAAATTCCCGCCTCTGCAGATTGAAACAATGCGAATAAGAAAAAAAATGTAAATAATTTTTTAAGTGACAAACCTCAATCCCCCATGATCCCAACATTCAACCAAAAAACACCCTGCAGCTGTTTTATCTCTTTCTGTGTCAAAGACCATAAAAAAGGCCCAAAACAGAAATTTTGAAAATAGGTAAGGGTCTAGACTGAAATAATTTGAAAATGGGTGTCGAGAGTTTATAATAAAATCGTGAAAATAATGAGGAACCAAACTTCAAAAATAACACTGTGTCTTTTACTCATTTCTTGCACGGCTCAAGAGCCCCAAGAAAGCACTGAGTCGCAATCCATGTCGGAGGAGCGTATTCTTAAAACAGCCGTCATTTCGGGTGCGTTTATGCAAAAGAATAAAGACGAAATCGAAAAAGAAGACAGCAAAAAAAAGAAACGAAAAGCAGATCCTCAGCAAGAATCACAAGGGTCTTCGTCAGGGGATGAAGGACAAAACGAGATAGCCAACTAAGATCACAATGTGAACGCTTCCATGAAGCGAAGTTGCACGTCCAGCGCCAAAAGTAAAACCTCCGGCGACAAACGTTAAAATCAAAAAAGCCATATTTTTAGGATCAAGCCCCAAGAGAATGGGTTGATTTGTCACAAGCGAGTACACACTCACGGCAGGTACCGTCAGCGCAATGCTAGCAGCCCCAGAACCCAATGCGAGGTTGAGACTGGTTTGTAACTGATTCGCCTGTGCCGAAGCGAGCGCCGCCCATGTCTCGGGAGCTAATACCAAAAGAGCAATCACAATCCCGATGGATGATGGTGGCGCTCCGACATAGCGCAAGGCCTCTTCCATCATTGGACTGAGTAATTTCGTAAGGCCAATCACTGCGATCAAGGAGAGGATCAGTCTTACAAAACTGAGAATGGCTTTGTTTTTGGAAGGAACATAATTTTTTTTCTCAAGCTGCATAAATTCGTTGGGTGTCATGGACACAAAATAGCTTTTGTAGGAAATCGTTTGGGCCCAAACAAGAGAAAGATAAATACTGAGTGCTGCGATCGAGACAAAAATCAATTGGCTCGAGCTGTAAGTGGGCCCCACTGTAGAAGTGGTGTAGTTGGGAAGAACCATGGTCAGTCCAGCCAATGTCACCAATACCCCCATCAGCGAACTGGTGCCGACAGTCTGAAACCCAAGCTCTTTGTGTATAAGTCCACCCAACCAAATGGAAACACCTACAATTCCATTTGTAACGATCATCAATGCCGCAAATACAGCATCGCGAGCAATCGTTGGAGCATTTTGAGAGGAGCTTTTCATCATGTTAATAATAAAGACCACTTCAATCACCGTTACCGAGAGGGCAAGAACCAAAGTTCCTAAGGAGGGGCCCACTCTTTTGGCGATCAGATCTGCATTGTGGACCGAGGCAGAAATCGAAGTTGCCAAAAGTGTACAGGCTAATATTAAAAAAAGAGGAGATGATAAGAAAGTCTGTTGGATGCCAAAAAATAAAACAACAAATGAGCAAAGAATGAGCAAATCGTTAAATGTAAATAATCTTTTAATTTTTAAAATAAAAAAGCCCTCGGTTTTAAAAGAAAGACTATACGGGCTTTATCTATGAGTAAAGAAAAGGAGCTGCGTCATCCGTGCGAAAAGCGGTGGAAAGCCTTTGACGGGACTCTTTACGAGTTGTTTTTTTGGTGGGAGCCGGACTCACGGCTTAAGATAGTTAGGCAGATATTAGAAAACGCTAAGACGGCTTTTTCCTAAGAGCACCGCGGCTTCAAAGTTTGAGTCCACTCTGTCGCCTTATTGCGGCTTTGGCCTTTTCTGATTCCTTTCGGAATCTTCTGGGCCCCCTTGTGATTGATAGATATATCAAGGTGGTACCTATAATAGAAATTCATTCTTTTTATCTCCAGGATAAGGATGTCTTATAGATGAATAATCGCCGGAAATAGGCTCTAGATACGGTTTTTAAGCCATCCAGTGACTGAAAAGCGCTCACGATTTGTAAAATTGACTTGATGATAAATTGCGTCACTTAAAAACAGGACCAGGCGACCCCATTGGGGAGAAATTCTCGCCGATTCGCATTCGGGATTTTTTTCCTCAAAGAGGATTAATTCCCCGCCATCTGAGGGCTGCCAATTTTGATTTAGATACAAAACAAAGGAAAGTTTTCGCTGAGAATTCGATTTAAAAACATCGATGTGTTTTTGATACTGCGTGCTTGGGGGGTAAAAAGCATAGTGAAGCTCGAAGTCCGAAAGGCCCAACATTAAATTCTGATTGAGAGCATTTACGAATTGCGTAAACCAACCCATAAATTTTTTTTCGGTGTCAGCGGGATTGAATGGATCAAGCCAATAAATAAAATCCCCTCGCACGTCACTGTCGATCTGCTTCTGGTTCGCACGGCCAATGTGGGCTTTTTTTAATAACGACTGATGACGTATTGATAAAAGCTCGGCCCAAAGATCTGTGCAAATCTCTTTGGGAACGAGGTCGTCGCTGGCGCTCCAGCCCTTTTCTAAGAGGTCCTGTTTGAGTTGACTTAAATCCATGCAGTGAAGGGTATATGACGGTTTAGAGGGCTAAGAAAGGCCTTTTTAAGCTGTTTGAGGGGCCGCCTTGCCAAATCCTGAAGGCACCCCAAATTGAGGGCATGGAAAATACACAAGAAAACAAAGATCAGTCTTTAGAGCAAACTCCCAACGAAGAGCCGACTTCAAATCCGCCCTCTTTGCCAAGTGCGGATGAGATTCAAAAAGAATTCCAGGACATGGTTCAAAAAAAATTTGGTGGCATGGTGCAAGTTGTGGCCATGGATGTTGCGCCTGAACCTGAAAGACAAGTGGAGGCCGTCACAACGCCCCCCAATAAATACAATCTCGAATTCAATTACACCCCCAAACAGATTGTTGATGAGCTCGAGCGGGAAATCATCGGTCAGCAGGAAGCAAAAAAAGCTCTAGCGCTTGCGGTCTGTGATCACTACCGCCACATTCAAGCCGAACAAGATGGCGATGTGATGGGGCATTATCAAAAACAGAATGTGCTTCTCTTGGGACCTACTGGTGTTGGAAAGACCTTTTTGGTTCGCTTGATCGCAAAGATGATTGGTGTTCCTTTTGTAAAAGTGGACGCCACACGCTTTAGCGAAGTGGGTTATATGGGAGCCAATGTCGATGACATCATTCGCGATCTGGTGCAGCAGGCGAAGGGCGACTTGCGTCTTGCAGAAAACGGCATTGTTTATGTGGACGAGGTGGATAAAATTGCATCTCCACCAGGCCGCATGGGCCGAGACGTCAGTGGACGCGGCGTTCAGTTTGGCTTTTTGCGTCTGCTCGAAGACGCTGATGTGGACATCAATGGTTCTCATGATATTGCTTCGCAGTTTCGCACTTTTATGAATTTGCAAAAAAAGGGAATGCCCGTCAAAGAAGTGGTGCGCACCAAAAACATTTTATTTATTTTTAGTGGCGCGTTCCCAGATTTAATTCCGATCATTAAAAAACGACTTTCCGATCATCAGATCGGCATCAATACCAAAGTGAAAGGGAAGGACGAAGACGACGCATCCATCTTTCTTCCCAAAGTTCAGTCCGAGGATTTGGTTCAGTTTGGCTTTGAGCAAGAGCTCGTGGGTCGTTTACCCGTGGTCACAGCCTGTTTGCCTCTCTCCGAGGACGAGTTGTTCCACATACTCAAAGACTCCCAGGCTTCGATTGTCCATCAATATGTGCGCAGCTTTCGTCATTATGGCATTCAGCTTAAGTTTTCTGACGAGGCCCTACACATGATTGCGACACAGGCTCATAAGCAAAAAACAGGAGCTCGCGCACTAGTACGAGTTTGTGAAAGCTTGCTCCGTGATTTTAAGTACGAACTCCCAGAGATCTCGTTTCCTCATACGCTTCTCGTTACGCCAGAAATGGTCAACAATCCCAAGGGATTTTTGCAGTATCTTTTAGGGCATTAGAGCTAGCTATTGATTATGGTGGTGATCGCGTAAAAAGAAGAGTGGGATTTTGATCTGAAAGTTCTTACCACTCTCATCCTTCATGATGTAAGCGCCACGCATGCTACCGGTGGGCGTTGGGAGCGGACAAAAACTGGTATATTCGTAGGTGGTGCCGGGCTCAAAATGCGGCTCTTCGCCAACAACGCCAGGGCCTTCCACATCTTCTCGATGTTGCTTGCCATCCATAATGACCCAGTGGCGCGCTTTGAGTTGCGCTTTTGTATCGCCTGTATTGCGAATACGAATGCGATACGCAAAAAAGTACTGACCTTCTTCAGGCTTGGATTTTTCGGGAATGTAGGACGGTTCGGCCTCAACGACAAAACCATTTGTTTCTTCTGTGTAGATCATAATTAGGGCCTGTTGGTGTTTTATCTAGCTTTTATTCAATTCTATTTGAATTGACTCTTCGTTACTCGTCGTCGCGTTAGCGCTTTGCTAGCGTTTCCTCCTCGCGCCTCGATTCAATTCAAATAGAATTGAATAAAAGCTAGATAAAACACCAACAGACCCTAAAATTTATGATCCATTTTTATCTTTTCAAACAGTCCTTGGCAAGCATCTTCGAGGATATCCAACATCTGTTCAAAGCTTTCGGGGCCGCCGTAATAGGGATCGGGCACTTCTTTCAGAGTTTGTAAGGTGCAAAACTGAGTTATTTTATAAATTTTATGCGAAAACTTTTTATCCTTATCAAAATCTACCAAATCATTGTAGTTCGCGTTGTCCATGGCCAAGATATAATCAAACTCATCAAAATCGAGAGGAATTTGAAATGGCCTTGAAATACTGGTGACATTGTAACCACGCATCTTTGCATGCTGGATGGTGCGAGGATCGGACTCTTCGCCTTCGTGGTGACCTGCTGTTCCTGCTGAATCAATTTTTAAACGATAGGAAAGTTTATTCACATCGATGATTTTTTGCATGATGGCTTCCGCCGCCGGAGAGCGACAAATGTTTCCAAGACAAACGAATAAGATGCGAATCGGTGCGCTCATTATTTAACCTTTTTTCGTTGCTTCCAAAGTTGCTGACTGATGTAGGGGCGGCGTTTTTCGCCGGTGCAAACCATCAATAGTTTAGTGATTTTTAGATGCGTGGAATCCGTAATCAGCAAAATCATCATTTCGCGAATGTAATTGGTGTTGAGAGTGACGTAGTTGTCAGTGCCCACGCCGAGTTTCATGCCCTTTTTCTCCCACCAGCTAAAAGGATGCTCTTTGTAGTCCTCAAACTGCCCTGTGAGTTTTTTATTGGACGAGGGGAGAGCAATCACAGAGAGTTCTTTATCAATC
Organism: uncultured Pseudobdellovibrionaceae bacterium; assembly: GCA_964579625.1. Classification (GTDB taxonomy): domain Bacteria; phylum Bdellovibrionota; class Bdellovibrionia; order Bdellovibrionales; family JAGQZY01; genus JANPLN01. Next base: position 17,479 of record CAZOGU010000007.1, read on the forward strand.
ATGCGATTGAGCACATCGTGCTGATAATGCTCAAGCTCCCGAGCTGCATGAAATTTGGCTTTGGTAAAATAGATCTCTTCGATCTCACTGATCGGAGAGCCTGAGACCAATCGATCGCGAATCATTTCACGGCCATTCCAATCCAGTTCCATCAGCTCGCGGTACTCTTGGCTGTTTTGACTGAGGGCGGAGCCGTTGCGATTTTGGGCTAAAACGCTTTGGAACATTTTATGAAAGTAAAAATTGGGATTGATGCCAAGGCTTAATCCATGCTCAACAGCATCCACATGCCAGATGTTCATGGCGTTATCGACGGACTGGATTCCGCGGCGAAGTGTGTCCCAGGTTTCTCCATGGTGGCTGCGAATCTTTAAGCCGCGAGTTTGTAATTTGCGCAGACCAAACTTCATTTCTTTGAAGTGCTCTTTGCGATAAAGATCTTTCTCTGTACCAACAGTGTCCACTTCGGTGACGTGCGCCGCAAGCTCCGGAAACTTTTCGAGCAGCTGAAGGAGGGACTTTACTTGTTGATCAAAATGATCTTTTTTTGTTTTATATTTTTTAGCATCAAAGAAGCCTGGCTCCTTGCGAAAGCATGGAGAGAGAATAAATTCAAAATCGGGATGCTCTTTACGAAAGCGAGAGAATCCGGAGTAAAGACCGCAAACGACTTCTTCGCTACTCAGATTGTCGGCACCTGGGATTTCTTCTTTGCTCGAAGTGGTAGCCCGTGAGAGCGTAAATTTAAGGCGGATGGCGCCGACATTGTGGCGATGATAGAGTTCGTTCGCCATATGGTAAGCGGCTTCAGCGTGGGCCTCTTGTGAAACGAGAATCAACTTAGGAAGGAGAAGAATTTCTAAGTAGCGGTCAAAGAGTTCATTGTCTTTCAGGCGCATGAGGTTATCAACCTGTGCCACTGTCGTGATTGGAAATTTTTGCGGGCCAAAAACACTTTCAATCTTTTGCTCGTAAATTTTTTTATGTTCACCGCTCAAAAGCTTTTGCAAACGTGGGAATACAAAATCAGCTGTGAGCGAGCCGGTAAGGTGAATATGCTCTTCGCGATATTTCAACGGAAAGTTTTGAAAAAACTGATAAAGCGCCTGCCCTACGGGATGATCCAAAAGACCTTCGATGGTCGCCTGATTAATGCGAAATTGATCGAGTTGTTTTGAAAAGTGGGAAATGCTGTGCTTAACCTCCGGAGGAGCTTCCGAGCTCATTAAAAGCTCAAGGGTGCTCTGCAGACTCAAACCGTTGGTTTCACTGATTATTTTTACAAGATGAGGAAGAATTTTCTCGACAGCTATAACATCATTCATTAAAGAAATATTATACACATAAGACCCCCTCTCGAGAAGTCTTATTTTTGAATTCTATGACTCTATAAAGGTCTCAATTTGAGACCTATCCCATCTTTAGTGCGCGCTCCATAATTTCGAACACGTTTTTGGAGACTCCAGGCGTTTGATGGATACGCTCAATTTGTTTTTTGGCAAGCGACTTAAGGCCAGGGGCCCAGCGTGACCAATCGTTAAAACAGGTGGCCATGCGTGAGGCCACTTGGGGATTGCGCGAATCAATATCAAGAATTTGATCAGCCGCAAACTGATAACCAGCTCCATCCTCGCGATGAAAGCGCAACGGATTTAGGGAAATGAATGAAAAGATCAGAGCAAAGATTTTATTCGGATTTGTTTTGTCATAGCTTGGATGTGTAAGAAGTTTTTGAACATTCTCTAAGCAATCTTCGCGCAGCGAGAGAGCTTGCGCGGCGAACCACTTGTTCATCACCAGCGCATCGTCTTTCCATTTTTGATAAAAATCATTAAACAACGACTTACAATTTGTTTTGTGAGTGGCAGACATGAGCACATTCATTACATCGGTCATCGTTTGCGATTGGCTGTACTCCTTTTGTAAGAGCTCTGTTGCCGCAGGCGCTGTTCCAAAAGTGACATAAAAAAGAATCACTCCTTTTAAGGCGCGGAGATCCATTTTTTTTGCGACGCTTAGATTTGTTTGAGTTTGTAAATAGTCCCAAGTGGATTGCAACTCGGAGCCAAGATTTTTTTGCACAGATTCCACAAAGTAGCGAAATGTGTTTTCGACGTGAAGAGGATTTTCATCGGCACAAAATTGTAAAAAATAACTCACTGAGGGAGGGGAAAGAAGTTTTGCCAAAAAGGCATGATCTTCGGTTTTAACAGACGTAAGACATTTTCTCATCGCTTCAAAAAGCAAAGAGTCGATGGAAAGAGGTTTGTTTTCGCGCGACTGCTGCACACACTTGAGCCAGGCCTTTGTATAAAGTTTTTGCGCGGCTTCGTAGCGACAGAAAGGATCTGTGTCTTTGGCCATTAAGAGCAGAAGATCTTGATCATTCTGTTCGTATTCCATTTTAATAGGAGCAGAAAATTCTCTAAGGAGTGATAGGACAGGCTTTTCGGTGACATTTTTAAAAATAAATTCCTGTTGATCCTGAGACAGATCCAGAACTCCTGGAGCTGACTCAGCCCCCTTCAGCAATGTTATTGGAAGCGCAGTTCCCTGTGCTGTAAACGCAGCATACTTGATAGGAATCTGATAGGCCTTATTGGCTTGCTTCGTGACTGGGTTGACCGTTTCTTGCTGCAGCCACAAGGTGAGTTGCTTTTTTTCTGCATCATAATGTTCGCGCACGCGCACCGTTGGAGTTCCCGCTTGGTCGTACCAGTTTTTAAACACAGGCAGATCGCGACCCGAGGTGATTTCGTGGGCTTTGATAAAATCGTCAGTGGTGACGGCCTGGCCATCAAACATCTCAAAGTACTTTTGCACACCTTTGATAAACAGCTCGCGCCCGAGCAGAGTCTGCAACATGCGAATCACTTCGGCGCCTTTATCGTACACCGTACGTGTGTAAAAATTGTCGATCGCCATGTAGGAGGCGGGGCGGATCGGATGCGCCATACCGCTTGCGTCTTCGGGGAACTGGCGTGCACGAAGATTGTTTACGTCTTCGATGCGCTTCACACCGCGCGAATTGAGATCCGATGAAAACTCTTGATCGCGAAAAACAGTAAGTCCCTCTTTAAGGCTGAGCTGAAACCAGTCGCGGCAAGTGACGCGGTTTCCGGACCAGTTGTGAAAGTATTCGTGAGCGATCACCGTTTGCACACCCATAAATTCATTGTCGGTGGCTGTTTTTTCGTCGGCCAAAACAAATTTTGTATTAAAAATATTGAGCCCCTTATTCTCCATGGCACCCATATTAAAATCGTCGACAGCGACAATCATATATATATTCAAATCGTATTCGAGTCCGTAGGTGTCCTCATCCCACTTCATGGATTGTTTCAGCGATTCCATCGCATGAGCACAGCGCGACTCATTGCCTTTATCGGTATAAATTTCCAGTGCCACAGTTTTTCCGGATACAGTTTTATAAACGTCTTTCACAAGACCCAGATCGCCAGCGACAAGGGCAAACAGATAACACGGCTTCGGAAACGGATCGCTCCAAGTCACGCGGTGGCGCCCGCTAGCGACAGTTTCTTGTTTCGTACGATCGCCGTTGGACAAAAGATGCGGATAGGTTTTTGCATCGGCTTCGATCGTGGTGGTGTATTTCGCTAAAACATCGGGGCGATCCAAAAAGTAAGTCACGCGACGAAATCCTTGGGCCTCCATCTGAGTGCAATAGATTGTCTTTGTTTTGTAAAGACCCACAAAGGATTTATTGTCCTGCGGTTTGAGCTCTGTTTTAATTTCCATTTCAAAATCGCTGGCAGGCGGTTGATGAATAGTGAGTTGTTCGCTCGTCAAAGTGTACTGCGTGGAATCCAGTTTTAGATCGTTGATTTTTATTTCAAGGAGAATCATGTGCTCACCATCGAGCACGAGTGGTGCACTATTTGAAGTGGCTTGATTTTTTTTGACCATAGTTTTTGCGGTGACGATGGTTTTATCTTCCAAAAGGTTAAAAAACAGATCGATTTTAGGAATGAGGTAAGCCGGAGGCGTGTAGTCCTTGAGATAGACGGTTTTTGGGCTTGATGTGGGCGTCATAAGAACTCCTGGAGTTTCGCGAAATTCGTTGCTAAAAGAAGGCATGCGAAAACAAATTTGTGGAATCGAATGTATTGTTGAGAATCCGGGTCAGTCAAATGCTGTTGTTCTGTTTCATGGGTATGGAGCGGATTTTTCAGACCTTGCGCCGCTTGCGGACATGATGGACCCGCAAGGGGAGTGGACGTGGATCTTCCCAAACGGCCCTCAAGTCGTTGATATTGGTTATGCGATGACAGGTAGAGCGTGGTTTCCGATTTCTGTGGAAGATTTGCAAAAAGCCATGATGACAGGTCAGGCCAAGGATTACAGCGCCTCTCAGCCTCCGGGCCTTGAAGCCATTCAGCCCCAGATTGAGGAAATGTTGACGGAGCTCATGAAGGAGCACAAAGGCCTTGTGCTTGGTGGGTTTAGTCAGGGAGGCATGGTGGCAAGTCACGTGCTCTCTTCCTGCGGAGACTCCTTGCTAGGCGCGATATTGCTTTCCACAGTGCTGCTCAATGATTCCAAACTGACGGCGTCTCTCTCAAAAGCGGCACCGAAACCTTTCGTACAATCCCACGGAAGTAAGGACCAAGTCCTCGCCGTCGCCCAAGGAATGTCGCTCTTTCAAAAACTCAAAAAGCTGGGATGGACAGGACGCTGGGTGGAGTTCTCCGGCGGTCACGAAATCCCACCGATCGTGATCAACAAATGTCGCGAATTTTTAAGTCAGCTTTAACAGAAGAATCAGTGCCTCATTTCGCTCCGTCATCACAGGCGCACGCCACCACGTCATCTTGAGCGCAGCGAAAGATCTCGTGAGTGTTCAATTCAACAATTTTCGAAGTGTTAAAATTTTGTCTTTTTTATCTTGAGACGGATTGTTTTTTAAAGCGGCATTTAAAATTTGTTCTAGTTTTTTTGCATTGATGGAATCTTTTTGTCCAACGCAAAAGTTGTAGTAGTGCTGGCAATCGATAAGATCTGAATCCGACAATCTTGCCAGTTTAAGCTGCCAATACAAAGCCACTGAGGGGCGAAAAATTTTTGCGGTTTTCCCTTTGCGAAGAAGAAGGAGATCATTCTTGTCGTAATTTATTTTTTCTAAAAAAAACGAAGCGGCGGAATTAATCGTTTCGACAGGGAGTCCCAAGGAGTCGGCAATAGTCATCAGGGCGAGCGTTTGGGAGTTGTCAGTTTTTTCGAGGCTTACAAAATCAATATCGACAGTGGAGCGCACGGTAAGTCCGACGGCGGGTAAAAGTGTGCCTCCGAGCAAAACCCAGTCTCCTGAAAGCTGATCACCTGCGAGTTTTAAAAAGTCTTGAAGTCGTTTTGAGTCCAATGATGTTTTCATAGATAATCCAATTGAGTTAAAGCCAGGCGCCGCAGTTTTATCGAAAGGAGAGAAGAATGACTCAAGAACCACTTCTTCGTCTTTGGATGAACAAACTTCCAAATTGAAAAATAATGGTCGTGCAGTGCCCAAAGCCAAGAAAGAACAGCTTGTTTTTCACGGCTTGCCATTTCCGAATTGTGCTGGCTGAAATCAATGAACTGTAGGGTGTTTATCATTTTTTCTTTATCGGGAGCTGGTGACGGACCAGAGGTTGTATGAGCCATCAGTGGGCAGCCTAGCGCAATCAAAAGTGGCCAGTCCAATGAGACAGGCTGTAACTGAATTTTTAATCCTAAGATCTTAAAGAGCGTGAGGAGAGTGTCCCAGGAAGGATTTCCTCGTCCAGCTTCGATATTTTGGATTGTAGCCAGGCTAATATAAGAGCGCCTCGCCACTTCCATTTGTGTCAACTGTCGTTGCAATCGTGTTTGTTTGAGAACTCGACCAAAATCCAACATGTATTATAGTATACCTAATATATTAGGTAAAAACAAGGGGGCCAGAGGTGCCGTATTTCGACGTCCGTCAATTCGTCGACGTCACTTTAGGTATGTCGGTTGCGACTTTATCTGAAATTCGAATTTTTAAATGAATAGGGAGCTAACCATGAAAAACCAAGTCCTTTTGATGCCACTTTTTGTCATCTTTTCAACGTTGATAGGCTGTAATCTACGAGAGTTTTTCGCGAATGTTTCCGGGCACGCCTTGGGGCGTGCGTGTTTTTTTGTTGAGAAACACATGAATGCTTTCGATCGTGCAGCACACAGATCCATTTTGTTTGAGTTCAGTTTCTAACTGAAAAGATGTTTCACCGATGGTTTTGACTGTGACGGTGACTTCACACGGATCAAAAGCCATCAAGGGGCGTCGAAAATCGGCGCTCACTTTTTTGATGGGGACAGCCCATTCTTCATTTTCAAACCATAGTTTTTTACTCCCACAAACAGCCTCAGCCCAGCCTTCGTAGGTATCGTGGAAGAGATTGAAGGCTTCGTTAAAAAACAGCAAACCGGCTGAATCGGTCTGACGAAAGTGCGGAGTGCATGTCGATGTAAAGGTTTTCATAGGAGAAAGCGTACAACGCAGAGAGTAAAGCCGTCAAGACTCGTGCCGCTGGGTTGTGTCGTGCAGGGGCGTTTGTTATACCTCGCCTGTGGATTTAAAGATTTATTCCGAGGGCGATTTCCCCTCGTACTTGCCAAAACTCAATTCTCTCTACGATGACTTGTTCAGCGGGGGGAAGGGCTTTCGCGCGAAACTCACACAGTTGGTGGCACAAGAAATTCCACTTACCGAAGCCACAACCCATCTTTTGTGTCAGACCATCGAGTTTATTCATAACTCCTCCCTTTTACACGATGATCTCATTGATCGCTCGGATCTCCGCCGTGGAAAAACGTCGGCATGGCTTAAATACACACCGGAGTATGCGATTCTGGCGGGAGATTATTTGCTCGCGCGAGTGATGGTGAATCTTTCCCAATTCGGCAATATCGAACTCATTCAGCTCACCAGTCGCGCCATTTCGGATTTGATCGAGGGGGAGTGGCTGCAGGATGATCAAGTTAAAAAAATCAATGTGACTCTCGAACAAATGGATCGTGTGCATCGCCTAAAAACAGGATCGCTATTCCAGTGGTGTTTACGCGCTCCTCTATTGGCGGCTGGAGAAAAAAATCCTCAACTTCACGCATGCCTCGAGACAACCGGGCATATCTTGGGCCTTCTTTTACAGCGCAGCGATGACCTTCTCGATTTCGATATTCGCAATCACGAACGGAAGAATGTGATGGGTGATTTAAAAGCCGGTTACGTCAATTCGTTTTGCGCGTACCTGTTTTTAGAAAAAAGTGAAGAAGAACGTCAGCGCTTAAGCCAATGCGGAGAGCTAGAAGATTTTAAAAAACAATTTGGTTCGGCCCAATTTGTGGAACGACAAAAAAGTTTTGACGGCATGAATGCAAAATTGATCGAAGAATACGAAGAAACACTTGAGGTGTTAAAAGCAGTTCTTCCCGTCGAACAGCAAACCTTGATTGAAATACTAAAGCCTCTTCCACGTCCCATCTACTGGCGCGAGGCTCCTTGAAAATCTTGGTGGCTCCGGAAACCACGGAAGCTCAAAAAAAATATCTCGTTGATGAATTACAAGCAGAGCCGGTGACTGTCGACCCCGAAACAGCCTATTATCTTTTTTTTCAAGAGAACAAATTGCGTCTGCAAAAACGTCAAAGCCGCGAGCATGGTGTGGTTGTTGACTTTTTGGAAGATCAAAAAAACTACCAGCGCCAAAAAATCTCACCCAAAAAAGATCTTCTCGCAAAAGCCGTGGGAGTCGAGCCAGGCCTCAAAGTGTGCGACCTTACGATGGGATTAGCTGGAGATTCTTTTAAGCTCTGTTATTTTGGCGCAAAGGTCACAGCGATTGAAGAGAACCCGTTGCTTGTTGCGCTTGTGAAAGATGGTCAGCGTCGTTTTATCGAAGGCGGGCACAATTTATTTTTGCAAATTCGTCAGGGTTCATTTCAAAATTTTCTAGAAGAAATGATTCAAAACCACGAGGTGTTCTATTTAGACCCGATGTACGAACATGATCGAACAGCACTTCCTCGTAAAGAGATGCAATATTTGGCGGAGATCTCTCAGCCGACACCAACGGAAGCGTTGCAACTTGTGTTGGACAGCTGCAAGCAAGCGAAAAAAAAACTTGTCGTCAAACGCGCACCTCAAAGTAAACCGATTTGCGAGGTTTTACCGAAGAGATCTGTCGAAGGTAAAATGGTGCGTTTTGATGTTTATGTCTAAAGTGTGTCCGCTGTTTAAATGAGGACACGCCCTAGGAGGCAAATATGAAAACGAATCTTTTAAAAATTATGACTGTTGGTTTATTTGCTCTATCAATCCATCAATCTGTTAACGCGGATGAAAATGTCTCTTCTGTGTATGGTGTTAAGGATGCTTTGTATTTGGCGCCGGTGTAACCTCTGCTGTTTATGGGGGAAAGCATGTGGTCGATTCTCTCACTGCTGGTGACATTAGAGGGCTCAAGCGTGCTTCAGAGTTAGACTTTGAAGACAGAAAGCTGCTAGTTGGAAGAACAGTTACTATTCGAACAATACAGGATGGAAAAACGACGGATCAAGTTTTCAAAATACATAATTTAGATGAGACTCGAGCCTTTGATAATGCTCGAAGAGCAGCTCTAAAAAACAAAGATGTTTCGATTGTCTTAAAAGCCGCAAAAGGGAAAATGGCTGCGGGTCTTCTCATGATAGTGGCAGGACTTTCAGTGGGGCCGCATCTTGCTGAGGACGGTTTTGATAGAGCGGATCTTCAACTTCAAAACCCAGAAGTTTCTCAATAACTTCTAAAAATGCTTCTCGCGCAATTTGCGCAGTAATTTTAAATAACGACTGTTGGTCACCTTCTCCGAATGGAAGGTGACGTACTGACCGAGATCCTCGGCGGCGCGGACGATGTCGCCGATAGCGTAGGCGGCGCGGGCGCGGTCGATCAGATGATGAAGTGCAAACGGTTGATAGTGAATGAGATGTGTTTGCAATTTGTAAAAATTTATTAAACTTCTTTCGCGCAGACACTGCGTTTTTAAGAGCAATAAATAGCGAGCGAGGAGATCTTGCACTGGCAAGGTCTTTGTGCAATCGCAGCCGCTGTTCACCAAATCCACCACGTCCTGTTTGCTGAGTTCGTGGAGATTCTTTTCAAAAGAAAAGAGACGAGATTTTCCTTCGTCGATCAGTTTAAGAATGGTTGTGGTTTCGCTATTGAGAACTTCCAATGACAGTCCTAAATTCTTGGCGAGGCTTAAGAAAATCAGAACCAACAAATCATGCGAGCCACTGCGACTTAAAAGCGTGTACGGTAATAAAAACTTATCGAGTGTGGGTTTTGAGACCAGAGGGCTGAATTTTTTTTCGGCAAAGAAAAAATCCTGCAAAATCAAAAAACGATCAAAGGCCGTAAGCTCAGCGGGATGGGGAATTTTTAACGTGAGCTGGGCTTGAAGGGCGCGATACTTTTTAATGGTCTGATCGGGAGTCCAAGCCGGATGAATATCATGCGCGATACGGCTCAGCTCGGTGATCACGTAATCATTTTGTGAATGAATCAATACCAAATGATTGGCCGACGAAATCGACACATTTCCCCCCAAAACAGAGAGCGAGCCAAGGCCCACTTCCGTATCCCCGTCATCGATGTACTCAGACCGGTCCAGTGAATGCAAGAAAGTTGTTTTACACGTCTAGTTAAACGCATGGGTTGCTTAGCTGGCTTGCATCCAAGAAGGGGCCCATGGCAACTTTAGAGATATGGATGATATATCTGCGCTAAAAAATAGAATTAAAACCCTCGAAAAAGAGCTTGAGGTCAAAGATAAGGATTTGCTGACCTATCGCAAAGAATTGGTGCGCGCCAACGAACAGCTCGAAAATTTAGTGATCCATATCCACGGACAACTTAAAAAGGCGCTCGAAATTCAACGCCAGGTTGTTCCCACGGAATTTCCTCACATCCCAGGTTTTGAGTTTAGCACGAAGTTTATGGCAAGCTCCCTCACGGGTGGGGATTACTTTGATATCTTCGAACACCGCGACAAAATGCAGTTTGGCCTGCTTTTAAGTTCGTCCTCTGGTTATAGCCTTTCGGCACTCTTTTTATCGGTATTTATGAAGTTTACATTTCAGGCTAGAATGGAACCTCAGAGCTACCATCCCGACAATCTTTTGCAAAGTTTAGCAAAAGAGTTTTTGCCAAATATCGAGGAAAAGGATCGCTTTCATTGCTTTTATGGAGCGATGAATCGACGGCACCTTCGTCTGGATTACGTGAATATGGGCGATGTGGTGGCGGTTCATTATTCCCACGCCAGTAAAAAACTGACGCGTTTGCAATTTGATAACGAGGCTGTGCATAAAGGCTCGCAAGTAACTCAATTTAAAGTCGAAAGCCTCGATTTTGAACCCAAAGACAAATTGATTCTCTGTTCCCCGGGTTTGTTTAAAACAACCAGTCCTGGCGGTGAGTATTTTGGGGAAGAGCGCTATTATTCCATTATCAAGAAGTCAGCGGAATCAGATGTTCATAACTTGCGCAACGAGGTTTTCTTTCAGGCTCAGCAGTTTATGAAGTCTAAAAACCTCCCGCAAGATCTCACGGTGATCGTCATCGAAACAAAAGAGCGCGTCCTTAAATTGGCTTGAGTGGCCGAGTTCCGAGCGGATCAACCTTGGACTTTGTGCGGGCTGGCAAAGAAGAATTCTTCAGACCTGACCTCTTAGGGCTCCACAGCCTGATTTTTTTATGTCATAAATAAGAGATATTCTCAACCTCACTGAAAGGACCCTCTCATGTCAGAAGCTGTGAAAATCTATGATGGTGCTGTCGATCGCGGACTCGAAGGAATCGTGGCATGCACCACAGGTATTTCTTCCATTGTGGATGTGACACTTTGTTATCGTGGATACACGATTGAGGATCTTGCCGCGAATTCGAATTTCGAAGAAGTGAGCTGGCTTTTGTGGAATGGTCGACTTCCAAAAAAATCAGAACTCGAAGCTTTTCAAGCAGAGCTCAAAAAAGAAATGAATTTGTCGTCCTCACTGATTGACCAACTTAAAAAACTTCCGACCAATGTGCATCCGATGGCGTGGTTACGGACTGCAGTTTCGATGCTCGCGCTCTGGGATCCTGAAGCCCAGGATATGTCCGACGCCGCCAATCGTCGCAAAGCCCTTCGTTTGACAGCAAAGATGGGAATGCTCGTCGCACTTTTTCAGCGCACGCGTGATGGAAAAGATTTTGTGCAACCCAATCCCGAAAAAAGCATTGGCTGGAATTTCCTTTACATGATGAAGGGCCAAGAGCCTGATGCCGAATTTGCTAAAATCTTTGATACCTGTTTGGTACTACATGCGGATCACGAGCTCAACTGTTCGGCCTTCGCTTCGCGCGTAACGGCGTCTTCGTTGAGTGATATGTATTCAGCCGTTGTGAGCGCCATCTCTGCTCTGAAGGGACCTCTTCACGGTGGTGCCAACGAACAAGTGATGTTGATGCTCAAAGAGATCGGTGGAATGACAAAAGTTCACGCGTGGTTGGACAATGCCCTTAAAAACAAAGCCAAAGTGATGGGTTTTGGTCATCGCGTTTACAAAAATGGCGATCCACGCGCAAAAATTCTCAGTCAGATGAGCGAACTTCTCACTAAAAAAGTCGGTCAGCCTGAGTATTATCAGATGTCCAAAATTCTCGACGATACAATGCAACAGCAAAAGGGACTTTTGCCAAATGTCGATTTTTATTCAGCCACAGTTTATTACGCGATGGGAATTCCAATTGATATTTACACTCCCATCTTTGCTGTCTCACGCGTCTCAGGTTGGTGCGCCCATATTATCGAGCAGTATTCCAACAACCGCATCTACCGTCCGCGCGGACAGTGGACGGGTCCAACTGATTTAAAATACACAGCTATCGAAAAGCGTTAATTTTTGACGTTATTTTGATCAGTGCTAGGTGCTGATTTTTCTAAAAAGTGCCTAGCTTTTTTCTAACTTGTTCTCTTTGGGTTCATGTCTCAGCTTGAGATGGTGGGCCTGTATCTTATTGTTCCATCTTTAAAATTGAGTTTTATAGAATTGGATTTGTGCCGATAAGTCTTCAAAGAGGTGATGAAGATGAGTTTAATTACTATCGTATCTATGAATCAAGTCGAAGGTAAGAAAATCCAAGAGCTTCTCTCTGACGTTCGCACCGATAAGTATCGTGTGCAATTTGAATTCTTGCGCCCCCTGCAGTTGTCTAACAAGCTCGATAAAAATATGGACTTACTGATTTATAACAATCCAAATGCGCTCAATATGACGCTCCAACAACAGATCTCTGGTTGGCGCCGCAACGGCTTTTTGTCATCGATTCTTTTGCTGACAAAGGTGTCCGACCCAGCATCCATTAGCAGCGTTGAGAATTTGAGCAGTTGCGTTTTATTGGAAAAACCGTTCGAAGAAAAAGATCTTAAAGGGATTACGGAAAAGTTTTTAAATACGGTTCAAGTTCAACAGCGCAAATACCGTCGTTACACCACACAACAAATGGTGGACATTAGCTCGTATGTGACGGACTTCCGCACGCCTTCCAAAGTGGACAACATGTCCCTTGGCGGATTAAAAGTTGAAGGACCCGTTTCTAATTTACGTGTGGGTGAAGTTGTAAAAATTAATTTCAGCTTGGACAAGCTCAATGTTGAGCGCGTGATGAACGGTCGCGTGGTGTGGGTCGATGCCGATCATCCGCGTCCATCCGCAGGAATTAAATTTATGAAAGAAACAGAAGTCTACACCCATCTCCTTCGCGAAATCGGCTAGAGACAGTTCCGCAAGTCCATGTTAATCTCTATGCATGGACTTTAAACACGACAAACAAACTCTCACGATTCATATGAACAACATGGGCGCCACGGCCAATGCCATTTCCTTGGCGGATTCTGCGGCGCTCGCCAAGCAACTCAAAAAAAAATGGCAACGCATTGTTTGCGTGGGGACAGAGAGAGTGTTTTGTTCCGGTGGCCAGCTTAAAGATTATGCTCGCCTTAAAAAACGTGAAGACGGGATTAAAATCAACCGGCAGATTCAAAAAAATCTAGACGCGCTTGAAAAACATTCCGCCTGGAAAGTGGCTTTGGTGGGTGGCGATTGTTTTGGCGGAGGCATCGAATTTTTGGGCTGCTTCGATGTGATCTATGCGGCTCCCGAAGTGCTGTTTGGTTTTTGGCAAAATAAAATGGGTGTCAGTTACGGCTGGGGCGGCTATAAGCGTCTGCAAAAAAAGGTGTCTGCTGCATTCTTAAAAAAAGCTCTCCTCGAGGAGAAAATATTCACGTCCTACCAGTTAAAAGAAATGGGACTGGTGGATGAGATCATTTTACAAAACACATTTTCATCTGTAGCTCGTGAAATCGAAAAACGATTTTCCTCGCGAGAGTCTAAAATCGAAATCCAAAAAAATCTTCACAAGAACGCAGATGGCGTCTTTCGTCAATTGTGGTGGAAGGACGAGCACCAAGCTCAACTTCGTAAACTTCGTTAAGCTATTTCGACAAACTCACGAATCATTTTAGAAATTCCTAAAAAGACTTGCGAGGGTTTGGCATCATACATATAAGCGGGTGTCGAAAGAATGCGATGATTGCGATCGGAGATGTATTCATCGACCGGGCATTCTTCGTGGATGGCTCCCGTTTTTTCGATTTCGAGAGCTGTTTGAAGATCGTTGCCGATGGTCACGCTCACACCTTTAGGCCCTAAAACACGAGCGACAACGGCGGGAGCAATACAAAGGGCAGCAATGGGTTTTTGCTGTTCGTAAAAATCAATCAAAGATTTTTGCACCCATGGCAAAACATCACACTGCGCGCCTTTTTCTGCCCAATCGCACAGAGTTTTAGCGGCGCCATAACCACCTGGAAGCAAAAGTCCGTCAAATTGGGAGGCGTCCAGTTCCACGAGGTCGCGAACTTGCCCGCGAGCGATCCGTGCCGATTCGACCAAAGAGTTTCTACTTTCCGAGGCAAGACCTAAGAGGTGGTTTTGACTCACAAAAGAAATGTCAGGAGCAAAGCAATCATAGGCCACACCTTCTTGGCTCAGGCAAATCAGAGAACTGATCGCCTCGGTGATTTCGCTTCCATCCAAATACCCGCAGCCCGATAGAATAACAGCAATTTTTTTCATAATTATTTTTACAATTATTTGAACTGATAATCAAACACCGATTTACACTGGCGCACCAATGGGCGAGCCGTATCAATGCTTATCACCGTCGTGTAGCAACTCTTGAGAATGCTTGCGAAGTAGGGAACATCCAAGCTGAGCCACGCCTCTACTTTTGTGGTTTGTGGGTTGAGCGGATCGGTAAAAACTATATCATAGGAGATTTTGCGCGCCTTTAAGAGGCACTCTTTGGAATTCGGGCAAGGCTCCTTTTCGAGCACTTTTGCCGGCTTCGAAACAAGGACATCTGTGGTTTTTAGATTATAAAAAAGCACTTCGGGCTTCTCTTCACTGGCCGTCGACTCTGTCAGTGTTTCGTTTTTTGCCTCGCCCTTGGTTTCCAGATAAAACACATCTTTAAAAATAGAATGGGGAGAACCTTCGGTCAGGTGATCGATGACTTCTTTTTGCAACGTGATTTCGATATAGCCGGGGAACTCTTTGCGCTCCATGACGTTGAGGCTTTCTTCTTCCATCAACGTGACGGAGGGTTCTTGTTGGCCAGTGTAGACTTCTTGCGATTTGATAAAATAAACAAATTCGCCCTGCTGAATCTTGAGCGGGCTGATCAGGGATAAATACTCTTGCTGGGCTTTATTGATATTTGCGGCCGTGGTCGGCTCCATGGGGACCGAGGCCTTGTCGTCATCGCAGCCGCTACATAAAAATAGAAAGACAGCGGCGCTGAAAATACGAATCAAATGGAGTCCCATCCCCAAAACCACAACGGAAGAGGTAACAGTTTATTGAGCTTCTCAAGTGTTTGAGGAGTAAACGCGTGCATTTCTGCCGGCTTTTGTGGACCAAACAAGAGGTGAATGATATCCGCTTCGGATTCCGTTTTATAAACACCTTCGCTGGTTCCAAAATAAAGCGTATTGCCGTGCATTTCGATGGCAAAATCATTCAAGCCCATACGACGAGCCATCTTTTGAACTTTTTTAATTAAACTCGCCTTGTCGATCAACTTGATCATCCCAAGAATACCTTCATAGGACTTGGCGCCACTCCCCAGGCAGCGACGAATGAGGTTTTTGCAATGGGTTGGCGTGATAACAATCAGCTCTTTGTTTTGCTGCTTTTGCGCGTGAATAAAAAGCTCAAGAAGTGCCGAGGTGTTACCACCCCATTCATGAATATAGCCCTGAAGATCAATGCCTTTGCCTTCAATGGCATAAGCTTCGATTTGGTTATTTTTATTCCATGCCGTATAAACTCTGGCATTGGGAATTTGTAAATATTTTTTAATATCATCCACGGTGCGATGACTTGTGACGGTGTGTAAGTTGTAAAGTCTTAACAAAGCCTGAGGGTCCACTTGGCTTGTGCTCAGAATTTTTAAATCCTGGCGGCGCTCCGCGGGCTTGAGATTCTCGTTGATAATCAAGCTCACCTCTGTGCCGGCGAGTTCAAAATCAAAATTTTTGTAAAAATCAAAAAGATCCGTCCACAAAATCGCAAAATCAGATTTGAGAACTTGTGCTTGCTCGATACAGTTTTCGATCAGTTGCGAACTGAGACCTTGTTGACGATAGCGTGGATCCGTCATCACGCTTCCAATCACCGCCACCTGAAAGAGAGCATAGGGCGTTTTAACGATTGTTGGTTTTACAACGGCATGGGAAATAATATTTTTGTCCTCATCCGTCATGATGCGAATGTTGTGTGTATTCTTGCTTTCGAACGCAAGAGGGTATTCGTCTGTCACGGACCAACCGTTTGTGGTGCGGTTTTGATCTAAAAAGCGATAGACGTTTTGTAATTCATGGGCTTCTGGTGCTCGTGGTTTTTGCATATTTTCTCCCTTAGGAACATCATAACCGACAGAGAGGAGCCTTCGAATCATTTCCAAGTCAGATCTCGACAAATAGCTATGCTTTGGATCAAAAAATAGACCTTAGAGCCTGTCAGTCAGCGATTGACACTGAGGTCTCTTGTGAATGAATATGGGCTATGATTTTGGCCTATCTAGAAAGCTTTAAATATGTCGGGCATTTATGGCCAGTGACTTTTTTACGTCTTGTGATGAGCTGGCAGTACCTTCGTATGGCAAGCACCCACTTTCAAGCGGGTTATTTGCAGCATCCCTATCTCAGTGAGCAACTGCGCTTAAAGATGGAAAATCTTGGTGTCCTGAATTCGTATTTGCATTTTTGGGAAGTGCAAATTCAAGAGAACTGGTTGCTGATGAGTATGATCGTCGTGGGTTCCGAAATCCTCATCGGATTCTCTTATCTTTTGGGATATTTGGTTCGGCCGGTTTCGTTTTGGGCGGCCTTCTTGTCCATTCATCTTTATTGGTTGGTGGAAGCGCAAGGTGACTCCACTCAGCTTTTTGCTTTTTTTATGCATGTGACGTTTTGTTTAATTGGTGCAGGCCGCTGTTTGGGTCTGGACTATTATTTTTATAAAAGCCGTCGCGGCTTGCTTTGGTAGTTATGAAGAAGATCCCACCACTCGTGTTCTTTTTTATCGCCTTCATGTTGGTGGTTGGAGCCCTCTCCTTTTTTTTCCAAAAACAAAAAACCGAGTCACTCAATTCCGAACAAAAAGTTTTGCGCGTTTTGTCCTACAGTAGTTTTGTAAAAGAGTGGGGGCCAGGTCCTCAATTAGCAAAAGAGTTCGAAGAAGAAACCAATATCAAAATTCAGTGGATTGATATTGGCAATGCGGGTCTCATTATGGACAAGCTCAAAGATCAGTTATCGACCTTTGATGTGGTGGTCGGTTTGGACTTGCTGGCCGTGAGCGAAGCGAAGAAAACATTGCAGTGGAAAAAACTCAATCGATACAATACCTATTTTTCTCGCGATCTCCCTTCGTCCATTATTTTTGAACATTTTTTACCAGTGGATTGGTCGCCGATGACTTTTGCCTACAAAAAAAGAGGACCACCCCTTCAGCGAATGGATGATCTTTTGTTGCCTCAGTATGCGAACTCTCTTGGGTTGCAAGATCCCAACGTCAGTGCAACGGGATTTTATTTTTTAACGTGGGTGCTAGCAGTGAAAGGCGTTGAGGAAGGTTTTGAATACATCAAAAACCTTAAAAATTCCATCCGCGTGGTTTCGCCCTCATGGTCTGCTTCTTACGGACTTTTTCAAAATGATCTCGTGCCCATGGTTTTTACCTTTTTTACTTCGCCACTCTATCATCATCTCAATGAAAAGGATTTTCGATATCAACCCATTTATTTCGAAGAACCGTTGATCTACACGGTGGAATACATGGCAATCCCCGCATCCTGCCAATCTTGTGAAGAAGCCCAGATCTGGGTGGAGTTTTTATTAAGAATGAGTTCTCAGCGTGTAATCATGGAGAAGAACTACATGCTTCCGGCCGTCGAAGGCGTTCGACGGGGAACTGCATTTGATTTCTCAAAGAGCATCCAATTGATCAAGCCCAACCACTATCTTAAAATTATTGAGAATAAAGACGGCCATCTCAAGCGCTGGAACCAGTTGGGAATTTAAATTGAATTTTAAAAATGTTTCCCTGTTTCATGTCATTTTTTTTCTGCTGATGGTTGCTTTTTTTGCACCGTTTTTTTCGGTCTTTCGTCACTTTGAGTTTGTGGATTGGACTCTTTTGTCTCAACCGCAAATCTTTGGAGTGACTTTGTTGCAAGCGCTACTGAGCACGCTCGCCACCGTTTTTTTAGCCTTTGCTTCCGCCTGGGGCTTGCTGGCTGTTCGTGGTTCGTTATCGCCATCCCTGTTTCTGGCGCTCGAGTATATGATTGTTCTCCCGAGTTTTTTGCCACCACTGATTGTGATTGTCAGCGTTTTGAGTTTTTTGCCATTTTTTCCGTTCGGGCTTGGTGGCGTGGTGCTGATGCATGTTTTTTTTGAAATTGGTTTGCTAGCGGTCTTTTTAAGTCGCTGGCTGTCTCAAAAGATGGCTCCTTATAACGATTTTTTAAGACTGCAAAACAAAACAGTTTTTTCACAATGGCGATTGCTATGGCCCTTACTCCGACGAGATGTGATGATGGTGAGTGGTTTTTTGTTTGTTTTTTTTATCACCAGTCTTTCTGTGCCGATGATCCTTTCTGGTGGCTCTTACACAAGCCTCGAGCATGCGATGTACATCACGCTTAAAAATACAGGTGATTGGAATACCGCCTTGCATTTTTATTTGATGCAAATTTTTTGCATCAGTCCGTTTTTTCTTTTTCTTCCAAACCAATCGATCCATGATGGAGATGTTCGCGAAGCTCCCTCACTTTATTTCGAAAAAGGCCACATCTTCGCACTCTTCGCGTTGGTGCCGTCGACGTGTGTGCTAATAGGACTGTTATGGCAGGCCCCGCGAGGATTTTTTGCGGCACAAAGAGAAAATCTTATCTTTACGGACGCAGTGGTGGGCTCTCTGCTCGTGGGATTTCTTTCTGCAGGTCTTCTTTTTATTCTTTTAAGTGGAGTGATTTATTTTTATCAGCATCGATCATTTCGTTTTTGGTTACAGCTCCTCACCGTGCCAAGTTTTGTGATGCTGAGCTTTTCATTTTATTCATTGCAAAATGCAAGTCTGTTTTATTCTTTGCTTCTGTTGTGTGGACTGTTGGCTGTTATCTACGTGCCGACGATGAGCAAGCTGGGTATTTTTCAACAGATAGAAAAGTTGGACGAGCAGATAGAGATGGCGCGGTTTTTGGGAGCCGGGCGGTGGAAAATATTTTCGCAAATTACGTACCCGCAAACACTACCTTGGGTCTCCTTTCTGAGTGGCATCACAGGAGTTTGGGCGATTGGTGATTTTGCGATCACGCGGCTTTTTTTAATAACGGATCGAACGATTGGCCTTAAAATTCAAAGTCTGATCGAACAGTATCGCTGGGATCAAGCGGTGTATCTGTCGTGCTTTCTTTTACTCACGGGCTTCATTGTTTTCTTCTTTTTTGGAGGGTTGGCCTATGTCGCTTCTGAAAAACTTAAATAAATCTTACGGAGATTTTCAAATTCAAATCGAAAACTTTGAATGGCCTGATCAGGGCGTCACTGTTCTCTGGGGAGAGTCGGGGGCGGGTAAAACCACTTTGATTCGATTGTTATTGGGTTTAGAAAAGGCTGACGGCTTTGAGTGGTGGTTTGGCAAAGAAGACATTGCAAAATGGCCTCCTCATCAAAGAGGCTTGGCGGTGGTTTTTCAGCATTTGGCGTTATTTCCACATTTAACGGCTCAGCAAAATATCGAATTTGTTTTTAATCACACCAATCCACAGGAGAAGGCACAGGTCGAAGAGATCAGTCACTTTTTAGAAATCACGCCCTTTTTGCAGCAAAAAGTGGCTTCGCTTTCGGGCGGGCAAAAGCAACGCGTAGCGCTGGCTCGCGCTCTAGTGAAAAGCCCGCGGCTTCTGCTTTTGGATGAACCCTTTTCAGCGCTGGATTATCAACTCAAGAAGCAGGCCCGAATCCTTGTGCAAAAAATTGTCGAAGAACGAAAAATACCCGTTTGCCTCGTGACCCACGATCCTATGGATGTGCAGAGTCTGGCTCAGCGAGTCGTCATTCTCGAAAAAGGACGAATTAAGGCTTCACAAACGCCCGAAGAGTTTTTAAAACTTCTCAAGTGATTGTCTCTCAAAACAAGTAGGTGGCCTATGTCTGTTCGTCCTTTTTCATTGGAAAATCGTCTTCACGGAAATCCCACGCAAGCTCTTCAGTGGAGCCAGCCGGTGAAAACTCAAGCCGGGCAAACACTGTCAGTGGCATGTCCCACGGCCACTCGCGCGATGATTGCACTGATGGACATGGCGGCCGTTCAAGGCGGAGCTGCTTGCCACTTTGGTGGACCTTCGGCTTTTGCCGAAATGATGTCGAGCGCGTTTGCATTGTTTTTTTCAAAAGCCGAAGAGCAAAAAAAGCAATGGCATCAGATGTTTCATTTCGTGAACGATGCTGGTCACTGTGAAAACGGTTTGTATGCTCTCAGGGCCAATTATCGTTTGGCGGGATTAAACTTAGAAAGCCTTCAAAACTTTCGCTCCATCGAAAGTGTTCTCACCGGCCACGGCGAAGCGCATTTGTTTCCACAAGGTGTTTACATCAGTAACGGGCCACTCGGCTCAGGTCTTCCGCAAGCCCAAGGTTTGGCCATGGCCGAGAGTTACTCCTCATCACCGCGAGTGACGGTGGCAGCCATTTCCGACGGAGGTTGTATGGAGGGCGAGGCGCGCGAAGCACTAGCTGCAATTCCGGGTCTTGCGCACAACGGAAAACTTGGACCTTTTGTTCTTTTACTCAGCGACAACAACACAAAACTCTCAGGGCGAATTGATAAAGATTCTTTTTCTATGCAGCCAACATTTACTTCGCTTGAGGCGAAAGGTTGGACCGTGGTGAAGATCGAAGACGGACACAATTTGCAAAAAACTTTCACCGCCATCGAGAGCGCATGTACTCAAATTCAGAGCGAGCCGCAAAAACCCATTCTCTTGTGGTTTAAAACCATCAAAGGAAAAGGCGTGCAAAAAACCGAGCAGTCGGCCTCAGGTGGGCACGGTTTCCCTCTCAAAAAAGCGGATGAGCTCCCAGCCTTCTTGCAGGAAATCTTTCAAGGCCAAACCATTCCAGCTCCTTTTACGGAGTGGATGAACCGTTTGATCGAAAAAGAAAAAGTTCCAGCGTCTAGCAGCTCGTCCTCTGTTAAAAAAGAAAAAATTCAAGACGGAGTGGCAAAAGCGTTGATCGAAGCGGTGGAAAAAAATCAATATCCTGTGGTTTCCATTTCGGCGGATTTGCAAGGCTCAACGGGCGTTGAATCTTTCCGCAAAAAATTTCCGCAAAACTCGTTTGAAGTGGGTGTGGCCGAATCCAACATGGTCAGTGCCGGAATCGGTCTTTCCAAGCAGGGATTTATTCCAGTCGTAGATACGTTCGCTCAGTTTGGTGTCACCAAAGGATCTTTGCCATTTATCATGAGCGGACTTTCCGAGGGCCCCATGATCGGTGTGTTTTCCCATACAGGCTTTCAAGATGCGGCGGATGGCGCCTCTCACCAAGCGCTCTCGTACATTTCGATGTTGGGTTCGATTCCAAATGTAGATGTGTATTGCATCACATGCAGTGATGAAGCTTACGAGTTGGTTTCGCAAGCCGTGAACGAATTTGCAAACGCTCGCAAAAAAAATCAGGTGCCTCGCACCAGCATTTTCTTCTTAGGCCGCGAAACATTCCCGCCAAGTTTTAACACCAGCCTGAAATACCAAATCGGTAAAGCCCAAATCCTGTCAGAAAAAATTCAAGGACAAAAAAACGTCGTCATCGCCGTTTCTGGCTCTTTGGTGTCCTACGCCCTCAAAGCACAAACCACCCTTAGCGAAAAAGGCATCGGCAGCATCGTCATCAACCCATCGATCATGAACCGCCCCGACGTCGAAATTTTTAAAACAGCTCTCGCAAAAACATCTGGCAACATGATCACCCTCGAGGATCACAGAAATGTCGGCGGAATGGCCGCATACCTTACGCAAGCCCTTCTCGAAGCAAAAGTCCCCGTGAGCAAACTCGCCTGCCTCGGCGTCGCCGACCACTTCGGCCGCAGCGCCTACAAAGCCGACCAGTTATATCGCGACAACAAAATGGACGATGCGGCGATTGTAGAACAAGCCCTTCGCTTTTAAGGGGTAGTGCATACATTTATGGAAGTGCAGATTGATGAAAAAGATTGCAGTCATTGTAACTAACACTAAAAAGTATCCTCATCTCGATCGGAAAACAGGATTGTGGTTAGGCGAGGTCACGCATTTCTGCGATGAAGTTGAGAAAGCAGGAATTTCATTTGATCTGATCAGCCCATTGGGTGGTGTTTGTCCGCTGGATCCTAAGAGTTTATCTAGCGACAAGACAGATGCCAAGTTTATGAATAGAACTGGTTTTGTTAAACAATTGAGTGAAACTCTCGCGGCTAAAGATATAAAAGCTAAAGATTACGCGGCCATTTATTTTTCCGGTGGACATGGAACGATGTGGGATTTTCCCGAATCTAAAGAACTGCAATCACTGACTGCGGATATTTTTGATAAAGGCGGAATCGTTTCGGCCGTTTGTCACGGTGTATGTGGGCTCTTAAATGTTAAAAGAGGCGATGGCAAATATCTCATTGATGCAATGCCAGTGACTGGATTTTCTAATTTCGAAGAAGGCATCTTACGCCTCAAAAAACATGTCCCATTTCTTTTAGAAACTGAAATCGTGAAACGTTCGGGGCAATACAAACGAGCCTTTTTACCTTTTATGCCTTACATCGTAGAGTCGCAAAATCTGATGACAGGACAAAACCCTGCATCCGCCAGAAAATTAGGAAAAGCCGTGGCCGCCAAACTCTTGAAAATATAGTTTCTTAACGCCAAGACTTTCCGAGTTCTCTCAATACCATTTAAATTTACAAAGAGATCACCACAAGAGTATAAGACTCCTAATGGCAACAGTCACAACGACAAAACACAGGCTTAAAGATAATACCGAAATCACCATTCGTAATGGCATTGAGTCCGATGCTGAGCAAATGCAGTTCTGCGTGACCGAGTACATTCGTGATAATGCAGGTCAGGTTTGGGTGCCCGGTGAATTTTCGCCGACCGTTGAACATGAGAAAGTCTGGATCAACGAAATGTTAGTCAATGATTCCGAGCTTTTACTTGTCGCTGAAGTGGATGGAAAAATCGTTGGCAATATTGACTTTCATATCGGTAAAAGAAAACGAATCGCCCACTCCGGGGAATTCGGGATGTCTGTTTTGCCGGATTGGAAAGATAAAGGGATCGGGTCCATCTTGCTTAAGAGCTTGATAGCATGGGCTCAATCGAATCCAAAAATCGAAAAAATCAATCTTCGTGTGTTGAGCAATAACCAACCTGCGATCGAACTTTACAAAAAATTTGGTTTTAAAGAAGAAGGCCGAAAATATCGAGAAGTTAAATACTCGGACGATATCTACGCCGATGATATTCATATGGGCTTGTTCTTAAGTGCTGGCTCTTAGGGCTTAGTGAGCAATCAACAGGTACTAATAAATAAAGGTAAAATAAGCACTTCCCTCATAAGAAGAAAACTTACTAGTACTACAAACGGGGTAAAGGTCATTTTTACTATCGTAGCGATACCAGCACGGCGTCAATCCGGAGAGAAAAAATAAAATAAATTTGACGGCGTTTTTGAACTAAATACTCCTTCTGTGAATGATTTTAAAAATTTGTCTGTGAGGCACCCAAGGTATTTAAAAATATCAAACCAGACAGACTTAGATTGTGTTTAAAACACCGTAATTAAAATTTTTAAAAAATCTGTCCGGCTTTCAAAACCATCAAAAATTTAAAAATAAAATTGGTGTTATATTCATTTTTTGAGGAGGAACCATGAATTTTAATACTCTATCCAATGCAAACCTTGTATCGTGTTTTGAAAATTTTGTGCGCAGTGAACGTAAAATCACGGCTCAGGTGTTAGGGTGCATCGCAGAGATCGATCGGCGTTGCCTTTACATTGAAAAAGGATTCACGAGCTTGTTTGATTATTTAGTCAAAGACGTTGGCTACAGCCCTGGGGCGGCCATGCGCAGGATCGATGCGGCACGCCTGCTACGCGAACTACCGGAGGTGGTCGAAAAGTTCGAAAGTGGGTCTCTGACTTTATCCCAGGCGACACAAGTTCAACGTGCTTCAAGGGAATATAAAAAAATAAACAAAACAACCGTTAGCACTGAGGAGAAGCGTGAACTCTTTTTACAAATCGAAAACTCGAGCCAAAAAGAAACAGAACAGATTATCGCCACGGCGTTGGCTTTACCAGTCACACCCATGCAAAAAGAAACAATTCATCGAGATCATTCGGTCACGCTCACCATCACACTAACGTCAGAACAAATGAAAGTCCTCGAACAAGCACAAAATATGATCTCTCATGCCGTGCCAGGTAAAAATTGGGCAGAGACATTAACGTATTTAGCAAAAAAAGAAGTGGCTCGCAGATCAACGGTACGGATTTCAAAAGCTCCCACTGCCGCTACGGTAGTAAACGACAAGATTGAGTTTGCTAAAGATGATGTAACGCCTCTATTGCAGCCGTCAGAACGTAGAGCGTTGCCGATGGCTCTTCGTAAATCATTACTTCATGCGGATGCAGTTTGTGTCTATACAGACAAAAATGGAAAACAGTGTGCTAGCAAAAATTTTTTACAGATAGATCACATCAAAAGTTGGAGCAGAGGAGGAACCCACTACATTGAAAATCTGCAAGTTTTGTGTGGCACACATAATCGTTTAAAATATGAGAAAGAAAGAATGAGGACATCTGTTAAATTTAAGACATTAAGTATCAAGACAAAATAGATCTGAGATGAGAACTTTGTTTCAGCAAAGAGAAAACCCAACAGAACGTTAGGCTTTCTCTTTAGAACTCTGCTTTTGGCTTTGAGATTCACGATTCATATCACCGTGAAGTTTTTCTTTTGTCGAATTGGTCACATCGATTTCGCCATCGTCTTCGCCAGACATGCCTTTTTTAAAGCCGCGAATCGCATCGCCAAGAGAGCGACCGAGTTGAGGAAGCTTTGCCGGACCCATCACAAAAATAACCACGATGACCGCCAAAATCAGCATATGTGAACCGCTCATAAAACCTCCTCTTAATTCATACCTTTATCGGAAACAATATAGACTATCTTAAGATTCCGTCCAAGAAGTATTGCGTTATTGCAAGTTCCATAAAAGACCTTGATCGAGGCGCGACGACGACGCGCTAGCAAGAGCGCTATCGCTAGGAGGAGAAACGAAGAGCAAGGTTTTTTATGGAACTTGCAATAATGGAATACTTCTTGGGCGGAATCTATGGGCGTCGTCGAACATCTTTTTGGGGGGCGGGAGGTTGGCTTTGAGCCAAAGTCTTCCAGTGGTGAACCTCGTTAAGCCCGAGATGGTGGTAGGCCGAGCCCAGACAAAGGGCAAGCTCAAAGGAGCGATTGGTCAAAAGGTGATCTCGGTGGCGGGAACGTAACTTTTCCGGCGGGGAGTGCTTTCCGAGCTGCTTAACCAAGTTGATTCCCTGTAAAAATAGCTCGGATTCGATGCGATGCATGCCCAATTCCAAGCGCATAAAGGCATCCAATTTTTCATCAAGGCGCGAACTCAACGTCTGCGTCCATCCCTCATGAATGGTTGCCAGGTACGAATACATAAACACCGAATACAGCGCCACGGGCTCAGTCACCCCGCGCACAAGCTCCACGCCCTGATCCAAATGATGAAAAAATGTTTTTGCTTTTTCGGGGTTCTCTAAAAGCTCGTGAAGCGTTGGCAAAATGTATTTTAGTATTTGTAAATCGTAGGCTTCCCAAAGGGCCTTTGAGGGATCATCGAGGCGAAAAATTTTAAGAATCTCTTCGCGCACGCGTGGCAACTTGGCATTTTTAAGCAGACTGGCGTTATTGGCAATGGCCATGCGCAGATCAGTCTCAAGCGAAAATCCAATTTTATGGGCAAAACGCAAAGCACGAAGTATGCGAATGGGATCTTGTTCAATGCGTTTGAGCGGATCGCCGATCATGCGCACAATGCGCTGGCGAATGTCGCGCAGGCCTTCGGTGTGATCGATGATTTGTTTGTTTGACGGATCGTAAAAAAGTCCGTTGATCGTAAAATCGCGGCGAAGAGCGTCCTCTTTAGGCTCGCCATAAATATTTTCGTCGACGAGATCGGGGCTTTCTTCATTTTGATAATTGAGAGCGCGAAATGTAGAGACTTCGAACTGCTGACCATAACGACGAACAAGAACCAAGCGAAAGCGGCGGCCAATCAAAAACGACGGGCGAACAATTTTTTGCACTTGCTCGGGCAGGGCCATTGTGACTATATCGAAATCCTTGGGCTTTAAGCCGACAAGCAGATCTCTAACGCACCCGCCCACAAGGTAAGTGGTAAAGTTTTTTCGCTGCAACTGTTCGATAATATCGAGGGCGTTGGGATCGATGAGATTGGAATCTAGCTCAAGTTTCACAGAATATACTCTTCGTCAGGCGGTGGTCGTTCATGGTGTCTTATCTCGACAATTTTAACTATCAAATCCTAGGCGATAATGCCAACCCCAAACTTGTATTTTTACACGGTCTCATGGGTTTTGGAAGCAATTGGAAGCCCGCCGCTCGCCATTTTGAATCCCGCTATCAAATCCTTCTCTACGATCAGCGCGGCCACGGTCGCTCGATTCAACCGGTGAAAGGGTATCGTTTAGACGACTATGTATCTGATTTGGAACAGATTTTATCCGAACTGGGGTGGAAAGACGTGATTGTTGTTGGCCACTCTATGGGCGCCCGTGTCGCAGCCGGGTTTGCACAGAAGAACCCTTCGCTTATCAAAAAATTAATTCTTGTCGATATGGGCCCCGTTTCGGATATGACCTCCATGATTTCTGTGGAGGAGAAGATCAAGACGGTTCCAGTTCCCTTTACTTCTCGCGATGAAGCCAGGGCTTTTTTTGATGGCCCTTTTTTACAAAAATATAAAAATGAGACCGTGAAACAATTTTTTTACGCCAACCTCGACAGCAATGAAAAAGGCGAAATGACTTGGCGTTTTTTTCTACCAGGAATTTTAGAAACACTTTGGCAATCGCGCACTCAGCAACAGTGGGAGGCCTACCGCGGATTTACAATGCCCACGCTTCTCATTCGCGGAGAAAAATCCACGGATTTTTCCCAAGAACTCTTCGACGAAGTTGTGGCGAGCAATTCGCAGATTAAAGGCGTTGTGGTTTCTGGGGCAGGACATTGGGTGCATGTGGAAAAACTCAAAGAGCTTCTGCAAATTTTTGAAGACTTCCTCAAGAAATGAGTGGTAGATTCGTTTCTTTAAGGTAGAAAAATGACAGATAGCATTAAAAAGTTTTCCGATTATCAACTTCATCCTACATTGCTCAAAGCCATCGAAAACATGGGCTATACATCGTGCACGCCCATTCAGGCCCGCTGCATCCCTTTGCTTTTAAATGGTCAAGATATCGCAGGCCTGGCGCAAACGGGCACCGGAAAAACCGCCGCTTTTTTGATTCCCATGATCGATCGGATTTTGCGCTCACAAGATAAAAACGAAGAGATTCCGGAGAGAATTTTTAAAAACTGGAAAGACAATCAATTTGTTTTGATTTTAGTTCCGACCCGCGAGCTTGTGACCCAAGTTTATGACAATCTCAATCAGCTTACAGCAGGCTCTGGCATGCAGTCCGTTTTTCTTTATGGTGGTGTTGGTTATGATGAGCAAAAAAGTTCACTCAAAAAACCATTCCAATTTCTTGTATCCACACCAGGCCGCTTGATTGATCTTTATAAAGAAGGATTCGTCGACTTTAAACAAGTTCGCGCGATGATTTTTGATGAAGCCGATCGCATGTTTGATATGGGCTTTCAGCAAGATGTGTTTTTTATTCTCAACCGTGTGCCGAAAGATCGCCAGTTGCTCATGTTCAGCGCGACACTCAATATGCTTGTGACAGAGATGGCTTACGAAGCTCACGCCAATCCTGTAGAGATTGATGTCAGTCGCGACAAAGTGACGACCGAAAATATCGAAGATTTTATTATCCACATGGGCAAAGAAGAAAAAGCCAAATATCTTTTGACGATTTTTAAAAAATACAGCCCAAAGCAAGTGATCATCTTTAGTAATTTTAAAAACAAAGTTCCACGCGTGGCCCAGTTTTTAAACGACAATGGCTATCCCGCGCTTGGGATTTCGAGTTTGATGACACAAGCGCAGCGCAATCGAGTGATCGAGAGATTTAAATCCGAAAACCAACACAACATCATGGTCGCGACCGATTTGGCAGCTCGTGGTCTTGATATCAAAGGTGTGGATCTGGTGATTAACTTCGAACTTCCCGAAGATGCAGAAAACTACGTGCATCGCATTGGTCGCACGGGTCGTGCGGAACAAAAGGGAATGGCCATCAGTTTTGTATCGGATCGTGATGTGGAATCCCTCGTGCGCATCGAAGAGTATCTCAAAGAAAAATTAGATACACTTTGGATCGAGGACACAGAATTTGTAAAAGACTTTAAGCCTATGCCTGTGGAAGATTTTTATCGTCCACAATTTGATAAGCGAGGTCCACCTTCGGATCGTGGTCCACGACGAGAGGGTCGAAGTGGCGGCGGAGATCGTCGCCCGCGACGCGATTTTGACAACAACAAACGACGCGATCAGGGACGTGACCAGCAAGGGCGTGATCAAGGACCACCGCGCGGAGACAGGCCCGCCGGAGCTTCCCGAGGACCCAGCGAACACAGAGCGAACAATGGTTCTGGGGCGACAGAGTCCGTTCACCGTGATCGTAAAATGGGACGCCATAAGCATTCCAAAAATGACAATCAACCAAGGTCAGGACGCTCTTTTGACAACAAAAAGAAATTTCAAAAGAACGATCGTTTTAAAAAACCACACGATGGCAAAAGAAGTGCATCGTCTTCAGTAAAA
Organism: uncultured Pseudobdellovibrionaceae bacterium; assembly: GCA_964579625.1. Lineage (GTDB taxonomy): Bacteria > Bdellovibrionota > Bdellovibrionia > Bdellovibrionales > JAGQZY01 > JANPLN01. The sequence goes on from CAZOGU010000007.1 coordinate 46,172, forward strand.
TCAAAACCAAGCTCATCTCTCTGGGGAAAAATCACGAGCAAGGTCAAAAGTTTAATTGCAGGCAGATAGTAAAAACACAGTGTCGGTGGAATTCCAATGAATCAATGGCTGAATTATCATCATCTCTATTACTTTAAAACCATCGCCGAGGAAAACAGTGTTTCCAAGGCTGCGGCAAAACTGCGCTTAGGGCAACCCACGTTGAGCGCGCAACTCAAACAGTTCGAAGATCAGTTGGGAATTGAGTTGTTTGAGCGTCATCATAAAAAATTAGTGCTCACCGAACACGGAAAAAAAGCGCTTCAGTATGCGCAATCTATTTTTAAAATGGGTCAAGAGATGATCGAAGTGTTGAACGATGAGATTCAACCCCATCGCACCCACTTGCAAATCGGGGCTCTCGACAGCGTTCCGAAACAAGTCATTTTGCAAATGGTGACTCAGGCCTACAAACAGGAAGACTGCACAGTGTCTCTCACTGAGGGAAAATACGAAGAATTGATTCGTGAGATTGCTGCCTATCGCTTGGATTTGTGTATCATGAATTTTGTACCCAATATTCGTGACGTCAAAGGCCTTCAGTACCGTCAGATTGCGCGTCGTAAAATTTCGGTTTATGGGGCAGTAAAATTTAAAAATCTAAAAAAGAATTTTCCACATTGTTTGAATGGGCAAAAATTTATTCTTTCGACCTATGATAGTAAAAGCCGCTCCGACATGGAGCACTGGTTTTCCACACATCGAATCGCAGTGGATACCATCGCCGAAACTCAAGATATCAGTCTTAAAAAAATGATGGCCGTCGAAGGATTGGGTCTCACTGCGACGCCCAATTACGCTGTCGAAAAACAGGTGAAGGCCGGTTTGCTTCATCACATTGGTGATTTGCCGGGCGTTTTTGAAGAGCTGTATCTGATCTCTGCAGAGAGAAAACTCGCGCATCCTCTAGCGAAAATGCTGATGAAAAATTTTAGCATCAGTTAAAACGATACAAATGATGTTTTTTATCTAGTTTCACAAAACTCCTTTATTTGTAATAATTAAATTGTTCACGCGCGTGTCTTTAGCGGGAACTCTCCAGAGCTCTGGAGTGTCCTCAGGGTCGATTTAACAACCAGGAGGTCAGAGTGATTACAGTCCATTTTAAAAATTTACGTCGCTCGGAATTTATCGAAATGAATGCAAAGAGAGCGTTTTCACCACTATTAGAATCTTCACACATGTACGATGCCATTTTGACAGTCACTGTGGAAATGCAAAACTCACCGTTAAAAGCTGGAAAAGATCATTTCGTCGTTAGTGGCCGACTTTTAAAATCTAAAAAGCGCACTCTATTTGTTAGTAAATCAGGTGAAAATGTTTTTGAAGTGATACAAGCCTCAGCGCGCGTGATGGAAGAACGCTTACGAAAGCAAAAAAAGAAAGTATCCACCTCGCGGCGGCGTCTCTCGTCGTAAACGACAGTGGCCTGATGGGTCACCCGCCCGCGGCCTGTCAGCCACTGCATCGTTTGATTTAAGCAAAAAAAAACGCCGCATCGGATGCGGCGTTTTTTGTTTTTAAACTGAGTTGATCAGTTAAGATTTTTTCTTGGAAGTGTTTTTGTTAAGTGCAGCTTGCCATTTAAAAGTCTTGATCATTTTGTTGCACTCATTAAGTGCTGTTTTAAATGAATCAACATGGTCGCGACAGGTGAGAAGAACCGCTTTTTTGTCCTTCATAAAAATCACTTGGCGAAGTTGTCTTTTTTTCGAAGTGTTTACAAGGTCAACCACATAGCCATTTTGACCATTCATTGCAAACTTCTTAGAGCCCTTCACATCAAAACCAAACTTTGGATACTCTTTGGTCCAACGTTTTACATACTGAGAAATCTCCATGGATTTTTCGAGCTGGTCCACGCGAACCGTCAATGTGGCGCGCATGTTGTTTTTAACAACCGGCGAGCGAAACATCGTCGCAATATAGCGAGTGTTTTTTGGTGGAGCTGTTTGGATCCAACTTGTCGACGCTGTTTGCATTTCAAACCCTTGTGGAGATTTATAAACTCCCAACTGAGGTTTTACTTTGTTTCCAGCACCAGGAATTGGAGCAGCAAAGGAGGTTTGGGCCAATAAAAATAGGATTGTTGTAATTATGTATTTCATAGTCTTCGAGTCTATCAAACAAAGTTCAAAAGGCAAGACCCCCGACCTGTGGTTGGTCGAGGCCCACGGCTGGAGGGGGCTAAGGCGGCGTTATCGCCCGCATCTTATCGACAACCTTACGAATCAGGCTGTAGGGTATTTCCTCAGTGATTTTAGCTACATCTAGCCAAAGCACAGAGGTTTGTTTGGCAAAAACACCTGAGGACGATGGTGTTTTTTGGATGCGCATAAAGATTTCGTATTTGGTGATCGAATGCTTCAGGTCAAACTTTTCTGGACGTTGGTTGAGGCGTTGGATGGAGCCCGGAAGAATAGGACTCTTGCGCAAGAACGGGGCGTAGGCATTTTGCACAAACGCAATCTTGTTCTTTTTTTGCACCCACTCGACAGTCCACAACAGAATTTGTGATTCGGCTTTTGGTTTTTTAAGGGGCAACTGAGAGAGCTGTCCTTTTTGTCGTCCCACACACTTTGCACTCCACGGACATAGAAAGCAGGCGGGTGATTGCGTAGTACAAACCGTGGCACCTAATTCCATCATTCCTTGATTGATTGAAGAACTATCGGAATGTTGCGCGATACGATCGGCCAGAGTTTGCAGCTCTAAACGATCTTTTGATTGCCACCATTTCCACTTTTTTCCTGTCACGCGCGACAAAATGCGAATCACATTTCCATCTAAGACGCCGACCTTTTCGCCAAAGGCAAGGCTGCTCACCGCACGAGATGTGTAGGGGCCAAATCCGGGCAAGGGTAAAAGTTCTGCTGCGGTTTTTGGAAAGCCTGTGGGTTTTAAAGTTTTTGCAGCTTTATGAAGATTGCGTGCGCGTGAGTAATAACCGAGGCCGGCCCAGTATTTTACAACCTCTTTTTCGTCGGCTTCCGCCAAGCTTTCAAGCGTGGGAAAGCGCTCCATAAATCGAAGATAAAACGGAATCACCGCCTGTGTGGTTGTTTGCTGAAGCATCACTTCGGAAATCCAAATGCGGTAAGGATCTTTGGACTCGCGCCAAGGAAGATCGCGTCGATTTTGTAAAAACCATTTAAAAAGTGGTTTTTGCAAAGTTTCTGGAGCCAAAGACTCAGAAGTTTTTGTCGATCCGCGTTTTTGCTTCTTTGCGCGTTGTTTTGTCATCCTGACGTGTTTATCCTAAGTTGTTTCCAAAAGGTACGCCGTACCTTTTGGGGACGCAGTGTTTCTTCGTTGTGAGGTTTTATGGAATACATACCAATTTCGGGGCGCGAGATGCCTCGCTTTGCTGGAATCAAAACTTTTTTTCGATTGCCTCATGTGGCTATGGACAAAGATTACGACATTGCACTTGTCGGTGTTCCATTTGATGGCTCCCTTTCGTATCGACCCGGTGCTCGCTTCGCTCCATCGCGCGTGCGCGAGCTCTCGTCTTTGGGACGGGTGTATCATTGGGAGAGACAGCTGAGTTTTATCGATCAACTCAAGGTGGCGGATATTGGGGATTGCCCCATCGTGCCTATTGATGTGGCTAAATCCTATAAGAGCATCGAGAAGTACTTTTCGAAACTGATGAGTCTCAATAAAAAATTTATTTCCGTGGGTGGCGATCATTCAACGACGCTTCCCATTCTTCGCGCCTTAAAAAAGAAATATAAAAAACCATTAGCACTTGTTCACTTTGATGCGCACTTGGACACTTATCCTGCCGCTTGGGGCTGTGAGTACCACCATGGTTCCTTTTTGCGACACGCTATCGAAGAAGGACTTGTTCAGCCCAAAAAAACGTTTCAGTTGGGATTGCGTGGCCCCCTGGCAGGAAAAGACGATTTGGAGTTTGTGAATAAAAAAGGCTTACAGCCGTTTACTGTGGAAACCATTCGTTCGGTGAATCTCAAAACCGTTAGTCAAAAAATAAATAAATTGATCGGCAATGATCTATGCTACCTCACCTTTGATGTGGATTGTTTAGATCCGGCCTACGCGCCTGGAACCGGTACTCCGGTGGTTGGTGGATTAACCACGTACGAAACGCAACAGATTTTACGTGGTCTTAAACTTCCAGGTCTCATCGGCGCCGACGTCGTCGAAGTTTCCCCGCCGTACGATCACGCCGATATCACAAGCCTTGCCGCGGTAGACACGATGTTCGAAATTTTAAATATTTACGCTGGTAAATAAAACTCGGTCATCTGAGCTGAGCGAAGGGTCTCTCGGCGGGGGATCCTTCACTTCGCTCAGATGACAGCAAGGGAATTAATATCGTAAAAGGGCATTTGAAGTTAAGGCTGTGAGCTCAAGATCCATATTTTCGCTCAGCACTTCCGATTGTTGAATGACCATCAGTGCATAACCGATATTTGCGGATCTGGATTCCACCGTCGAAACAATAACATCACTTCCAGGAATTTTAATGAGGTCAAAAAGTGTCCCACGTAAACCTTTGCCAGCCGTGGAAATGGCTTTTGCCACGGGAATAACTCCAATCAAATTAATTAAAAAAACAATATCTCCTTGAAGATTTTGTTTTTCGCTCTCCTCAAACGACAAAACTCCTTCGGAAAACGTTCCATCCGCTAAAAGTTGAGTCCCTGCGAAACGGGAGACATAAGCAATCTCTGCATCCTGGTATCCGCGTCGAGCCCCCCAAAGACCATCAGCCACTGTCAAAGAACAAATGGCTGTGGCTGGTACAGTCCCTAATCCCGACCAAATCCCAACTCCGCAAACCACAGCGGCTGCTGTGCCAACGCCAATCGAAGTCAAAATTCTTTTTCGCTGCTGTCGTTCAAGATCATACCACGCTGAACACAAAATTTGCAGATCGTTCTCTGTGCGTGAATACTGAGTAATGACTTTGTCTGCGTAGTTTTCAAAATTAACCAATCCCATTTCGTGATCTGTTGCCGTTAAATTGAGATAACTCCAAAACGTATTCACGTGGCGAGTTTGCATTCCATCGACCGCCGAAATAAAATCCTGATTGAATCTAATAAGCTGATCAAAAACAGAAAAGATTTTATCGGAAGACAGGAGAGAGTCCTCATTTAAAAATGCCAACAGAGGATTCATTGCCAATAGGTCGTTTGAGAGCTGAAGGAAAAACTGGTTTGTTTTCTTTTGTGTCGTTGCAAAATCCGTCTTGGAAGGAGTTTCTGAAACAATTTTAACAAAAATATGCTGCCATAGTTGTAACGATTTTTCTTTTTCCGCCTCAGAAAAAGAAAAGCCGTCTATTCTAAAATCCGCTATCGCCGATGGAGGAAGTTTTTTGTCACGGATAAGAGTTAAAACCAATTTATTGGTGTAAGCCTGTCTAGCATTGATACGCTGAAGTCCGCTTCTTTGAGCGATGGCACGAACCATCTTGGACAATCGCATCTGCTCATCAAGCACTTTGACAAAGTCTTGGTAAAAAGACTGGCACGAGCTCGTATGACAGTTGCTGAGATACATTTTAGCTTTTGAAAGATTCTCAAGCGATTTTTGTGAGTTGGTGAGTAATTTATCTTTCATGATTCGTAGAAGAAACTCTCGTTGGGAGAGATCACTTTCTATCAGGGGCGTGTTTTGACAAAGCGGACGGACGGAGGCCTCACTGGCGAGCCCAAAAGTGAATAACAAAAAGAAAATATACAAAAATCGAATCCCAAATATCCCCACACAACCCCTTGCGTCGTGCAACTATGCCAAGAGGTATCGGGAAAAGAAAACAAGAAATGCGTTACGCTCCCAGAGTGAAAAAATTATAAATCAAAAAGTCCACGCCCATAATGCATTGCGCCCAGAATGACGGGGGAAGGGGACTTCAATTGGGACGATTGTCTTCAATCAGGGTAAATAAAATCGATGGGGGAATCGATTTCGGCGCTTAAACTTTTATGAACGGGACAAGTGTGAGCGGTGTTTTCGAGCTTTTTGCGATATTCGTGCGGAATTCCCGGTGGCATTGTAATCACCACAGGCAAGCGACCAATTCGTCGTGGATTTTGCACCATATGTTTTTCAACGCGAGCGGTGGCTCCCTGAAGCGAAACACCATCGCGTTCGGCGACGATGGACATCACCGTGAGTGCGCAAGTGCCAAGGGCCGACGCCACTAAATCTGTCGGCGAAAAACGCTCCCCGCGTCCGTTGTTGTCCACAGGAGCATCTGTTTCGATCAAAGAGCCCGACGGGCCATGATGAACTTCGCAATGTTTTTCACCTTGGTATGTGGCGGTGACTACAACCATAACAACGACTCCTATTTCAGAACAGTCTTCACAATCTCTAAAGCTTGCTTGCTGTCAAAAGTTTCAAAAGAACCCTGAGCATAGTCGGGACGTCCGCCACCTTTACCGCCAAACTTTTGCGTGAGTTCTTTCGCAATGTTTCCACACACGACGGATTTAAGATTTTTATTACAAGCAATCAAGAAAGGTTTTTGCGTATCGCCCGCACCAACAACCACAACCACCAAATTGGGGGCGCGATCGCGGAGCCGATCGACGATCTCGCTCAATACACTGCGATCTTCCACCACAAAAGACTCCACCAAAAGTTTCACTTCACCAGAGGCCATTGTGTGCGAAGTGGATTTTGCGACGAGAGAATCAAAATCGACGTTCTGGCTTTGCAAGCCTTGAACCTGTTTTTTGAGTTGGGAAACAGTGTCTTGTGTTTGCGCAATCCACGCATCCACAGTGACTCCACCTTCTGCATCCAGGTACGAATCCCAGGCGGTGGGAAGATTGAGATCTTTTCGTGCGCGCATGTTTTCAGCTGTATTCTTTTTCAGATAAGCCAAAGCCGTGCGCCCGGTGAGAGCTTCGATACGCCGAACTCCCGCGCTCACGGAGGATTCACTGACAATTTTAAACAGACCGATTTCGCTCGTATTCTGCACATGTGTTCCACCGCAAAGTTCTTTCGAAAACCCGCCCATGGTAAGAACACGCACCTCATCGCCATACTTTTCGCCAAACATCGCAACCGCACCGTTTTTAACGGCCTCTTTGTAAGATTGCACCTCGGCTTGCACGGGAACAGTGAGGTAAATCTGTTCGTTCACTAAGTCCTCAAGCTCACTGAGTTGTGTGGGTGTCACGGCGGCATTGTGATTAAAATCAAAACGCAATTTTTCTGGCCCCACTTGCGATCCTGCTTGCGCGACTTTGTCACCGAGAACTGTTTTAAGGGCGGCATGCAAAAGATGGGTGGCGGAGTGATTACGAGCGGTGTCGCGACGAAGAGAATTTTGCACGTTGATATTGTAAGGCTGATTGATAGAAAATTTTCCGCTCTTGACGGTGATGTGGTGAAGATACAAATCATTCATCTTTGTGCAGTCATAAACTTCGACCACATTTTGTCCATCAGTGATTTCGCCTTGGTCACCCGTTTGTCCACCACCTTCGGCATAAAAAGGAGTGGCGGCAAACACGACGATTCCCGATTGACCTTCTGCCAACTGCGAAACACCCTTGGCGCCATCGCTGAGGCCCAAAGGTTTCTGTTGGGCGACGGTGAGGGAGTCGTAGCCTTTAAATTGAGTCGCTCCATTTTTTTTCGAAAGCGTTTGTGTCCACTCCAGCAAATGCTGATCATTGGCGGTGAGGGCATGGGACTTTCGTGCTTGTTTGGCTTTTTGTCGGGCTTTTTCAAACTCGGACTCAAAATCTTTCACAGCCACCTGAAAGTTTTTTTCGCGCGCCATCACTTGTGTGAGATCAAGCGGAAATCCAAACGTGTCATAAAGTTTAAAGGCCATTTTTCCATCAACAGTGTTCTGCCCCTTGTTCTTGAGCTGGTGCAGGTACTCCTCGAGAATCTGAGTTCCTTGAAGAAGAGTTCCTAAAAACTTTTGCGTTTCTTGCTCTACAGCTGTCAGAATTGCATTTCTTTGCGTGCCGAGTGCTGGGTAAAAAGCAGCCATTTCCTGAGTCACAACCGCACAGACATCGCGAAATAAATTTGAATTTGTCGAAAGCTTTTGAGCGTAACGAATCGCTCGGCGCATGATGCGACGAAGAACATAACCGCGGCCTTCGTTGCTTGGAAAAATTCCATCGGCCATTAAAAAACTGGTGGCTCGCGCATGGTCCGCGATCACTTTGTAAGTGGCTTTGAGTTCGGGAGAAGATTGCCAATCCGAAAAACGGTTGCCAGAGATCTCGCACGCTTTTTGAATCAGCGGAGTGAAGAGATCGGTTTCGTAATTGTCGAACACACCTTGCATCGCCGCTGCAATTCGCTCAAGTCCAGCGCCTGTATCCACCGATGGTTTAGGAAGAGGTTTGAGGCCCGTTCCATCTTCGAAGAATTGCATAAATACCAAATTCCAAATTTCCACATAGCGGTTGTCGTCCTGACCAAAAGGCGCGTTGGGATTGAGTGCAGCTTTGGGTCCGTGATCATAAAAAATTTCGGAGCATGGTCCACAGGGTCCGGTGTCACCCATGCGCCAGAAGTTGTCTTTTTCTCCAAGGCGGTGAATGCGATCGCGGGGAACGCCCTCTTGCTTGTGCCAAATGTCAGCGGCTTCATCATCCGTTTCAAAAACAGTGACGTAAAGCTTCTCTTTGGGAATGCCGAGTTTGTTGGTTAAAAGATCCCAGGCAAAACGAATGGCATCTTTTTTAAAATAGTCGCCAAAAGAAAAGTTTCCGAGCATTTCAAAAAAGGTGTGGTGGCGAGTGGTGTAGCCCACATTTTCCAAATCATTGTGTTTGCCGCCGGCACGCACGCACTTTTGAATCGTAACAGCGCGGTTAAAGGCGAGGGATTCAGATCCCAAAAAAACATTTTTAAATTGATTCATTCCTGCATTGGTAAACAAAAGAGTGGGATCGTTGTGGGGAATGAGGCTCGAGCTTTCGACCTGCTTGTGCCCGTGGCCCTCAAAGTAACCGTTAAATACTTTGCGAATGTCCTGATGCTTCATTGATCACCCTCTGTATCGTTTCGTGGTCAAATCCGCGATTTCTCAGGAAGACCATGATCTGTTTTTTATCGAGAGTTGAGGGCTTTGACAATGGAGAAAAGCGTCCTTCAAGGAGCGAGAGGGCTTTTTGCAGCTCTACATCGCTATCGCGAGGAACAGGTGGAAGTTGCTTTTGTTGCAAGTATTTCAAAATGGAGTTGTGACTCTTCTTTTTGCGATGAAGATGCGCCGCCACTTTTTCGGCCATCGCCAGCGGCGGAAGAATCCAGCCCGAAGATTCCGCGTGGTTGATGGCGGCCTCGACGTCGTCGGGTAAAAAGTCATGTTTGGAGAGCTTCATGCGCAGTTCGCTTCGGGAGTGATCGCGCATGGCAAGGTAATCCATGGCTTTTTGAATCGCTTCGTCTCGCGTTTTCATTTTTTGCTCTTTTTATGATCCAGTTGCAAGTTGGACTGCTCAGTGCTCCAACGACTCTTGGGATTGGCGCCATCGGAGCGATCCTCGCTCCAATCGGAGGCCACTCCTGATTGAATGCCTTTGAGCTTGAGAAAAAAGTTGTCGGGATTGGTCGCATACTTCAGGGCATCTTCTACAGACACCTGTCCTTTTGTCACAAGTCGCATTAAGCTTTGATCAAAAGATTGCATTCCAGATTCCTTGGCACTTGTCGCTAGGGCATCGGTGATTTGATTGGTTTTATCGGCGTCTTCGATCATCTCTTTGATTCTCTGGTTGTTGACCAAAATTTCCAGAGCAGGAATCATGCCGGAGCCATCTTTACGTAAAATCAAACGCTGACAAATAATCGCCCGAAGTACGCCGGCCAACTGACGGCGAATTTGGTCTTGCTGATGCGGAGGAAAAAGTCCGATGATTCGGTTGATCGTCTCCTGCGCGTCCAGCGTGTGCATCGTCGAAAAAACCAGGTGACCCGTTTCGGCCGCAAGGATGGCCGTCTCGGTGGTTTCTTTGTCGCGCATTTCGCCCACAAGAATCACATCCGGATCTTGGCGAAGGGACGCGCGTAGAGCACTGGCAAAGGAGCTCATATCCGCACCCAGTTCGCGCTGAGAAACAATACTCTTGCGATCTTTAATCAAATACTCAATCGGATCTTCGAGAGTCACGATGTGAGAATGATGGTTGAGATTGATGTGATTGATCATGGAGGCCAGAGTTGTGGATTTTCCAGAGCCCGTCACTCCGGTGACAAGAATCAAACCGCGCTCGGACTCCGCCAATTTCTTAATCACGCTGGGAAGATGAAGATCATCAAAAGCGGGAATGGTGTGATTGATCAAACGAATGACAAAACGGGTGGAGTTTCTTTGGCGAAACGCATTCACACGAAAGCGCGCCACGTTTTTAATTTCGTAACTCTTATCAATTTCGAAATTTTCGGAGAGATCGCGAATTTCTTGCGGCGTCAGCGCTTCTTGCACCATTTTTTCCATGTGTTCGGCCATGATCGGAAACGATTGCTGACTTAATGGGCGAAGGACTCCCATTTTACGAATGACAGGAACAACTCCCACTTTTAAATGGACGTCACTGGCCCCTTGTTCAGCGGCTTGTTTTAAAATTTCGTCGTAACTGAGGTTGTTAATCATTGTCGTCATGGGTGCTTTGTACAATTATCTGGTGTGAGTTCAAAAAAGGGGAGTTCTTTGTCAAAGCCTGCGACACAAAGCGGTAAAATCAATCTTATCTCTGCGGTGGCTGAGTTCTTTGTTAAAGGCCTGGGGCTTGGGCGAATTCCATTCATGCCTGGCACCTGGGGATCTTTGCTTGGGATTGTGTTTGTATATATTTTAAGCAAATCGACTAGTGATCTCGAAACGCAGGCCATCGTCACATTGTTTCTTTGCGCGGTGAGCTGGCTATTGATTGCCATTTACGAAAAAAATTCGCACAAACACGACGATCAACAAGTGGTGCTCGATGAGGTTGCAGGTATTTTTGTTTGTTTTCTAGGCATCCCCATTTCGTGGCCAAGTCTTTTTGTCGGTTTTATTCTCTTTCGCTTTTTTGATATCTTAAAGCCATTTCCTATTTCTTGGGCAGATCGCAAGATTCCTGGCGCCTTTGGAACACTCTTTGATGATCTACTAGCAGGATTTGCAGCAGGCGCTTTTTTGCATGGATTGATGTGGGGAGGATGGTTGTGATTTTAGAAGTCACTGAAATTTTAAAAAAGCGTTCACAGACAGTGGCCTTTGCTGAAAGTTGCACGGGTGGTTTATTGTCATCGGTGTTTACAAAACAGGCGGGAGTGTCGTCTCTTTTTTTGGGCTCCGTTGTGGCGTATTCCAATCAACTTAAAAAAAATATTTTAGGTGTTTCTGAACCTCTGCTGCGCACGGTTGGCGCGGTGAGTTCGCCAGTCGCATTAGAAATGGCTCGTGGCCTAAAAACCTTGACGGGAGCGGACTGGACGGTCAGCATAACTGGAATTGCGGGTCCGACTGGCGGAACAAAAGAGAAGCCTGTAGGGACTGTTTACTTCGGGGTGTGTGGCCCAGGATTTGAACAGACTCAAGGAAAACTTTTTCCTGGCGAACGCCAGCAGATACAGGAGGACGCAATGAAACACGCCATTCAAATTTTAACTCAATCTTTAAAGGGGGAACCATGGACGTAAGTAAAAAGAACGAAAAAAACAAAGCACTCGAACTCGCTGTTTCGACGATCGAAAAGCAATTCGGTAAAGGGGCGATCATGCGCTTGGGCTCCCAAGAGAGTCTGCATGAGAGCATCGCTGTGATTCCCACAGGCTCATTGAGCTTGGATCTTGCACTCGGAATCGGCGGATACCCGCGCGGTCGTATTATCGAAATCTATGGACCAGAAAGCTCGGGTAAAACAACACTTGCTCTGACGGCCATTGCTCAAGCGCAAAAACAAGGTGGCGTTGCTGCCTTCGTGGATGCAGAACACGCTTTAGATGTGACGTATGCTCGCAAGCTTGGTGTAAATACAGAAGATGTTTTGATCTCTCAACCGGACACAGGAGAGCAAGCGCTTGAAATCACCGAAACGCTTGTTCGCTCGGGAGCGATTGATATTCTTGTGGTGGATTCTGTGGCGGCATTAACTCCGCGTGCAGAAATCGAAGGCGACATGGGCGATAGCCACATGGGTCTTCAGGCTCGTTTGATGTCACAAGCTCTGCGCAAACTCACGGCGGCCATCAGTCGCAGTCAGTGCACAGTGGTCTTCATCAACCAGATCCGTATGAAAATTGGTGTGATGTTTGGAAACCCAGAAACAACAACCGGTGGAAACGCTCTTAAGTTTTATTCATCCGTTCGTTTGGATGTTCGTCGCATCGGTGCGATCACATCCGGTGAAGACACTGTCGGAAACCGCACAGCTGTAAAAGTGGTCAAAAACAAAATGGCGCCACCATTTGCAAAAGTCGAATTCGATATCATGTACGGTGAAGGAATTTCTGCCGAAGGCGATGTTTTGGATTTGGGTGTGAAGTTTGAAATCGTTGAGAAGTCGGGTGCATGGTACAGCCTGAATGGCGAGCGCATGGGCCAAGGCCGTGATGCTGCGAAAAACTTCCTCAAAGAGAATCCAAAATTGATGAATGACATTCGCAATAAAATCTACGCCCTCAAAGGCTTGGCTCTTGCTAAATTGACAGAAGAGACAAAGCCCGAAAAGGCTGATAGAGACGACATAAAGTTGGAAGCGAAGTCAGATAAAAAAGCAGTGGCACCTGCAAAAGGTCGCCCCGCTCCAGCCAATCATTAAACCTCGTTATCTTCAGCACAGCGCCCGTAAAACCCGCTTACAAGCGGGTTTTTTATTTGAATCAACGCCTGTCTAAACAATAAACACGTAAAAATTATCATAATCCATAAAACATCTGATTTTTGCTCTGAAAAGGCTTAAAAATAAGTCGGTATGGGTCAGCGTTTTTTGAAATCTATATATTTCGTATTCAGGCCACTATTTCAGCCGAAAATAGCATTTTTAATCTGTTTTTTTATCACTTTTGAGTCATTTGCCGAAGATCGACTTTGCCGGTTTTTCTTTAATACTTCACGCCCACACACGGATCAAGAAAAGCTCAACACGGCCTTTGAACAAGGAACCCAGCGCATCCTGCAAGTGGTACCTCTCCACTCGATCAGTTATTCGACGCTTGCGAATTTTCTCAAAATTCGAATTTCTCAATCAATCGAACCTTCCGTGTCGGTAGTTGTCGTAGAAAATAATATATCAGAATCAAATGTAAAAACCCCTTTCGAAGATTTACAAAACACGGTGGCGATTGAAACAGTTTTTTACAAAACCGATCTTCGTCCAATTTTAGAGGAACGCGCTCAATCTAAAATTTTGATAGTCAGTGCCAATCAAAGTGCAGTGGTTTTTACTCAGCTTCGGAAGTATATCGAAGAAAACCCAGATTTTTCTATAGAAGGCATTTATATTGATCAAAGAGGTATTGCGATTTCTAGTTTTTCACAGGAGCGTCTTGATGACATACTGCAGGTGTCGAATGCGATTTTATATGGAGTCGCATCTGGCTCACCTTCTGGCTTACGCAGAATTTTTACTCATTATGAAAAAGCATTCGCATTAGGAGAGGTTCTCGAATTTTCACAGGTCACACTCGCGCATACGACCTGGTTTAGTTATGAACAAACTCAAAAGTTAGCCATTGCTGACGGCATTGCTTCATCAGCGGCCCTTAGAGAATGGAAAAGGCCGCCTGGTGTTCCTGTAGATATTAAGCACACATATCAAAATCGAGGCTGGACCTCTGTAGAAGACTTCTTAGGAATCAGTTCCCGCATTAAAAATCAGGAACAAAATCATCAACCCACTTTGGATGAAGTGAGAGAAGTTGTTCGTGAAAAAAAGTTTTGGGTTCCGAAACAATACACCTTTTGGAGTGAGCGACCTACAAATTTTCCAGCCAGACCAGACAAAGCCTACGAGAAAAGTGGTTGGAAAGGTTGGGACGATTTCCTGGGACAGACCAAGTGGATGACTTATGAAGAGGCACAAAAAGCCGTTCTCGATGCCGAAATTAATAATTGGCAACAGTTCGAGAACTGGAGAGAAAGACCACAGCGACTTCCTCCTTATCCTGATAAAATCTACGAAGAATGGACGTCGGCTGCTGACTTTTTTAAAAACCCAAAGATAAGAAAGGGTCCCACGACGATCCAAATTTTAACCTATCCTGAGGCAGAAAAAGTGGCAGCAACGTGGGCTCGTGAAAAAGGAATTACAAAACTCACCATAGATGATTATCAAGCCCGTAAGGATCGTCCGACAGGGTTGCCCTATGAGCCTCAGCGCTATTACAAAGGCAAGGGTTGGATTGATATGGACACATTCCTAGGTTTAAAGAATCGCCCTGATATTAAATTATTGAATGTAACTTCTGAATCACAGTCTCCCGATCAGTGGGCAGCACAATAAACGTTAAGTTTGTTGTATCTTGCAAAAGACCTTTCACCTTATCTCCTAAAATATCTGTGGCTTTGTAGAGGAGATCTGAACTCACGGCGCCTTGGCAGGTGGCTGTGACTGATGACATTTTTTCGCTTTGACCAGGAAGTTGTAACGACACGGACATTTCGCCGATTTCACCAACAAACCAAATTCGGCTGCCTTTTTCGACAGAAGAAGATGAAAGAATCTGCGGAGAGGGAAGAGATTGCTGTTGCACTTTGGTGTGAATCCACTGAAGAGCTTGCGGCAAAGTCATCTGCGGAAATGTCCACGCGTAAACATCTTTATGGCTATTGATCGAAAGAATTTTTTGTTGTTCTAACATCGAGTCATCTCCAGATACGATTGTAAATTGATTTTCGTTTTCAAAGTGCGAAAAACGAAGTGGAATTTTTAAAAACGAAGCGAGTTCAGCCGCTCGATAGTGCAAAAACTTTCCGCCCCAAAAAGTCATGTCGACAACATTTTTAAAAGTGAGTTTTGGCAAATGCTGAGCTTTTGCGACAATTTTTGGATCGGCGGAAAAAATTCCACCCACATCTTTTTTAAATTCACATCCAGGGCTTTGAAAGTGGGAGGCCATGGCCACTGCCGTTGTATCAGTGCCCCCTCGACCCAAAGTAGTGATTTCTTTGGTGTCTCCAGACACTCCCTGAAAACCCGCCAAAACAACGGTGTCGCCATTGTTAAGATGATTTTCTAATCGAAAAGGTCGAGTTTCTAAAATTCGGGCATTGCCGTGGGCGGTGTCGGTGATGATTCCAGCCTGGCTCCCAGTAAAACTAATGGCTGGGATTCCAAGATCATTGAGGGCTAAACTCATTAAAGACATCGAGGTTCGCTCGCCCACCGTGAGCAGCATATCCAGTTCGCGGCGTTGTGGAGCCGAGCTCACTTTTTTGGCCAAAGCGATCAGGTCATCGGTGGTTTTCCCCATGGCGCTGACAATGGCCAAAATGGGCTCCCGATGGCGTTCTTTTTCTTTTTTTAAAAAAAGAGCCACAGACTTTAACTTTTCGGTGTCAGCTAGACTGGCTCCGCCAAATTTATAAACACGCACAGACATATAGAATTTATCTCGTAAGAAGAACGTTCAGTCAACGTCACAAACATTCGTCGAGGCGAGAGTTTCAATCACTGAGAGACTGTGACAGAATGGTATTTTCGAGGCTGTTCATGCCAGGGAGAGATATGAAATACTTTAAGCTGCTGTTGGTCCTCTTCGTTGTTTCGTGTTCAAGTGACATTGTTAAAAAAGATGGATTTGATCGTTTTCAGACCGCGTCTTCTTCAGGAACCGAATGCGGTCGACTGTTGAGAAAACTTCCAAAACAAACGGGCACAACGTGGAGCGACTCTTCTCAGCAAGCCGTGGAATTTGCGTTTACGACCTGTTTGCGCACATACTCACTCACGGATTCCCATGCATCAAGCTTGGAATTTTTTAAAGCCATATTCAAAGAGATGCAAATTGCTTATCAAGAAGTGGGCTTGGCCAACTCGGCAAGACTCATAGCCTCTCTTGATAAAAATCCCAAAAGACCCAATGTCTTGATCGTTCATTCAACAGATGTCGCCAACAGCCAAATGGTCGCCGCCGAAGGTCAATCCAACTCGATGTGGGGACAACAAAAAAACGATGTGAAGTCTGCCGGCGTGATGCAGTTGATGGCCATGGCCTTTGCCAGTCGCTCGCAAAATCCGAGTTTAAAGAATCTTGTTTTTCTCGCCACAGAAAATGGTCAAACCAAAGAGGCCCTCAAAATGTATCCACTTTCACAAGTGGTTATCAACGAGGGGGGATACGGCTTTAGCAAACAAAATAAAAATGTTTTCCTTATTGGCGCCGAGCAAAAAGGGGGAGCGTGGCTTAAGTTTAAACACAAAAGTGCCACACGCCTGCTGTCGCACTTGGATCAATTGATGGCTGTCTTTTTACCACATGAACCGCAAGATTTTAAAGATCCCGGAAAGTGTCAGATCAAATCCTTCAACACCATTGAGCAGACCGTCAATACGGTCCCATACAAAGTAGATATGGAATTAAACTGTCGAGGAATGTCGGAAATAGCCATAGGTAAAGCCTTTGTTCATCAAGACGTGTCCATTCTTGGTAAAAAAGAAGGAAGTATTTATAAAATTTCTTTGGAACTTTCATACCCAAAAGAAAATCAGTTGGGAAAGATCTCAGCCCTGCAAATTGCGGCGCAAGGATTACAAAAACTCTCCATCATTCCGTTTCGTGATTGGTCCTTCGAAGAACCACAGTTTTATAAACATGTCCGCACGCCCGCGTCTGTTAACTTTGTAAAAACAGTGAAAGAAGTCTATCCTCAGCAATCCGCATGGGGAGATCTGCTTTGGGAATTGGACTCCTCGGGAGAATGGTCTCAAGTGCGTCGGGACATTACCCCCGATAAACGCGACGGCCCCGAAAAAATGTTTCGCACATCTTGTCATTGGACAGGCTTCGAATCCAACGACAACTCAGCGGAGGCCTATGTCGATTGCCGCCTGATCCACACAGGATATCTGAAGAACATCAACGACTCCCATGCGCAAATTTTCCTTAAGCAATTGCAAACAAAAGCCAAAGATCCCAACCTCAAAATCGAAATGCTGCGCGGTTGGAACTATATCGCCAGTGACACTCAAAGCAGCTACGTAAAAATCATGAAAGAAGAGATCAATAAAGAGTATCCGTCGGCTCAAACCGGAACGTGGCTCTCTCCTACCAGCATAATGATCGAATCCCTCGACGGAAAACGCATTCCAACTTATGGTTTTTATCCAGTGATCAAAGAGGATTTCCTCGAAGCTCAGCAGGAAAAAACATTTCCTGCGCAGCAAATATTTACAGCCAACAAAATCTACTCAGGAACAATCCACCGCTTTACGCACTAGAGCATTCGAAAGTTTGAAAATAAGGGGATTTGTGGCCCTTTAAGCTAAATGACTTAAAGAGGCGGTGGGGTTTGCCGCTTCACATAGTTGGGTTGTTTCGTCATGTCCTCGACAGAGCGAGACAAGGCTTCGACCCAATCGGCGGTCACTTCTACCGTTTCAACACTTTGTTTTGGACGAGGCAAGTCGCTGTACGAAGGCATCATAAGGCGATAGTTCGTAAACATTAAGGCTTCGTCAGCCAAATTGACAAGGTTGGCATTTGGACATTGTCTGACAACGCCGGAGCGATACCAGTTTGAGTTTTCAAAAAAAGTACAATAACGGTTCGCCACATCGACGGCGACATTCATCCCTTGCGAGAGCAAACGAAAGTTCGCCATAAAAGAACGAACGCGGGCCTTGGCTCTTGAGTCCTTGCTTCGTTGGGCTCCATTTTCTAGGGCTTCCAAAATCGCACCATAGCGATCCATGAGCGTGGATGTGAACAGAGGTTGTTCTTCAACATAGAAACGCAAATCCATCGCAAGGTATTCACCTTCGGCAAACATGAGTGAATTGATCTTGCTCCGCCATTCTTTAACATCTGTTACAAGTTGTTTCATAAAGGAGCCGGCCTCATCATCCACCATAAAGCGTTCGATATTATCAATCTCCGAAAGCACGTTCTCGAGACCTAAATCAGCCGTTAAAGCCGAGGACTCCACCGTGCGCGCTCGGATCGGAAGCCAAGAGCGAGTTTTTAAAGCCTGGTAAGTGTGAGTTCCAACCTTGTTGATATACAGTTCATCGATGGAAAGGGCTAAAAGAGAAATTTCTTTTTCAAAGGCGGTTGGCCAGATCTGATCAATACTGGTCAATTCGATCAAACCATTGTTAGTGGCTAAAGCTGTTTGCTTATCCACTCGACGAATAATATCCGCGCACTCCACACAATTTTGATTCAATTTTGAGAGCTGTTGGTTGAGAGCGCCAATCAATTCATTGAGTCGTGTTGTTGTGTCGTAAGGGTACATGAGATTGTCCAGCTCGCGGCGATAATCAAACAAGGCGCAAAGACTGTCTGCGTACGCCAGCTTTTGGTCATCGATTGAAAAATCATAACCTTGCGTGTTTTCGCGAATCACTTTTGCGGCATTGGAAAAACCCGTAATCACGCCACTTGCGATGGAGGCCAAACCGCCAATTTGGGGGCCACCAATCACCGAAAGAATTTTAGATCCCTCGCCGATAAGGCTGGCAATAAACTCCGTGGATTGGCCTTTTTTGTCTTCGTCAAAGCAACCATCATTGCCAGTAAGAACACTGATCAGGTTGGATGTCTTAACTGTGAGATTCGTTACATAGTTTTCGATGGAAGATTGCTCCTGAGTGGTGAGCCCTTCGACCTGACCTTTGGAAATCAAAGCCAAAAAGTTTTCACGATCTTTCGTGACCAGATCTGCGAGACCTTCGACGCTTTGAGAAATGCCATCACAATTGGCTTCTTTTTTAATCGCATTTTTTAATTTAAGAAGTTTGGTGCGAAAATCTTTAAGGGCTTCATCGCTTGCGGGGCATTGCAATACGGAATAGCGGCTCGAACTTTTTTCATCCAGCTCGAACGGAATCAGATTGCGATCGACGGCTTGAGCTGAACCAAAAGCCAATAGAAGAACAGTGAGAGAAAGTAAGCGATATGTCATATAGTGAACCCCTCTTTAGAACGGTCTTGAAAAACCTGTCCAAGTCATAAAACAAAAGAGGAAAGAGGACTACTCACGCTTCGAGGGACGATGGATTTTGCCGTTTTTACTTGATGATAAATACACCCGGTGTAAAGATTATAAACTATGATTTTATCGAACCCACTGAAGCCCTGCCCCGATAAGCCCAATTGTGTTTCCACCACGAGTCAGGACCGGCGTCATTCGATGTTACCTCTCCAGTTAAAGGGGGATGTGGCTTCGTCTGTAAAACGCCTCAAAGAGATTGTTCTTTCGTTTCCCAGAACGTCGTTGCAAAGAGAAGACGAAAACTTTTTACACTTTACATTTAAAAGCGCTCTTTTTGGATTTATTGACGACGTCGAGTTTTACTTAGATCCGCAAAACAAAGTGATTCATTTTCGCTCATCTTCACGTACAGGTTATAGTGACTTGGGAGTGAATCGCAAAAGAATGGAACAGATCACCGCACAATTCTAAGGGTGAGCAAAAAAGAAGCATAATCGGCAAAACGTCGATCTTGATCGTAATCATCACGCGTTGTTCCTGTCTCGCGAAGCCGAGTCAAAACTTCCTCCAACAAGCCAACCATTGCCACTTTCCTGTTGATAGGTGGCGTTGACCGAAAGAATCAGAGACTCAAAATGAGTTGCAGACAACAAAGGAAATGTGGGGTTCTGAAGGGCGAGGCTTTGATAGTTGAGTTGAGAAAAGATCGATAACGATTCTGTCTTTGCGAGAGGGAATCCCGTTGAGAGAAGAAACTGTTTTTCGATTCCTTCAGCGGTATTTTGTGCGCCCAGCAAGCCTTCTGCAGAAAATAAACTGGGCGGTCCGCCCAAGCCAGGCCCCATTTGCGCCACAGCACTCAGGGGGAGCCATAGACTGAGAAGAGCTAAGAGAGCTATTGGCATCTTTGAGCGAGCTCATAGATCCAGAAACCACTGCGCAAACTCCACAGAAAAGTGCGTGGCCAATTGCTCCACACCAATTGTGAGAGAAGCAAAAGATCCTTTTGTTGAGAGAGTTGATTGTGGAGAGGAACACTCCAGAAAAAAGTCGAGAGCCAAATAAGAATAACTCCCAATAAATTCCAACAATAGCGTTGCGGATGGTGAGCAGCTAAAACGACAGCCGACCCCAGCTCGGCAAGCATCAACGGGATCACAATCCACGAGATTCTCTGACTGTGAAAACGATGAAATTCTAAAAAAGAGCCGTCCACGAACTCAAAAGATGGGTAGTGAACGAGTTGAATAAGCCAAATCAAACCCGTTAAAGCAAAACAACAAAATATCTGCGTCAGAAGAAGTGGAGTCGACATTCTCTCGACTATAATAAAAGTTTACATTGAGGTAAACTTTTATTATAGTCGATCTATGTCAACTGGCCCTAAAACAAAAAAAATCAAAAAAAAGGCCGAAATGCCTTCGGATTACTATCTTGTCCTTAAGAGTGTCGGCTCTTTTATGGAATACTGGGGATTTAAATCCGTCCATGGAAAAATTTGGGCGTGTATTTATCTTTCCAAAGATCCGGTGGATGCTAATTTTATTATTTCGCAACTGCAGCTTTCAAAAGCAGCTATCAGTTTAGGCATTAAGGATCTTTTGGAATACGATGTGATTCTGGAAGTGGAAAAGTCTGGCCCCTCGACTCAAAAATATATTTCCAATCCTGATATGGTGGAAGTGATTTGCAATGTCCTTCGCCAGCGCGAGAAAAAAATGCTGCAGATGATTGTTCAAGCCTCAAAATCCCTCGGTGATAAATCGGTGCCTGCGGATTCTCCCTTAAACCCGAAGCGCGTGCAGCATCTTCGAAAGATGTCGGAGCAGGCTCACAATGTGCTCGAGCAAATGCTGATGTTCCAAATGGTTAATTTTAAAGAAATGTCTCATCTTTTGGGGCTTGGTGCTCCGTGAGCCCTGCAAAATCTCTGGGCCTTCACTGGTTTCGGCGCGATCTGCGAATCGCCGGAAATACGGCCCTCAAATACAATTGGAAAAAAAATCACGGGCGCGTTTTAGGGATCTTTTGTTTTGATTCTGTTTTTTTGTCTCGAAAGGACTTTTCGCACAATCGTTTTGCTCTGTTTTTAAAAACACTTCAGGCTTTGCAGAACGAGATGCGCGAAAAAGGCGGGGATCTCCTGGTGGTGGATGCACTTCCCCAGGACGCACTTCCAAAAATCATCGAATCTCTTCGCCAAAAAGAATCTGTCGAACTGATCACCTACTCTCGGGACTACGAACCATTTGCGCGAGCCCGTGATGAGGCGATGGAGAAAAAATTCTCAGAGCTCAATATCGAAGTACAAAGTTTTCGTGATCATCTTTTGATCGAACCCCATGAGCTTTTTAAAACTCAGCCGGGTGATTTTTATCAGGTCTATTCTCCATTTGCGAAAAAGTGGTTTGATCTTTTAGCTTCGGAACCTATTCAACAAAGAATCAAAGACCAGGAGCAAGGACTTCAGTATCTCGAAAAAAAACCGGATACGCCCCTTTTTTCTGTCACATGGGAAAGTCTTTTATCAAAAGCGCCCTATCGTGATTCCTTGGAGAGCTTTATTCAAAAAAATAACGCATCTGTCACGATTCCTATTCCCGAGGCAGGAAGTCGCCAGGCCTACGAAGTCGCGAAGGAATTTAAAACCAGAATTCAAAGCTACAAAGAGACACGTGATATTCCCTCGGTTCACGGAACCTCTAGATTGTCGTTGTTTTTAAAAAATGGATCGATTGTGTCATCGCAAATGATTTCGATTCTGGGGTTGCAAAAGCTCAACTACAAAAGAGAAGATGGTCCCACGCGGTATCTGAAGGAAATCGCCTGGCGCGAATTTTATTATCATATATTGTTTCATCGTCCGGACGTTGAAAAAAAATCCTTTCTGGCAAAAT